>DATEOF010000346.1:0-3181 GCA_035274465.1 Polyangiales bacterium
CCGGTGCCGCGGGTTGCCCGGCGGGTTGTGCCGCCGGTTGCGCCGCCGGCTGTGCCGCGGGTTGTGCCGCTGTGGGCTGCGCGGGCGTCGCAGCTGCGGGCTTGAGCCCCGACTGCTGCGCCTGCGCGGCGGAAGCGACCATCAAGCACGACATGCCTGCCAGCACGCGTGCGCGCGCGCCGAACCGAGGGCTCATTGTTTGCCTCGCTCGTCGGTGATCTCGTTGAACTCTTCGTCCAGCGCCTGCAGCGCGCGGTTGCGCTCGCGCGTCAACATGTCGATGCGCGTGCGATGCTCTTCGCGCTCGGCCCAGCCGACATCGACGATGCCGACGTCCGCCTTGAGGACCAGGTCGTAGAAGCGGTTCTGCACCTTGCGGAAGTTCGCGTAGGTGATGCCGCCCACGACGTCTTCGGTCTCGCCGTCGAGCTCGGTCAGCCGCTGGCGGTAGCCTGCGAGCTTGCCGCCCTCTTCGTCCAGGACCTTCTGCATCTCGGCGCTGCGCTCGGCGACCACCTTGTCGATGGCCGCATCGTGCTCGGCGATCGTGGACTCGGCCGCGTCGATGCGCTGGTACATGCCGTCGGTGCGCCCCGTGCTGCCGATCAGGCGGCGCTCTTCCGCGACCAGCTGCGCGTGCTCGGCGCGCAATTGGTCGTCGCGGATGTACGTGCTGTCACCCACGCCGACCTGAATCCGCCCAGCCTCGACCTCGAACTTGATGCGCTCCAGCTGCTCGCGATAGTCCGCGATGGCTTTCTGCTGCGTGGACAGCTCGGCACGGTAGGCCTGCACGCCGGCGACCTGGGCGGGATCACGCATCGTGTCGCCGATGAAGCGCTCGGTCGCAGTGATCTGCGCCTCCATCCCGAGCAGTTGCACCTCGAGGCCGCTCAGCTGCTTGTTGAGCCCGACGAAGCCCGTGTCGACGTTGGCGTTGCGCTTCTCGAAGTCCGTGTCCTTGACCGGCAGTCCGGCCAGCGCGCGCTCGACCTCGAGCCTGCGCGTACGTGTCGCAGTCAGCTCCGGGCCGCCGCGCCCCGACGCCTCGTCCGCGGTGATTAGCTGCGTGCGAACGCGCGTCAGGCGGTTGCGCAGCGCGACCGTCCCCTCGCGCTGGTGGCGCAGGTCGGGGAAGATGTTGACCGGGTTGGGCGAGCGCAGCGCGCTCTGCAAGCGGTCCACGACGCTCGTGGTCTCCTTGGTCAGCCGCCGCGCTTGACTCAGGTCCGCGACGGCATCCAGCGCGCGCTGCATGTCGCTGTCGACGGTGGCCCAGCGCAATGCCAGCGGAGGCAGGAACGCCTGCGCGTCGAAGTTTTCGAGGTTCTGTTGCACCAGACCCTTGAAATAAGCCTGCGGATCGTCGTGCTGCGCGACCATGTGATCCAGGTCCTCGCGCACCGGCTGGAACTCCTTCGTCACCTCGGTGAACACGCTGGTCGCGAGCTGGTACTGGCCATCACGCAGCAAGAGGTTGCCGCGCAGCAGCTTGGCGTCCGGGATGTACTTGCTGTCCGGCGATGCGACGCTCAACACCTCGAGCGAGCGCTCCGCCTGGGTCGAGTCGCCCTGGCGGATGTACGTCCAGGCGGTCTCGTACAGCGCGGTGTCGAAGCGCCGCGACGAGCGCGGTAACGACTGATAACTCGCGATCGCGCGGTCGAGCTGGTTGGTCTCGTAGTACAGGCGACCGGAGCCCAGGATGGCCAACTCGACCACGTCGCGTTGCTGGTCGGTGGTGGCCTTCACCTGGGCCACCTTGTTGAAGGCTTCGATCGCCTGGTTGAACTGGCCGCGCAGCGTGTAGATGACGCCGACGAAGTAGCGCGCCTGCGCGTAGTACGGGCTGTTGGCGTTCACGGCCTCGAAGGCCACGCGCGCTTGGTCGAGCTTGTTCGCGTCGAGCTCGGGGACCTTCGAGTCCTCCGCGCTCATCGTGTCGCCCGGCACCGCGACGCTGTAGAGATACTTGGCACGGAAGTATGCCGTCGCGGCCTCGACCTCGCTCGGCGGCAAGCGCGCCAGACGCTCGAAGTAAACCTCGATGCCATCGAAGTTCTGGATGTGGATCGCGATCTCGATCAGGCGACCGAGCGAGCGCTGCAAGTGCGGCCGGAAGCCCGGCGCGTCCGAGTGGTCGAGGACCAAGCGGTACTTCGCGCGCGCGCCCAGGTAGTCCTTCGCCTGAAACAGCGACTCGCCCAGCAGAAACACGGCGTCCGGATAGGCGCTGTGCTGCGGGTAGTGCTCGACGATGTCGGTGAAGATGATGCTGGCGCGAACGTAGTCCTGCAGGCGATAGAACAACTCACCGTCGGTCAAACGCTCTTCGACGTAGGTCGGGCTCCGCGTCCCCGTGCCGCGCAGCTGCGTGTTCCGCAGGCTGGTCGCCACACTCTCTACTTCCGTCAGGTCGCGGTTGGCCGCGTCGACGTCCTGCGCGTGCGCGCGCACGCCGACGCTCGCCAGCACCACGAACGTCGAAACCATCCCCCGGAGCCGCGAAGACCGCGGCTCCATCACGCGCCTCCCGCTCCGGTCAGGGCCGCTTGAGGCTCGACCGTGGCCGCGACACGCTCGATGTAACGGATCGCGGGGCGGTCCTCGAGGGGTGCGCTGGGCCCACCCTTCTCGTAGCCCACGACGCGCAGTGTGGCAGCTTTGCCTTCGGGGGCCGTAAAGGTGTGGCTGCTGCTGACCTTGAACCGGTAGCCCTTCAGATACGAGAAGATGCCGTAGCCGTGGCCGCGGTATTCGAGCTTGACCGTGAGCGTGTGCTCACCCGGCACGATGCTGCCGTTATAGATGTCGAACTCTTCGCGGTCCCCCAGGCTGCCCTCCTCGTCCGCCTTATTGAAGATGGGCGCGCCGTCGAGCGCGTAGAGCACCTTCACCAGCTTGTACGAGCTGCCCATCTTGTTCTCGTGGACGATGCGAGCCTGGCTGCCGGCGACCACGCCTTGAAGCACGGTCTCGGCCAGCAAGGAGAGCCGGGCCTTGGAGCGGAAGATCTGCTCCTTCAGCTCGTTGATTCGCTGCTCGAGATCGCGCAGCCGCACGCCGTAGGTCCCAGCGTCCACGGGGGCGTCTTTGACCGCCGTGTTGCTGGTCACTCCGGCCGTGGTCGTCGCGGCAGCCGCGTCTGCAGCTCCTGGCGGCGTCGCGGCAGTGCCGGCCG
>DATEOF010000347.1:0-6122 GCA_035274465.1 Polyangiales bacterium
CTGCCGCTGGGTGTCGCGCGCTGGATCGGCCGCGTGCACGACGCGATCGCGCAGCGCGACGTGTCGCTGATCGCCCACGCCCTGGTCGCGGCCGGCGCGGTCGCCGAGGATCTGCGCGTCGCGACACCCGATCGCGCCGCCCAGGAACGACTCTCGAGCTGGCTCGGCGACACGCATCCGTTCGGTCTCGACAAGCTCAGCGACCGCTTGTTGCTCGAGGTCGCGCGCGAGTGGCTGAACGGCACCGAGCGCCAGCAGATCGAGCGCCGCTACCTGATCGATCTCAACTCGGGCGAGGTGTTCCGCGAGGAGCGTGCACGCCGCGCCCAGCTGGTGTCGATCGGTTCGTGCCCGCGGCTGATCGGTGTCGGGTTCGCGGAGGTCGAGCTCGGCTGCACACCGCGCCGCATGCACCTGCTGCAGTACACCACCACGCCGAGCATCGATCGCGCCAGCTGGGACCTGCTCTCTGCCTGGGCACAGCGCGACTCCGAGGCGCTCGAGGCCGCCTACCGCAGTGGCTTGTCGCAACACGGCGCGCTCTCCGAGCCTTTCGCGCTGGTCTTGCCCAAGGCGCTCGAGCTCGCCGCCGCCCCTGCGCTGCTGCTCGATCGCGGGCCACCGCTGCCGCTCGGCATCGACGACGACTCGGGCATGCTCGCGCGCTTCCTCGAGGTGTGTCAGCCGGCGCCCGACGCCGACCGCCCACCGCGCATGGCCTGGGTGGCAGGACGCCTGTTCGATCGCGAGGGCCTCTTGATGCTCAAGCCGCTCGCGGTCGGCATCTCGACCGATGCCGGCCTGCGTCACGAACGGCTCTAGGTGATACGATCGCAGGGTATGCCGCGTTCGCGCCTGCAGCTGTTCGCCTCGGCAGTCGTACTGCTCGCAGTCGGGGCTGCAACGGGCATCTTGATCCAGCGCAGCATCCCGCGCATCCCTCGCGCGTCCGAGACCACCCGCGAATACCGCGACACCACCAGCGTGATCACGGCGGTGCGCCAGCTCGCCCGCCTCGAGAGCGTGTCGTTCCACATGGAGAAGTTGATCGATCTCAAGGAGCGCCAGGCGCACCTGTTCGGCTTGATCCAGGCCGATGATGCGATCCTGCTGGCCGCGGCAGGCGACGTCGTGGCGGGGGTCGATCTGGCCAGGTTGCGCGATGGCGACGTCGAGATTCAGCCGGAGGCCCGCCGCGCACGGCTGCGGCTTCCGCAGCCGGAGCTGCTCAGCGTGCGACTGGACAACCAGCGGACCTACGTGCACTCGCGGCAGACCGATCTGCTGGCCAAGCGCACGGTGGAGCTCGAGTCGGTCGCGCGCCGCCACGCCGAGGACGAGATCCGCGACGCGGCGCTCGCGGCCGGGATCCTGCAACGCGCGCGAGAGAGCGCGGCGCACACGCTGACGGTGCTGGTCCGTTCGCTGGGCTACGACCACGTCGAGGTGACCTGGCAGGGCGAGTGATCAGCCGTCGAACGGGCAGAGCGTGTCGGCGTGCAGGCTGCCGTAGCGATGCGTCACGACCGACAGGCTCTGCTCGCGCACGTAGTGCAAGAGCTCGACCCGGCCAGCCGCGAGCAGCGGCTCGCGTGCCACGTACACGCCATTCTCCTCCGCAGCCGATAGCAGCATCGACTCGGCGCTCCCGAGCTGGCGCACGCGCTCGAACTGCGCGACGCGCGCGGCCGCGGCGGGTTCGTCCTCGACCACGCACGCGAGCAGCGGCAGCGTCGTGAGCCACGCGAGCTCACCAGCGAATTGCGGGTGCATGCTGAGCGTGAGCTTCGCGCCCGCGGTCAGCCCCGCCACGCAGGCGAGCACCGCATCGCCGAGCGACGCGTCCGCGGCGGCACGCAACAGCAGCGCGCTGCAGGGCCGGTAGCGAAACTGGTTGCGCTCGCCGGGTAGGGCGCTCGGGTCGTGAGCGTGCGCGAAGTGCTCGGCGTGGGCGCGCGCGTAGATGCAGGCGGCGCGCGCCAGGCGGGTCTGATCGGCGGGCGGCAGGCGCCGACGAACGTGGCCCAACAGCTGGGCCGCGGCGGCCACCGGCGCGCTGTCGGGCGGCTCCGTTTCCCCGTCCGAGACCCTGGAGAGCTGCAGCACGTAGTTCGGGCCGCCGGCCTTCGCGCCCGGCCCAAAGCTCGAAGCCTTGCAGCCACCGAACGGCTGTCGCCGAACGATCGCGCCCGTGGTGCCGCGGTTGATGTAGAGGTTCCCGGCCTGCATGCGCTCGGCCCAGCGAAACTGTTCTCGCTCGTCGAGCGAGAACAAGCCGGCAGTCAGCCCGTAGGGCGTGGCGTTGGCCAGCTCGAGCGCGTGGTCGAGGTCGTTCGCGCGCAGCATCGCCAACACCGGCCCGAACAGCTCGGTAGTGTGCGTGAAGCTGCCGGCGGCCACGTCGAGCTTCACCCCCGGACTGACCAGGCGCGGGTTGTCGGGATCGACGCGCGGCGCGACCAGCCAGCGCTCGCCAGGCTCGAGCGAGTGCAGCGCGCGAGCCAGTGCAGCTGAAGGCGGCTGGATCAGCGGCGTGACGATCGAGCGCAGATCCCAGGCCGAGCCGACCGGCAAGCTGCTGACCGCATCCGCCAGGACCTCGCGGAACTGCGCGTCCTCGTAGACCTCCGCCTCGCAGATCAGCAAGCTGGCCGCGCTGCACTTCTGCCCGGAGTGACCGAACGCCGAGGCCAGCACATCCTTGATCGCCGCGTCGCGATCGGCCACGGCGCTGACGATCACCGCGTTCTTGCCGCCGGTCTCCGCGAACAGGGCGATGCCCGGCTTGAGCCGCTGGAAGAGCCGCGCGGTCGAGCTCGCGCCCGTCAGCACCACCGCCGACACGCGGGCATCCGAGACCAGGCGCGAACCGACCTCGTCCGCGCAGATCACCAGCTGCAGCACGTCCCTCGGCACGCCCGCCTGCCAGCAAATCTCGGCCAGCTCTTGCGCCACCAGCACGGTCTCGAGCGCAGGCTTCAGGATCACCGCGTTGCCGGCCATCAGCGCCGCGAGCACCCCGCCCGCCGGGATGGCGAGCGGGAAATTCCAGGGCGGCGTGACCAGCACCACGCCGCGCGCCTGCAGCTGCACGCTGCGCAGCTCGCTCCACTCCAGGTACGAGCGCGCGTAGTACTCCGCGAAGTCGATCGCCTCCGAGATCTCGGCGTCCGCCTGCTCGACGCGCTTGCCCGCGTCGAGCAGCATCGCGCCGATCAGCTCGCCGCGCGCCGCGCGCAGGCCCTTGGCGATCGCTCCCAGCCATGCCGCGCGTTCGAGTGGCCTGCTGCTGGCGACCCTGGGCGCGGCGGCGCTGGCCGTCGCCAGCACGCGCTCGACTTCGGCTTCATTCGAAAGCCCATAGCGGTAGGGCACCGCGCGCGGCCGCGAGGGATCGAAGCCGGGCTCGGTCGGCCCCGAGGCGGCTGCCGTGGGCAGCTCGAAGCAGTCGCGCGTGCGCCAGCGCTCGAGGATCGGCTCGATCCAGCGGCGGTTCTGGGCCAGCGCGAACTCCGTGTCCGGCTCGTTGGTGAACGAAGCGGACGGCGGCGGCTCCGGAAAGCTCGCGCCCGTGGGCCGCGACCCTTCCGATGACCATCGGTCGCCGGCGCTGCGCGGCGGCTCCGGAAAGCTCGCGCCCGTGGGCCGCGACCCTTCCGATGACCATCGGTCGCCGGCGCTGCGCGGCGGCTCCGGCTGCGAACGATCCTGAACGCGAAGCGGCGCGCTACCCACCTGCCGGCGCAGCGCGAAGGCCTGCCGAAAGCGCTCCTGCTCGCGTTGCCAGCGCTCGTCGCCGAGCTGCATCACGAAGCTCTGGCGCAGGAAATTCTCCTGGGCGAGGTTCTCGTCCAGACGCCGCATCAGGTACGCGATCGCGGTCTGCATCGAATCGGCGTCGACGATCGGGCAGTACACCAGCACGTCGTCCGCCAGCCCCTGGAGCACACGGCGCAGTGGGTCGGCCATGCCCTCGAGCAGCTCGAAACCTACGTGCGCCTCGACGCCGTGCTGCGCGCGCAGCGCCAGGCCGAGCGCGATGTCGAACAGGTTGTGGCTGGCGATGCCCAGCTCGACCGCCCGTGCGTGCTCGGGCCGGCACCCGAACTCGAGCATACGTTTGTAGTTGGCGTCGACCTCGAGCTTCGAGCCGTACATCGGCAGCTGCCAGCCTCGCGCTGCTGACTCCACGCGCTCGGCCGCCAGGTTCGCGCCCTTGACGAGGCGCAGTCGCACCGGTGCACCGCCGCGCTCCACGCGCGCCTGCGCCCAGCGCGTCAGCTCACGCTGCAGCTCGAACGCGTCGGGCAGGTAGGCCTGCAAGACCAGACACGCGGACAGCGGCAGCAACTCGGGCTCGTCGAGCACGCTGCGAAACAGCTCGAACGTCAGCTCGAGGTCGCGGTAGGCCTCCATGTCCAGGCTGACCAGCTTGCCGCGCGGTCCGGTCGGGCCCGGGTAGGTGTGCTCGAGCGCCGCGCGGTACACGCTGCGCAGGCGCGGCCGGATCTCCTCCAGCGTCTGTCGCCAGGCGAGCAGCTCGAACGGGCGCACGATCGACGACAACTTGATCGAGATCGCGCGCACCTCGGGCCGCGCGAGGAGCTGCAGATACTCGTCGCAGCGAGCGGCGGCGGCGCGCTCACCCAGCACCGCCTCACCCAGGTAGTTCACGTTGACGCGCACGCCCTCGGCGTAGCGCCGTTCGAGGTGTCCGCTCAGCGCTTCGGGCGCGGCGTCCAGCACGACCTCTCGCGTCTCGCTCCGCAGGCGGCGCAGCATCCCGCGCGCAGCCAACTCGGGCGCAAACGGGCCCGCGTGCAGCAGCAGCCGTAGTTGCGTGCGCGCAGCCGCCGGCAGATAGCCCGGCACACCCAGCGTGCGCAGCAGCTGTCGCGCAGCATCCACCACGCGCGAGGCAGCGTGGCTACGGTACGCGCGGTCAGTCAGCGAGGTGGTGAAGGTCTGACCCAGCGCATCTTCGGCCAGGCGCGCCAGCAGCTCACGGCGGCCGCGCTCCGCGTGCGAGGTCTGCCGCTCGACTGCCTGCAAGAGCTCCTGCGCCAAACGCAGCGCCGTACGCTCGAGCGCTGCATCTTCGCCGCCCGCAGCTGCAAGTTCGCCGTCGTTGTCGCCCGCCGACAGCTCTGCCAACAGAGCGCGTACTCGGTTCGTGACTTCGCTCGTCGCTCGCACCTGCACGCTACAACTTACCATGCCGTGCGCATGGCTCGAAAAACACACACCGCGCACTTCTGGTCCACTTGGAGCTGCGCTTGACCGTGTGGGAACCAGCGGTCATCTTGAAACAAGTACGCGGCGAGCCCGCACGCCCGAGCTTGCCGGGCAGTGCGCGAGGCCACATCCCAGCCTGCGTGCCGCGACTACATCTGCCTATGGACTTCGAGCTGCCAGAAACGCATCGCACGATTCGATCGATGGCCCGCGAGTTCGCGGAGGCGGAGATCGCACCGCACTCGTCACGCTGGGATGAACACGAGGAGTTTCCGCGCGCCTTGATCCCGAAGCTCGGCAAGCTCGGCTTCCTGGGCATTCAGATCGATCCCGAGTACGGCGGATCGGGGCTGGATACGCTGGCCTACGCGGTGATCGTCGAGGAGATCTCGCGTGTCGACGGCGGCATCGGTCTGACCGTCGCCTCGCACAACGGCCTCGGCAGCTCGCACATCGCCATGTTCGGCAGCGAAGAGCAGCGCAGGCGCTACCTGCCCAAGCTCGCCAGTGGTGAGTGGCTCGGCGCCTGGGCGCTGACCGAACCGGGCTCCGGTTCCGACGCCGCCTCACTCGCCACGCGCGCAGAGTGGAAGCAGGGCGAGTGGCTCCTGAACGGCACGAAGATGTTCATCACGCAGGGCTCGGTCGCAGGCGTGACCGTCGTGCTCGCGTCGAGCAACCGCGACGCCAAGCACCGTGGCATCACCGCGTTCGCGATCGAGAACGGCACCAAGGGCTTCTCCGCACAAAAGTTGCGGGGCAAGTTCGGCGTGCGCGCCAGCGACACCGCGGAGCTGCTCTTGCAGGACGTACGGCTGCCGGACTCCGCGCGCATCGGCATGGAAGGCGCGGGCTTCACCGACGCCATGAGCATCCTGGACAAGGGC
>DATEOF010000348.1:0-29642 GCA_035274465.1 Polyangiales bacterium
TCGACTTCAAGAGCGTGGCGCTCGGTGGCCGCTACGCGCCGCGCAACGTCGGCGCGGTGTGGATCGAGACGTCGTCGGGCATGTTCGTGAAGACGCTCGAGCGCTGGGCGGGTATCCGCGGCGTGCACCTGACGCGCTGGACGATGGCGTCGGGTGGCTGGGGCTCGCTGTTCGGCGGGGGCAACACGGCGGACATGATGGACGCCGTGAGTCGCGCCACGCTGCGTAGCCACGAGGCGCACCACGTGATGTGGGACATGCAGGACGTGAGCGGCAAGACGGTGCCGGACGGAAAGTACAATTTGATGATCGAAGTCGCGGACGACAACTTTGCAGCCAGCGCTTCGAGCTCTGCCGCTTTCGACAAGGGGCCTGCCCCGCAGACCGTGATGGCGCCGGACAAGTCGCCGTACTCAGGCCTGATGATCACGTACCAGCCCTGATCGATCATGCGCTCAGGGAAGACGAAGTACGCTCGAATCGCGCTGGCGCTCTGTAGCCTGGGTTGCCTGGCGCAGGCGCGCGCAGCGGCTGCACAGGAGGCCGGTGCCGCGGTGTACGTGCGCTCGGAGAGCGATGACACGCTCGTGGTCGCGCCGCGCGCTCGCGCGCAGACACCCGCCCTCGCGGATACCAAGTTCACGGCGATCTACGCCGCCGACATCTGGAGCAGCGCGTCGGTCGACATCCGGACCTCGGCTTCGCGCGTGCCGGTGACCGAGCAGCGCGACGAGCTCGACTTCTCGCTCGATCACGAGCGGGAGGACCTGACGCTGACGGCGGCGTATCGCTTCTCGCACGAGCCCGACTACGTGTCGAACGGCGGCTCCGGCGGGTTCAGCTACGACTTTGCGTCCAACAACAGCACGATCGCGGTCGGTGTCTCCGGCAGCTCGGATCAGGTGGGACGGGCCGGCGATCCGAGCTTTTCGGAGTCCTCGAGCACGCTCGGCGGGCGCCTGTCGTTCACGCAGGTGCTCGGCGTCGGTACGCTCGGCCAGGCCACGTACGAGATCTCGCGCGCCGGCGGCTACCTCGCGAGTCCGTACCGGCGCGTGGCGATCGGTGAGGGCTCGTGCACGTCCGGGACCGGCGAAGACGGCCTGTCGGAGCTGTGCGTGGTCGAGGTGGTGCCGGACGAACGCTTGCGTCACGCGGCCGCGCTCGAGCTTCGCCAGCTGATCAGCGACGCCTGGTCGTTCGGCGCAGCGTACCGCTTCTACACGGACAGCTGGGGTGTGCTCTCGCACACCGCACGCGCCGAGTTGGCGTTCCTGCCGGACGCAGACACGATCCTCGCGGCGCGCTACCGCTTCTACATCCAGGGCCCGGCCGACTTCTACCAGGCGCACTACGCCGAGCCTGCCAAGTACGTGACGAGCGACAAGGAGCTCTCGCCGCTCAGCTCGCACCGTGCCGCGATCGAGCTCGACCGGACCTGGCGTTTCGACTCCGACCGCAAGCTCTCGACCATATTCTCGGCGGCCGCCCAGTTCTACAACTACTCCGACTTCCCACCGCTCACGCAGATGACCGCGTTCGAGTTCAGCGTGGCGATGGTGTTCGTGCCATGACCCGCGTCTGGATCGCACTCGGGATGTTCGTGGTCCTGCAGCCATCGGCTGCAGCAGCGCAGATCTGGGGCCCTGCGCCCGAAGCCGAGCCACCGCCGGAGTACGGCCCGGCTCCGGGGTACGGTCCGCCCCCCGGGTACGGTCCGCCCCCGGAAGAAGCGCCGCAGCAAGGTGAACCGGTACCGTCCGATGCAAACGGCCCGGCGGACGCCGAAGAACCCGAGCCTGAAGGGCCCGCGCTGCGGGTGCGCATGGCGATCGGTGCGGGCGTCGGGCGCCTGAACTTCGACTGGCCTGCCGAAGGTCAGACACGTGCCGTGCAGACCGGCGCGTTCGCCGCGATCGATCTCGGCATCGGTTTCGCCATCGCCACGAGCCCGATGTTCTCGATCGGAACGCAGCTCGAGTACCAGTCGTCGATCGGCAGCGAAGTCGAGGAGACGCACTCCGGCGGCGCGAGCGATACGATGGGCATCCGCGCCGGCCGCTTCGCCGGCCTGCTCGCGCTCGAGTTTCGCGTCGGCATCGTGCGCATCGCGCCGAGCCTGGGTTACGGCACGCGCAGCTTGCGGCCCGAGGTGCACCACTTGCTCACGCCCAGCTACAGCTTGCACGGCCCGCTCGGCCGCGTGTCGCTGCGCTTCGCGCTCGGCGATCAGTTCGCGATCCGCATCGCGCCCGAGCTGCAGTACCTCTTCACCAGCGACTCGCTCGAGGAGCTCGGCATGCAAGGCAGCGGCTTCAGCTTCGGCGGCGAGCTCGTCTTCGAGGTGCGCATCTCGCAGACGCTCGGGCTCGAGGCCGCGGCCCGCGATGCGCACGCGTCGCTGCCCGCGATCGTCGACCAAACCTCGAACGAGGTTGGACAATTCGCAACCCTGCGCCTGGTGTGGGAACCATGAATCGACCCTGGATCCACTGGGCGTTCAGCGCCTTGCTCTTCGGCCTGCAGGGTTGCGGTGAGCAGACCGAGCTTCAGGTCAGCACCCCCGACGGCATGCAGTTCGCAGCCGAGGTCTACCCGATACTGCTGCGCGATTGCGCGTTCCACGCGTGTCACGGCTCGACCGAGCGCTTCCTCCAGGTGTTCGGTCCGGGTCGTGGCCGTATGCTCGCGACGACGCCGCCCCTCGACCCGGCGACGCCGGGCGAGCTCCTGCACAGCTACAACCGCGCGCGCTCCATGCTGGACGCGGTGAACCCCGAGCGCTCGCTGCTGCTGCGCAAGCCGCTGGCGACGGCTGCGGGCGGCACCGGCCATGAAGGCGTGGATGCGCTCGGACGCAACGTGTACCAGTCGACCGAGGAGGTCGGCTACCGCGCGCTCGCACAGTGGGTGCGCGGAACCCCTGCACAATCAACTGCCACGGGAGCGATGCGATGAACCGATGGATGACGCTCATGGCTGCAATCGTGCTGAGTGGTTGCGCGGTCGTCGCGCCGTACGAACGCGAGAAGCTCGCGCGGCGCGACATGCAATTGCAGCGCAGCGCCGACGCGAGTGCAGGGGAGCAGCACGCCAATGCCTACCGCGAAGCTTCGAGCGGCGCGGAAGGCACCAGCGGCGGTGGCTGCGGCTGCAACTAGCGCTCAGGCCGACGCGCTCAGCTGCGACAGCCGCCCGCGGATGAGCTCCTGGGCCTGGGCCATGATGCGATCGATCAGCTCCTTGCAGGTCGGCACATCCTGGATCAGGCCCGCGACCATCCCGCAGGACCACGCGCCGGCGCCCATCTCGCCGCGCTGCATGATCGCCGGGTAGACGCCGGCGACCTCCGGCAGAATGTCTTCGAACTTGATGGTGCCGCCGAGCGAGCGTTCCTTCTCGAGCAGGCGATCGACGGCGTCGTTCTTGAGCACGCGTTCGGTGTTGCGCAGCGGCCGCATGATCAGCCGCGTATCCAGCTCGGAGGCGGCCACCAGTGCTTGCTTCACGTTGTCGTGGACGGGTGCCTCGCGCGTGGCGATGAAGCGCGTGCCCATGTTCATGCCGTCTGCGCCGAGCGCCAGGGCAGCCACCAGCGAGCGCCCATCGGCCATTCCGCCGGAGGCCACGAACGGAACCTTCAGCGCCTCTGCCGCGCGCGGCAGCAGGATCATGTTGGGGATGTCGTCCTCGCCGGGATGGCCGCCACACTCGAAGCCGTCCACGCTGACCGCGTCGCAGCCGATGGCTTCGGCCTTGAGCGCGTGCCGTACCGACGTGCACTTGTGGATGACCTTGATGCCGTGCTCGCGCAGGCTGGGCAGCCACTTCTGCGGATTGTTGCCCGCGGTCTCGACGATCTTCACGCCGCCCTCGATGATCGCGCGCACGTAGCCGGGATAGTCGGGTGGCGTCACCGAGGGCAGAAACGTCAGGTTCACGCCGAAGGGCCTGTCGGTCATCTCGCGACAGCGCGCGATCTCCTTCGACAACAACTCGGGCGTGCGCTGCGTCAGTCCGGTCAGGATGCCGAGGCCTCCGGCGTTGGAAACCGCGGCTGCCAGCTCGGCGAGGCCGACGAAGTGCATGCCGCCCTGGATGATGGGGTGCTGAATGCCAAATAGCTCGGTGATGCGCGTCTTCATGGCTAGGCTGCATAGATAGCCTGGGGCGCCGGTTCAAGTCACCCGGGGGCTTTTTTGGGCTGGAAACGACGAAAGGGCCGAGGCAATGCCCCGGCCCTCCCGTTTGGGTTTAAGTCCCGCTTACCAGCAGGTGTCGGTCACGCCCAGGATGCTGGGTGCGCGGTTCGACAGCGCGTGCGCCGGATAGGCGAACACGAACTGGTAGCACATCTCGGCGTCGCTCGACTCACCGAAGGGTACGCCGAAGTCGTTCGTGTTGTTGAACGTGCAGCTGGTCACGAGCTTCTCGCCGGCCTTGAGCTCGTAGTCCTGATAGTAGTGCGTCTCGTTGCCGAAGCTGAAGGGCTTGTCGAAGAGCATCTCCATCTTGCCGTCGGTGTGCACGACCGCGGTCTGCATGCGCTTGCCGATGCGATGCATGTGCGGCTCAAAGCCCAGGATGTGGATCGAGTCGGTGGCGTTCATGCCGCGGCGTCCGGGGACGCACGTGGTCGTGAACGTGCTTTCTTTGTGCGCTGGCATGCCCTGACCACCGAACCAGACGTTGCCGTTCAAATCCTCGGTGCCGGTCCAGGTTACGGTCGCGACGTTCTTGCGCATGGTCGCGGGGACGGTGCAGATCTGCACGGACGACGCGTCCGACTGCGGCGAGCCGGTGCTGTTGTAGAAGTGCCACTGGACGTTGAGCACACGACTGCCCGGCTTGGGGAGCTCGAAGCCGACGTCTTGGGGAGGCACGACGTTCGGGCCGCCGACGGCCCAGCCGGCCATGAGGATGGGGTCGGTGCCGATCAGGGTCGGCAACGGCGCAGTGAAGTGGTTGCCCTCGACCTGTGCCTCGTTGGTCGAGAACAAGAGCCAGTGGTGAAGCACTTCCTTGTTGTCGGTGATCGTGGCGTAGCCAGTGGCCACCACGCCATCGGGCCACGGGATGTTGTAGTAGAACTGCTCGTACTGCTCGCCGGGCGGGACATTGAACTTGGTGTCGTCGACCTTGGCAGTGCTGCCGTGGACGCGGAACTCATAGCACTTCTCGTTGGCGCTCGGCGTGATCCTGCCGTACTTGCCGTCCCGGTCAACGATGAGGTCGTCGGCAGGCTTGTCCGTCGGGCACTGCGCGTCCGCGGTGGTACCGGCCGGTGCGCCGGCCTTGAGCCACGGATCCAATGCCGACATCTCCGTATCCTTCAACGTGGTGGTTGGCGGCATCGGGCGCATCGTGTCGTGGATGCGCAGCTGCGCGAGCTCGTAGACCTTCTTGGTGGGCTGCGTCTTGGCCTGTGCCTGGAAGTCGGCGTGCGTCATCAGCGGCATCGGCGCACCGCCGATCGGCGTGGCCGAGTGGCAGTTCTGACAATTCGCTGCCAGGACCTTCGTGACTCCGCACGGAATGGTCGCGTAGGCCGTGGGGGCCGTCGGAGACGTGGGAGTCGTCATCGGATTGTTGGGGGAGGTCGGCAGGGCGGGACTCGCCGCGCCGGCGGCTGCCGTGTTGCGCGGGGAGGTGTCCAGGTTGCGGGGTGGGGAAGGAAGGTTGTTCTGAGGCGCGGGTGCGGCGCTGCCGGCTGCCGTGTTCGCGGGCGCTGTCGGGAGGGTGCCCGGTGTCTCGGAGCCGCAGGCACCGATCGCGCAGACGAGCGCGGCCAGTAGCCAGCCCTCCCGCGTCAGCCCACGACTACAAATGTATTCTTCCATGATTTTCGTCTCCTTACGCGCCTGTGTGGTGAGCGATGTCAAAATCAGCTCTCCGTCTGGCGATCTAATTATTAGTATTTGCTGCCAGTGTTAGACGTAAAACGTGCCGCAGCCATTGGCTGCAGCCATCGGATCGAAAGCCGACGCATGGTGGCCGGTGCGGCTGGCACACGCCCCGCCCACGCCTTGCCAATGTCGCGCGTGCCAACCGCTGACCGGTATTGTGCTCGGCGACAGACCGCGACATCCTGTTGGCAAACCATGACAGACCGAGACGTGGAAGCCATTCGCAGCCGAGCAAAGTTCGTGGCCACGCTGCGCCTGATCGCCGATGCGCTGGAGAGCGGCGAGCCCGTGCGCATCCAAGTCGCGTCGAAGCGCCTGGTGATCCCGCAGGGGGCCAAGCTCTCGATCGAGCACGAGCGTGAGGGGCGCGACGAGGAGGTCGAGCTGCAGTTCAGCTGGCGCAACGAGCCGAGCAATGTCGCCCGCACCGGCGCGGCCGCCAAGCGAAAGAAGCGCGCGACGCGCAGCTGAGGCCGCTCCACCATTCGTCCTGGCCAGCAGGCTTACACAGGCCTGCCGCCCCAGGCGATGCGGGGTGCCGTCATAAATTCGTCAAACGCCCGAGATCTGGCCGCGGCCCGGCGCAACGCTTGACGATCGTCTCGGCGTCCTCGGCCGAGTCGAGCTCGTAGCGATAGAACTTGCCCGGGTCGAAGGACGAGAAGGTGTCTCCGGTCGCGACCTTCCGGCCCTTGGTGCTGCGGTAGATATTGCCGGTCGCGATCAGGCTCCCGGTGTCGTAGTAGTGCGGATCGTTGACCCGGGTGAAGACGCTGTTCTGCAGGACCATGTTCGTCATGCCCCGCGAGTAATTGCCGTAGCTCTCGACGTCCTCGAGCAGGTTGTTGAACAGGTGGGCGCGCAGCACGTTGTCGGTGCTCGGGTTGCGCTGCACGGTGTCGTGAATCCAGTTGTGATGGATGGTGAGCTGGGCAGTGACGTTGTCGGTCCAGCCGATGCCGAACGCCTTGTTGTGATGCTCGAGGATGTTCCACGACACACTGAGGAACGTGGTGTCCTTGCGGCTGTCGATCATGCCGTCGCCCAGGTGCTTGAAGTGGACGTGGTCGATCCACACGTGGTGCGCGGTATCCAGCTGCACTCCGTCGCGGTCGCCGCCGTCGTCGCCGCCTTCGTCGTATTGACCTTCGATGTAGCTGTCGCGGATCGTGAGGTTGCGGATGATGACGTTGTGAACGCCGGCGTTCAGCCGGAACCCGCCCATCACGATCTCGGCCGTGGCGCCCGAACCGAGGATCGTCTTGTCCGACTTGACGTCGATCTCCTCGAACGGTTCGAACGTCAGGGTCCCCTGCACGAGGCAGACGCGAGGTTCGGCCGCGGTGGCACACGCCCGGAGCTCGGCCTGCGTGGTCACCCGCGTGGGCTCGAGGTTTCCGCCGCCGGAGGTCCCGCCCTCGACGGTCGCGAAGCCGACCAGGTCGAACGGGCATGCGCTATCGGTCGTGCTCGTGGTGGTCATTTCGCCTGCTGCGCCAGCCGGAGCAGCCATGCCGCTCGCGCCGGACGAGCCCCCGGCGCGGCCCGCGGCTGATTCCCCGGCGGCCGGCGCTCCTGCCTGCGATGGCTCGCTGCCGCCCGTGCCCGCCGAGGAGCCAGCGCTGGCTCCGACGTCGTCAGGGCCGAAGCCCGCAACACCTTCCGAGTCGCTGGTCGCCGCCGCACCGGCTCCGGCAGGTGAGGGGACCGACACGCCGCCGCTCCCAGCTGCTGCTGGCGCAACGGGCGCCTGCTTCGAGCAGCCCGAGATGGCGACTAACAGGCAGATCGCGATCGACTGTCGCATGCGCGATCCGATATGGCTTTTCGCGGCGCGCTGCAAGGCAACGCGCAGCTTTTAGAAACGCGCGAGGGCGTCGGCGACCATCCTGCACAGCGCGGGCGCCAAGGCGAGCTGAGCCCCGTCCGAGCGCAGCAGCGCGACACCGCAGAGCGTACCCGTGCGATCGCGAAGCGGAACGGCGGTGTGGGGGATGCCGCGCGTGGTCAACGAGGTCGTGGCGCACTCGCCCGAAGTTTCGTAGCGCGTGGTCTCCTGGTCCAGCGCCGTGAGGTGCGAGACGTACTCGGCCACGCTGTGTTCGAGCACGCTGTCGTCCAACGCATCCGCGTGCGCGTTCAGCAGGGTGATGCTGCCGCCGGCGCCGACTCGGTAGAGCTTGCCGCCGCTGGACTTGCTGTCGGCCATCAGCAGCGACAGCAGATAGGCTGCGCGCTCTCGCGGTGTGAGCAGATCGAGCTCTGCTTCGACCGCGGCGTACGGCGAGGTGAAGGGCTCCGGCTTGCGCACCGCGCTCAGCTTCGCGGTGCTGCTGCGCTCGAACGCGCGCCGGCCCGCGGCCTGCAAGCGCTCGAGCTTGGTGAGCAAACCCGGGTAGCCGCCCGCAGTGTAGAGCCCCTGCACTTGCGCCACGCACCGGGCGTACTCCGCGCGATCTCGACAGAGCAGCGCGACCCGCGCGCGCGCCTCGAAGACCTGGCCCGCGCTCACGCTGGAGCTGACCTCCGCCGCAGCCAGCAGGGGTGAGAGCGCGTCGATCGCGCCCTGGCTGTCGCCGAGCTTCGCACGCGTGAGCGCGAGGACGCGCTGGGCGCGGATGTTGGGGCTCATGTCGAGGCCGGCCGCAGCCGCTTGCTGCAGCAACTCCTGCGCCAGCTGGTGCGCCTGTTCGGCGTCGCCGGCGAGCCAGATCGCCTCGGCGCGCAGCGCGCGCAGCGCATACCACGCGGCATGCTCCAGCACCGGCGCTGCGTCGAGCTGCTCGGTCAGCACCGCCTCGGCGGACGCAGGTTGTTCGGTGAGCAAGAAGCACGCGGCGCGCGCGATCGCGGCGAACGGCATCCAGCCCGGGAAGCGGCGAGCGCGTGCATCGAACCAGCTCGACAGGCGCTGCAACTCGAGCAAGTCACCGCAGGCCTCGAGCAGCTCGATCTCGACGATGTGCGCGAACGCCACGAGCTGATCCTCGTGTCCGCTCGAGACCGCGGCGATCTCCAGCTCGCGACGCAAGCGCTTCGAGTCCTCGAAGCTGCCGCGCGCGAGCGCGTACAGGAGCTGGAGCGACAACACCTGGCGTTGCCTGCGGCGCAAGTGAGTCAGCGGCTCCGTGAGCTCCACACAGCGCTCGTCGCCGGCCGCGGCGGCCTCTCGAGCGATCTGACACTGGTGGTTCGCGACCATGTAGCGCCAGATGAGCTCGCGCATGCCCTCGGGGCGCGTCTCGAGCATCGACAGCACCTCGCACCAGCGCTCGGTCATGCGACCGCCCCGGCTGAGGGCGAGTCGGCTGTTCTCGAGCATCGCGTAGGTCACGCCGAGGACCGGTGAGAGCGTTCGCAACGGCTCGAAGAGCCGCACGAGCTCTGTCGCAGTCGCGCGATCGAAAGTGAACGTGCACGACGCGGCCAGAACTGCCGCGGACTGGGCCAGCATGCGCACCGCATCGCGGACCGGCAGGCCGCGCTGCTCGACCGGCAGCTCGAGGTAGCGCTCCTGGCCGCGCGCCAGACACAGGAGCAGCCGGTGGCGTTCGTCGAGGTCCGCGGACGCATCGTCCCAGCGGTCGAGGCCGGCATCGATGCGCAGTTGCTGCAACAGGTCCAGCCCATCGGCGGCGAGGCTCGGGTTCGAGGTCGCGGCGAGCTCGAGCAAGACGCGGCGAAAGTGGATGATCTCCTGCCGAGACTGCTTGGCCATCGCGTGCTGCAGCATGGTTTGATGCAGCGCGATGCCCGCGGCCGAGCCGCCGACGGGCACGTTGGGATCGTCCGGTCCCGTGATGTTGGCGTCGACCCCGAGTAGCTGTGCGTACGCCCGCTCGCGCTCGCCGGCGTACTCCAGGTGCAGCGCCGCCAGCATGCTGCGCGCGTGGCCGCGGCTCTGGTACAGAGACCCGATCCGCTCGTGCCAGCTGCGCGCGGCGGCGACTCCGAGCTCGGTCTGTGCGGTGCGCCGCACGGCTTCGGAGTGCAGCTCGTAGCCGTCCGCGCCTTGTTTGAGCAGCTGCGCATCGAGCAGCTCGTCGAGCGCGGCGAGCGCCTCGGCTTGCGACCAGCCGGCGTAGCACAACAGCTCGGCGTGCTCGGGCGCCGACAACGCCCCGAACGGGGTCAACAGCGACAGCGCCCCCAGCGCCTCGCGCGCGCGATCCCCGAGCGTTCGGATGCGCGCCGTGATCGCGTCGTCGTAGCCGCGCGGCAACTCGACCAGGTCGAGATCGGTCGCCAGCTGGAACTGCCCTGCGCGATAGTGAACCACGCCGCGCTCGATCACGTAGTTCGCGAGCTCGACGCAGGCCGCGGGCACGCCGGCGGATGCGCCGTGCACCCACGCCGCGAGCGCGTGTAGCTGCCGCATGTCGCCGAACATCGAGTGCAGTAGCAGCTCGGTCTCGGTCGCGGACAGGGCACGCAGGCGGATCGTGCGCCCGGTGCGGCGCATCCCGCGGAGGTTGCGCTCCAGCGGCGAGTCGCCGGCCCCGATGCTGGCCACGATCAACAGCTTGCGCTTTTGCGAAGCCTCGGCCAGCAGCAGCAGCTGTTGCACGCTCGGCGGGTCGGCGCGGGTCAGATCGTCGACCAGCACGACCGTGGTGCGCTGCGCCGTGAGCTCGTCCCACCACACCTCGAGGAGCTTGCGAGCGCCGTCGTTCGTCAGCAGCTTGGCGAGCTCGTGCTCGACGTCGGGTCTCGCCGGATCGATCGAGAGCGCCGTCGCCAGCTCCGGATCCTGACGCAATGCGGCCAGCAGCACGTTCGCGAACACGCCGTACTCGCCCCCCGCGGCGTGCTTCGACGAGGCGCGCAGGACGAGGCTGCCCGACAGGCGCGACTCGAGCGCGCAGGCGTCGAGCGCGCGCGAGCTGCCCATGCCCTTCGCGCCGGCGATGAACATGAGCTCGCCTTCGCCGCGCGCTGCGCCCTCGTGCAGCTGGCGGAACGCTTCGAGCACGGGCTCGCGGCCCACCAGCTCGGGCGTCGCCGCGTGCGCGCTGATCGCGCCGAGATCGCGCGTGGTGTCGCCCGTGATCGCGCACAGGCGCTGGACGACCTCCGCGATCTGCATCGGGCGCGCCGCGCGGTCGAGGCTCAGCATCGACAGTACGAGGTCATCGAGCGCTGCGGGCACATCGACGCCGAGCTCGGTCAGCGAGCATGCCGGGACGGCCCACGCGGCCTCGAGCTCGCGCAGTGATCGCGCTGCATACGCATGTCGGCCGGACAACGCGAAGTACGCCAGTGCACCCAGCGCGTAGATGTCCACGCGCCCGTCGAGCAACAGTCGGTGGGCCAGCTCGGGCGAGATATAGGGCGGCGTGCCTGCGATCGTGTTCGTCGGCTCGTCGGTCGGAGTCAGCGCGCCGAAGTCGATCAGCTTCGCGACGCCGCGCTCGGTGACGAGCACGTTTCGCGCAGTGATGTCCGCGTGCACGAACCTTCGCGCGTGTAGCAGCGACAGCGGCGAGCACAGATCGAGCAGGATCGCGCACAGCGCCTGCCAGCCCAGCGGCGCGAGCTGGTCGACTGGATCGCCGACCACGAGCTCCATGGTGTAGAACGGTTGGTCGCCATCGAAGCCGTATTCGTCGACTGCGACGACGTTCGGATGCGCGATCTGCGTGAGGACGTGGAACTCCTGGCGAAACAACGCCAGGGTGCGCGGGTGTCGGGGGACGCGCCCCGTGTGGACCAGCTGTTTCAGGGCAAGGCGCCGGCCGTCACGCTCGTCCAGGACCGCGAGCACCCGCGACATCCCACCGATACCAAGCAGACTCTCTACCCGATAGTGCCCGGCCACGTATTGCGGCAGCGGCGCTGTGTCCTTCATCCAATTCCCATCCTACCCGTGAGATCAGTAGTGCCGCAACGCAGGTGCCCGACGCAGGCGTGGGCGGCTGACGCCCGGTTGGCGACACTCGCACACCGTTCGACACCTGGGACGCAGTGCGCAGCCGCCGAGTGACCTGCGTGCTGAGTGGGATAGTCGGCTAGACGCGATTGAAGGTCGCGCTGTCAGGCACGGGTAGTCATATAGTCTTTCGTTCGACTAAGTGTCGGGTCTAATAATTAGCTATTAGTTTTAAACTTGGACCGAAAATGCGTGATAGGGTCCGCGACCGCCCTGGAGAACCCGCGCGATCAACGGAGGGAGGTGGCCGAGAACCTGCCGGCCCTCGCACAGCTGGAGAAGCCGGAGTTGCTGCGCGATCACGGCTTGATCCTGGAGAACGTCGACGGCGCCGAGGCGCCCACCACCAAGTTCGTGATGCGCTCGGTGCCCCATTGTTTCTCGCTCTCGACCAGCATCGCGCCTGCGCCGATCGTGAATGGCGACGGCACGGGCGTCGACGGCACCACGCAGCCGCCGATCCAGCGCAGGCGCTCGGCGCGACGCAGTCGGCGGCGGCCGGACTGGGGACCGGACTGACCTTCGGGGTCGGGCAGGGCTCACTGATGTTCTGAGCTACGGATCCGGCGGGTAGCGAACATCGCAACGGATGAGGCCGGCTTGGAACGCCGAGTTGCACACGCTCTCGCATTTCCCGGCGGCCGACACCTTGGCGCAGCCTGCCAAACACAGGTCATGCTGATCCGCGCACTCGAGCGCGCAAGTAAAAGCGTTCTCGGGCTGCGCGGGCGGATGGCTCGACGCGGCGGCTTCGAGCCGCTGGCCCGTGATGGGCGGTGTCTCGCCGCGATCCAGCAGGCAGCCCGCGCCGAGCAGCAGCGCGAGCGCCAGGTGGATGAGGTCCTTCCGGTGCGCGATTCGCATTGTGCGTCCCCCTCGGCAGGAAGAACGAAAATGACTCCGGGATCCGGACATCGACTCCAGACAATTCGTGGACGCGTGCTTATGGTCTGGGCATGGCCGCGCGATGTCCGCCACTGATGCTGGCAATTGCGGCGCTGGTCTGCTGCGTAACTGCTGCTTGTGAGCCGCGCAGGCCTGCCTCCGAAGTCGCGCGCACCGCCCCGCCAGCACGCGAGACCGCGGCGCTGGAGAATGCGCGGGTGGCGATGGTGGACGAGCAGATAGCCGCGCGCGGTGTGCGCGATCCAGGCGTCCTGGATGCGATGCGGCGCGTCCCGCGGCACGAATTCGTGGGCGCCGCGTATCGCGAGCTCGCATACGACGACGCACCGCTGCCGATCGAAGACGATCAGACCATCAGCCAACCGTACATCGTGGCGCTGATGACCGAGCTCGCCGACGTGCAGCCTGGCGAGAAGGTACTCGAGGTGGGCACGGGCTCGGGGTACCAGGCCGCGGTGCTCAGCGCGTTGGGCGCTCGGGTGTACACGATCGAGATCATGCCGGGCCTCGCGCAGAGTGCGCGGGCGAGGCTCGAGCGCCTCGGCTACGCCGCGAACGTGCGCCAGGGCGACGGCTACGCGGGCTGGCCGGAGGAGGCGCCGTTCGATGCCATCCTCATCACCGCCGCGCCGCCGAGCGTGCCGGAGCCGTTGCAGGCACAGCTCGCGGTGGGCGGCCGACTGGTGGTTCCGGTCGGCACCGACATGCAGGATCTCTGGGTATGGACGCGGACCGAGAGTGGGATTTCGAAGCAGAATGTCCTGCCGGTGCGTTTTGTCCCGATGACTGGACAAGCGCAGATCGAACGACATCGAGAGCGCTAGGAACGGCACGCGTGTGGCGTTCGGGACACGCTGACCCGTCTCCGCGCTGCCACACTCGCGCGGGCCGGCGCGTTCGCTGTGCTGTGCGATTCTGGTACGGGGCTTGCGAAGCTGCGGTCCATGCGGGGAACAATCGACGCTTGGTTGCGTTACCGAAGGATCGCTCGCGCTTTCGACGCGGCGCGCACGCTGAGCGACTTCGTTCCACGCGGAGCGCGCGTGCTCGACGTGGGCTGCGGCAACGGGTTCATCGCCTATCACTTGAGCGCGCTGGGTCGCGACGTGACGGGTGTGGACTTGAACGCGACCACCGAAGCTCCGATCCACTACGCGGTGTTCGATGGGCGTGAGCTGCCGTTCGAAGCTGTCAGCTTCGACGCGGTCATCTTCAGCTTCGTGCTGCACCACGCCCCGAACATCGCCGGACTCCTCGCCGAGGCGCGACGCGTGTTGCGGCCAGATGGACGCATCGTGATCTACGAAGACATCCCGGAGCGCTGGCACGACCGCGCGCTGTGCCTGTGGCACGAGCAACAGTGGAGCTCGCGCACGGGTCCTTGCACGTTCTTGCGTGTCGACAACTGGGTCGACCTGTTCGAGTCGCTGGGTTTGCGGGTGACACAACGCTTCCAGCTGTCGCGCCTGCGCAACCCGATCCATCCGGTGCTGGGCGCGCGCTTCGTGTTGGAACACGCGTAGACCTGGAGCGAACAGGGGTCGGCGTGACCGCCAAGCCACCCCACCTTTGACCTCGATTCAGGACGCATGGCGACCCGCCCGGGGGTGGCGTTCTTGTCATGTGCGAACGGGGCGCACTGCACCTAACATCGGGCGCGGGCCCCCTGATGGACACGCGCATGCTCATCGACGCGATAGTGCAGCAGACGACTGCGTTGATCGCGCAGCTGTCGACGGCGGCCGGCATCCGCGCGCCGCTGGGATCTGGCGGATCGAACGGCGCACGATCTGGGATCTTTCGCCCGAGGGCGGGTTCGGCGTGGCTGGAGCGGTCACGAGTGGTGCGACGGCGGGCTGGGACGCCGCGGGCTCACTGGCCGTGGACTCGAGCTTCTTGTACGTGGCAGGGGTCGAGCGTGGAGAAGCGTGAGCTGGCGAGTGGCGCGCTCGCCCCGGACTTCGGCGACGCTGGTTCGATCGAGCTCTCGTTCGGGGGACACGCGGTGCATTCCGCGGCGGAACACGCGATGGGGCATGGGCTCGCGATCGACGCGGATCACTTGTACCTGGGCGGGACGGGCTTCGGGGTCGAGAAGCGGCGTCTCCGCGACGGGGCTCCGGCGGAGTCGTTCGGAGTCGCGGGTCTGGCGCGCAGCGAGGCAGCACAGGACTCGGTGGCGACCAGCATCGCGCTGCGCGGCGGCATCTTGTACGCCGCCGGCCCCGAGAACGGCGAGGACGTGCGGCTCGAGGCGCGCGCCGCCGACAGCGGCGAGCTGATGTACGTCCAGACCGAAGACTTCGCGGATGCGGGCTGCGGGCCGCAGTGCGTGGCGATGGCTGCCGCGCGGGACGACGCGCTGTACCTCGCGACGACCACGTCAGCCGGTCGCTGGCGGATCGAGAAGCGCGATCGCGCTCACGGCGAGCTGGTCTACGCCAAGGAGCTCCCGGCCTCGGCCGGATGCGACGGAGCGATGGCGCTGGCCGTCGACATTCTCGCGATGTACGTCGTGGGCTCGTACGAGCAGCGCTGGCGCATCGAGAAGCGATCGCTGGTGGACGGCGAGTTGGTGCAGAGCTTCGGCTCCGGCGGCGTGATCGATCCGGGGATTGGCGGGGCCGCGAACTCGGTCTTGCTGCACGACGGTCTGCTGTACGTGGCGGGCCTCGAAGGTCCGCGCGACGGCGTGCAGAGCTCGGTCTGGCGGATGCAGCGGTTCGTGGCGGAGGACGGCGCGATGCGTGCGTGTCCGGCCGGTTCGCCCGCCGTGCCGCGCGCACCCGAGTGCGCGAGCACACCGAGGATCGCGAACGCACCGCTGACCGAAGCCGCCGATTGCGTCGAGCGTCGCGCGTCTGCGAATGCCTGCGCCGCGGCCACTGTTCGTGGCGACCCGCGGGCGGGCACGTACGGAGATTGGGTGCTGCCCGAGGGCGCGGCGGTGGTGGACGGCTCCTTCGCCAGCGTGGAGCTGTCGAGTCAGCCGTCCAGCATGCTCCTGCTGCGCGGCTTCGGCTTCGACTTGCCCGAAAGCGCGCGCGTGTTGGGCCTGACGGTCCATGTCACGCACGCCGGCGAGGGAGCGGTGGCCGATGAAGCCGTGCGTCTGGTCAGGGAATGGTCCACGGTCTGGGGCGATCGCTCGTCGTCCAATCCATGGAGCTCGAGCAGCACGTCGGTGAGCTACGGCGGCGAGCGCGATCTCTGGGGTTGGAATTGGAGCGCGCAGGAGCTGAACAGTCCGAGCTTCGGAGTCGCGCTACGCGCCCGCGCGCTGGACGCGCCCGCGCGCGCGCAGGTCGATGCCGTACGCGTCGAGGTGCACTACTGCGAGTAGCTCATTCTCGAGCGGTCGCACTGTCGGTGCTTCTCGCCGCGGGCAATTCGCGCTGCAGCTTCGCCCAGTCGATGGCGATCGGCTGCCACTCGTCTCGCTCGCGTCCGACCGCCGCACGGATGTTGGCGACGCGCTCGCCGAGATCGGGATGCGTTCCCAGCCAGCCGAGCGCGCTGGGCAGGCCTGGATCGTCGCGGCGCAGCACCTCGAAGAAATCCGCGAGTGCGCGCGGGTCGATGCGCGCGCGGCGCAAGCGCTGCACCGCGTCGAGGTCGGCTTCTTGCTCCTGCGTCCGGCTGTAGCTGTTGATCGCGCCTTCCTGCAGCACCCCCACGGCCACGCCGATCAAGCCGCTCACGTCGCCGACGACCAGCTGGAACGCTGCGATCACGCCGAGCGATTGCGCGATGCGCCGCATGCCGTGCCGGCGCTCGACATGCGCGATCTCGTGCGCGAGCACGCCTGCGACCTGCTCGGGGCTCTCGGCCGCGCGTAAGAGCCCGGTGTACACGACCAGCGTGCCGCCGGGCAGCGCGAACGCGTTGGTGACCGGTTCATCGAACACGTGCACGCGGTACTCGAAGTCGCCCTCGCCGGGCGGTGCGAGGCGCTCGACCATGCCGCGCAGAGCGGTGAGCAGGGCAGCGTCTTCCAGCTGCTTGTTCTGCAGAGCGAGCTGCGCGTACGCCTGGTCGCCGAGCCGCGCGTCGACGGAGGGCGGCAAGGCATCGACGGCCGTACGCCCTGCGGTGCGCAGGCCGTAGTACGCGCCGGCGCTGAACACGAGCACGAGCGCGAGCACGGTGATCCATGCGGCGCCCCGACTGCGCTGGGTGCGCGCGGTGTGCAGCTCGATTCGATCGATCGACGCGACCAGCTGCGGAGGTGCGAGGCCGCGCAATGCCTTGCCGAAGTCCGGCGCGTCGCACAGCATGGTCAGGCTGCGATCCGGCGTGCGGCAGAACCACATGCGGCCGTTCGCGCCGCCGCGCTCGAGCTGACACTCGTCGTAGCCGATCACGTACTCGGCGCCGTCGGCAGCGCGTGCGCGCAGGCCCTGGGCGTCCAGCCGCAGCCGCACACTCGCGGCACCTTCGACCTTCGCGCGGTAGAGCGTGGCGGCAAATTCGGGCTCGTCCATGCCCGAGCCTAGTACTTCGCGCGCTTGCGGGCCGGTGCCTTGGGTTTGTGTTTGGCTGCGGCCTTTCGCGGCTTTGCCTTGGCCTGCGCCTTGGGCTTCGGCTTTGCCTTGGGCTTCGGCTTTGCCGTTGCTTTGGGCTTGCGGCGGGCCTGTAGCACGCGGGCGTGGTTCGGTGGCAGCTCGTCGATCGGAGCCGGGACGGGCGGTTCATTCCGCGCGCGTTGCGTGAGCTCGGCGATCAGGAACGCCTGGCCTTGCACCTGACCGGTCAGCTCCGCGTTCTGCCGCAGGAGCTGCGTTTCGGTGGCCGCTGCGGTGCGGCGCGTCTCCAGCAACGCGCTCCCGAGGCGCTCGATCTGCTCCCGGTACTCCTCGGCCACGCGTGCGGTGTGCGCCAGCTGCTCGTGCAACGCCAGCAGCTCGCCGTGCGAACTGGGGTCGATTGCAGGCGTCGGCTCGTCGTCGCGGAACACTGCGTCGTTGCGCGGCGCGTCCGCGTCGCTTTCGAGCAGCTCGCGCGAAGCGGCCGCCCACGCCGGCACGGGCGGCATCGTGCTCCAGGGGGCAGTGCGCTCGTCGAGCGGCATCCGCGCCTCGACCGTGGGCTCCTCCGGCTCGAGCGTGAACTCGTGGTCCTGCAGCTCGTACGCGTCGTCGTCCTCCAGCGGCGCGCGGCGAACGGCACTCTCCTCCGAGCGGCTAGGCGGATGGACCGGCAGGTCAGGCTCTCGGTGGATGGGCATTGCGCGGGGCCTCCAGAACAGCGTCGGCCTGGGCATCTTATCCACATGTTCAGCCACGACAAGCCTGCCCACCGGCTGCCAAAAGAGCAGCGGTTCAGCGAGGCAGCGGGCCGTTCGCCCGCTCGAAGGCCGGACGCTGGCTGAGGCGCTCGAAGTATTCGCGGAACACCTGGCGTGGCTCGAGCGATTTGCCCATGAGGCCCCAACCGATCTCGGACCCGACGTAGACATCTACCGCGCTGAAGCGCTCGCCCAGGATGAAGGGCCCCGGTGAGATCGCCTGCTCCAGCGCGTTGAGCGTGTCGGCGTAGCTGCCGTAACCCAGGGCGCCGGGTCGATCCGGCGCAGTCCTCGAGTACATCCGATCGACCAGCGCGGGCTCGATACAGCCGGCGCCGAAGAACAGCCAGCGCAGATACGTGCCGCGCGCCGGGTCTGCGATCGGCGGCGCGAGCTCGGCCTTCGGGAATGCATCGGCCAGGTACGCACAGATGGCGGCGGCTTCGGTCACCACCACGCCGCGGTGGACGATCGTCGGGACCTTACCCATCGGATTGATCGCGAGGTATTCGGGCGTCTTGTGCTCGCGCTTGTCGAAGTCGAGTACCTGCAACCGGTACGGTACGTTCACCTCCTCCAGCATCCAATGTGCGATGCGTCCGCGGGACATGGGGTTGGTGTAGAAGGTGATCTCGTCGCTCATGCCATTCTCCGCTACCTGTGCTGATTAACCGCGCCGACGCGACGTCAAGCCCAGCTGGATGTTTGGCGTACAACGGAGTGGACAGTTCGCAAACTAACGGCAAGCAAGCACGAATGCAGCTCCCCATCGTCAGTTGTGTGCGGAGCCGTGTGAGTGCTGCGCCCTTTCGCAGCAAGGTTGCATGTAGCTGGGTTCTCCTCGATCATGCTTCATGCTTCAGAGTGCGCCCGACGATGTCGCTGCCGAACAGCGATTGTCAGAGCTGCGATCCACGTTTGGCTTGCCCGACGGGTGCGAGCTGCGCGAGACCTTCTTCCAGCGCACGATCGTGGGCGAGCTCGAGTTGTTCATGGTCGGACTGGTGGCGAGCGCGGGAGCCGATATCAGCGTCACGGGTGCCGCAGCCGACGAGCACGGCTTCCCGGTCGATCGCGCGTTCTTCGAGTTGATCGAGCGGCTGAGTATCTTCCTGGCGCGCCGCAGCCCCGACCCGCTCCGCGTACGCGATGTTCGGGGCACCGCGAAGGGCGAACGCGCGCCTGCCCGGATCTTTCCGCTGGACAAGCGCCCGGAGCTGCTCCGCACCTCGCTCTCGAACGGCGTCGCGTTGCACGCCAGCTGGCCCGAGGCGTGTGAGGCCGCGCTGTGTGAGCTCATCGAACGCGATCGCGTCCTGCGCTCCTTCGCCGGAGAGTGGAAACCCTCGGCCATCCAGCTACCGGATACGAAGCTGGAGCGCAGCCTGCGCGCAGAGTACAGCGTCGAGGCGTATCGGTTCGGGCCGAGTCGCGGCCGGCTGACGCACGTGACCACCGGGCTGTTCTTGCTACCGAAGCAGGCGAGCGCTCCGATCGCCTACGGCTTCGGCGCCGCCCGCGACAGCGAAGCGGCGCTCTCCGGCGCTCGCCGCGAGGCGCTGCAGCGGTTGGCGTTCTTGTGGGGTGAGGAGCTGCCCGCGGCACCACCGGCTGCCGCACCCACGCCCGATTTTCATCAGGAGTATTATCTCTATCCCCCGAACCACGCCGTGCTGCGCAATTGGTTGGCCGGCAGGATCAGGCGCACGAAGGGGCGCGCATCCAAGCCTGTCTTGGATACCCAGCAACCCGTGTCATTCGTCGATCTGCAGCCGGCGGGCCTGCGTCGTGAGCTCGCCGTGGCGAAGGCGGTCTCGGCGCGCGCGAGCCTCTTACGCTTCGGGTCGAGCTCGTCGCGCAGGATCGGGCCCCCGCATCCGATCGCCTGACATAACTGGTATGTTAGTTCGCGCGCCCCCGAGTGACACAACTAACTGCTGAGACGCGTTGGACAGTGTCTAGGTGAGCGCCAGCTCGACACGCGGCCAGGCTATATTATTGGCGTCATCTAACAATCCCTATGCGCAAGCTGACTTGCTACGAGCAGTCAAACCTGACTGTTCGACGTGTCCGCATAGTCGGTGCATGGTGGTCAATTTGAGCCGATCCGAGGGCTCGCAGGCTAGCTGGATCTGGCCTGAAGACTCACATTTCCCACCACTGCACATGGCCAATGTAAGTCACGATACCCGTGCCATCGGCTAGCTTACCTCGCTGGACGGAACCGTCGTACAATTCGGATTTCATTACGGAAATGCATCTTTACGGCGCGCTGCTGTCCGCCTAGATTTAGACAGAAGTCACTGCTCGCCGGCCGCAGCTGGGGAACTCCGGAGGGTGAAGGGGGCCAAGGTAGGATGCCTGGTTTCGACCACGGTGTTTTGTCGATCGTGCCTGTAGGGACCGAAGCGACGGACGAATGTCGGGAGCCGGGGGGTTTCGCCCCATCCGTGCTGCCGGACTCGACGACGCTCAGCGCCAGACTTTGGGGTCTGGACCTTAACAGGGGGTTGCCGCGCACCTTAACCAGCGACGGTGTCCAGGCGGCACCAGGTGACAGGACGCGTGTTCGCGACTTCCTGGCCACGGAGTTTCCTGTTTTTCGCGAGGAAGAGCTCGGCGCGACGCCGAGCGAGCGCATCTTGGATGCGAAACGCTGGTACCTACATAACGCTTGCGACGTCCTCGAGCTGCGCCACGACGAGCGGACAGTCGGTGTCCTGATCGGCGCGCCGGAGGACTGGAGTAGCTATTACGTCCGCATCTTCGCGATCCTGCAGGCGTACCAGCGGCCGGCACTCAGGCGACGTTTCATCCGCGAGTGTCTGTTCGAGCCACTGATTGCGCATCAGGTCGAGCGGATCGTCGCAGACACATCTCCGATGAACCTCGGCATGGCGGTGGTCTTCAATGAGCTGCACTTCCATGTCACGGGTCACCAGCTGAGCGATCGCTGGGGACCGCTGGTGCGCTACACGAAATTTATCGATCCAGCTTGTGAGGCGGCATTCAACCGTCGCTTCGCTGGCATCGCGGGGGGGTCGACCTCACCTAGAAAGGAGGACCCACCATGAAGAAGAAATTTGCGCTCGGCTGTGTCTGACGCTCCGACCGCTTGAAATGCCCGAGGGATCCGGCGTTGGCAGGATGTTGGTCGCTTGCGAGCGATCGGCTCCTCGCGAGCGCGAGGTCGCGGCATGTTCAGCGTTCGTCGACCCCGCGAGGCGGCCTCCGCGGGGAACCGGAGGCCGCCCGTCAGACGCAATACAGGTCCACCCCGCAGCAACTCGAGGATTCGACACATGACTACGCTGGCGACTCAACTCAAGCTCGCGATCGAAGAGTGGTCCCATGAACTGCTTCGTGAGAGCCTGCTGATGAAACTTGCGAAACAAGGCAAGTTGCCGCCGCGCGCGTTCGCGTTCTACCTCGAGAGTCTGCGTTACTTGTTCCAGAACTCCCAACAGAACTTGCTCACGGCGGCCAGCGCCGCGGAGCGCATCCGTCAGCCCGAGCTGGTCCAGTACTTCGAGCGCAAGGCACAGGAAGAGCGCGGTCACGACCACTGGGCGATCCATGATCTGTCACGCTTGCCCGCACATGCTGCAAGCGACCAGCGGCCTGCGCGCGCGATCCAGGATCTGGTCGCGTTCCAGCGAACGTTGATCGAACAGCATCCAATCTACATGGTTGTCTACACGCTGTGGGCCGAGTACTTCACCGTGCTGCTCGGCGACGAGTGGCTCGACGCGCTCTCGGTCTCGGGGTACGCCCGCGCGCAGGTGAGCTCGATCGCGAAGCACCTCGATGCCGATCGGGAACATGCTGCAGGCGGTCTGGCCGACGTCGACAGGTTGTGGCGCGGCCAGCCGGAGCGCAGCAGCCTGCTAGGCGTGGTCGAGCGGGCGGGCCGCATCTTCGCGCGGTTTTGTGATGAGGTTTGTGGTGAGGCCGAGCGCGCGGCTTGAAGATGAGCGGGTCGACTGGCTGCAAATAGACTGAGAAATCCGAACAGTTTGGAGGCTACGGGTCTGACTATTGGGGCTCGTACGGCACTAGAACGGTGGCTATTCATACTCGAGAAATCTGTCTGCATTCGTGGTATGCGTCTTAGGGGTTCGCATGCACGCGCGCATACCGGAGGTGACGCTCCTGGAGGAGGTCGGGCGCGGTCCGGGGAGCGTGGTGTTCCGCGCGCTCCATCGAGGCAGCGGCTGTACCGTCAAGCTGCCGAGTGATCGGCCCGCGGCGTTCGTCCCGAACGCTCACAGCTTCGAGCAGGACATGCTGCAACTGGCTCGGTTGAGCCGGTCCGGCCTGGCGCGTCTGCTGCAGCTGGGGGCGACGGGCGAGACCCCGTACGCGATCCTCGACCAGGTACGCGGTGAGCCGTTGGCCGCGCGCTTGCGACGCTCGCCGAGCGAGGCCTCGATCCTCGAGCTCGCGCAATCGCTGGCCGTGTGTCTACAACGCTTACACGAAGCGGGTTTCGTGCACGGCAACCTCAGTGCCGATCACGTGCTGGTGTCCGAGGAAGGCGCGCGCATCCAGCTGTTGGACAAGGGCACCGTGTCGCGCCCCGTGCCCTTCGACACGCGAGCGGATACGCGCGCGCTCGGCAATCTGCTGGGCGACTGCGCCAGGCACCTGCCTCCCGGCGCGAGCCTGCGCGCGAGCTTGTCGGCGCTGAGTGACGAGCTGAGCACGGGGACGCGCGCGGAGCTGCCCTGGTTGATCGGCGAGCTCGATCTGCTGGCGCACTCGGGAAATGGGCGGCGCTCGTCGTTTCCGCCGCCTAGCCGTGAATCGCTGGCAGTTTCGGCCAATGTCCCCGCGGTCCGTCGGGCGCGCAGCGAGCTGACGTTGTTGCGACGTCACTGGGATCATGCGCCCGAGCTGGGCGGCAAGATCGTCGAAGTGCTCGGACCCGCGGGCAGCGGCAAGAGCCGTCTGCTGGCGGTGTTCGCGGAGCAAGTCGCTCAGGAGCAGGTGCAAGTGCTGTCGGTGAAGTGCCGCGACAGCGACTGGGCGCCATTCTCTGCGCTCAAGCGCCTGCTCGAAGGCCACTTGGCCGGTCTGTCCGTGCTCGACGTGGCGCGGCGTACGCAGATCGAAGAGAGTCTGCGCCAGGCGGCCGGACCAATGGCTTCGCGCATCCGTCTACTCTCGCCGCGCCTGGCGGCGTTGTTCCGGGATGCCAGTGTCACGATCCCGCAGGGCGACGCGCAGCAAGCCTTCGTGGCCGGCATCGCCGACTTCCTAGCCAAGTACCTGGAGGCTTCGGGTCCCTCCGTGCTCGTGATAGACGACATCCACTGGTTGGATGCCAGCAGCCGCATGGTGCTGTCGCGGCTGGCCGCGCGTTTGTGTGCGCAGGGGCATGTGTTGGTGTGTGCAGCGCGCGACGACGCGGACAGTCGCGAGCCGCTCGAGCGCTTTCGCGCGATGTTGGTGCCGGAGTTTGCCGAGACTGTCGAGCTGGGCCCGCTCAGCGAGCGCGACGCCGCCGAGCTAATAGGTGACTATCTCGGGCTGGAACATCGTGCTGACAGTGACCTAGTCCAAGGCCTGACACAACTTAGCGATGGCACGCCTCTCAGCCTACTCGAGTTGCTGCGGCTGACGCTCGAACGCGGTCACTTGCGGCCGCTCTGGGGTCGCTGGCACCTGGACGCCGGGCCCGTGCAGCGCATGCGCTTGCCGGCATCGTCGCAGGCGCTGATCCGCCGGCGGCTGTCCGTGCTGGAGGACGGGACGCTCGACGTACTGCGCACCGCGGCGGTGATCCGCAGCCGCATCGACGCCAACCTGGTGGCGCGCGTCAACGGCTCGCCGCCCGAGCGCGTGCGAGCGGCGCTGGATGCGGCGGTCAGCGCGCGGCTGCTCGAGCTGGACGTGCACGGCGATCATTGCTTCGTGCACGACTGCGTGTGGGAAGAGCTGTTGCGCGGCGTGCCGGAGGCCCAGCGTCGAGCGCTCCACGAGCGCGTGGCCGAAGCGCTGTACGTCGAGGTGGGGCGCGGCGCCGACTACGAGTACGAGCTGGCTCGACACCACGCGGCCGGCTTGATCGCGCTGAATCCACGCCGCGCCTTCGAGGCCACGCGCCGCGCTGCGCGCCGTGCGCTGGAAGCGTGCGACGACGCTCTCGCGCTGTCGTTCCTGAAGCCTGCGGACGCGGCGGCGCAGCTCGCCGGGATCGATCCCGATCGCCGGTTCTACGTGGAGTTGGCCGAGACCAGCCTGCGCACAGGCGCGAGCCGCGACAGCCGCATGTACTTCGATCGCGCCCTGGAGCGTTCGAAGGCCGGGTTCGAGCGCGCGCACGTGCGTGGCCGCTTGGCCTGGATCCATCACTTCGAGTCCAACACCGACACTTGCTGGAACACGCTCGAGGTCGCGTTGGCCGAGGTCGGGCGCAGCGTGCCGGGTGACGATCCTCGCACGCTGATGCGCGGCGTGAGGCGCTGGTTGATGGGCTCGTTCGGCGTGCGCGGCAAGAAGCTGCGGCGCGAGGACGCCGAGACGTTGTGCGGGCTCTATACCGAATGCATGCGGGTATCGCTCGAGAGCGGCCGCCCGGGCCGCGCCGTGTCCAGCGTGCTCGCTCTGGCGAGTACGGCGCAGCAACTCGGTCCCTGTCGCGCGCTGGTCCACGCCGAGATGGTCATCGCGTTCGTGCTATCGACGCTGGGTGCGAACAAGCTGGCGGCGGCGCGCAGCGCGAGCGCCGAGGCCATGGCGTACGAATTGGGCGACCCGATCGCGCAGACGCTGTGCCATCAGATCAAGCACGTGATCGCCGGTTGGCGCGGCGACTTCGGCGAAGCCGAGAGCGAGGCGCGCATCTGCGTCGACGAGCGCGGGCAGTGGATGGAGCTGGGCGAGCTCTGTCACGTGTGCTTCAGCATGTACGGCATCGAGATCTTGCGCGGGCGCCTGGGCGAGGCGTTGACCTGGCTGGATCGCGCGATCGAACGCGTGCGCCAGACCGGCCGAGCGCCGGCGATCTTCGCGCTGATCGAGGACGCCGCGGCGAGCACGCTGATCGCGTTGGGCCGCGAGAAAGACGTGGCGCGCTTGCGGCGCCGGCTGCAATTCGTCGAGTGCGCGGCGATCCAGGCGGGCAGCTACTTCCACCTCCTGGCCTACCAGAGTCGCGTCCAGCGCCTGACCGAGCGCGGCGAGCTCGGCGAGGAGTTCGAGACGCTGGCACTCGAGTTCGACGAGTTGGAGCAGAACCCCAAGCAGGTTCACGTGCTGGTGCTGATGTACTACGTGCACCTCGGCCACGCGCGCGTGCACCAGTGCCTGCGTGCCGAGCCCGGCCGCCGCGCGTTGCTCTTGCCGAAGCTGGGTCGCGTGGCACACGATCTCGAGCTCGGCAGCCGCATGCCGCCTCTGGCTGCGCATGCCCGCTTCGTCAGCGCTGCCTACAAGTGGTTCAGCGGCGCTCGCTTCGAGGCCGAAGCGCTGCTGGTCGACGCCGAGCGCCTGGCCGAGCAGAACGACGTGTTCTGGGTCGGCTATGCAGCCGCCCGGCTGCGCGCGCACATGCTGCGCGAACACGGGAAGCTGGAGGCTGCGCGCAACCAGGCGCAAGCCGCGGCCATGCTCGCACGGCGCTACGGGCACTTGAACCGGCTGCGCTTCATCCGCGACGAGTTCGAGCTGTCGGATGCAGCCGAGCCGGTGCGCAGCGAGGTCGACGCGCCGTACACGCGCCGGCACCTGGCGGCGCTGCTGCGCATCAGTCAGGCCAACAGTCGCGAGCTCGGTCCCGAGCGTCAGGCCCGGCTGATCCTGGACGAGTTGCTCGAGGCGCTCACGGCCGAGCGCGCGCTGTTGTTCATGCGCGAGGCCACGGGGACCTTTTCGCTGACCGCGGCTCGCCGCATCGGTGGTCATGACCTGGAGCTGACGACTGACTATGACCAGGAGTTGGTCGAGCAGGTATATGTGTCAGGTCAGACACAACTGGCTGAGACCGGGCAGACCCTGACCGATGGCCAGCGAGCCTGCGTGGTGGTGGCGCTGGTGCTGCGCGAACAGGCAGTCGGTGTGCTGTACCTGGACCGCCCAGACGCTGCCGGTGGGTTCCGGCCCGAAGACGCGGCGCTGCTTCAAGCGCTCGCGAACCAGGTGCCGATCGCGCTGGAGCTCGCGGGGGCGTTGCGCGAGCGCGAACGGCTGCAGCAGAACCTGCGCCAGGCCCAAAAGATGGAGGCGATCGGCCGGCTCGCAGGTGGGATCGCCCACGACTTCAACAACGTCCTGGCCGCGATCCAATTTGCTGCGGACAGCCTGGCGAGCTTGATGCCGCGCGACCAGGAGGGGCGCGAGGAGCTCAGCGACATCCAGGACTCGGCTCGGCGCGGCGCGGACCTGACCCGTCAGCTGCTCACGTTCTCGCGCGGCAAGACGATCCCCCCGCGCCGCATCGTGTTGGGTGACATCGTGCGTGAGTTGACGCCCATGCTGCGGCGCTTGATCCGCGTGGACGTCGATCTGGACATCGACATCCAACACCAGCCGCTGCCCACGATGGCCGACCCGAGCTACATCGAGCGCGTGCTGATGAACCTGTGTCAGAACGCCAGCGACGCCATGCCGCGAGGCGGTGCGATCACGATCCGCGTCGCGGAGCGGGGCGAGGGCGAAGGGCGGCCGAGCGTCGAGTTGCGCCCGGACGCCGACTACGTGCTGTTGTCGGTCTCGGATACCGGTACGGGCATGACGGAGGAGGTTCGCACCCGACTGTTCGAGCCGTTCTTCACGACCAAGTCGGGAGGCACCGGCTTGGGGCTCGCCAACGTGTACGCGATCGTGCAGCAGTGCGGTGGACAGATCGAGGTCACGAGCGAGCCTGGCGTGGGTTCGACGTTTCGGATCTACCTGCCGCAAGCTGGCGTATCGGACGAGCTCGAAATCGGCTCACTGCCGCGAGCGCGCGTGCCGACTCTGGACGAGGATGACTTCCGGGGCGCGACGGTGCTGGTGGTGGACGACGACGACTACCTGCGCCAGCAGGTGGTGCTGATGCTGGAAGGCGCCGGCTACAACGTGCTGTCCGCGTGCGACGCCGTGGAGGCGGTGCGTCTGGTCGACGAGTTCGATGGTCTGCTCGATGTGGCCGTGACCGATCTGCACATGCCCGGGATGGACGGCCTGCAGCTCGCGGACGCGTTGCTGTCGCGGGATCCGGACGTGAAGCTGTTGTTCGTGTCCGGGGACGCGCTGGATGAGGGCGAGCTCCACGATTTGCGCTACCGCAATGGCGCGCTGCTGCCCAAACCGTTCGACGAGCCCCTGCTGCTGGCCGAGGTCGCGGCGATTTTGCGCGTGCCGCCGGGGGCCGCCGTCGGGCACTAAATTGCCCGAGGCCCTTGACGTACGCCGGCAATCCGGCGAACCCATGCGCCTCAGCCAGTGACCGAACCAGCTTCCAGGCTCGAACCGGAAGAACCCGCATCCGCTGCACCGAGCGCCGAACGGCGCCGCCGTGGGCTGCCAGCGCTTCCGTCCCACCCGAGGTTGGTCGCGGGCCTGCTCGTGCTGCTGGCCGCGCTGCTCGGCACGAGCATGATCGACGAGTCGCCGACCACCGACGAGCCGCTCCACCTCACGCGCGGTCTGGCGTACTACTGGGGGCCTGACGCGTCGCTGAGTTACCAGCATCCGCCGCTCGGCAACGCTTTCGCCGCCCTGCCGGTCGCGCTGACTGCGCCGAGCGTCGACATGGGGAGTCTCGAAGGTTACGCGAAAGGCGAAACCTGGACGGTGGCACGCGCGTTGTTGGCCCCGCACTACGGCAAACGCCGACCCTGGTTCTTCGAAGCGCGCGTGATGATGGCGCTGCTGTGCGTCGCGCTGGCGTACTACGTGTATCGGCTGGGCGTGAAGCTGTACGGGCCCGCGGTCGGGTTGTGGGCGCTGTTGTTCTTTGCGCTGCACCCCACGCTGATCGCGCACGGACGGCTGGACACGACCGACATGCCGGTGACCGTGGCGATGGTGATCGCGACCGGCGAGCTGGTCTTCTACTTGCTCGGCGGCTCGCGCCGGCATGGCCTTCTGGCCGCAGTTGCGGTCGGCGCGGGGCTGGTCACGAAGTACACCGGCGTGGCGATGGTTCCGCTTGCCAGCCTGGCCGTGCTGCTGACGGCGGCGTTCGGGCTGGGCCGGTATCGCGAGCTGCCGCGCGTGCGGGCGCTGGCTGAGGCCGGGGTGTTCTTGCTGCTGTCGGCGGCGATCGCGTTGTTCGTGATCAACGCCGCCTACCGCTTCGAGGGCTCGGGGTTGACCGCTGGCGAGATGTTGAGTCTACCGGAACCTGCGCCCGATGAGCCGAAGGGGTTCGGCGGTGAGGTGCTGGAGCGCGCCTCGATCTTGCCCAAGCTGCCACCGGGCCTGCCGATCCCGCTGCCGTACACCTACGTCTTCGGGCTGTCGGTCTTGCGGGCGCACGGCGGCGACGGACACGCGACTGCGTTCTTCGGCGAGCCGATGCGGCACGGCCACCCCGCGTACTTCCCGGTCATGCTGCTGATCAAGACGCCGCTGGCGCTGATGTTCGGCCTCGGGGCGGCGCTGCTGGTCGCCGTGCGCCGCCGCGGACGGCTGAGCTTGGCGAGTTGGTTGTTGAGTGGCTACGCCGCGCTGCTGGTGCTGATGGCCACGCGTGGCTCGATCAACATCGGGGTGCGGCACGTGCTGCCGATGATCCCGATCATGTGTCTGTTCGGCGGGCTGGGCGTCGTGCACCTGATGCGTGCCAGCGATCCCGAGAAGGCGCGTCGCTTCGCGATCGGCGTCGTGGCCGCGTGCGTGGGCGGAGTGATCTGGTCGTTTCCAGACTACCTGAGCGACTTCAATTTACTGGTCGGCGGCCGCGCGGGTGGCCAGCGCATCAGCATCGTCGGCGAGGAGTGGGGTCAGGATACGTGGCGCCTCGGGCGCGCGCTGCGCCAGCGGGGCATCCCCGAGGTGTACTTCAGCGGAGACTCGTTCACGTCGAGGCTCGAGCTCCGGCGTCAGCAGGTCGGACAGCTCAAGTTCGGATGTCCGAAGGTGTTGCCCTCGAATGCCTACGTGGCGATCCAGGCGCGGGACATCGCGAGGGAAGGGGACACGTGCGCGCGCTGGACGCGCGGCAGGACGCCCTTGTTCGACATCCACGGCCACGTGTTCGTGTACCGCACCGGACCCAACGAACAGCCGTTCTGACACGTCTCACAATCGCGAGAGGCAGAGGGATTAACAGGAAGACGGGAAGCGAGATTATTTGCTGCCGGGCTGGCATCGACCGACCATGCGAGCCCGCGGCAGCACAAAATCTCGTCTCGTCTCCCCGGCGTCCCGGCTTCCTGTGATCCCAATCTGCGTGGCCGTGGTCGCTGCGCTGAACGACCGCCGGCCACGCAGCGCTGCCGTCAGTTCATGTCGTCCGAGCTGGCATCCCGCGGACCGGCGTCCCGCGGCTCTTCGCCGCCGCCCGGCACGCCCGGGAAGCCGCCGAACCCCGGGAAGCCCGGGAAGCCGCCGAAGCCGGGGAGCCCATTGCCCCCGAAGCCCGGGAAGCCGGGGAAGCCCGGGTTGCCGCTGCTGCCGGCGA
>DATEOF010000349.1:0-5637 GCA_035274465.1 Polyangiales bacterium
CGACGGCGGCGGTGGCGGCGGTGGCGGCGCCTTCGGTACAGCGGGTGGCCGGGGTGGAAAGGGTGACAACAACACCAACTACGGCAATGGCGGCAGCGCGCGCGGCAGCGCCACCATGATCCCGCTCTACGGCGGCTGCAACGGCGGCAACGGCGGCGGCTGCAGCTCGGCCGGCGGAGCGGGCGGCGGCGCGGTCCAGATCACGGCCTCCGGCAACATCGACGTCAACGGGACCATCCGAGCCAACGGCGGCAACGGTGCCGGCGGCTGCGACACCGAGGGCGGCGGCGCCGGCGGTGGTAGCGGCGGCGCGATCTTGCTCGAGAGCGTGACGCGCGACACCACGGGCTCGACCATCACCGCCAACGGCGGCAACGGTGGCAACGGCAACGGCCTACTCAACGGCAACGGCGGCAGCGGCTCGACCAGCAGCGCGAGCAACGGTGGCCAGGGCGACGACGCGTCGGGCGCGGGTGGCGGTGCCGGCGGTGGATTCGGGCGCATCAAGAAGTAGCGCGCTCAGTCGTCGCACGCACAAGAGAGCTCCAGCGTGTACGACCCCATGCTCTTGGCATAGCCATCGACGACCAGGAAACGCGTGCTGCCGGCAGCGGCGTCGAACGTGATCTGCTCGATCGTTTGAAGATCCAGCGGGGTTGAAGAGACCTTCTCACAGATCGACGGATCGGCGTCGCGCAGCGCGAACAGATCGAGATCGGTCGAGAGCTTGCTGAGCGTCGCGGTCACGCGACACGCTGTTGGCGAGCGAAACGTGTAGACCGTCTCGCGTCCGGACTCCGAACGCTGCGTGCACCCGTAACTTCGAAAAGCGTCGGCGCGGCCCTCGACGTTCGTGTCGTGCATCCGGAGCTCGACGGCTCCGCGGATGCCGAGCCCGTGCGCGAGAGGATCGCGCTATCCATCCACTGCGGCGAGCGGCGCCCGCGGCCAGCCTCGCCACACGCCAACACCGTCACGCACCCAACGAGGAAACACAGCTCGAAGCGCTTCCGCATGCTCGTGAATGCAGCCATGAGCGGCGTTCGGCCGCAAGCCCCAGACCTGGCTTCCCGCGTCCGGAGTACGGAGACGCGAGCCTCAACTCTGGCACAACCTGGCTCAGCTCAGCTTCTCGAGCAGACTGCCGAACTGCGCCTGCTCCGTTGCGCTCAAGCGCGCGAGACGCGCCTCGAAGGCGTCGGAGAGCAGCGCGAGGCCCTTCGTCATGACCTTGCGCCCCGCCGGGGTGATCGAGAGGCGGTGACGGCGCAAGTCTTCGGGATCGATCTGGCGCCGGACGAACCCTGCGGCCTCGAGGCTCTTCACGTACACGGTCACGGTCGCCTTCGGCATCGACAGCGAGTCCGCGAGCTCCGCGGGGTGAGGGTGCTCGTCGATCTCGGCGAGCACGAAGAGCTCCTTGGTCTCGAGCCCGAGCTTCGCGACATCTTCGGTCACGCCCGTGATCACCGACATCAAGAGCCGGTAGTTGAGTGACCAAATCTTTGCCGCGTCGATTTTCGCCATGGGCCCGCTTGCGCACGAGATGGTACAGATTTAAACTATCTCGGATTCGAACTACCGCTGTCTTTGTACCAACTATACCACCGCAGGAGAAGCCATGTCTCTAGATCACTACGTGACGCTGGGCCGGTCCGGCCTCCGGGTCAGCCCTTTTTGCCTTGGTGCGATGACGTTCGGTGAGGACCTTGGCTGGGGTTCCAGCGTGGAGGAGTCCAAGCAGATACTCGATCGGTACATCGAGCTGGGCGGGAACTTCATCGATACCGCGAACTTCTATACCAAGAGCCACTCGGAGAAGATCATCGGCGATCACGTCGGCGGCCACAGCGCTCGCCGCGATCGGCTCGTGATCGCGACCAAGTTCAGTGGCAACTTGTACCCGGGCGATCCGAACGGCGGCGGTTCCGGTCGCAAGTCGATCCTGGCTGCATGCGACAACTCGCTGCGACGCCTGCAGACCGACTATATCGACCTGTACTGGCTGCACAACTGGGACGTGCACACGCCGATCGACGAGACCATGGCCGCGCTCGACGACCTGGTGCGAGCGGGGAAGGTCCGCTACATCGGGGTGTCGGACACCCCGGCCTGGAAGGTCGCCGAGGCGAACGTGACCGCGCGCTTTCGTGGCTGGTCGGCGTTCATCGGGTTGCAGATCGAGTACTCGCTGCTAGAGCGGAGCGTCGAGCAGGAGCTGGTACCGATGGCGCTCGAGTTGGGGCTCGGGATCACGCCGTGGTCGCCGCTGAAGAGCGGGGTGCTGAGCGGCAAGTACACTCGCGACAACGCCGGGCCATCGAAGGCAGATCGCGCGATGTTCATGCAGTCGCACCTGAACGAGAAGACGTATGCGCTGGTCGATACGCTGCAGGAGATCGCGCGCGCCCACGACAGTACGGTGGCACGCGTCGCGCTCGCGTGGGTGCATGGCAAGCCGGGCGTCACCTCGACGATCATCGGTGCGCGCCGCATGTCGCAGCTCGAAGACAACCTGAAGGCGCTCGACGTCGAGCTGACCGCGGCCGAGGTCAGTCGCCTCGACGACGCGACCAAACCGACGTTCGGGTTCCCGCAGAACATGGCGCCCATGTTTCCGGCGATTCACAACGGCGGAACCCGCGTCAACGGAGTGCAAGCACCGCCGTCGCCGTTCGTGATGCAAGCCGGTGACAAGCCTTACTGAACTCGGGGCTCGAAGAGTTCGCTCGCTTCGTGTACATGTCCGCAGATGCGCAGCTTTGCGGTCATCGGATCGGGACAGGCGGGCTTGCTGGCGGCTCACGGGCTGCTGCGCGCCGGCTTCGAGGTAACGCTCTACTCGGATCGCACGCCCGAGGACTGGCTCGAGCGTGCGCGTCCGACGGGCACCGCGGTGCGCTTCGCGCGCTCGCTCGCCTACGAGCGCGAGCTCGGGCTGGACCACGGGCACGCCCGAGCTCCGCGCATGCATGGACTCAAGCTGTCGATCTCTGCGGGCGCGGCCAAGCCGATCCTGTCCATGCTGGCGCGCTTCGAAAGCTCGCCGCTCGCGATCGACCTGCGGCTGCAGAGCTGCGAGTGGATGCGCGAGCTCGTTCGGCGCGGCGGACAGCTGAAGATCGAGTCGGTGTCGGCGCAGCGCGTGCACGAGATCGCCGAGGCGCATGCGCTGACGATCGTCGCGACCGGCAAGGAGGGTGGTGCGCTGTTCGAGCGCGATGCGGCGCGCAGCCCGGCGACCGCACCTGCGCGGCGCCTGGCGATGGTGAACGTTCGCGGGCCGGCACTCGAGCTACGCGGCGTGCCGTTTCCCGCTGCCCGGTTCCAGGTGTTCGAGGGGATCGGCGAGTGTTACTGGACGCCTTACCATCACATGGACGGCGAGCCGATCTGGAACCTGGTGTTCGAGGCTCAGCCGGGTAGGGCGTCGGATCGCTTCGGCAATGCGAAGTCTGCAGCCGACGTGGTCGCGATCGCAAAGCAGCTCGTCCGCGAGCTTGCACCCTGGGACTCGGCCTGGCTCGAGCACGCCGAGCCGGCCGATCCCAACAGCTGGCTCATCGGTGCGATCACCCCGACGGTTCGACATCCTCTGCGGATCACGCAGTCGGGCCGGCCCATCGTGCCGCTGGGAGACGCGTACATGAGCTTCGATCCGCTCGGCGCCCAGGGCGCGAACATGGGCAATCGACTCGCGCGAGTCCTGGTCGACAGCATCGTCGCGCGCGACGGCGCGCCGTTCGATGCCGAGTGGATAGCGCGAACCTACGCTGGCTTCTACGAGCGCTGGGGCGGCCCGGCGATGCGCTGGACCCAGCTGTTGCTCGGCCCGATGCGCCTCGGCGCGCGCTACCTGCTGCTCGCGCAGCAAGGCGCGGACGGCGTGAACACTACTCCCAAACAACAGCTCGCTGACGCATTCGTCCGCGGCTTCGACGATCCGGGCGAGCTCACCGACACGCTCGTGAACCTGGCTCGGACACGCCGCTGGGTCTCGGACCTCCTCGGCCGGCGAGCCGACTGGGAAGCCGCGAGCGGCCTGTTGCGGGTTGCGTCGCGGCAGCTGCGAAGCCGATCGACAGGTGTCGCGGAGCAATCCGCGCTCTCGTAGCCATGGTGACCGAAGCGTTCATCCGCAAGACCGCGCTGGCTCTACCCGGAGCCTACGAGCAGCCATCGCACGATGGACGGCCGTCGTGGCGCACGAAGCCCCGGATGTTCGCCTGGATTCGCGCCGAGCCCACCGCGCTGGTCGTGTGGGTCGATTCGCTCGACGCCAAGGAAGCGCTGATCGAGACGCAGCCCGAGGTCTTCTTCACCACGCCGCACTACGACGGCTACGCAATCGTCTTGATACGCATGTCCAAGATCAGTCAAAAGCAGGCGCGCGCGGCTCTCGAGGAGTCCTGGCGGCTGCGCGCACCCAAGTCGCTGGTCATCAGGGCGACCTAGTAGAACAGGTAGACCCACCAGTTCTTCATCGGCGAGCCGTCGTCGTTTTTGGCCGCGGTCCCTGGGCCCGGGAAGTTTTGATAGAGGTAGGTCGTTCCGTGGCCACCGCAGTCGTCGTCGCAGGCGGGCTGATCCGCCGGACAGGCACGCTGGCTGCGACCGTAGAGCTTGTCGGTCATGGCGTTCGTGTACGGCGTCGTGAGGTCCTTGCCGTCGGGACCGTTGTGCATCCCGTAGTTCTCGCACGAGGTCAGCACCTCGGGATCGGGCATGTTGGCGTCGTACGAGTACGTGCCGGTCGTGTTCGCGTAGAAGTGCGCGTTCCCGCAGCCGCCTGACATGTCTGCGATGTCGAACATCTTGGACGCCGTCGCACCCGACTGCGCGCGAATCTTGGATGCCCAGACGATGCAATTCGTCAGTTGCATCGAGTTGCTGTTGCAGGCGCTGTAGAAGTTCGAGAACGGCGCGCCGGCGCGCGTGTTCAGATCCCAGTTCAAGAAGCGCTTGGCTTGTTTGCCGAGCTGCGGAACTGCATTGCTGTCCATGTAGCGTTCCCAGGCGTGGCCCAGGGCATGCTGGTGGCAGCCCGCGCCGCGACCCGAGTTGAAGTCGGTGATGCGCGCGCTCACCTTGCAGCCCAGGCTCGCGATGCTGTCGCCGTTGGAGACGGTGGCGAAGCGACCAGCGACCTTCTTGCCTTCGGCGTCGTAGACCTGCTTGTACTCCTGGGTCTCGCCACACTTCGGGTCCGAGCTCGCCATGCACCAGACCTCGTTGATCACGCCCTTCTCGAACAAGCCACACAGCGTGAGGTTCGGTCCACTCGGCTCCGCCGGATCCTTGATCTGCAGGTTCGAGTCCGCGAACGCCTGCGTGTTCCACGAGTTGTAGTCGACCCGGCCGCCGCCCTTCGGCGCCTGCACGATCTTCACGAACTCGTAGACGACCGCCGGCTTCGCATTCGGCTCTTTGTACTTGTGAAAGCTACTGGCCTCTCTGAGCGCCGCGATGTGCCTGTCGATCAGCGGCATCGGCTGTGCCGTGGCTTCCAGGTCGATCACCAGCACACGCGGACGCAGCTGCGTGATCTTGTCGTGGTTCATCGACAGCCACGGATCGGAGTTGGCCTTGCTCTGCTCGTTGGGCCACACCAATTCGTCGACGGGGCTCGTGGATCCC
>DATEOF010000350.1:0-26230 GCA_035274465.1 Polyangiales bacterium
GCCGGCTCCCCCATTGCCGCCACCGGCCCCTGCTCGTCCGCCGGTGCGACCCGACGCGCCGGCAGCACCCGAGCCGCCGCGGCCAGCTGCACCCGTGCGGCCAGCTGCGCCCGTGCGACCTGCTGCACCGCGCATGCCTCCGCTCATACCGGCGCCGCCGCCAGAAGCTGCAGTGCCCGAGTTGCCTGCACCCGTGCACATCGATGTGTCGAACATGCATGTGTCGGGATCGCAGGCCAGATTGCCCGTGCCCATGCCGAGGTTTGCGCAGGTTGCGTCACCCAAGTTCTCGGGATCGCACGATCCGCCCGTGCCACACGGCTCGTCCGACTTGCCCGGGCCAGCATCCTTCTCGCCTTGATCGGCCCCCGAGGGATCGTGCAGTGACGAACGACTCGAACAGGCGGCGAGCACGAGGCCCGCGAACACCAACAGGACACGCAAGGCGTTAGACATGGTCAGGTCTGATCTCCAGCTCTACTTCTAGTGCACACGCGCTCTGCCCGTGGTCGGAAGTTTCGACCAAATTACTCGAGAATCGGTTCCGGTTTGACGTGGCGGTGGCTCACCAGCGCGAGGCACTGTGCTCAGTTCGGCCCGCGACGCAAGCGGAGCGTCTGGAAAACGAGTCAAAAATCGGCGAGTGTCCTCAGGGAGGAGCATCGATCAGACTGAACTGCACCCGGCGATTGAGCGCGCGACCTTCCGGCGTGCGGTTGTCGGCGAGCGGTTTGGTTCCTCCGTAGCCCGCGTACTCGAGTCGATCCGCAGGCACACCGCGGGCCTTGAGGTACTCGACCACCGCCTTCGCGCGACGATACGAGAGATCGATGTTGTGCTCGGGATTACCCGCGTCATCCGTGTATCCCTCGACGCGCACGCGCTTGTGTGCCGGAAGTCGACGTAACGTGCGCGCTAGCTCATCTAACAGTGGGCGACTGCCGGGACTGATGCTGTCAGCCTGACCTTCGAAATAGATTGTGTCTGCGAGCAAACTCCGCGAGCCCGACAGCGTAACCGCAGGACGCTCGGGGCCAGGCTCGGGACAACCATCGTAGTCCTCGTAGCCGTCGCGATCCTCGGGCGCATTGCGACAACGGTCCGCGCCATCGGGCACTCCGTCCTCGTCGTTGTCTGCCTCGGGACAACCGTCTTGATCCTGGAATCCGTCGCTGTCTTCCGATTGATCCGGACACGCATCGTTCGCGTCGAGCAGACCGTCGGCGTCGTTGTCAGGGTCCGGACAACCATCGTCGTCCGCGAAGCCGTCGTGATCCTCGGCGTCGAAGATGCAGGCATCTTCGTCATCGTCGAAGCCGTCGCCATCGCTGTCGCGCGCGCTCTGCGGGATCTCGACCGGTGGCGCAGGCTCGAAGGCAGTGCGCACGCTCAGCAGCGCGCGCACCAGCCCCACCAGGCCAAACTCATCCCTCGGTAAGCCGCTCGTGCCCACCGCGAGCTCGATGCTCGTGGTGCCGGGCCCCTGCCAGCGCGCGCCGAGGTCGAGCTCGAACGACACCTCGCGCTTCGACAGACTCAAGCCGCCGACACCGAAGCTGCCAGAGGCATCCGCGATCAAGCTCAATGATGGCCAGGCCGCGAACGCCGCACCCAGGTGCGCGATCAGCTCGTCGTCCTGTTCGATGTCGTACAGCAACAGGCGCTCGCGCAGGCGATAGCCGAGCTTGGCGGCGAAGGTGACGCTGCCGGCCGTGTGCGTGAGCACGAAGCCCGGGGTCAACGTCCAAGCCTCGGAACCGCTGTACGAGTAGTCGCTGGCGGTCGGCCAGGTCGTGTCGATGCGGGCAGCCATGCGCGTCGCGCCTTCGCCCAGCAGCGTCACGCCCACGCCGACGCGCACATCTGCCAGGCCGAAGCGCATGACGAGTGAGGCGTCGGGGTCCGCGGCCGCGCGCGTCAGCACGAATGGCAGGCCGAGGCCGAGCTCCAGGGTCTTCCAGAGCGACAGCGTCGCCGAGAGCTCGGCGCGTCCGAGGTCCGAGACCAGCGCGCGCGTGGGCCCCTCGCCCTGGCAGAAGTCGCTCGATTCGGTGTCCGCGTCGCAGGCGACGCCGCGCTCGATCAGGTCGTGCGAGTAGTCGAAGGTCAGGCCGACGTCGACCGTGCCGTGCGGTGCCGGGCCGGGTCGCTCGATCCGCAGCGTCGCGGCGCGCCCGAGCGGAGCCAGGAACTGGCTCAAGTCGAGCTCGTCGGCGCGCGCTCGCACCGCGCACAGCGAGAGCGCGAACGCGAGCACGGGCCGCACGGCGCGCAGCTGCGAGCGGTCGAGGCGTTCCAGCACGGCCGCGCAGCCTACACCGAACATCGGCTATCGCGGGCGATTTTGGGGTCGCTATACTCGCGAGACAGATGATCTCGATCGCGTGCTCCGGCTTCCCCATCCCAGCCAGTCGCTACTTCCAAGAGTTCCGCGCGCTCGAGATCGCCGACACGGAATTGGGCTTGCCTGGTTCCGGCACGCTGCGACGCTGGCTGCGCGAGGCCACGCCCCAGTTTGCGTTCAGTGTGGTCGCGCCGAAACAGATCGCGGGTTCGGGCTTCTCGCTCGAACCAGGCATGAAACAAGCCGTCTCGGCCGTGGCTAGCTTCACCAAGCAGCTGAAGGGCCAGGCGGTCGTGTTCGCCGCGACCGACGACTTCAAGCCCACGCGCCCGAACCGCAGCAAGCTGCGAGCGTTCGCCGAGCACGCTGCGACGCAGATCAAGCGGCCGGTGTTCGATCTGCCAGCGTGGTCGCGCAAGGAAGCCGCGAGCACGCTCAAGCAGCTGGAGGTGTACCTGGCGTTCGATCCGCTGGTCGAAGCGCCCGACGACGACGGCTTCGCCTACGCGCGCATGGCCGGGCCGTCGGGCTACCGCTCGCGCTACGACAACGCCGCGCTCGATCGCGTGGTCGAGCACTGCCAGCGCAGCACCGCGAAGCACACCTTCGTGGCGTTCCGGAACATCGATTGCTACGAAAACAGCCGATACGTGCTCAGCCGGCTCTAAGCCAGCGACGGGAAGCGCAACGCGATTGCTGGTTCTAGTTCCTGTTTATGTTCCCTAGTTGCTAGGTCTCTGCGTCCACTTGGCGAGCTCGAAGAGACCTAGCAACTAGGAACATAAACGCGAATAGTCCGCGGCGGCTCGCGAACACGAAATGGAACTTAGTCCCTGAGCAGCGCCAGCGCTGCCAGGAATTCCTCGGGAGGCTCCGCGCTAAAGCTTACGCGCTCGCCGGTCACCGGGTGCACGAAGCCGAGCAGCCGCGCGTGAAGCGCCTGGTGCCCCAGCCGCGCAGCAGCCTCGGCCAGCCGCGGATCACGCGGCGTCTTGCCGTACAGCGTATCGCCCAGGATCGGATACCCGTGCTCCGCGAGGTGCACGCGGATCTGGTGCGTGCGTCCGGTCTCCAGCGTGCACGCGACCAGGCTCGAGCCGTGCAGGTGCTCGAGCACTCGCACGTGCGTCACCGCGCGCTTGCCGCGATCGAGCTTGGTGGTGAAGCGCTTGCGATCGTGCGGGTGGCGGCCGTGCCAGGTGTCGAGCGTGAACTGCGCAGCGGGCCGGCCGTGCGCGATCGCCAGGTACTCGCGCTCCAGATCGTGCTGCTTGAACTGCGCGATCAGTCCTTCGCGGGCGGCCACGCTCTTGGCCACGACCATCACGCCGCTGGTGTCCTTGTCGAGCCGGTGCACGATGCCCGGGCGCTCGGGCGTATCGGCCTCCAGCTCCTCGAGCTCGCGGTGGTAGCGCAGGGCGTTCACCAGCGTCCCGCCCGCGTGACCCGGCGCCGGGTGCACGACCATGCCCGCGGCCTTCAGGATCACCACCAGGTGCTCGTCCTCGAACAGGATGGTGAGCGGCAGGTCTTCGGGCGCTGCAGCTGATGGCGGCGGTGGCAACGGCTCGATGCGAACGCGTGCGGGCGCGCGCACCTTGTCCTTGGCACGCGCCGGCTTGCCCTCCACGGACACCCGGCCGGCCAGGAGCAGCGCCTGCAGCTGCGAGCGCGACAAGCCCAGCCCGCGCGCGCTCAGCACGCGGTCGATACGCTCCCCGATTTCGGTCGGCTCGAGCGTGAGCTCGATGGGCGGGAGGGCTTGGGTCACGGGCCGCAGCCTAGCAGGCAGCAGGCTCGCAAGGGCCCTTGCGGCCTACCAGAGCTTCGACTCGATGTGCGCTTTCGATCGCACCAGGATGTCGATGACCGCGCGGTCGTAGAAGTTCTTCGCGTAAAGCTCGGGGGTTACGCGGCTTTGAAACAGCGCCCGGCCCTCCTCGAGCTCCTCGGCCATGACCTCGTAGAGGCTGTCGTTGGTGATGCCCTCGACGACCTTCTCCTCGTTATAGAGCGAGAGGTCACTCGCAATCGCGCGCGCCAAGCGCCGCGCCGCCTCTTCCGTTTCGATCAGCGCCATCCGTCCTCCCGACCCACAAGCACGAGGCCGGAGTATCGCAGAGCGCTGCGCGACGTGTCAAAACGCGGAGAGTGTGTGTACTGGAGGTGAGCTTGCGAGCGTATGCGCGTCTGATTAGAGTGCCCTCGCCCCGGGGGCGATGAATGGCAGAGGTTGCGCAGCGCTACGGCCCGTACACCTGCGTACGCCGGCTGGGCGTAGGGGGCATGGCGGAGACCTTCCTGGCCGTGCAGCACGGCACGGCGGGGTTCGAGCAGCGCGTCTGCATGAAGTTCATGCTGCCGGCGCTCCGCAGCGATCACACCTTCCGCCAGATGTTCCTGCGCGAGGCGACCATCGCCGCGTCGCTGCGCCACGGCAACATCGTGGGCGTGATCGACCTGGACGAGGACGAGGGCTACATCGTGCTCGAGCTCGTGGACGGCGTCGACCTCCGCCGGCTGGTCGACGTCGCGCCCAACCGGACGCTGCCGGCGCACCTGGTCAGCCTGGTGGCCGTCGAGATGTGCAAGGCGCTGTCGTACGCCCACGGCCGCACGCGCCGCGGTCAGCCGGCCGGGATCGTGCACCGCGACATCAGCCCCTCCAACGTGCTGGTCTCGCACGCCGGGGAGATCAAGCTGACCGACTTCGGCGTGGCCAAGGCAATGCACGGTTCGGGCGAGCCGCCGAGCACCGGCATCAAGGGCAAGCTTTGCTACATGTCGCCCGAGCAGATCCGTGGGGACACGCTGGACGGGCGTAGCGATCTGTTTTCGCTCGGCGTGATGCTCTACGAGCTGCTGACGGGCAAGCGGCCGTTCGATGGTCCGAGCGACGCGCAGACCTTGCTGCGCATCGAGGCCGGGCAGCACACGGCGCTGGTCGAGGTGGCGCCCGAGGTGCCGGGCGGCATGGCGATGGTCGTGGAGCGCATGTTGCGCCGCAACCCCGAGCATCGCTTCCCGGACGCCGACGCGATCATCGACGCGCTGACGCGATTCGCGCCGCCGATCACCGCCTATCGCGAGCTCGGCGCGCTGGCTCGCTCCGCGCGCCCGCCCGAGACGCTGTCGACCGGCGACTTCGGCCTGATCACGCCGGGTAGCGGCCCCCGCCCCGTGTTCGACCCGCCCGAGCGCAGGCCGCGCGAGCGTACGCTGCCGCGGCCCGCGCTGAGCCTGGCCGGGCGCACCGAGGAGCACGAGGCCGTATTGCTCGATCCCACGCCGCTGCCAGCTTCAACGCCGCCGTCAGCTGCACGCCAGCCGCGGGTGAGTCGCACGGCATTGCTCGTGCTGGCCGCCTCGTTGCTGCTGGGGGTCGGGGTGTCGGCCGCGTGGATCTCGCGGCTCGCGCGGACGGGCGGCGAGGAGGTGGCGAAGCCGGAAGTCGTGCTGCCGCAGACGCCGCCAGCCGCGACGCCCCCGCCTGCCGAGACGGTGGTCGACGACTCGCTGGCGCAGCGGACTGCGGAGCTGGTGAAGCCCGACTTGCCACCGAGCGCGAGCTCGCAGCCAGTGCAACAACATCGCGTCCTCGAGCCGACCGCACGTCCGCCAAGGCCAGCCGAACCGGCTCCAGCGCGGCCCGCCGTCGCCGAAGCCAGCGCCGAATTGCGTGTGGGCACGGTGCCGCTCGGTCAGGTATGGATCGACGGCGAGCCGGCGGGCTGGGCGCCGGTGCTGATCAACCTGCCGCCGGGAGTACACACCATCGCCGGCGGCAACACGAGCCCCGAAGTCAAACGCAGCTTACGGCTGCGGGCGGGCGAGACGCGCAGGCTGGTGCTGAACCTGGAAGACGACCGCGGCAGCGTAGGCAACTGACACGTCCGACAACCGATGAGTGGCTCGGACGCCGACGTTCTTGGCTTGGAGGAGTGAGCACGATGGGGAGGTCGCTTCCGCGGCACGCGAGGCCTTGCGGAACGCTGAAGTGGTGGAGCGCGATCGGCATCGTCCTGTGCCTCGTCGTTGCGGGGCCGGTGCGCGCGCAGAGCTCCGAGCGCTGGTTGCTGCTGCCAGTGCTGGCGGGCGAGAAGAGCAAGGCGCCGGAGCCGGCGGCGATCGTCCGCGAGCTCGAGAGCGAGCTGCGCGGCGCGGGCCGACCGTCGCTCTCCAATGCCACCGCCGGCGGCATGTTCGAGAGCCAGCACTCCTCGGAACCAGTGCAGCTCGGCAGCGACGAGCTGCGGCGGCTCTCGAAGCAGGTATCGACGGCCGCGCGTCACCTGGCGCTCGGCGAGCTACCGGACGCGCAACGCGCGATGGAGAGCGTCAACGCCTTGAGCGGACCGGCGCGCGACTACCTGAACCGCGAGACCGCCCGCGCGCGCAAGATCTTCGACAACTGCCTGATGGCTTCGTACCTGTGGGAACGTGCGGAGCAGCATCAGCCCGCGCTGCGTCAGATGCTGGAGTGCACGCGCAGCTTCCCCGGCTTTCGGCCCGAGGGTCGCGCGTATCCGGCCGAAGTGCGTCGCCTGTTCGAAGAGGCCGCGCTGCAACAGAGCCAGCTCGAGCCCAGCGCGCTGCGCGTGCAGAGCGTCGGCCGGAACGGCTGCGGCGTGCGCCTGAACGGCATGGACGTGGGCAAGAGCCCGCTGCTGCTGAACGAGGTGCGCAGCGGCAACGCGCGCGTCCAGCTGGAGTGCGATCCGGGCAGCGTCGGCCGCATCCACAACCTCGAGCTCAAGCCGGGTGACAACGAAGTCTCGATCGATCCGCTGTTCGACGCCGCGGTGCACAGCCAGGGCGGCCTGTGGCTGGCGTACCCCAACGAACGCGAGCGCGACAAGCGCGCGGCCGCCGATGCGCAGACCATCGGCCTCGCACTCGGTGTGCGCGTGGTCATGCTCTGGAACGTCCCCGGAGCGCTGGGCTCCGACATCGCCGTGCGTCCGCTCGGTACCGAGCCGAACCGCGAGCTCGCGCGTGCGGGCTTCGCAGCCGACAGCGGCTACGCGCAGGGCGGGCCGAGCAAGCTGATCAGCGCGCTGTTGCAATGGTCGCGCTCGGCACCGGCAGAGGTCCCTGCAGCTGCGAGCGGCCGGGTCGATCTCCCGCTACCGCCCCCGCCACCGCCACCCCCCCCGACAGCAGCCACTCCGCCGCCGAGCGCCGCCCAGAGCGGCAGGCACTACACGCAGCAGCACGCGGTCGCCGGTGCGATCCTGGCCGTGGTGGGCGGCGCGAGCTGCGCGGTCAGCTGGGCGCTGTATGCCGAGCGCCAGTCGAAGCGCACGGCCATCGGCGACACGAGCCAGGTCAGCAACTACAAGAAGCTCGGCGCGATCGCCATCACCACGCAAGCGGTCGGGGCGAGTCTGCTGAGCGTCTCGGAGTACTTCTGGTTACCGGATGATCCGGAGGTTCCAGCGCTCGCCTGGGCGGCAGGAGCGCTGGGTCTCGGCGTGGGCGTCACGGCGGTCACCCTGGCGCTCACGGTGTCGGACTGCAAGCTCGGCGACAACCGGGTCGGCTGCCAGCACTTCTGGGCGGACCACTTCTTCGGGCCGATGTTGTTCCTGCAGGCCTTGCCGCTGATGACTGTGCCGCTGTGGTACGGGCTGCGGGTCGCGTTTCGACCTGCGGGGGTGCAGGTGAGTTGGACCGGGCAGGGACTATCGCTGCGCGGAGGCTTTTGAGAGGTCGTCGTCGTCGTCGGGCGCGTCGGGCGCGAGCTCTGCTTCCCAGGTGACGAACAGCGCGACGGCGTAGTCCGGAGCAGCTTGCGTGAGCCCGATCGGTGCAGCGAAACCGAACTCGAGATCGGCGCTCGGGCGCATGTACAACCCGGGCGACAGCTGCGCGATGGTCTCGTCCTCGCGCTCCAGTGACACCTCGAGCGCTCCGGTGAGCAGCGGGCTTCCGGCCAGCAGCGCGAGCGCCGCGCCGTACCCGAACTCGCTATCGCCCGCCACGTCGTTCGCTTCGGTGAAGACCTGGAGGTTGGCGCCGAGGTGCTCGCCGCCGAGGTACCCGACCATGTAGGGCTCGATCGCGAAGCCTTCCTCGCCGAACGCGGTGTTTGCAGCAGGCGCGCCGAGCGAGAGGCCCGCCGTGAAGGCAAGGCCGGACTCGCGATCGTTGAAGATCGAATACGAAGCGCCGATCTCGGCGTTACCGAGGCCGCTTTGCTGGTTGGTGACCACCATCGGAACTTCCACGGCCAGCTGCAAGCGATCGGTCAAGCCGAGCTCGACCAACCCGACCACCGGATAGATGTCTTCGCCGTCTTGCCTGACTCGCTCCGGGACCAGGCTCAGCTGAAGCTCGAGTCGATCCTGCGGATAGACGGTCTCGCCCAGAGCGAGCTCCTGAGCGAGCTCGCGGACACCCTCGTCTTCTTCCTCAGCCTGAGCGGTGCCGCAGAACGAAATCACAGCGAACAACGCAGCGAACGATGAACTTCTACGTATAGACAACACTTAACAGGATGATTGGTTGCGACTGCGTTGCAAGCCGCGACGCCCCCTCGCACCCGCGATCGGTGTGCTCCAGGATCACTTCCGTATGATGACACGCCGCTCTGCCTACAGCGTGTTTCACGCTGTCGTGTGCAACTTGCCGACGAGTGACCACCACGCATCTTAGCCGGCCGGAGCAGCCGTCAGCGGCAATTGAAACTGGTCGACGCATCCTTGACACAAACTCGCGCGACCAAGAAAATTGCAACGACATGAGCAACACTGGCGGACGCGCCGGACGCCAAGCTGATCGAACTTCCGGGGAAGCTTTCTCGAGCGAGCGCCGGGTCGTCCTCGTGGTCGACGACAGCCTGACGTTCCGCCACACCATGGGCGACCACCTGCTCCAGGCGGGTCACGTGCCGCTGATCGCGGAGTCGGGAGAGATTGGCCTCGCCATGGCGGCGCGACAGATGCCTCACGCGGCGATCGTCGACCTCATCATGCCGGGGATCGACGGACTCGAGACCTGCAGGCGGCTGCACAAGCTCTCGAGCACGCTGCCCATGTTGATGCTGACGGCGAGCGATGACGCGGCCGCACGCAAGCAGGGTCGCGCGGCCGGTGCAACCGAGTTCCTCACCAAGGTTCCGGACTTCGATCTGGTCGTCGAGACGGTGCTCGACTTCGTGCGCAGAATGACGCGGGGCCGGCCGGGCAGCTCCGCCAGACTTCCCCAGGTCCGCGAGGAGCCGCGCGAGAAGCGGCTGCTCGACGAGGTGATCAAAGCGAGCGGACTCGCGCGCGTGCTCGCCGAACCCGCCATCGCTCGAGCGTGTCATCGCGCAGGCGTCGACCCGGACAGGATGACGCCTCCGGAGCTCTGCCGCGCGCTACCGCAGATCGAGCGCACGCTGCGCATGTTCGTGCCTCCATCCGATTTCAACGAGCGCGCGTCGGCGATCTCCGCGCTCGCATTTCCAGGCGGTAAAAAATCAGGAGCGCCGTGAACCTCGCTGCCGATCGAGCGACGGCCACGCTCGTCGTGCGCGCGGGAGAGCGCCTCGCGGCGGTGCCGCTCGCTGCGGTGAGCGAGACGATGCGGCCCCTACCCGTGCAGCGCTTGCCTGGCACGTCGCGCTTCGTTCGCGGCGTGTCCGTGGTTCGGGCCGAGCCGGTCCCCGTGCTCGATCTCGGTGCGCTGCTCGGCGGAACGGGCGACGATCGAGTCGGCCGCTTCGTCACGCTCCGCTCGGCGGATGGACGCGCGTTCGCGCTCGCCGTGGGCGACGTGGTCGGAATTCGCCAGCTCCCGCAGCAGGTCTTGCGCGAGCTCTCGCCAGTGCTCGGCACCGAATCGAAAGAGGTCGCCGGTGCCATGGCGGTGCTCGACGAGGAGCTGGTCGTGCTGCTCCGTGCGGCCGTGCTCGTTCCTGCGGAAGTCTGGCAAAAGCTCGACGCGCAAGGAGCCGCGCGATGACGACGATCACAGCCGACGAGCTCGGCCGCTTCGGCGCGCTGGTCGCGGATCGCATGGGACTGGTGCTCGATCTGCAACGCGACGCGGCCTCGATCCAGAGCGTGCTGCGCGCTCGCTTGAGAGAAACACAGGCGGCGGGCGTCGACGAGTACCTGCAGCGCGTCACAGCGCTCGAACTGGCCGAGCTCGCGCAGAAGCTCACCGTGGGCGAGACCTACTTCTTCCGCTACCGCGAACAGTTCGAGGCGCTGGCCGAGCACCTGCCCGAGCTCGCGAAGCGTGCAGGGCGCCCGCTGCGGATCTTGTCGGCGGCGTGCTCGTCGGGCGAAGAGGCGGGCAGCATCGCCATCGTCGTGCGCCAGGTGTTGCCCGACGCTCTGGCGGGCGCGACGGTGGTACACGGCGCGGACGTCAACCCCGATGCGATCCGCAAGGCCCGGCGCGGCCGTTACTCGCGCTGGTCGCTGCGTGAAACCTCGGAAACCATCACCAGTCGCTGGTTCCATCGTCGCGGCGCCGACTACGAGCTCGACGTCGCCGCACGATCGCTGACCTCGTTCATGGAGCGCAACCTGAACGACCCCAACGACAAACTGTGGCAGGCGGAGCCGTACGACGCGATCTTCTGTCGCAACGCCTTGATGTATTTCGGCGGCGGCACTGCCGGAGCGGCAGTCGCACGGCTGGCCCGCTTGCTCGTGCCAGGCGGGCTGCTGTTCCTCGGGCCGACCGAGACGCACCTCGGCAAGCTCGCGGGCCTCAGCGTGTGCAGCTCGCACGGGGCGTTCTATCATCGGCTCAGCAGCGCGGCGGCGCTCGACCCCGAAGTCCCGGCGAAGAGCGCGCGTTTGAGCTCGAAGCCGGCGCCGGTATCCGTCGAGCGAGAGCCCTGGACGCAGACCGTACAGGTCGCTGCGGCGAAGATCGCCGAGCTCGCGCGCGAGAGACGAGACGAGCCAGCGCGGCGCGAGCCGACTCCGGCGCCGAAACCCGAACTGAACAGCGATCTCGCCCGAGCGAGGCAGCTGGCAGCAGAAGGGCGGCAAGGAGAAGCGCTCGCGGCGATCTCCGATCGAGATCGCGATCCGAGTGCGTTGCTGCTTCGCGGGATGCTGCTGGTGGACACGGGCAATTCTCCCGAGGCGGAGCGCTGTTGCGGCATCCTGCTGGAGCTCGATCGAGAGCGCGGGATCGGCGACGAGATCCATGCCGGCGCACGCTACGTGCTGGCGCTCTGTCGCGAGCAGCTCGGCGACACCGTCGGGGCGATCGATCACGACCACGCGGCGGTCTACCTCGCGCCCAGCTTCGCGATGCCGCACGTGCACATCGGCTTGATGTCGCGCAGGCGCGGCGACGTCGCCACCGCGGTCCGAGAATTCCGCAGTGCGGTCTCGCTGCTGGCAGAGGAAGACGCTACTCGAATCGCTCTCTACGGCGGCGGCTTGCGGCGCGAGGCCCTGATCGAGCTGTGCCGCCGTGAGCTGCAGGGATGCGGACAGGCCGCATGACCATGGATCGAAACATTCCCGACGGGCGTACAGAGCCAGCTCCCGCAGCGAGCAGAGCGCTCGAGCTGAGGCAGACCTTCGACGCCTCGTTCGCCGCGCCGCGCGCGCTCGGCGGAGCGGAGCTCGAGAAGCTCATCGTGCTGCAGGTCGGGGCGCTGCAGCTCGCCTGCCGCGTACGACAGATCACCCGCATCGAGTCCAATCGCAAGGTGGTACCGCTCTCGAGCGGAGCTCCGGGGCTGGTCGGCATCGCGGGCATCCGCGGCAAGCTCGTGCCCGTCTACAGCCTGGCGACGGTCCTGGGCATCGGCGCAGGCAAGGCCACTGCCTGGCTCGCCATCTGCGGGGACGAAGAACCCATCGCCTTCAGCTTCGATCGACTCGAGCGGTACGTGCACGCGCCCGCCGGAGATCTCTGTGCCGTCAGCGAGGGCGCAGAGCTGGCCGGCCACATGAGGGAGCTGCTTCGCACGTCCGCGGCGACGTATCAGGTCCTGGACCTGGATTCAGTGCTCCTCGCTATCCGCAGCAAACTCGCAGTTTGACGCGCACCAGAGCTCGAAACGCGCGAGCTCAACCTCAGACAGATCACTACGGAGAGACGTGATGAAATCGTCGAAGCTCACCATCGGAACCCGCCTGCTGCTGGCGTTCAGCTTGATGATCGGGTTGATCATCGGCATCGCCGCGTTCGGTACCGCGCAGCTCAGCAGCCTGAACGGCGTGGTCGAGACGCTGGCGATCGCCCCGGAGCTCGAAACGAGTCGCAACTGGGGTGTCGCGGTGCTGAAGGCTGGCCAGCACATGCGCGGCGTGTTCCTGGCTGACGACGCCGAGGAGCTCAAAGAGGAGCTCGAGGGCCTGCGCGAGTGTGAGGAGAACACCCGCGAGCTCGCCGCGGAGGCGAAGAAGAGCCTCGAAGACGGCGAGGAGACGGAAGCCTTCGAAGCGGTCGTAAAGGCGCAAGGCGAGTACGACGCGATCGTGGACCAGGTGATCAAGCTCGTCGAAGCGGGTCAAAAGGACGCCGCCCAGGAGCTGATGGAGGCGAAGTCCGAGTCGGGGGCAGAGCCCAAGTACATCGACGCGCTGAACAAGCTGATCGCCCATCAGATCGAGGAGGCCGCGGAACAGGGCGAGGTTGCCAAGGATACCTACGAACGCGGTCGGGGCGTATTCCTCGGGTTCTCGGCCGTGGCCGCGATCCTCGCGGGGCTGATCAGCTGGTTCCTGACGCGCGGCATGAGCCGAGAGCTCACCACCGCCATCCAGCACATGCAGTCGTCCTCCACCGAGCTGCAGAGCAGCGCGGCTCAACAGGCATCGACCACGAAGGAGCAGGCCTCGGCGGCGAGCGAGGTGAGCACGACCTTGAAAGAGCTGGTGGCCACGGCGCGCCAGATCGGCGAGAGCGCTCAGCGTGTGGCGCAGCTCGCGGAGGACTCGCGCACGGAGGCCAAGACCGGCGAGCACACGGGCAACCGCGCGCAGGATGCCGTGACCGCGACCAAGCGCCAGGTCGACCTGATCGTCCATCACATGCTCGATCTCGGAAAGAAGTCGCAGGAGATCGGCGGCGTACTCGACATCGTCAACGAGCTCAGCGAACAGACGAACATCCTGTCGATCAACGCCACGATCGAGGCGTCCGGCGCCGGCGATGCAGGCCTCCGCTTCTCGGCGGTGGCCGAGGAGATCCGCAAGCTCGCCGACCGAACGGCCGCGTCGACCAAGGAGATTCGGATGCTGGTCGAGGAGATCAGGGCCGGCGTCAACACGACGGTGATGGTCACCGAGGGCGGCTCCAAGGCGGCCGATGCGGCGGCCAAGCAGATCAGCGACGTCGTGGCGGCCTTCGGCAGGATCGGCGATACGGTCGTCGTGACTGCACAGGCGGGTCAGGAGATCGAGCTCTCGACCAGGCAGCAGACCACGGCGGTCGAACAAGCGACGCAGGCGGTGGTCGGAGTCGCGCAGACGGCCCGCGAGGCAGACGTCTCCATGACCCAGACCTTGCAGACCGCCGCGCAGCTGACCGCGCTCGCGAAGGATCTGACGCGACTCGTCCGCACCGAAGTCACGCACTGACATGGCCGAGGACCGCTACAAGTACTTCCGCATCGAGGCGCGCGAGATCAGCGATGCGCTGGCGCGCGGGGCGCTCGAGATCGAACGCGGAGCCGGGCAGGAAGTCGTGACTCGGCTCATGCGCCACGCGCACACGCTCAAGGGTGCAGCGCGGGTGGTCGGCGCGACCATGGTTTCCGACCTCGCGCACCGTCTCGAAGATGCGCTCGGCTCGCATCGAGATCGGACCGAACCTCCCAGCACCGATGAGGTCGATCTACTGCTCACGCTGATCGACGCGATTCAGGGCTCCATCGTCGAGCTCGGCATGGAGCATGAACCTCGAAACGCGCACGAAAGGCTCAGTGGACGCGCGAGCTTGAGCGGCGGTGAGCGGCCGGCTGCGGTCGCGGTGGACGAGTTTCAAACCGTTCGCGTGGATCTTCGCGAGATGGACGAGCTGCTCGAAGGTGTGGCCGAGAGCGCGGTGCAGGTGGCCGCCCTTCGCAACGCCACAGGTGAGATGTCGACGCTGCTGCGGACCGCAAACGGTCTCGTCGACCGCATGGACCGAGCTCTGCTGATCGGTCACGGCGAGCGCGAGCTGCTGTCGCAGATCCGGCCGGTCGCGGCGGAGCTCAGCAACCTGCTCGACGGCCTCAAGAGCAAGCTCGCCTCGACCGGCGATCGGGCAGCGCGCGAGATCGAGCAGGTCCGCACGCGCAGCGAGCGCTTGCGCCTGGTACCGGTGGGAACGATCTTCGACGTGCTCGAACGGACCGCTCGCGATGCGGCCAGCGAGCTCGGCAAGGTCGTCGAGTTTCGGCCCTACGGCGGGGAGATCAGGCTCGATCAGCCCGTCCTGGCAGCGCTTCGCGACGGGCTGTCGCATGTGGTTCGCAACGCCGTGGCGCACGGCATCGAGACGCCCGAGGAGCGCGTGAGCCGCGGCAAGCCACGCGCGGGCACGATCGAGCTCATCGTCGAACGCCGCCGCGGCCGCGCTCGGATCCGCTGCGGCGACGACGGTCGCGGGATCGAGCTCGAAGCGGTGCGCCGCGCGGCGATCGCGCGGCGACTGATCGATGCGGATCGAGCGGCGACGATGGAGATCGACCAGGCCGTGGCGCTGCTCAAGCGCGGAGGGCTGTCGACCGCGACGGAGGTCTCGCAGATCTCTGGCCGCGGCGTCGGCCTGCAGGTGATGCAGGACGTCGCCGATCGTTTCAAGGGACAACTCGAGCTCGAGACGATCCCCGGACAGGGGCTGTTGGTCGAGATCACGGTCCCGATCCTGTTGTCCTCGCTCAGTGCGCTCGTCGCTACCGCCGGAGACACGATCGTGGCCTTCCCGCGCGACGCGGTGGCGAGCACGATTCGGCTCAAACAGTCCGAGATCGTGCGGGGTGCTCAGGGCGAGAGCATCCTGTGGCAGGGACGCGCGATCCCGTTTGCTCCGCTCGCCGCTCTGCTCGAGGACACAGAATCGAAGCGGACGGCCGATCAGGCGTGGAACGTCGTCTTGCTCCAGAGCGACCGCGACGAGGCCGCCGTGGGCGTCGAGCGCATCCATGGCATTCAGACGTTGGTGGTGCGGACCCTGCCGCGCGCCGTCGGCACGCTGCCGCTGCTCGCCGGTGCCTCGCTCGACGCGGACGGCAATCCCTGGCTGGTCGTCGAGCCCTCGGCGGTGATCGCGGCGGTGCGCTCCTCGCAAAGGGTGACCTCGCTGCTCGAGAAGCCAGCTCGGCCGCGAGTCCTGGTGATCGACGACTCGCTCACCACGCGCATGCTGGAGCGCACGATCCTGGAGAACGCGGGGTTCGAGGTCGACGTCGCGACGTCCGGTGAAGAAGGGCTCGAGAAGGGCGCGCTCAAGCAGTACGACGTGTTCATCGTCGACGTGGAGATGCCAGGGATCGACGGCTTCGAGTTCGTCCGCCGCACTCGCGAAGATCCGGTCCTACGCAAGACTCCCGCCATCCTCGTGACGTCGCTCAATTCGCCCGACCACAAGCGCAAGGGCATGGAGGTCGGCGCCCGCGGCTACATCGTCAAGGGTGAATTCGACGAGCTCGCGTTGCTAGGTAGCATTCGACGGTTGATCGGCTGAACGCCATGCCAACAAGACGCAGGGTTCTCGTCGTCGACGATTCGATCACGGTTCGCAAGCACATCGTCAAGGTGCTCGCGGCCGATCCCGAGATCGAGGTCGTCGGCGAAGCCTCCGACGGGCGCACGGCGATCGAGCAATGCCGACGGTTGCGGCCCGACGTCATGACCCTGGACATGATGATGCCGCACGCCACGGGTCTGGAGGTGACCGAGCAAGTGATGGGCTACTTCCCCACCCCGATCTTGATCGTGAGCGCATCGTTCAACCGTGGTGAGGCGGTCAAGACGCTCGACGCGCTCGCCGCGGGGGCCGTCGACGTGCTGGACAAGCCCAGGTCCGCGGCCTTCGACCCCGACTGGGAGAGCACGTTGTGCCGCACAGTGAAGGTGATTTCGCGCGTGCCCGTCATCACGCATCCGCGCGCAAGGTTGGCAGGCGGGCAGTTCCCCTCGAGGAGCTCGCGACCTCCGGCGGTGGCGCCCTGGTCTGCGCCACGGGTGGACGCAGCGACCGCGCCTGCGTTGGTCGCGATCGGAGCTTCGACGGGCGGTCCTGCGGCGCTCGTCGAGATCTTGCGCGAGCTGCCGGGGAGCTTTCCCACTCCGATCGTCATCGTCATCCACATGAGTCGGGCCTTCCTGGGCCCGTTCGTCGAGTGGCTCGATGGCCACACCGCTCTGACGGTCCGAGTCGTGAAGGACGGCGAGTTGCTGTCCAGGTTGGGCCCCGGCACGGCCGTCGTGGCGCCGGCCGATCGCCACCTGCTCTTGCGCGGCCAGCGGCTGCAGCTGAACGACGGGCCGGAGCGTCACTCGTGCCGGCCGTCGATCGACGTCCTGTTCGAGTCGATAGCGCACGAGCTCGGCCCGGATGCGATCGGCTGTCTCCTGACCGGCATGGGTCGAGACGGCGCCTCTGGCCTGCACGCCATGCTGCGGGCCGGAGCGCGCACGCTGGCCCAGGACGAGGCCTCCTCGGTCGTCTACGGAATGCCCCGCCATGCCGCAGCGATAGGCGCCGCCGAGCAAGTCCTGGATCTCGGCGAGTTCGCCCCGACACTCCGCACTCTGTGTGAGCGCCGCGGCAGCCCCACGAGCTGACCGCGCCTCAGCCCTGCTGGATGACCGACAAGAACCCGGGCCCGTAGCGCGCAGCCTTCACCGGCCCCATGCCGTGCGCTGCGAGCAGCTCGTTCTCCGTGCGCGGCCGCAACCGTGCGATCTCGCGCAGGGTGCGATCGCTGGCGATCACGAACGGAGGCACCGCCTCGCTGCGTGCGATCGATAGCCGATGCGCGCGCAACGCCTCGAACAACGCGCGCGTGCTCTCGTCCGCCAGCGGATCCTCTTCGCGCTGCACCGTCGGCTCGCTGTCGAACCGCCTCGGCGATGCGGGCGCGGCTTCGCTGGTGCGCGCGCGACGGCGGCCTTCGCGAGGTTGGCGTTCGACGCGATCCGGCAGCAGCACGCGCGCCGGCGCACGGCCCTCCATCACCGCGCGTCCGGCATCGGTGATCAACACCAGCGGGTGTTCGTCCGCGCTGAACACCACCCAGCCCGCCGTGACCAGGCGCCTGAGCAAGCGCGTCAGCCAGGCCTCGCTCTCGTGCGCGAGCACGCCGAACGTGCGCACGCGATCGAGACCCGTGCGCTCGAGGCGTTCATCCTTCGCGCCGCGCAGCAGCTTGACCGCCGCGTTCAAGCCGAAGCGGCCGTGCACCCGCGCGACGCCGCTCAGCGCCTTGCGCACGAGCAGTGTGGTCTCCTCGGCGCCCGCGCTGGGCGTCGCGAGCGAGGTGCAGACGTCGCACTGGCCGCACCCGCCGAGCGCTTCTTCCTGGTCGCCGAAGTAGCGCAGGATCGCGTCGTGCCGGCAGCTGCCGCCTTCGACCCAGCGCATCAGTTCCAGGAACAGGCCCCACTTGTGCTCGATCACCGCTTCGGGCACCCGCTCGCCGTCGCCGGCCGACTCGATCAACCTCCGGCGCAACGGCAGATCGTTCGACGCCGTCAGCAGCAAGCCGTACGCGCGCTGTCCGTCGCGCCCGGCACGGCCGACCTCCTGGTAGTACGCCTCGATCGAGGTGGGCGGCGCCAGGTGCACGACCGCGCGCACGTCGCCGCGATCGATGCCCATGCCGAACGCGTTGGTCGCCACCACGATCTGGAGCTCGCGCTCGGTGAAGCGGCGCTGCGTGCGCTCGCGCTCACCCGGTTCGAGCCCGGCGTGGTAGTAGCCCGCGCTCCAACCAGCGCGCGACAGGCGCAGTGCCTCCTGCTCTGCACCGATGCGCGTCGGGGCGTAGATGATGGCCGCACCGCGTTCCGGATCCGGCTCGGCCAGCGCTTCGCGCAAGAGCTGGTCGACGCGCGCGTCGCGATCGCGGCCACTCACCAGCTCACTCGCGCGCAGGACCAAGTTGGGCCGCGCGAAGCCGTGGATGATCTGCGGCGTGTCTTCGCCCAGCCCCAGCCGCGAGATGATCTCGTCGCGCACCACGGGCGTGGCGGTGGCGGTGCAGGCGAGCACGCGCGCGCCCGGCAACTGCGGCAGCACCGAGCCGATGGTGAGGTACTCGGGCCGGAAGTCGTGACCCCACTCGCTGATGCAGTGCGCCTCGTCGATCGCCACCAGCGGACACGACAGCCCGCGGATCAAGCGCTGAAAGCCACCGGTGCCCAGCCGCTCGGGCGCCACGTACAACAGCCGAAATGCGCCGCGCGCTGCAGCGCGCAGCCGCCGATCCAGCTCCTCGCCGCCCAGCGTCGAGGCCAGGAACGTGGCAGCCACACCTCGCGCCTCGAGCGCGCTCACTTGATCCTGCATCAGCGCGATCAGCGGCGAGACCACGACGGTGGTGCCGGGCAAGAGCAACGCCGGCAGCTGGTAGACCAGGCTCTTGCCGCCGCCGGTCGGCGCCACGTACAGCAGGCGCTCGCGCTGGAGCAGCGTCTCGATCGCGCGCGCCTGGCCCGACCGAAAGGCGTCGTAGCCGAGCCGCTGGAGCGCCCCATGAAGGTCGTACGGGTGTTCCGAAGCTGACACGCCGGCTCGGGATATAGCCAGCGCATCGAGAACCGGGCAAGCGGCTTGCGTGCGCATGGGATGGTCGTCGGGCACGGAGCTACGAAGTTGCGGCAAAAAAACGCGAGCGCTGCGTCTTTTGCGCGGCTAACCGGCGATCTCCAGCAACTTCAGGAGCGGCTGGTCCGGTGCGAGACCTTCGCGCACATCCACCTCGGCCGCGAGGTACCACTGGTTGTCGCCGCTCTCGTCCACCAGGATCTGTCGTACCCGGTACACGCGCGCCGCGAGCTCGTCGACCACGGTCTTGTCGCTATAGCGCGCCGTCTGATCGAACACCAAGCGCTCGTGCTCCGCGTAGAACGGCGCGAGCGCCTTCTCGAAACGCTCTTCGCTCCAGCCGTCTTCGCCACCGCGCACCAGGCTCGCGGCCTCGACGTAGTCGCGCTCGGCGAGCGCCTTGACCAGCAAGTGCAGGTCCGCGCGGATGCGCGCGCGCATCGCCTTGGGATCGTGTGCGACGTCATAGGCGGCAGGCTCGGCGCTCGGCGTGGGCTCGCGCAGGAGCGTCTCCCACTCCTGCACGAGCGTCGTGTCCACGCGCTGCAACGTGGCGCGCAGGTACGACACGATGTCGGTCAGCTCGTCGCTGTAGAGCAGCGCGGGCACGCTCTGCACCAGCGTCTTGTAGACATCGCTCAGGTAGCGCAGCAGCACGCCCTCGGCCGCCGCCAGGCCGTAGCGCTTGATGTACTCCGAGAACGACGCGTAGCCCTCGTACATGTCGCGCGCCACGGACTTGGGCCGGATGTTGTCCTCGTCCAGCCACGGGTGCTTGCGCGCGTAGGTGTTGAAGGTGTCGTAGATGAACTCGGCGTTGGGCTTGGGATACGTCGCGCGCTCGAGCTCGGCCATGCGCTCGTCGTACTCGACGCCCTCGGCCTTGAGCTTGGCGAACAGCTCGTCCTTGACCTTGCGCTCCTGCGCGTACAGCACCGGCCGCGGATGCTCGAGGATGGCTTCGACCAGGCTGAGTACGTCGAGCGCGTAGGTCGGCGAGGCCGGCTCGATCAACGGCAGGGTCTCGACGAGGTAGAGCGACAGCGACGAGTGCAGGGAGAACTCGCGCTGCAGCGTCTCGCTGACGCGCACCTCACAGCCGCGCTTGTCCACGCGCGGCCAGACCTCGATCACTGCGGCCTTGCGCAGCGACTGAAACAGCGCCTTGCTCTCGCGCTTGAGCCGCGCCTTGATCACCGGCCGCTCGTGGCATGCCGCTATCAGCTGCAGGAGCGCGCCATAGCCGCCGTGGCGCGACTGCTCGTGGCTGCGCAGCAGGTTGAGCAACATGCCGTGGTTCACGCGGAACTGGCTGACCAGCGGCTCCGGCGGGCGCTCGATCAACTGTTTGAAGATGGTCTCGTCCCAGTGCACGTAGCCGCGCTCCGGCGGCTTCTTGCGCACGAGCTTGTTCTTCAGCTTGGGGTTGTTCGCGGCCTTGCCGTCGATCACGCGGTTCTCGATCACGTGCTCGGGCGCCTGACAGACCACGCTGCCGTGATCGTCGTAGCCGCGCCGGCCCGCGCGGCCGGCGATCTGCTTGAATTCGCGTACCGACAGGCGCTTCACGTCCTGGCCGTCGAACTTGCACAGCTTGGTGAAACACACCGTGCGGATCGGCACGTTCACGCCCACGCCCAGCGTGTCCGTGCCGCAGATCACCGTCAGCAGCCCCTGCTGCGCGAGCCGCTCCATCAAGCGCCGGTACTTGGGCAACAAGCCCGCGTGGTGCACGCCCAACCCGTGCCGCAAAAAACGCTTGACGTCGCTGCCGTAGGGCGAGTCGAAGCGGAACTCCTTGACCGCCTGGCTGATCGCCTCCTTCTGCGGCTTGCTGCACAGATCGAAGCTGGTCAGGCCCTGCGCCAGCTCGGCGCACTCGCGCTGCGTGAAGCTGACGACGTAGGCGGGTGTGCGGCTGGACTCGAACAGCTCCTTCACGGTCTCGTGCAGCGGCGTCTCGCGGTACGCGAAGTCGAGCGGCACCGGGCGCTGCTCCGAGCGTACGACCACCGCCTCGCGCTCGGTTCGCGCAGCCAGGTCTTCGGTGATGTTCGAGACATCGCCGAGCGTCGCGCTCATCAGCAGAAACTGCGCGCGGGTCAGCAGGATCAGCGGGATCTGCCAGGCCAGCCCGCGATCCGGATCGCCGTAGTAGTGGAACTCGTCCATCACCACGCAGTCGATCACCGCGTCGTCCCCCTCGCGCAGGGCCATATTGGCCAGGATCTCGGCCGTCGCGCAGATGATCGGCGCGTCGCGGTTGATCGCCGCGTCACCGGTCAACATGCCCACGTTCTCGGCGCCGAACAGCGCGCACAGCTCGAAGAACTTCTCGCTGGCGAGCGCCTTGATCGGAAAGGTGTAGAACGCGCGCTCGCCCAGGGACAGCGCGCGAAACAGCAGCGCGGTCGCGACGAGAGACTTGCCCGACCCGGTCGGCGTGTTGAGCACCACGTGACGATCCGCCAGCAGCTCGAGGATCGCCTCTTCCTGCGCGCTGTAGAGCGTCAAGCCGCGATCGGCGACCCAGGACACGAACGCATCCAGGATCGTGTCGGCGTTCGACGCCTCCGAGGGGGGCATGCGCGCCCAGAGCTCGCCGCTGGTCTGCTGTTCGCTACTCACGGCGACAGCCGATCCTGCCAATCGCGCCGCAACAAGGCGTAGCGCGCGTGATCCACGAAGCGGTCGTTGACCCACTCGGCCTCGCGGAACACGCCCTCGAGCGCGAACCCGAGCCGCTCTGCCACCGCGCGGCTCGGCCGGTTGTCCACCGCCGCGGCCAGTACCAGCCGGTTGAGGCCGAGCTCGTCGAAGCCGAAGCCGATCAGCCGCCGGCACGAAGAAGTCATGATGCCCAGGCCCTGACGATCCGAGCGCAGCCAATAGCCGATCGAGCCCAGACGGTTGGCGCGTTCGATGCGGTTGAGCCCGATCGCGCCGCACAGCTCGTGATCGCGCTCGATCACGAACTCGAAGCCCTGCCCTGCCTGCCACTGGCGCTTGGCGAGCTCGATGAAGGCGCGCGTGTCGTCCTCGCGCCGCGTCTCGTCCACCCAGGGCAGCCAGCGCCGCAGGAACAGGCGCTGCGCATCGATCAACGCGAACAGCCCGGGAGCATCGGCAGGCCCGACCGCGCGCAAGCGCAGGTGCGCGTCGACGGTCAGTGTCTGGATCGATCGGCGCTTCATCCGAACACGACTGTCTTGTTGCCGGAGACCAACACGCGATCCTCGAGGTGGTGACGCACGGCGCGCGACAACACCACGCGTTCCAGATCGCGACCCTTGCGCACGAGATCCTGCACCGAGTCGCGGTGCGTGACTCGCATCACGTCCTGCTCGATGATCGGACCTTCATCCAGGTCGACGGTCACGTAGTGCGCGGTGGCGCCGACGACCTTCACGCCGCGAGCGTGCGCCTGGTGGTAAGGCTTGCCGCCCACGAAAGCCGGCAAGAACGAGTGGTGGATGTTGATCGCGCGCTCGGCGAAGCGCGCGCAGAACTCGGCGCTCACGACTTGCATGTAGCGCGCCAGCACGACCAAGTCGATGTGCTGCTCGGCGAACAGCGCCATCATGCGAGATTCCTGTTCGTGCTTGTCGGCCTGCGCGATCGGGAAGAGGCGAAACGGGATGCCGTAGCCGCGCGCGACCGGCTCGAGATCTGGATGGTTGCTGACGATCAACGGGATGTCGCACGGCAACTCGCCTGCGCGATTGCGCAGCACCAAGTCGTGCAGGCAGTGATCGTACCTGGAGACCATGATCGCCATGCGCTTGCGGTGGCTGCCGTAGGCGATGCGAAAGCGCATGTGGAAACGCTGCGCGACCTCGGAGATCGCGTGCTCGAGCGTGGTGCGATCGGCGTGCATCTCTCGCAGATCGACCACGATGCGCTGGAAGAACTGGCTGGCCTCGGGGTCCGTGTACTGGTCGGCGGACAGGATGTTGGTGCCGTGGCCGTAGAGCAGCTGGCCGAGCGCCGCGACCAGGCCGCGCCGATCGGGGCACGAGACCAGGATGGTGGCGGTATCGGCAAGCTGCGCGGGCTCGGTCGGGTGCATGACCTTGGCCTCGGACTCTACACCGCCCGCCGCCCGGGCGGTGGCATGACCGCAGGGCGAGAAATTTCGTGCAATGTTGCCCTCGCGGGGAGCGGAGCGCTACTAATCACCCCCGATGCTGCGTTCGGCTAGCAAACTCTCAATCGCGCTCGTGCTCTTCTGTGCGGCCTGCGGCTCGAGGCCCGAGTTGGTGTACGTGAGCGCCGAGCAAGGCGGCGACGTGGTCGTGATAGACGCGCAGCGCGCCGAGGTGGTGGCGCGGATCCCGGTGGGCAAGCGACCGCGCGGGCTCAAGCTGTCCCACGACAAGAAGCTGCTCTACGTGGCGCTCTCTGGCTCGCCGCGGGGCGGCCCGAACATCGACGAATCCAAGCTGCCGCCGCCCGATCGCTCGGCCGACGGCATCGGCGTGGTGGATCTCGCGAGTCACAAGCTGCTGCGCACCCTACCCGGCGGTCAGGATCCGGAGAGCTTCGATCTCGCGGCGGATGGCAAGAAGCTCTTCGTGTCGAACGAGGAGACGGCGGAGCTCAGCGTGCTCGACGTGGCGGGGGGCAAGATCGACGCGCGCGTAAAGGTCGGGCAGGAGCCGGAGGGCGTGTCGTTGCATCCCTCGGGCAAGTCAGTGTGGGTGACGTCCGAGGAGGACAGTGACGTGAGCGTGGTGGATACGCAGAAGCTGACAGCTGCAGTTCGCATCAGTACCGGCGCGCGGCCGCGCAGCATTGTGTTCACGCGCGACGGGAAGCTGGCGTTCGTGACGAACGAGATGAGTGGGAGCGTGAGTGTGATCGACTGCAACCTGAATCAAATGGTGTCGACGCTCGCGCTCGCGGGCGCCGGCGACTCGGGCCCGCCGCATCGGCCGATGGGTGCGGTGCTTTCGCAGGACGAGAGCAAGCTGTACGTGAGCACTGGTCGCGGGGGCGCGATCGCGGTGATCGATGTGCCCAAGCTGCAGGTCGAGAAGATGATCCGCTCAGTCGGAGCGCGGCCTTGGGGCATCGGCTTGAGCCGCGATGGGAAGCGACTATTCACCGCGAACGGGCCGTCGGATGATGTGTCGATCGTGGATCTCGCTACGGGTAAGGTGACTGCTCGGGTGAAGGTGGGCGGACTGCCTTGGGGAATTGCGGTGGGTGGCTAGGGCTGGGCGGTTGCTGTCGGCGTTGGAAGGCGCGGCCGTCGACCAGCAGGTGCCGACAGTCGATGCGAGATCGGAACCAGCTCGAGACCCGAAATCGAGATCAGTCCTCAAATCGAGCCTCGATTTCGGACCTCGAAAATCGACCTCGGGGGCGCGACGCGCCGCCTGCCAGAGGACACATCCCGCGGCCGAGCCGTAGGCGCGCCCAAGCGACGCGACTACGGACAGGCCGAAATGCCGTTGATCCAATCGCCGATCAACTTTAGCCCTGCGTCATCCACCTGATACGTGCCGATCTGCGGCATGCGCCCTTCCCCCGATGCAGCCTTCACGCGCAACCACATCAACGACTCCATCGGCTTCTTGGGCGTGAGGTTCGTGGCCGTTGGCACGCCGACGTCGCCCTTTGCGGGCACGACGTTGCAGATGTTCATCTGCGCCAGCGGGATGCCGAGGCGCAGATCCAGGTCGGGAAAATCACTGCCGGGGCGGTGGCAGTAGGCGCAGTTCGCATGGATGTAGGAGCGCGCGCGATCTTCGACGCTGGCTCCCGCGGGGGGTTGCCCCACGTCGCTCGGGTACGGGGTGATCAGCGTCGCGTACGGCTTCGCGGGCGCTGTCTCGAAAACGTTGCGCGCCGCGAGCGCGTCGATCTGGTTCATGCCACCGACCATTCGGTTCAGTTGACCCGTCTCTGGGCCGAGCGATGAACCGCCGGGCTCGTTGTGGCACTTCATGCAGTCGATGCGACTAGGAAAGTTCCACTCGACCGTGCGCTTGCCCGTGTTGAACATCACCTTCACGCGCTCGTCCGGAACCAGCGTCGCCTTCGTCTGCGCTTCGTCCCACTGATATCCGTAACCCACCCAGCGATCGGCCGCGCGCACGAACAGCCGCGTCTCCACCAGCTTGCCGTCGAAGGCGAAGTTCTTCACGAACACCGTCCCGACCGGGAAGATCCACTTGCCGCTGTCGGCGGCACCGTCCGGACACTCGCTCGGCTGCTTCGCGCAATCGCGCACGTGGATCTTCCCGCCCGCCGGTAACTTCAGCGCGCGCGTCTTGTCGGCCGAGTCCGACCAGAGCGGGCTGTTGACCTCGTACGGAAGCAGCTCCTTCGCGAACTGCGTGGGGTTCGCCGCGTCCATGCAGCCCGTGTCGCTCAAGAGAGGCCAGGGCTTGTCGAGATCGGCAGGCGGCGAGCAGGGTCCCGACGCGGGAGCACCTCCAGCGCCTGCACCGCCCATACCGCTTCCAGCGCCCGCCCCCGAATTCCCTGCCCCACCCGTGCCACCGCCCGCGTTGCCAGCAGAGTTACCCGCAGGCGCCGCATTGCCGGCCGCACCCGAGATTTCTGAGCCCTCTGCGCAGCCCGTGAGAACTAACAGACCAGCCAAGATCTGGCTTCGCGTGGTCGATCGAAGCAGCATGTGACGTCGAATAGCAGTCTTGCCCCGCGCGGGCCAAGGCATACACGTGGGATGATGCAGTTTTGACATCTGCGGTTCCCATCCGAGAGGTAGGCGCATGAACGAGAGTCCGCGAATCCGCAGCCTTCGAGTCGCACTCTATTGGCCGATGTGGGTGGGAGCATGTTTGTGCATCGCGTGCAGCGGGTCGAAGTCCGATGGCGGCGCGGGCAGCGGCGGCGATGATGGAGTGGCCGGTGAGGAGTCGGGCGGAGACTCCGGTGGCGGAGAGCCGGGCGGCGGTACCGGCGGTGACTCGGGCAAAGGCGGGAGCTCTGCAGCTGCGAGCGGCGGCAAGGGCGGCGGCGGCGGCGCGGGGCGCGGCGGCAACGGAGGCCGCGGCGGTGCTGGCGCGGGCGGCGCAGGCAGTGGTGGAGCAGGCAGCGGCGGCTCGGGCAACGGTGGCCCTAGCACCGTGCCTGTGCCCTCGGGCAACTCGGTCCTCGAGCGCAACAATCATCCATCGCGCAGCG
>DATEOF010000351.1:0-17203 GCA_035274465.1 Polyangiales bacterium
TGCGCCGCAAGCCCGCATGCCCTCCACCCACGCTCCGGTAGTCATGCTGCCCGCTGCGCCGGCTCGAGCGCCGACGGATCCGCAGCCCACAGCGGCACCGACGCCAGGCGACACGGTCGCAACACCACCGCCAGCCGCCGAGCCACTGCACGCCCGCGCGCGGCGTCCCGCGGGCTCGCCGCCGTCCGCTGCACAGGCGCTCAGCCAACCGTCCGAGGTCGAGCTGATCTCGCGCGCGGAAGACCTGGTCGACCGCACGCCCGCCGCTGCGCTCGAGCTGCTCGGCACGCACGAGCGTTTGTATCCGCACGGCATGCTCGGCGAAGAGCGCGATGTGCTGCGCGTGGATGCCGAGTGGGCGCTCGGTCAGCGGGCTGCAGCCCTCGGCCACGCACGCGCGTTCGTGCGACGCTATCCAGGCTCGACGCAGACGCGCCGGTTGTCGCGCTTGCTCGCCGATCACAACTTCCAGCCTGCGGCCACACCCACCGAGTGAACCTCGCGTTCAAGGAGCAAGGGATGGGAATGTCGAAATGGTGGACATGCTGTGCGGTGCTGGCGCTGATCAGTTGTGCGCCCGAGCCGGCGCTCGTGGCGAGCAACTGCGATGACCCGGAGGGATGTTCCGGGCAAGCGCTGAAGCTCGATGCGGTGGATATCCTGCTGGTCGTGGACGACTCGGGGTCGATCGCGAGCAGTGTGAAGGCGTTGAAGCAACAGTTGCCTCGATTGCTGAATGCGATCACGAGCGGCGAAGGGGAGGGCACGAGTTTTCCGCCTGCACAAAGCGTCCACGTGGCGGTCACCACGACTGACATGGGTATCGGCGAGCGGGACGACCCGACGAGCCTCGGCTGCGACGTCGCGGGTCAGGATGGAGTGTTCATCAAGCCCGGCGAGCGGAAGTTGAGCTGTGAGGTTCAACACCCGAGCTACCTGTCGTTCGATGGCGGCCCAGCGGCGGTCGCGACAGTCGAGTCCGTGAGTTGCGTGCCTCTGGTCGGGCCGGATCCAGATGCGGACATCAGCGACCAGAGGGTGGGCTGTGGCTACGAACAGCCGCTCGAAGCGGTCCTCAAGTCGCTGTGGTCGAAGGACGACGACAGCGTTGAGTTCGTTCAAGGCTTCGGCCACGGTGACGACGAGAATGCAGGGTTTCTGCGCGAGAACTCGCTGCTGGTGGTCGTGGTGGTTACCGACGAGGACGATTGCTCGCCGGCGGATCTGAAGTTCTTCGATCGCGTGCCGGGCGAGCCCGTCAATTTGCTCTGCTCTCGACATCCCGACTCGCTCCAGCGCACGTCGCGCTACGTCGAAGGGCTGCGAGCGCTGCGGCCGAACAACAAAAACGTGATCTTCGGCGTGGTGGGCGGCATACCCGCCGAGCTCGTGTCGGCCGAATATCGCGCACGCTACGATCTCAGCAAGGACTCGGGCGTCGGTGAATACTACGCCGCCATCCTCGCGGATGAGCGCATGCAGGAGTCGGAGGACACCGATCAGCCTGGGCCGGTCCGGTCTCTGCGTCCGAGCTGCAAAGATCTCGTGGACGGTCAGCCGAGGCTGACTTTTCCGCCGCGCCGCCTGCTCGAGGTCGCGAAGGGCTTCGGCACACGGAGCGTCGTCGGCAGCCTGTGCACGGACGACTTTGGCGTGACCACCGGTCAGGTCATCCGCGCGATCGGCGAGCAGCTCGCAAATCCGGCAGGCAAGTAGCACCCAAGAGCCCGCCCGAGCCCGAGCCGAAGCCAGCTGGTTTCGCCTCGGGCTCGTCACTTTCTGCGAACTCGACCCACGGAACGCCCGTACTACACTGCGCGACCATCATGAGCGCAGAAGCCAAGTTTTGGGACGGTATCGCGGAGAAGTACGCCGCTCAGCCGGTGAAGGACGTGGCCGCCTTCCAGCGCAAGCAGGCGATCACGCGCGAGCACTTGCGGCCAGGTTCGAGGGTGCTCGAGATCGGCTGCGGCACGGGGTCACTGGCGCTGGCGATGTCGCCGTTTGCCGGGGAGATCCACGCGCTCGATGTCTCCGCCGAGATGGTTCGCATCGCGAATCAGAAGAAACAGTCCCAAGGCGTAACCAACGTTACCTTTCACCACGGATCGGTGGACGCTCTCACCGCGTTCGAGCGCGAACACTTCGATAACGTGTGGGCCTATTCGATCCTGCACCTCGTTCCCGAGCGAAGGCGCGCGCTCGAGCGGATCTTCGACTTGCTCAGGCCGGGTGGCTCGTTCATCTCCTCCAACGTTTGTCTAGCGGGGAGTTGGATTCCGTACGGCGCACTGATCACGGTGCTGCGCTGGTTCGGCAAGGCGCCGCGGATCTACAACTATGATCGCGCGACTCTGCTGCGCGAACTGCGTGAGGTGGGGTTCGTCGACATCGAAGAGCGGGATGTGGGCGCCGAGAGCACGGTCGCGTTCGTCGTGGCGAAGAAGCCGCAGGGCTGATGGACTTGCTCAGGCCGATCTACTACACAGCGATCACTTGGCGTTCGGTCGCACATCGCCTTTAGCGTTTACCGCCGCGGTTGGCGGCGTCGGGCTCTTGCTTGTCCGACTCTGTTATCTCGGGCTCGCGCCATTCGCCGGTGACCAGCCCCGACTGCTGCGAGCTGCCTGGGAGCAGATCGAGACGGGCCGCTTCGCCGATCACTCTCCAGTCTCGTACGGGCCCGCTCCGCTGTGGTTCTTCGCGGTGATCCAGGGGCTGATCGGCAGGCACGCGTCGACCGTGATCGCCGCGGTCGTCGTGCTTGCTTGCGCCTGCCAACTCGCGTTGATTCTCGCGCTGCACGTGCGCGGCCGCCATCCGCTGCAGCACTCGTACTGGGCGCTCGCAGGGGTGCTGATCGTCGCAGCCAGCTCTCCCTATCAGTTCTTCTGGAGCCGGCTCGCGGCGGACTTGGCTGCGAACCTCGGGCCTTTCGTCGCGCTCGCGATCCTGGCCCAGGGCAGCTTCGGGCCGCTCTCAGGCGCGTTGCTGGGCCTGGTGCTCGGGTTGTGCATCTCGGCGCACCCGCTGGCTGCGCCGTTCGCGCTCGCGTGCCTCGTGGTCGTCGCGCTCTCTTCGATCGGCCCATTCGTGCACCGCGCGCTGTCGCTGTCGGCTGCAGGCACGATGTTGTTGCTCGTGAACCTCCCGTGGCTCCGCTATCTGCGTCAGGCGGGGCCGTTCGCGATCCCCGGGCGACTCGACGTCTTCGCACCGCTCACGCCCGAGCCATTCCTGCAGACCTACCGCCCTCACAGTATCTGGGGCCTGTCGTTCTTCTTCGATGCGGACTGGGAGAGCTTCAGTGCAGCCCATCCGTGGCTCGCGAGGCCCGATGTTCAGCAGGCTTCGCTCCTGAGCGCGGCATGCGTCACGATCATCGGCCTGCTCGCCCTCGCGCTGCAGCGGCGCGAGGCAGGCCTGCGGCGTGTCGCGACGGTCGGCGTGCTGTGTGCGCTCGGCTATCCGTTCTTGCTCTCGTACTGGCAGCTGGACGATCGGCCCCACCACCAGTTCCCGGTCGCGTGGCTCACGGTCGCGGGGGCCGCGGGCCTGTTCTACGCGCGCACCCGTTGGCTCTTGCCGGTGCGCGCGCTCGCGCTGGCGCTCGCGGCTCTCAATATCGGCTTCATCGGAGCGTGGGGCGAGTTCATCTGGCAGCGCGCGGGGACGCGAGGCGATCACTACGGAACGCCGGTCGCGGAGCAGGAGCGCTTCATGCGAGAGGCGTGTCAAACGCCCGGCAAGTTGCTCCACATCGACAACGAAACTGCCATGCTCTCCCCCGCGTTCGAGCAGATCTTCGAGTCCGAGGCGAAGTGTCGGGCCAAGAAGCTCGATCTGTGCGGCGAAAATGGCTGTAGCGACGTGCCGCCGGCCGACTGGATCGTGCGCCTCCACTATCGAGATCCGGAAGGCGGCGCGCTCAGCTGGGTCGTCGAGAGCGCGAGGAACCGCGCCGCGCTCTCCGCACAGTGAAGCGCCTCCGCTGTACCAGCGCGCACGCCGCCAACAGCAGCAAGCCGATCGTCGCGGTCGAACGCCTGCCGCGCGCCACGCCACAACTCTCGACGTGCTCCGGCGCGCGCGCGACGGTCAGCGGGGGATTGCTGGGCGGAACCGTGCTCGCGCCGGGCGCACCCGCGCTCCCGGTGCCGGGCGCGCCGGCGTGGCCGGTGCCCATGGGGCACGGAATCGTCCCGGCCTCGCCGAACTCGAAGTCGATCGGCCCCGCGACCGTGGCATTGCCCGCCTGATCGTAGAACGTGACGCGCGCGCTCGCAGCGACGCCGGTGCGCGCGTTGGCGACCGGGGTCACGTAGTTGCAGTCATCGCGACCGAACTCTCCGAGCACTCGCGCGCCGCTGCGCATGCGGAGGATCGTGCTCTCGGTCGCGCCATCGATCGTGACGTCCAGCTGCGCGTAGTACACGCCGAGGCCGCGCGTGTCCTCCGGGTCGAGGAGCCAACCGACGTTCAAACCCGCAGCGACCGAGCTCTTGCACGAGGCCGTCGCCGTGAGCGGCGCGATCGTGACACCGGCAGCCGTGGGTGGGCCGTGGTCTTCGAGGTCGAGGACCTTGATGCTCAGCGGTTGCGTGGTGGTTGCAGTCGTATCTTCCGGCTCGATCCGATACACGACACCGACCGACAGCAGCTCGCGCGCGCTCACCCAGACCCAGCCAAGGACGCTCGACGGCTGCGTCTCGAGCGCCACTGGATCGACGTTCGAGCGCAGCACGAAGCGGTCCGTCGGGGCGCCGCGTACCAGGACACGGGCATTGCGCGGCACGAACTCCATCGGCGCGGAGCTCTGTGGGAGCGCGCAGACGCAGGCTTGGCAGGCTGCCGCCGGCCGCGGCAACAGCACGCCCCCACCCAATCCCGCGAGCGCTACCACGCACCAAGTTGCGAGTCTTGGCACAAACTGGCGCACGCCTGCCCCGTCTGGACGCATCGTCTGTGGCATGCGCAAACCTCGTGCCGGTCCGCTCAGTACTCCTGCTTCATGACCGGGCGGACCTCGACCATCGCGCCGCCTTCGACCATCGGACACTTCTTCGAGAGCTGGACGGCCTGCGCCAGGTCCTCGGCCTCGATGATCATGAAGCCGAGCACGATGTCCTTGGCTTCGGCGTACGGGCCATCGGTGATGATCGCGCCCTTGCCACTCACCACCTTGCCCGTGGGTGCGAGCGGCTGGCCCGGGTTCTTGAGGTGGCCGCTGGCTTCGAGCTCGCGCATCCAGGCGAGAAACGACTGCATGCTGCGCTGGGCCTGCTCGGGCGTGCCCATGGCCTGCTGCTGTTGGTCCACCGTGCTCCGAAACAGGTAAACGAATTCGCTCATGACCGACTCTCCTTGCCGCTGGCACCGCGCCGCGGTCTCGATCTGACGACGTGCCGAGACCCCGGCGCCGGACAAAAATGTTGGCCCGAGCGTAGGAAAAATTCACGCGGCTTCGGAGCCCGCGCTGGGCATAAACGCGCTGCGTTGCTCGCGCACGAACTGCTCGAACGTCTTGGGCTTACTCCCGCCCCACTTCTCGATCGTATCGGTCACCTCGACGCGCGTGGCGCGCGCCCGCAGCGTTCGCCACAGCTGCGAGAGGTGCTGCACCGCGTGTTCGTTGAAGCCGCGCGCCAGTGCGCCGTCGTGCCAGAGTTGATCCGGGATCTCCTGGTAGCGCACCTCGCGCTCGAGCACGCGACTGAACGTGTCCACGATCGCGCGCAACGGCAGCACTTCGCCGACCACCGGATGGGAGCTGCCCGGCGTCAGCACCGGGCTCGCCAGCACGCCCGCCGCGACGCGAGCGACGTCTTCGGCCGAGACGAGCGGAATCGGCGTGTCTTCGCTGCCCCACGGCAGCAGGATCGTGCCGTTCGCGGCCAGGCTCCAGGCGGCCAACGCGCGCAGGTTTTCGTAGAACACGGTGGCACGCACGTGGGCCGCACCGATGCCGGCCCACTCGAACACCTGCTCGGACAGGTAGTTCTCGCGCATGCGCGGCGTGGGCGCGTTCGGCGCCGACACGAGCATCACCATGTCGACGAGGCGCGTGACCCCCGCTCTGCGCGCGGCATCGGCCATGATCGCCGTCGCGTCGAGTAGCCCCTCCTGCACCGGGTACGCGAAGTACACGCTCGAGACGCCTTCGACCGCGCGCTCGACGGACGCGATGTCGAGGAAGTCGCCCACTGCGATCTCCGCGCCGAGCTCGCGCAGGTGGTCCGAGCGTTCGTCGAGCCTGTGGACGAAGGCGCGCACCGGCAGTCCACGCGCGAGCAGCAGCTCGGTGAGGTGCCGGCCGGATTTGCCTTGGGTGCCGCCGGCAGCTCCCGTGACGAGGATGGGTCCGTTTGCCATGACTGGGTCTCCTTTGCTGGTCTGGTACCGAGTGGTACCAAGGTGATTGTGGTACTCTTTGGTACCGAGTCAATGGCAAAACGACCTGGGCCGAGCGAACCTCTGGAGACGACGGGCGAAAACCCGGTGCGCGCGCGCATCCTCGATGCCGCGTTCAGCGCCTTCACCGAGGCCGGCTACGCGCACACCAGCACACTCGAGATCGCCACCCGCGCCGGGGTCTCGAAGCGTGACCTGTACGCGCTCGTCGGAAACAAGCAGCAGATCCTCGCCAGCTGTATCGCGCGCCGCGCGGAGCGGCTGCGCGTGCCGGCGGATCTACCCCAGCCGCACGATCGCGCGACGCTGGAGCAAGTCTTGATCAGCCTCGGCACACGGCTGCTGCAGGAGACGACGGATCCCATCGCGGTCGCCGTGTTTCGCCTCGCCATCGCCGAGGCCATGCACGCACCGGAAGTCGCGCACACCCTGGATTCGATCGGGCGAGAAACCGTGCGCGCCGCGCTGCGTCAGGTCATGACGCACGCGCAGTCGTCCGGGCTGCTGCACGGGCGAGCCAGCGAGATGGCGGAACAGTTCGCGGGGCTGCTCTGGGGCGACTTGCTCGTCTCGCAGCTGTTGCGCGTGACGGAGCCACCGAGCCCGCGCGAGCTCACGCGTCGCGCGAAGGCCGCGACCGCCAGCGTGTTGCAACTCTACGGCTCGAGTTGAGCGCCTGTACGCTCAGCTCGAGCCTCGGGTGGTCGCGCGCGTCAGTCGGCGTCGCAGGCGTTCGGCAGCGAGGATTCGTTGAAGTCAGTGCAGCTCGCGTCGTTGATCGCATCGATACACGCGTCGACGTCGCCCTTCGGATCGCCCGCGTTCTCGCACGCTTGGTCCGAGTTCTTGAGGCATTGGTCCTTGAGGTCGGCGCCCAAGCTGCCCGCGCACTCGGCCAGCTTGGAGCACACGGCCTCGAACAGGTCCTTACACTGATCCTCGTTCGAGTCACCGCAGCCCCCGACCCCGAGTCCAAGCACCACAGCACAAACGAAACCTAGTCTTCGCATCATCACGCTCCCTGGTTGGGATGATCATGATGCATCAACTGATTGCGCCGCTGTGAATAAGCTCGCGCGCGGACCGCGTAAGCTGCTCACACCGAAACGCCTTCGACCACACGAAGCCACCTGCGCGTCTTGCCAGCTTTGCGCGCATCAACGTTTGCGCATGCGCATCGGTGGCCAGCAGGCGGCTGCGATCATGACGAGCGTGCTCGAGAGCCAGAGCCAGTAGCCGGGGCCGTGCCCGGTGATCTTCGCGTACGTCGGAGCTTCACTCACCATGATGCTGGTTTCCCTGAGGAAGCTCGCTGCCGTGACAGCGGCGAGGACGCTCGCGATGGCGGAGAGCAGATCGAGCTTGAGCAGAAACAATGCCCAGGCGATCGCGAGCAGCGGGTTTGCGAGCCAGGCGAGGATGCCGGTGAGGACGCCGATCCACCCGATCAAGAGCAGGCCCAACGAAGCGGACCACGCTTTGGGGTTGGGCGCATCGACGTAGTACGCGTCGAGAGTGAGGCTCACGACGAAGAGGGCGACACTGAGCCCGAAGAGCCCGAGCTTGATCTTGCCGGGCGCGAGCGTATTCGCCGAGGTCGAAGACACAGCACGCCCTTCGCACAGCCGGGCGGTGGGCGCAAGACCGAGATTCACTTCAGGTTGCTGCGGAAGTCCGAGGCCATCGGCCCCTTTTGCCCCAGCAGTTTCTTGTAGCGCAGATCGCCTTCCAGGAAGATCTTCTGCCAGGCGAGCGCGTACTTGCCGACCACGCCGCCCAGCGCCTTGGGCGTGTTGAAGTAGAAGTGATCGGCGTCGCGCACCTCGTACAACATCTTGGTCGTGTCGTCTGGAATCGCGTCGTAGGCCGGCTGCGACATGCCGAGCCCGAGGATCGCCGTGTCGGCCGTGCCGGCGAACATCAGTGCCGGTACCTTGAGCGACTTGAGCGGCGCGGATTGCCCGGGCGAAGTCGCGAGGTGCTCGGCCACCGTGACCACGCTCTTCATGTCGGGCGTCATCGAGGCATCGAGCAGACTGGCTCCTCCGCCCATCGACCAACCCATCATGCCGAAGCGTGCCTTGGCCAACTTGCCCATCAGCGGGCTCGCCGCGCGCTCGTTCTCGGCCTGCAGCGAGGCGAGCGCATCCTTGAGCGCGGTCTGACGGATCGTCACGGAATCGCTCGCGCTGTTGGTGTCGATGGTCATGATGACGATGCCGTGAGAAGCCAGGAACGGCCCCCAGTCTTGGATCGATGTTTGATACGAGACGAAGCCGGGACAGAACACCACATACGAGAATGGTGGCTCCGCATCGGACGGGTGGTAGATCGTCGCGGCGAGGAAGCCGGGCTTGTCCGCGAAGCCCGTCGTGTACATCGCGACCTTGAACGGGCCCAGCTTCGTGCCGGTCATCTCGTCCGGATCCGCGCCGCGGATGATCGCGTCCTCGGCCGCTGCCGGCGCGCCCGCACCACCTGCACCACCACCACTACCGCCGCTTCCAGCTGCGGGCATGCCGGCAGCAGCTGCCATGCCAGCCATCCCGCCGCTTCCAGCTGCGGTCGGGGCGCGCTCACCGGCTTGCGATGAGCCGCCGATCGGCCCCCGAGCCATGGCTGGGCTCGGCATCGCCGCCATCGTCACAGTCGGAGCTGCGACGGATCCCGCAACGCCAGAAGAAGGGGCAGCAGTGCTGCCGCTCGCGCCAGCCGCGACCGTGGGACTGCCCGAGGCACCAAGATTCTTGGCGTCTTGAGAACCCACCGGGTCGCTGCCGCCGCAGGCCAGTTGCCAGGCCAGCGTCGCGATCACGTATGCATCCGCTCGTCGCATGTGACTCCTGTCGTGGTTGCCAGCAATGGATGAGTGCTCGGCCTCGCGGCGATCCATGCGACAAAGCGCCTTTTGAAACGAAACCTGCGCGCCGGCCCCACTGTAGATGTCGGTGCGATCCGGGCGAGGGAACCCGGGACATTGGCTAGGGCTTTTCGCCCTGTTGGCCGCTCTCGGCTGCAGCCAGGAGCGGGAGCCCGGTTCGGACGCAGGGACGACGCCGGCGTCCGCGGGCGGTCCCGCAGCTGCCCCCGACGCCCAGATCCGCGAACCCGAGGATCGCGCGCGCGAGTGTGCCGGAGCTGTCGTCGTTGTGCGGCGTGAGGCCGCCGACGCCGACCTGATAGCGGAACGCCCCGGGCCGAACGAAGCAAATTGGTTCGGAGGCACGACCACGGCGCCGTGGATCTACAAGGAGCAGGAGCTCTACTTCTCGCAGATGGCGTTGAACATGCAGCCCGAACACGTGCGGGGCTTCCTGTCAGCTGCCGCAGGTGGACGCAGAGCTCGAGTCGCTCGCGATCAAGCTGTACGACTCCGGCAAGCTCGGGGACCAGCTGCAACGCCAGGAAGGGCGCGCGCTGTTGGACCGCTACGAGTCGCGCGACGTGATGCTGCGCGACGGCACGCTCGTGCAGCTGCAGAAGCCCGTGTTTCGCTTCGAGGGCGTCGACGGCTCGCAGCTGCATCCCTCGATCCGCGTGTCGCGCCAGATGCCGGGCATGGGTCTGCTCGAGGCGATCCCCGAGGGCGCGATCCTGGCTCGCGCCGACGCGCAGGACTGCGACGGCGACGGCATCTCCGGTCGAGCGCAGCTGGTCGCAGACCCGGCGCAGCGCGAGCAGCTGCGCCTGGGCCGCTTCGGCTGGAAGGCGGAGAAGATCAGCGTCGCGCACCAGGTCGCCGATGCGCTGCGGCGAGGCGTTGTTCGCCGCCATCGGCTGCGTGCGCTGCCACGCCCCTGACGCCGAGACCGGCGACGCGCACCCGTTCAGCGAGCTGCGGAGGCAAAATATACACCCGTATACGGATCTGCTGCTGCACGACACGGGGTCCGACCTCGCGGATGGCAGCGGGACCGCGCAAGCCAGCGAATGGCGTACACCGCCGCTCTGGGGTGTCGGCCTGCTCGAGACGGTCAGCGGTCAGACGCGACTGCTGCACGACGGCCGCGCGCGCAGCCCGCTCGAAGCCGTGCTGTGGCATGGCGGCGACGCCGCGTTCGCGCGCAGCGCGGTGATCGGGCTGGAGCGCGCGGATCGTGACGCGCTGCTCTCGTTCCTGGGCTCGCTGTAGGCTCGCTCAAAACTCGAAGAGAACCACGCCGGTGGAGTACTTGTTCATCTTCGGCTTCGTCTCGGCGGGGCGCAGGTTGGTCGAAGCGTCTGCCCAGCTGTTGTAGCTCTTGCCGTCGACCTGGTACGTGGGTGCCGGGCCAGCGCCGGACGGGGTGTTTGCGGGCTGGAAGAGGGGGTAGGCCGCCTGCGTCAGCGAGGGATCGCTGCCGTTCTTCTGGGCGGTCTTCTTGGAGGCGACGTAGTCGGGTACGCCGTCGCCGTTCACGTCGGTGCGGATCCAGGCGACGTGCAGCAACTCGTTGTACGAGCCGTCGAGGCGCATCTGCGCCACGTTGCTGTCGAAGGTCGTGATGATCTCCTGCGCGCGCGGGTAGTCGCGCCGGATCGCGAGGTGGAGCGGATACACCACGAGCGCGGTTCGCCCCGCGGCGATCAGCGTGTCGGCCTTCGTCGCGTAGAACTGGAAGAGGTGATGAACCATCAGCTCGTCGAGCAAGAGGTAGTCGGCTTCCTTGGCCAGCACGGCGCGCAGGCACTCCGCATCGCTCTTGCGATACACGATCGTCACCTGCGCTGCCTTCGTGACTGCATCGCCGTACGCATAGTCCTTGGTGAGCGCCAGGCGCTTGCCGACGAGCTTGGCGACCGAAGCAGCCGAGACGTCTTCGCCCTTGCGCGCCACCAGCACCAGGCGGTTCTCGAGGTAGGGCTTGGAGAAGAGCAGGTACTTCTCGCGCTCGGGAGTCTTCCAGACCGCCGCCGAGCCATCCAGCTTGCCTTGCTCGAGCTGCGCGAGCGCGTCGCTCCAGGTCATGATCCTGGATTGGCTCTGCACCCCGCCGCGCAACAGCGCCGCCTTGACGAGATCCAGCGCCTCCCGAGGCTTGCCGTCGACATCCGTGAACGGCGGCCAGACGTCCGAGACGAGGCGCAGCGAAGGGGGCGCGGCCGCGAGGCCGAACGCCTGCCAGACGAGCACTGATACCAGCAACGAGAACGTGAGCGTTCGGATCTGCATCACGCGCATATCTACACGTGACTGCGTGCTGGTGCTAGCCCTGCTGCTCGGTGCGCCCGTCCGCGTGTTTTGCGAAGCGACCCGCAGCTCGTTCGTGGACGGGGCCATCGCTGGGCCACGGCCAGCCGCCGAAGCCGGTGCGTTGATAGTCCAGCACGGCCTGCTGGATCTCTTGCCGGCTGTTCATGACGAAGGGGCCGTACTGCACGACCGGCTCGCCGATCGGGCGGCCTTGCAGCAACAGGAGCTCGCTCGCGAGCTCGCCGCCCCAGAGGTCGATCGCAGCGCCGGGCGCGAGCTCGATCGCCCGTTGTACCGGCACGGCTTGGCCGCCCACGCGCAGCTCGGAGCCGCGGAAGAAATACAGCGTGCGCAGCGCGTCGGGCGGTGCCGCCGGCAGCTGCCAGCGTGCGCCGGCTTCCAGGCTGATCTGCCAGATCGCGACCTGGCTGTGCGCGTGTGCGGCCCACGATCGCGGCGGTGGAGGCGGGGCGCGATGATCGCCCAGCTCGCCCGCGATCAGCGAGACCTCGCTGTGCCGGCCTGCGGCGTCGCTGGAGCGCACCCGCGGGATCTGCGTGTTCCAGAGCATCGCGAAGTGCGGCGGCGCGAGCTTGTCGGCGCGCGGCAGGTTCAACCAGATCTGGAATAGCTCGAGCGGATTGCCCTGGTCCGTTTGCAGGAGCGGGAACATCTCGGAGTGCACGATACCAGCGCCCGCGGTGAGCCACTGCGTATCGCCTGCGCCGAAGCGCGCGGTCGCACCGAGTGAATCGGAGTGATCGATGAACCCGCGCCGCACGATGGTCACGGTCTCGAAGCCGCGGTGCGGATGCTGTGGAAAGCCAGGTACCACGTCGCCGTGGTACATGCGCCAGCCATCGATGCCGGCGAAGTCCTGGCCGATCTCGCGGCCGGCGAGTGACGCGGCGGGCCCGAGCTGGGCATTGCCCGCCGGGTAGGCGTCATCGTGGTGGACGCAAAACAGGAACGGGTCTCTCGTCTTCCACGGAAAGCCGAGGGGCTGGATGTCGCGTACGGCGCTCGTCATCCGGGGAGTATACAGTCCATCTAGCCGGTGCACTTGCGCCTACTCGACGTCCTTCTGTAGGTTCGAGGCGCTGATGGCACTAGGGAGACTGCCTGCTAACGTTAGTTCGTAGTGGGTTACGTGTACGACGACAGTGCCTGGCCCGTGCTGCAGTTCAGGTTCAGCGGCCGGCTCGATGAAGTCGAGAACGATCAGTACTTTCGCGACTCCGATAGTTTGTTGCAGGCACCACCCGGCTTCACCTGCGTGTTGGACGGCATGTCCATGCAGATGCCGGAAGTAGATCTGGTGCGACGGCAAGCCCACTGGATTCGGCTGAACCGCGAGGGGATCCGCAGAGTCAATCGCGGCTTCGCGCTCGTCGCTCCGTCTGCCGTGATCCGCGGCATGGTGCGCGCCGTCTTCCACATTCAGCCGCTGCCGGTTCCCTACGCGTTGTTCGCCGAGCTCGAAGACGGGATCGAGTGGGCCCGCAAGCGTGCGACGGCAGATCCTGCGCTGAGGTTTCCGATCCGCTGAGTGCTGCCCAACCGCGGGCTGTACAACCCGAGTCGGTCCGAGATCTTCCATCCCTTTCCGTCACGCCTTGCGGCGAGCGAATCGACATCATCTCGATTCGCACGCATGCCGCAGTGTGTGGCCATCGCAGTTGTGAGAGCTGGCACTCTCGTGCAATTCGAGGTAAGTGCGCAGTCGTGAAGCGGCGCGCTGACGCGATGCTCCGGGGGAGTCCAATGAGCGAGGCTCGAACGTGGTGGGGCATTGCGACTGTGATCGCGGTCGTATGGAATGTTGGCTGCACCGGAGTCCGTTGCCCGAGCGGCACCGTCGAAGAACAAAACGGTCAGTGCAGGACGATCAATTCGTTGTTGCCTGATGGCGGTCAAGCCGGTGTTCCGACAGCTGCGACTGATGGGACTGCTGCGGCTGGTGCGAGCGGCACCAGCGGTTGGCCGAGCGGCGTCGGCGGCGAGACGGCAGCGGCGAGCGGTGGTTCGTCCGGCACTGCTGGCGTCGACCTGGGAGCCGCCGGTTTCGGCCAAGCCGGCATGACTCCAATTGCGGGTGCCTCCGGTAGCGCAGCTGCAGGCGCCGAGCCGTGCAGCGCGCCAGGTGCGCTGCGATGTTCCATGCAAGGCGCGGGAAATCGTGACGCGTGCACAGGCGGTGTGTGGACGCAAGACGCACCGTGTGGTGCGGGCGAGACATGCGTTCCAGATCAGAGCGGAGCCCCGAGTTGCGTGTTGGTCGCCGAGCTTTGCAAGGGCAACAACGGGCAGACCGTGTGCGACGCACAGGGCTCGCTCGTCGTCTGCAAGGACGACGGCTCGATCGAATCCATGATGACGTGTCCATCCGCGAAGCATTGCCAGGCCGGCATCTCCGCGAAGACCTGCGCCACGTGCGTTCCCGACGAGGAATACCGCTGCACCGGGACTGCCCTCGAACAATGTGCGCCGACCGGCATGACGTTCACGAAGCTCATGGATTGTGAGACCGAGGGCCTGTGCAACAAGAAGCTCGGGAAGTGTAGCGACGCGGTGTGCGACCCGGCGAAACTCGCTTGCGACGGCGACATGTTGATCAAGTGCAACGCCGCTGGCACGGCCGTCGAGATGACTACGCCGTGCGCGAAAGGCCTGTGCGACGCGACCGGTGGTGATTGCAACAAGTGCCAGCCCGGCACGAAGAAGTGCGATGGAGACATGGTGGCGACCTGCGATCCCACCGGTCAAACCTACGCGCCGACGGCTTGCCCGAACGGCCAGAAGTGCGTGGGGCTCGGGCAATGCGTGCAGTGCACGGAGAACGGCGACTGCAGCGATCTGAACCAGGGCTGCAAGGTCGGCGTGTGCACGAAGAACGCATGTATGCCGGGCAACGCACCGAACAACACGGAGTGCTCGGCGTCGGGCAACAAGCCGGGCCGGTGCTCGGGCGGGACGTGTAACTGCGAGCCGCAGTGCAGTGGCAAGAAGTGCGGCGACAACGGTTGCAGCGGGGACTGTGGCCCGTGCAGCGGCGGTCAAAAGTGCAACAGCAAGTTCCAGTGCGTGCAGTGCCTCTCCAGCAGCGACTGCAGCAAGCCGAGCAATCCCTGTCAGCGCGCCACGTGCGACGACGGAGTTTGTGGCCTCGAGACGCTCAACAACGTGACCTGCAACGGCACTGGAACCTGCATGAATGGAACTTGCTGCGTGCCGAATTGTATCGGCAAGTGCGGCGGCGAGTCCGACGGCTGTAGTGGAAGGTGCCCGGATAAGTGCAGCGACGGATGCAATAACGGAAGGTGCTGCTCGACCAGCTGCTCGGGCAAGTGCGATGGTCAACCCAACGACTGCGGTACTCCGTGCAACGCCGCGTGCTGCAAACCCGACTGTAGTAGCGCCTGCGGCGGCGAGCCGGACGGCTGCGGCCATGGATGCCCCACCAAGTCCTGTAGCGGCGGCAAGACCTGCAGTCAGGGAGTTTGCCAGGTGTGCTCGCCGAACAGTTACGGCTGTCAGCGCAACGGCACCGGGGATATCTTGTGGAATCGCAATGTCACGATCAGTGCCCCGGGCGACGAATTGAGACCCGTGTATCTCGTGCAGTGCAATCGCGATGGAACTGCGTTTTCAACCTACGACATCTGCGCTGTATCGAACTGCCATCCAGAAGAGGGAATAGACGAGTTAGCGACGTGTGACACAAGCATCGGCCGCTGCAGCTACGTGAATCCCTGCAATCCATAGTGCTTTCGGCCTGCGATCGTATGTTGCCGTCCCGCGGACCCGAGCCGCGCTGTATTCGCGCGGCTCGTAGTCCTCGAAAATGGACATGGCCTTGACTTCAGGACGCGCAGGAGAGCCAATCCAGACCTCGCCAGCGCTATCACCTGGTCATCTGGCCAGTATTTTTTGCGCAAAAGGCGTTCAGGGGACCCTTGCATAACAGGATCTCGTAAGGATCTGGGCCCTCGTCCCACGCCATACATGAGCCCACGCGCGCATGGTTCGTGGTGTGCAGCAAACGAGGAGCTAAGAATGCGTATCTTCTGGTGGTCTATCCTGATGATGGTGGGCCTGAGCTGGGGTTGTGGCAGCGACTCCATGACGGGCAATCCCTCTGGTGCAGCTGGTGCGACGACGGCGGGCGCCGGTGAAGCACCCGGCGGCGCTGCTGGTTCGACCCCGGGTAGCGCCGGAAGATCTTCCGGTGCGTCTGGCGCGGGCACGACGGGTGCCAGCGGAATGGCGTCCGGCGGCAAGGCCGGCATGACGTCGATGACTCCGCCGGCGGCGGGCACTCCATCCACCGCGGCTGGAGCTGGCGCAGGCACGGGCGGTGCTACTGCGGGTAGCGGCACCGGGACTGCGGGCATGCCCTCGATGATGGCCGGCATGAGCGGAGGCTCCGGCACCGGCGCGATGACTGGTATGTCCAGCTGTGGTCCGGCGACGAGCATCAGCCCCGCAAATCTCGGCGACGTCAAGATGTTGGGCCCGTTCAAGCCGATGATGAAGGCGAGCAGCGGTCCGAGCGGCTCGAGCACGCTGTTCTACCCGTCGGAGCTCGGGATGAACGGCATCACTCACCCGATCTTCCACTGGGGTTGCGGCGCCGGCAGCCAACCGTCGCAGTACGCCGATCACCTCAACCTGCTCGCGTCGCACGGCTTCGTGGTCATCGCCAACGCGTCGGGCTCGAGTCCTGCGGTGAAGTCGCTCGACTGGATGATCGCCGAGAACGACAAGATGGGTAGCATGTTCTACAAGAAGCTCGATCCGAATCGCATCGCGATCGGCGGCCACTCACTCGGCGCGCTCGAAACGATGAGCTCCGCGAAGGATCCGCGGATCAAAAACTACATATTGGTCTGCGGCGGTTGCATGTCAGGGCGCGGCGGCTGCGGCGCAGCGGATATCCACGGGCCGACGGTGATCCTCGGCGGCGACACGGACATCGGCACTCCGAACTTCGATGGCGACTATGCGGAGATCAAGTCACCCGTGGTGTTCGTGACGAAGACCGGCACCGATCACATCGCCTGCGCGCGAAACAACCTCGGACCTTGGGTTGCGTTCATGCGCTGGCAGCTGTGCGGTGAGACCCAGTACCAGAAGGAATTCACGCCGGACGGTACGTACTGCAAGAGTCCTTGGCAGGCCTGCAAGAGCAAGGGCTTCATGTAACCGCCGAGCGTGCCGCGAACCTGGCCTCGTCGCTCTCTCGGAATGAGCGACGAGGCCAGTGCATTTAACGGAGCTCGCGAGTCGGAAGCACTACGGATTGCAGGGATTCGTGTAACCGCAATGTCCCGGCCTGTCGTTCCCGTAGCACGTCGCCGTCTCTACCTGAGCAGTGCAGTCCGAGACGGCGCAGATATCCACGGCCGTAAACCCGCTTCCGGTCGAATTGCACTTCACGACATACAGTGGATTCAATGAGTCGCGCGGAGCCTGGATCGTAAGACCTCGCCCGTGCCCGTGTTGACGTAGGTCGGCGCGCAGCTCAGGCGGGTTCGATCTCGTGCGGCAGCGGGATCTGGGCCTCATCGAGGGCGGCAGCGGTCGCAAGCTTGAGGTAGCGCTCCGGCTCGACGTCGG
>DATEOF010000352.1:0-27847 GCA_035274465.1 Polyangiales bacterium
CAGCTGCACCGGTGCCCCCGGTGCCCCCGGTGCCGCCGCGTCCACCGCGTCCGCCGCGCCCCGCCTCGTCGGCGGGCCCGGCGTCCTCATCCTCGCGCTCGTGTGTGAGGTCGCGGTGGGTGCCGCAAGCGGCGCCGCTGAGGAGGGTGATCAAAACCAAGGCAGAAGGACGAACAAACGAAGCGATTCGCATCAGCTTTCTCGATTTTCCCGGGTGACGCACAGGAATGTGGGTCTCAGACAATGGTGCGCGAGAGCACGAAAAAAAGCTCGTACGAGTTGGCGTGGGTGAGCGTGTGGGTACGACTCGCGCGCACGGCGTGGGCACTTCGCGCCGTACGAAAATTTGGCAGATACGCGCGCAGTTCGGGCATAACCAAGATCATGCACAGTCTGCGCGCGGTCGTAATCGGTGCGCTGGCGTTTGGTGTCTGGTCGGCTCAGGCGCAAGAGGCGCGCACGACCGAGGCGTCGACCACCGGTGTCCTGAAAGCTCGCGGCAAGACCGCGAAGATCGAGAATCCGCCCCGCCGCGCCGAGCGGCTGCCCGTGGATGAGCCGCTGCCGCTCGAGATGAACGCCGGCGTGATCTCGCGCGCCGTGTTGCAGGCCGAGCTGGCTCTGGGCATCGGACGCTTCTTGCAGCAAGTGCGCGCGGAACCCAACGTCACGCGCGGCCGCTTCCTCGGCTGGCGAGTCGTTACGTTGTATCCGAACCGCACCGATATCCAGGTGCAGGTCCTGCGTCCGGGTGACACCGTGATGCGCGTCAACAATCAACCCATCGAGCGGCCGGAGCAATTCAAGGCGTTGTGGGACGCCATGGCCAAGGCCAACGAGCTCGTACTGGATATCCAGCGCGACGGACGCTCGAGTCGGCTTCGCTACACGATCGGGCCCTGATTACTTCACGAGCAAGCGCGTGATGCGCACGCCCAGCTCGCCTTCGACGTCGACGAGCTCACCTTCCGCGAACGCCTGGCCTGCCGCTCGTAGCGTCACCAGCTCGCCGACGCGGCGCCCGGTCAGCAGTACATCGCCCGGAACCACGCGCTCGAGCTCGCCCAGGCTGAGCTGAAAGCGTGCGAGCTCGAGCGAGACGTCGATGGGTGCGTCGCGCGCCAAGGCGCTCTCGGTCCGGCTCGGTTGGTCATCGGGCATGCGTCGACCTCGCGTCGTGCTCGGCTCCCAGGTACACGCAATCGACTCCACTTCCAAGCGGCCGGCGATCAACTTGCAGCCGAACGCCGTTGCGCTGCCCTGGACTCGGACGCTCGCGGTGCCCGCGAGCTCGCCACTGGCACTCCGCGCCACGCTCGCATGTTCGAGCACGAGCACGTCGTCCGGCAGCAGGCTGCGCAGCGTGCCCAGATCCAGCCGCGCGTGCCCGGCATCTGCCCAGAGCGTGAGTGGGAGCGCGGGCAAGCTGCGCAGCGGCGGTCGCGCTCGGCCCTCACGCGGGAGGAGCGCAGCGGGCACGTACGCGCGGAGTAGTGCGCGCTCGCCCGTACAGCTGAGCGTCGCGGGAAAGCACAGCAGCTCCGCATCCGTGAGCGTCGGAGCTTGCACGTGAACGCCGCGCAAGCGCAGCGAAGTGTCGGCGCACACCCGCGCGATCAAATATGCGAGCGCGCCCATCGACAACGGATCGAGCTCTGCGCCCAGCGGGATGGCGCCAGTTGCAGCATCGGCGCCGAGCACGCGCTCCACGAGTAGCTCGCAGAAGCCGCTCGGTATTTCGAGCCACAGCGCGTGCTCGAGCTCGACCCAAACGGCATGGCCGTTTGCCACGAAGCGGCCGCGCGGGACCGCGTACGGTAGCTCGAGTGAGCACGCGAGCGGCGCACCGAGCAGGTGCTCGGCTGTGCGCTGCGCCTCCTGCCGCGCCACGTCCGAGGACAGCGCATGCATCAGCGACAGCGCGTGGACCTGGCGGCGCGTCAGCTTGGGAAGGTGCTCGAAGGGGTAGGGCGTATGCATCGCGCGTGAATCCGCGCACGATAGCGCGCCTTTCGCTCCACGAAAGCGACAGCACCGGCTGTTCTGGTACTATCGGCGGCGTGACAGATCCCCTGATCGGCAAGGCGGTGGACAGCGGGGAGTACGTGATCCTCGACCGCATCGGTACAGGCGGGATGGGTTCGGTCTACAAGGCCGAACAGCCCAGCATGAACCGCTTGGTCGCGGTGAAGGTGCTGCACTCGCGCTTCGCCACGCGCGACGACTTGGTCGCGCGCTTCCGGCGCGAAGCGCGTGCCATGAGTCAGCTCTCCCACCCCAATACGGCGCGCGTCTACAAGTACGGCACGCTGGAAGACGGCGCAGTCTACTTCGTGATGGACTACCTCGAGGGCCGCAACCTCGCCCACGAGGTCCGCCAGAAGGGCCCGATGGAGGCCGACCGCGCGGTCAAGATCATGGTGCAGGTGTGCGGCGCGCTCGAAGAAGCGCACCGCGCGGGCATCGTGCATCGCGATCTCAAGCCCGAGAACGTGTTCCTGACCAGCCAGGGCGGGAACGAAGACTTTCCCAAAGTTCTCGACTTCGGGCTGGCCAAGATGAGCGAGAAGCAGATGGGCCGCGGCTCGATGATGTTCACCCAGCAGGGCATGGTGTTCGGCACGCCCGAGTTCATGAGCCCCGAGCAAGCGCAGGGCGAGGAGCTCGATCGGCGCAGCGACATATACTCGCTCGCGTTGATCCTGTACGAGCTGATGACCGGCCAGCTGCCGTTCGAGGCGAAGACCCCGCTCGACATGATGAAGGCGCACGTGAAGGACCCGCCGATCCCGGTCTCGCAGCGCGTGCCCGGCCTCAAGTTCACGCCCGAGCTCGAGGCCACGATCGGCAAGGCCCTGGCCAAGAAGCCGGACGACCGCTACGCGACCGCGGCCGACTTCGGCGAAGCCCTGCGCTCGTGCCTGCGCGAGCCCATCGGACCCCAGTCGATCGCGCCCTCGGAACCGGCCAACTCCCTCCCGCCACCCTCCCTCCGGCCACCCGAGCGCCCCGTCCAGTCCCCGGCGGTCCGGGCTGATACCCAGCCCATGCCCCTACCGAGCTCCAGGACGCCGTCGCTGCTCCTGGGGCTGGTGATCGGTATCGGCTTCGCGACGGCCTGCTACTTCGTCTTCGGCCAGCTGATGCACTAGCCGCCGTCCCATCCGCTTGACGCTCCGGGGGCTTTCCTACACCATCCGCCCCACTTCGGCGTGCCTTGCGGGCGCGGGCACGCTGGACCTAGTCAGAACTGTTTCGTGCCCCATCTGGTTCCCACGGTGGGCTCGACCGGGCGCACGCGATGCTGCGTGCTTAATGCCTTCTTGCAACTGATCCGATGAGTAGCGCGGCCGTCAACTCCGGGCCTTCCGGCTTCTTACCCACGTTTCGCGACCTGATCGCGCTGACGAAACCCCGGGTCTCGACCTTGGTGCTCGCCACCGCGGCCTGCGGTATCGGGCTGGCGCCGGGGAAGATCTCCGCCGGTAGCGTGGTGCTGATGCTGCTCGGGACCTTGCTCTGCGTGGGGTCGGCCAACGCGCTCAACTGCTACCTGGAGCGCGATACCGACAAGCGCATGCGGCGCACCAGCGCCCGGCCTTTGCCCGCGGGCCGGCTGGACCCGAACCTGGCGCTGATCTTCGGCCTGTTCCTGGGCGTGGCGTCGATCCCCGTGCTCGCACTGGGCGCGAACTTCGTGACCGGCGTGCTCGGCCTGGTCGCGCTCGCCAGCTACGTGATGATCTACACGCCGATGAAGACGCAGAGCCCGCTGGCGCTGATCGTCGGCGCGGTGCCCGGCGCGCTGCCGCCCTTGATGGGCTATGCGGCGGTGACGGGCCAGATCGCGCCCAAGGGCTTGCTCTTGTTCGCGTTCTCGTTTCTGTGGCAGATCCCGCACGTCATCGGCCTGGCAGCCTACCGGCGCGACGAATACGTGGCCGCCGGCATCAAGGTGGTGCCAGCCGTCTACAGCCCGCGCGTGGTGCGGCTGTACGCGATCAGCGCCGCGCTGCTGTTGACCGCGTTCTCCAGCCTGCCGGCCGTGTTCGGTTGGGCGGGCCCGCGCTATTTGGTGGTCGCGCTGCTGCTCGGAGCTGCATACGTCGGCGCCGCCCTGCGCACGTTGCGCGAAGATGCGACGACGCCGCTGGCCGTCTGGGGCCGGCGCTTGTTCCTGGTCTCGCTCGTGTATCTGCCCAGCTTGTTCGTGGCGCTGCTGCTCGACGGGCGTGGCTGAGATGTCAGGGGCCGTGCCGTATCCGGCTGCGCCGCTGCCGCTGATGGCTGCGCCGGAACGCGGCCCCGGCGATGAGCTCGGCGAGCTCAGCCTGCGCGTGCGCGGGCTGCGCCACGCGTTCGGTGGCCGGCGCGTGCTCGACGGCCTGGACTTCGGTGTTCGCCCGGGCGAGCTGTTCGGGCTGCTCGGTCCGAACGGCTGCGGCAAGTCGACCACGCTGCGCGTATTGACGGGCGGCTTGATCCCGGACGCGGGCGAGCTGCACTGGCGCGGCGAGCGCGTCCAGCCGGGCGATCGCAAGCTGCGCAACGTGCTCGGCGTGGTGTTTCAGGCGCCGAGCCTGGATGCCCGCCTGTCGGTGCGCGAGAACCTCTCGCTCGCCGCGCGCCTGCAAGGCTTTCGCGGCGACGCCGCCGCCGCGCGCGTCAGCCAGGCGTTGGAATTTGCCGACCTGCAGCCGCGCGCCGCGGAGAAGGTGGCGTTGCTCTCGGGCGGCATGAAGCGCCGCCTCGAGCTCGCCCGCGCGCTCCTGCACGATCCTGCGCTGCTCTTGCTCGACGAGCCGACCAGCGGGCTCGACGAGGCGTCGTTTCAGCGCGCCTGGCAACACATCAACCAGCTGCGCGAGCGCACCGGCACGAGCGTGATCCTCGCCACGCACCGCGCCGAGGAAGCCGCGATGTGCGAGCGCGTGGCGGTGCTCGATCAGGGCCGGATGGTGGCGTGCGACACGCCGCAGGCGTTGATCGATCGCGTCTCGGGCGACGTGCTCACGCTCGAGCTGTCCGACGCCAAGCTGGCAGCCGAGGAGATCAAGCGGCGCTTCGGCCTGGAAGCGCGTTCGATCGACGGCAAGCTGGTGTTGGAGCGCGAGCGCGGACACGAGCTCGTGCCGCGCCTGGTCGAGGCCTTGCCGGCGGGCAGCATCCGTTCGTTGTCGATGCACCGGCCCAGCCTGGCCGACGTGTTCGTCAAGCTCACCGGCCGCTCGCTGGGCCAGGACAACGGCTGATGCAAAGCGTGTTGACCCAGGAGCTGAACAGCGTGCAGGTGCTGGTGCAGCGCGACCTGCTCCGCTTCTGGCGCGAGAAGAGTCGCGTGGCCGGCGCGCTCATCCAACCGCTGATCTTCTGGGCGGTGATCGGCTCCGGGCTGTCGCCCACCTTCCGGCTGAACGGCAGCTCGAAGCTCGATTATCTCGAGTACTTCTACCCTGGCGTGATGCTGATGGTGGTGTTGTTCACCGCGATCTTCAGCACCATGTCGGTGATCGAGGATCGCCACAGCGGCTTTCTGCAATCTGTGCTGGTGGCGCCGGGTTCGCGCGCCGCGCTGGTGCTGGGCAAGTGCCTGGGTTCGTCTGCGGTCGCGCTGGCGCAGTCCGGCCTGTTCCTGCTGCTCGCGCCGCTCGCAGGCTTCGCCTTCGGGCAGATCGCCTGGCTGCCGCTCCTGGCCGGACTCGCGCTCAGCTGCCTGGCGTTGTGCAGCCTGGGCTTCGCCGTCGCCTGGTGGCTCGACTCCACCGCCGGCTATCACGTGGTGATGAGCGTCGTGCTCCTGCCGCTGTGGATCCTGTCGGGCGCGATGTTTCCGCCTGGTTCTGGCTGGCTGCAGCTGGTGGCGGCGGCGAATCCGCTCACTTACGCCGTGGCCGCGGTGCGGCGCGGCTTGTACGGCTCGCAGCTGCCGGCTGCGCTCGAGCACGGCAGCCACAGCTGGCTCGAGCTGCTCGTGTTGTGCGTGTTCACGCTCGCCGCGGTCTGGGCGGCGGTCGCGGTTTGCCAGCGGCGGCGCTGAGTCATGCGGTCGTGGTTCCTCAGCTGGGTTCTGCTCGCGCTCTGCGCGGCCGGCTGTCGTGGAGGCTCGGAGCAGCTGTCCGATTACGGCGCGATGCCCGAGTTCGAGCTGCGCGATCAGCGCGACCAGCCTGTGCGCGCCGCCGAGCTGCGCGGGCGCGTGCTGGTGGTGGACTTCATCTTCACCACGTGTCCCGACGTCTGCCCGTTGCTCACGCAGCAGCTGGTGGGCCTGCGCAAGCAGCTGGCTGCGGACGGCCGAATCAACTACGTCTCGTTCTCGGTCGATCCCGAGCACGACACGCCCGCCAAGCTCAAGGCGTTCGCGGCGGCGCACGGCGCGGATCAGCCTGACTGGTACTTCCTGACCGGCCCTCTCGACAGCGTGCGCGAGGTCGTGACCCGCGGCTTCAAGCAAGCCATGCAGATCGAGCCCGAACAGCCGGGCAAGCCGCGGAACGTGCTGCACGGCAGCCACTTCGTGCTGGTGGACCGCGCGGGTACGATCCGCGGCTTCTTTCGCAGCGACGCCGAGGGCATGACCGCCCTGCGCGCCGCCAGCCAGCGCTTGCTCGAGGAACGGAGCAGCTCGTGATCACCAGCTACGGATTGGCCACGCTCAACGCGCTGCTCAACAGCGCCGCTCTGCTTTGCGTCTTGCTGGGCGTGGCCGCGATCAAGCGCAGGAAGATCGTCGTCCACAAGCGCTTCATGCTCAGCGCCTTCGTGCTGTCGCTGATCTTCTTGACCTCGTACATCACGCGCATCGTGATGTTCGGCGATACGAAGTTTCAGGGCGAAGGCTTCGTCCGGCCGGTCTACTTCTTCGTGCTGATCTCGCACGTGCTGCTCGCGATCGCGATCGCGCCGTTCGTGTTGTACACGGTGTGGCTCGGGCTCTCGAAGCACTACATCCGGCACAAGCGGCTGGCGCCGAAGGTGGTGCCGGTCTGGATCTACGTCCTGGCCACTGGCGTACTCGTGTATCTGATGCTGCATCAGTGGCCGCACTAGAACGGCAAGAACGTCTGGCCTTGCGCGCGCAGGCCGCCTTGCGCGACCACCAGGCCGAGGAGATCGGGGCCATCGGCGAGCACGCGGAAGCTGTGTTGTGTGCTCTCGAGGTGCTTGGGTACGTCGCCCGGGCCGAAGATGTCGCCGGTCACTCCATCGGCGTAGTAGCCCTGCATGATCATCACCGCCTCGTCGCCGAGGTGCTCGTGCTGCGGAAACTCCACGCCGGCGCGCACGCGCACGAAGCCGCGCAAGGCGTTTTGCACGGTCGGTCCGCCGGGTGCGGGCAAGAGCTGGATGCCCGGCAGCAGATCGAACCAGGCGCTCGGATCATCGATGCGCGCGATCAGCGCGCGAGCTGCATCGCGGTCGATCTGCAACAACTCCGCGATCGGCTCGGCGAAGCGCGCCAGTCGATCTTCCGGTCGCGCCGCGCCCAGCAGGCGCTCGCGCAGGTCGGTTGGCGGCGCAACCGGCGTCAGCGTGTCTGCGGCGCAGGCAAAGCCCAGATCGGCGGCGGTGCCATCGCGCACGTCGCGCCAAAAAGCATCGGGCTCGTTACTCTTCGGCCGCGTCATCCGTATTCCTTGTGAGCATGCATGACGCCGGGTGGGATACCAACCCCGCGCAGGCGCGGCTCGGCAATTGAAGCCGCGTTTCCACGGTGCTCCCCACCATTACGGGCGGGCAGGCCGACCGGTTCAGGGGCCAACTCCCTAGAAAGTCTGCAAAAACGCCCCGACGCCGCCCTCAGCTGCCTGGCGGAGGATCGATCTCCTCGAGCACGCGCCGTGCGGAGGCCAGCGCCCCGTGCATGAACCCGGGCCGTAGGGAGGTGTGATCCCCGGCGAAGTGCAGCTTCCCCTCGGGCCTCGACAGGTGCGGCGCCAGGCCCGTCACCTGGCCGGGCTCGAAATACGCGAACGCGCCACGCTGGAACGGGTCGCTGTCCCAGCACTTGCTCGCCGTCCCGGTGACGTGCGCGCGAACGTCGGGGTGGAAGCGCTCCGCGTGGGCGAGCGCGGCCTCGATGCGCTCGGCGTCGCTGCTCGCCGAGAGCAGCTGTGACGCAGCGCGATTCGCGTAGAGGCCGAGGATGCCGTGCTCGCCCGGCTTCCCCGCGCCCTCGTCTCGCAAGCCGCCGAGCGCCAGGTCGCTCTCGCCGCCGCCGCTCTCGCCGCGCGCCTCCCAGAAGCGAGTGTCGGTCTCGAGCCAGACGCGCGTCACGCTCTCCAGCGAGAGCTCGCGCAGCGCGCGTAGCTTCGCGTCCGACAGCCGCGGGATGGATGATCGTCAGCCGGCCTAGTACACTGGGCGGGATGGCCAGCACCACGCGCTCGGCGCGCAGCTCGTGCTGCTCGTCGCGCCGCCGGAAGGTCACGCGGATGCCGTTGGCCACGTTCTGCACGCTCACGACCTCGGCCTCGTAGATGATCTTGTCGCCGAGCTCGGCCGCCAGCGCGAACGGCAGGCGATCGGTTCCACCCACGACGCGCCGGGTGGGCCCGAGGTACTCGATCTCGAAGAAGATCGAGGCCCAGACCTGCACGAGCGACAGCGCGCTCATGCCTTCGATGCCGTGGGGACCCAAGCCCACGCGACCGTCGATCATGGCGATGAAGCCGGGCGAAGCGCCCAGGCGCCGCAAGTACTCGGCGCCCGTCAGGCGATCGAGCTCCGCGAGCGCAGCTGGTGGCGGCTTCGACGGATCGAAGCTCTTCGACGCGGCGAAGTACTTGTCCATGCGTCCCTGCTCGCCGATGCGCTGTTCCTCCTCGCTCAGCGCATACTCGAGCGGCGGCTCTTCATCCGGGCCGAGCAACGTGCGCGAGCCACCGAACACGCGGATCTGCTTCAGCGCCGCTCGCCGCGGCTGCGGCATCAACTCGACCTTCAGCTCGCGGCAGAGCCGGATCAGCTCGGGATCCCCCATCACGTAGGTCGCGCCCGCTTCGACGTACAGACCGTCGTGCCATGGATCGCGCACGGTCAGGATGCGACCGCCAGGTTTGGCCTTGGCCTCGAGCAACTGCACCGGATGGCCGCGCAACGAGAGCTCGCGCGCGCAGTACAGCCCGGCGAGCCCGCCACCCACGACGATCACCGAAGACGGCGGTGTCAGGTCGTTCGCACTGCGCGGCGGTGGACAGCCGCCCGCCACGAGTGCGGCGGAGGCCATCAGAAATTGACGGCGCCCCAGCTCCATCACCCGGGGCTGTCGCTGGTTGTTCGGACCCTGCATTTTGCGCGGCGTGAAAGGCGGGGTCCGGAACAACCAGCGACAGCCCAAGAGTTGAAGCACGTTTGTCAGCGCGAAGAAAGCGATCAGGAGAGATCTTGGACGCGGCGCTCGATCGTCTTCTGTAGCTTGTCGTACTGAGCTGGCAGCTGAGAGCGGCGGGCAAAGTCGAGCGCTGCCTCGAGTGCCGCGCGCGCCGCGGGCTTGTCTTGCGCCGCGAGCAGGATGTCCGCCTGCAGCATGTACAACCGCAACTTGCGAGGGCCCTCGCTGCGCGGCAACGCGCGCTCGATGGCGGCGCGGGCCTCGGGCAAGCGCGCGAGCTTCAGGTACACGCGCGCCAGCCGCGCCGGTGGGTTGTAGTCGGTGGGCAGCTCGCGCTCGCTCTGCTCGAGCATCGGGATCGCGCGCTCCGGCGCGCCCAGCGCCAGATACGCCTCGACGCGATGCGCATCCCAGACGCGGCGCTGCGCGGGGGTGCTTGCGCGCGTCGCCGCGGCATCGAGTTGGTCGCTCCAGACCTTGGCGAGCCGCGCCGACTCGGGGCTGGCCTCGAGCGCCGCGACGAGCGACAGGAACAGGCTGGAGCGATCGTCGAGCAGCACGGACTCGCCGGGTTCTTCGGCGATGCGCGTGCCGAGCCGCAGCAACTCTGGCAGCGCGGCACGCTCGGGCGCGTCGGCTGGCAGTTCCTGCGCGGCGTCGATGCCGTTGAGCACCAGGTTCAGGCGCGCGGTGCCCGCGGGCATGCCTGCCGCGTTCTGCGCCGCGAGGGCGACGCACTCGGCGTCGTGGTCGGTCTCGGCCAGGCGCATCGACAGCGCCTCGAGCGCGCGCGGGCGCCTGGGCCACCCGGACGGAGCGCCTGCCAGCGCGCGCCGGTAGAGCTCGATCGCCTGCGCGGCGTCCCCACTCGCGCTGGCCCGCTGCGCGCGCAACCAGGCGGCGTTGGCCTCGGCGGCGTTCGGGTCTGCCGCTGACGGCTGCGCGGTGCGTTCGGACAGCACGTCTTCGAGCACGCCGCGCAGCTCCGGGGCGGTGGCGGCGCCGATCCACTTGAGCACCGGCAGCTGGTTCTCGGGATCGATCACCCAGAGCGTGGGCAGGCTCTTCGAGACGAAGCGCTCGAGGAACTGCGCGTTGCTGCGGCGCTCGGAGTCGATCGACAGCCAGACGTACGAGCCGGCCAGCGGCTGGAGCGCCGGATCGGGCAGCACGTACTGCTTCATGCTCACGCAGGTGTGGCACCAGCTGGCCCAGACATCGACGAACAGCGGCTGCTTCTTGTGCGCCGCCTCGGCCAGGGCGCGGGGGTAGTCGTCTTCGATGAACGTGACGGTGGCGGGCTGACTGCGCGAGCAGGCCGAGAGCAAGAGCAGCAACAACAGTGTGGTGCGTGCGGAGGCCACGCCGGGACTGTGCAACAGGCGCAGGCCGCTGACGAGCCCTTTCGGCGCTGAAGTGGCAGACTGTGGGACGCCATGCGCGTGAAGCGCGCGCGGTTGGGCCTGCGCAGCGCGATGGCACAGCCGCGCGTAGTAGCCTGGTGCGATGCGGATCCGCCCTTCGATTCACCTGATCGCGTGCTGTGTGTTCACCCTGGCTGCCTGCGGCGGCGACGATAAACCGACTGCAGCTGGCGGCGGCAAGGACAAGGACGTCACCGCCTTGCGCGGCGCGATCAAGAGCACAGAGGGGCAGGCGCTGTCCGGCGTGAAGGTCACTGCCGGTAGCGTCAGCGCTCGCTCCGGCGCGGACGGCCGCTACGAGCTGCGCGCGCCCGCGGGCAAGGCTCAGGTGCGCTTCGAGCTGGACGGCTACGTCGGCGGCTTCCGCAGCGCCACGTTGCTCGACAAACGCCCGACGCAGCTCGATGTCGCGCTCCTGCCGCTGGCAGCTGCAGTCAAGATCGACGCCAGCTCGGGCGGCATGGTCGAGGGCAAGCGCGGCGCGCGAGTGATGGTGCCTGCAGGCGCCTTCGTCGACAGCGATGGCAAGCCGGCCACCGGTATGGTCGACGTGTTCCTGACGCCGCTCGATCCAGGCGTGTCCGAAGAGCTCGCCGCCGCTCCCAGCTTCGTCGCCGAGCGCGACGGCAAGACCACGCCGATCGAATCGTTCGGCATGATGGACATCACCGCGCGCCTGGGTGACAAGGACCTCGACGTGGCGAGCGGCAAAGAGCTCGAGCTCGCCATCCCGGTCGCGTCTGGCGCGACTGCCGAGCCGACCATCGACCTCTGGAGCTTCGACGAGGCGCGCGGGCTCTGGGTGAGCGAGGGCGAAGCCACGTACGACGAGGCCAGCAAGACCTACAAGGCCAAGGCCAAGCACATGTCGTTGTGGAACGCCGACAAGGTCTACCTCGCCACGTGCATCTGCGGCTTGGTCGAGGATGACGATGGAAAACCCTTACCGGGCGCGCGCGTCCAGGGCATGGGCGTGTCCTATCTCGGGACGAGTGACACCAACACCGGAACGGACGGCAAGTTCTGCCTGGCCGTGCGGAAGGATTCGGACGTCGACGTCGCGGCCTACCACGCGAGCACGGGCGGCCAGTCGCGGCGCATCGAGAGCGGCAGCGAGGACACCATGGTGCCGCCCAAGGCGGGCGACGCGCGTTGCAAGGATGCCGGCAAGTGGTCGGTGAAGCGCGATGTGTTCGTGGCCTCCGACGGCACCACGACCACCTGCGGCTCGGGCGACAACCCGTTCGCCAGCGGCTGTGCCAAGGATCTGGGCGCCGTCTTCGCCGACTGCTACCGGCCGGAGGGCAAGTGCACCATCAACTTCAAGGGCACGGACGTCAGCACGCGCTACGAAAACGGCGTGTATAGCGAGAGCACCGGCACAGGCAGCAAATACTACTCCGCGAGCGGCAAGCTCTGCCTCACGGCTTCGTTCGGGATCCCGTCGTCCACCGACGAAGACATCAAGCTCACGTACACGCTGCCGGACAAGCGCATGTACACGATGACCGTGGGTGCGGGCGGTGGTGGCGATTACGTCATCGGGTGTCCGGACGGCAGTGAGACCCGCATCACCACCGCGCAGCAGCAAGCGCTGCAGGCGTGCACCGGGGGCGCCGACACCGCTGCGCAGGCCGATTCGTGCACGATCGAGGGCACCCCGGGCGGCATCGACGCTGGCATCGGCTTCTGCAAGGCCGACAGCGACTGCAGCGGAGGCACCATCTGCTGCGAAGTCCCGATGAGCACGGTGAAGTTCTGCTTCGACAATGAGACCTGCAAGCTGGTTCAGTCTCAGAAGTAATCTGTCAGATCCCTCTAGCTGACCGCCACAACTGCGACTACATGTCAGGCCCCTAAGCTCGTTGGAGGGGTACTCATGATGTCGTCGCTTGGGCTTAACGGCTGGGGCCGGCTCGCGCTGCTCCTGGGGTTTTCTTCGGTGTTGTCGAACGTGCGCGGCGCACACGCCAACGACACCGCGCTCGCCGTATCGGTCGCCACACACGCCCGCCCGGACAACGCGCGGCGCACGGAGGTGTTCGTTCCGTTCGGACCGACGTCCGTGGGCGGCACCGACCACTACAGCTATCGCTTCGAAGGTCACGTCCACACGGCGTATTCGCCCGACGCGCGCCACCGCGTGCTCGACGTGCTCGGCGCGGCCGAGGAGCTCGGCCTCGACGCGCTGATCATCACCGATCACGGCGGCTCCGCGGCGCAGTCCGAATTCGCCAACTACCACGGAAAGCTGCTGCCGTTCGTGGGGCGCGAGATCGGCGGCGACTTCGGCCACGCGTTGTTCTGGAACGTGACCGCCGACGACTCGCACACCAAGAGCACGCTGAGCCAGCGCGCACGCTTCGCGCACAAGCACGACGGCCTGTTGATCTTCGCGCACCCCGGCTGGTGGATCGAGGGCAACGGCCGCGATCCGATGGAATGGATGAGCGTGCAGGCCATGCGGCGCGGCGGCATCGCCGGGGACGTGGACGCCATCGAGCTGTGGAACGGCGTCTACCGCACGCCGCTCCCGCGCCTGATCAACGCCTGGGTCAAACTGCTGGAGGCCGGGGTGTATGTGCCGATCGTCGGCAACAGCGACTTCCACAACTTCGCGATGCACCAGCTCGGTCACGCGCACAACCTGGCGTTCTGCGAGCGTCCCGAGCCCGCCAGCTGCTTGTGGTCGGCCGTGCGCGAAGGCCGGCTCGTCATCACGGACGGACCGGCTGCAGCCCTCAGCGTCAACGGCAAGCTCCCCGGTTCGATCGTCGATCCAGCCGGCGCAGCGCTGAAGGTCGCCATCGACGCGCTGGCGCCGGACGGCGGAACGCTGCGCGTGTACCTCGGCAAGCAAGTCGTGCGGACCGTCGAGCTCACGCCAGGGGTCCGCAGCCGCAGCGATTTCGAGCTAGCGGCCCCCGGTGCAGACACCTTCGTGCGGATGGATATCGCGCGCCCCCAGCCGCACAGCGTGGCGCAGACGCCCGTGTCGTTGCTCAGCAACCCAGTCCTGATCGACGTGGGCGAACCGCGCAGCTGGCGTTAGAGCGCATCTGCTCGTGGGATTGGAGCGCGGGCACGGCCTCAGCGCTGAGCCTGCGCCGCGCTCTGCGCGCGCACTCTCGCCTCTTGCTCCCGCAACTCCGGCGTCATCTGGTCGCCGAAATCCTCCATCTCGTGCACCGGCCGGATCTCGACCTCCGAGACGTCGCCCTCCTTTGCCTCGCAGTTGGGCATGCGCTTCACCCACTCCACGGCCTCTTCGATCGACTTCACCTGCCACAACCAGAAGCCGGCCACGAGCTCCTTGCTCTCGGTGAACGGCCCGTCGACGGTCGTACGCCTGGTCGGCCCGGTGAAGCGCACGCGCTTGCCCTTGGAGCTCGGGTGCAGCCCTTCGCCCGCGAGCATGACGCCCGCCTTGACGAGGTCCTCGTTGAACTTGCCCATCTCGGTGAGCAGCTGCTGGCTCGGGAGCTTGCCGGATTCGCTGTCCTGATTGCCTTTGATGATGACCATGACTCGCATGACGTTTCTCCTGATTTCGGGCCGGCGAGACTGCCTGCCTCTGTCAGCGCGACGAACGTAAACCCCCCCGATCGACACGCCGCCTCGACTTTTTTGCGGCCTATACTGCCGGCATGTCGGACAGTGCCTATTCCGGTTACGTCTACCGCCTGCCTGAGCTGCCTCACGCCTACGGTCCCCACGTGCACCTGCTGGCCGACCCGGTGCTGCTGACCCAGCTGGCCCGGCTGTGCCGTCCCGAGGTGGTCCAGCCCGAAGTCACCCGATTGGTGCGCGACATGTACCGTGCCCTGGCCCGGTTCGTGCTCGCCCACGAGTTCCCGCGCCGGGGCGTGGAGGTGAAGACGCGCATGTACGAGTCCACCGAGCGCGGGCTGTGGGCGGGCGACGTGCTCGATCCGGACACGCGCGCGGTCACGGTGAACATCGCGCGCGCGGGCACGCTGCCCTCGCAGGTCGTGTTCGAGACGCTGACCGAGCTGCTCTCGCCTGAGCTCGTCCGCCAGGATCACGTGTTCATGGCGCGGGTGACCGGTGCCGACGGCTGCGTGACCGGGGTGTCCATGGCCGGCAGCAAGATCGGCGGCGGCGTCGACGACGCGCTGGTGTTGTTCCCGGACCCGATGGGCGCGACCGGCGGGAGCCTCGCGCACACCGTGTCGCTCTACAAATCGCCCGGAGCCAGGCCGCGCAAGCTGATCAGCTTGAACCTGATCGTGACGCCGGAGTTCGTGGCGCGCATGCGCCGCGAGCACCCCGAGGTTCGCATCTACGCCATCCGCCTGGATCGCGGCATGTCGAGCGCGGAGGTGCTGCGCTCGGGACTGGGCGCGCAACCCGAGGCCGAGACGGGCTTGAATGAAGTGCAGTACATCGTGCCCGGCGCGGGTGGCGTGGGCGAGATCCTCAACAACAGCTTCGTCTGAGCCTGCCTACTCGCGCATGACCGTGCCGGCCTTCAGCAGCACGCGCCGCAAGCGGTCCAGATCGATCTTCACGCCAGTACGCGCGGAGTGCGCCTCGGGCAGCCACTCGAGCACCTCCTCCACCTTCTCGTGGAAGCGTATCTCCGAGGGCGTACCGGACAGCACTCGGATGCCCGTCACGATGCTGCGCAGTGTGCTGGCCCAGAACCCGCTGGCCTGCGTCACGATCGCGGTGCAGGCGGAATAGGTGCCGAGCTCCTTGGCGATGCGCACGAACGTCCCGCGGGTGGCGCTGTCCATCATCGCCAGCTCCACGCGCCCGATGTGGATGTACGACATGCCGCTCGGGTAGCGCTCGCGCCGATCGGCCGCGCTGGCGTGGAGCGCTTCGATCACCGGAGCGGTCGCCATCTCGTGCCAGGCCATGACCGCGATGTTCTCGACCCAGTAGAGCGCGACGGCGTTGGGCGCGGAATCTAGCCGAAACGGCTCATCGTCCGCCGCAGACGCGGGGCCCATGGAGCGCATCGACCCATGGTAACAGCGAGCTGCTCAGCCGCAATTCATCGGCGCTCGTCCGACATTGTGCGGCCTGCTCGCAGCTGCAGCCATCAGCTGCGGCCACGTCAGCCCGGCTCAGAACAACCTCAGACCAACCCGTGCGACTGCTCGCGACCCAGATTTGAAAGCTTCCGGAGCCAGGCGGTCATCGCGCCGCGGGAACGGCCGCGCTCGACGATCTGCAAGATCCGACGCGCCTGAGAGCGCGTGGCGACCTCGGGAATCGGCGCCAGCCAGACCTCGGCGCCCAGCCCCTCGAACAGCTTGCGCACCGGGATCAGCGCCAGCTGATCGGCCGCCAGCGCGGGCACCACCACATCCACGTCGTGCATCACGCACAGTGTAACGAGATCGCCCACGAACTCCGGATTGTCGCTGGCGTGCACCTTGAACACTTGCTTCACCGGGGCATCGGACAGCGTCTCGAGCCTGTTGTCACACGCCAACAGCCTCACCTCGGCACTGCTCAGAGCCTCGATCATCGAACGTCCAGCCGGCGTTGAAGCGCCGGTGACCAACACCGTGTAGCCCATGGCGACCCTCGCTTGTTGCGCTTTCCGTACCTTCAATACGCGTGCCAAATCCGGGGACCCCGAAAAACGCGCAAACTTCTCATCTGGGTACGGCCGAACGGCCCCGTCGCGTTTCATTTCAGGAACGAAATCTTGCAGCGATGTAGGGGATGGCCCGCATAGGCCACGTCAACGTCCGGACGCTGCGGACACGTGCCTGGCTGCCGAACACGGGTGAGGGGGGCCTCGCCGGGGCCGGCCGGGCCTGCAGCCATCAGCTGCAGTATCGGCCTGGCGGCGCAGCCGGTGACGGGGCGCTGGCGCAAGCGAGTCGCACACCCGGCTTGGGGCGGGACTCGGGAGAATATGTTTAGGAATTAGGTAGGTTTGCAGCGGAGGTGCGCGCGAAACCGCGTTGTATAAGTCGCGGACAGTGTGTCGATTGGTGTTCAGCGCCGACGTGTGAGTGACGCCGTCAGCGGCATCGTGAATCGACGCTCCAAGGGAGTCATGAAAGCTTCTCTGCCGCTCGCCCTCGTCCTCGGAATGGCTGCCTGCAGCAGCTCCCCCAACGCCCCTGCAATCCCGCCGACGGTCGGTCTGCCGGCGGGTGGCGGCCCTGCAAACCAACCACCTAGCGTGACATCGCCGAATACTGCTGCCGGGGCAGCGGCTCCGACTGCGCCGAACATGATGCCCACCGCGCCGGTCAACAATGGCGCCGCGGGTACGACCGCCAGCGCGGCGGGCGCGAGCGGCCCCCCGACCCCGACCACCCCCACCACGCCGACCACTCCGGTGACGCCCGGCGAGGGGCAGGTCCCGACCATGACGGTCGCGAGCACCGACTGGACCATGATGGGGTACGACCTCGGCTCGACCTACAACAACGTCGCCGAGACCAAGCTGACCAAGGCCAACGCGGCGATGCTGACCGAGGCCTTCACAGTCGACATGGGCGGCAACGTGTACGGGGCGCCCTTGCAGATCGGGGACAAAATTTACGCTTCAGGCAACACCGTGCGCGCGCTCAACGCGGCGGACGGCAAGGAGCTGTGGCGCGCGATGGTCGGCTCGACCTCGTCGATGGCCTACTCGAACGGCGTGCTCTACTGCAACGACAACAACGGCAAGATCAACGCCATCAACGCGGCGGACGGCAAGGTCCTGTGGAAGCAGCCGGTCGACAAGCAGACGAGCGACGGTTCGTCGTCGCCGCTGGTCGTCGGTGACCTGATCTTGATCGGCGGCTCGAACGGCAGTGCCGAGCTCGGCGGCGGCGTGTTCCGCGGCTACATGAGCGCGCTGAAAGTGATGACCGGCGAGATCGCCTGGACCACCTACACGGTTCCGGACGGCGCGCGCGGCGCTTCGATGTGGTCGTCGCCGTCGGCCGACGCCGCGCTCGGGCTCGCGTACGGCGGCACGGGCAACAACTACGGAGCGCCCGCGACGGACACCTCCGATGCCTTCATCGCCTTCGATCTCAAGGGCGGCACGATCAAGTGGAAGAACCAGCGCGTGATGGGCGACACGTTCGGCGGCGGGATCGGACCGGACTCGGACTTCGGCGCGAACCCCGTGCTGTTCGATACGCCCGTCGGGGGCACGATGACGAAGGTCGTCGCCGCGGGCAACAAGGGCGGTCAGGCGCATGCGGTGCGGCGCGAGGACGGCATGATGCTGTGGCAGCGCAACCTGTGCGGTGGAGCTGCCGACGGTAGCCGCGGCGTGTTCGTCAACTCCAGCTGGTCCGGCAAGAACGTGATCATGGCGTGCAACGAAGGCGGTCCCTCGACGCTCTACGCGTTGGACGGTGCCACCGGCAACATCGCGTGGATGCGCCGGCTCACCAGCCAGGTGTGGGGTCGCTTGAGCATCGCCAACGGGGTGGGCTTCGTCGGCGTGGGCAGCTCGCTCGAGGTGTTCGACGTCGACACCGGCACGACCATCAAAAACTTCCCGTCGAAGGGCGGTACGGTGGCCGGAACGATCTCGATCTCGAACGGCCGCGTCGCCTACGGCGAAGGTTTAACCTGGAGCAGCGGCCGCGCGGGCCGCACTCTGACGGTGCTCAAGGTCCCCTGAGCGCCCCGCCACGATCAAAACGTGGTACACCGCGCGGATGTACCGCCGTTCGTCCGCGCGCACGCCCGCGCTCGCCTGGGTCTACCTCGCACTGTCCGTGATCGGGCTGGCGTCCACGTGGACGTACAACGTGCTGGCGTTCCAGAAGTTCGGCATGGACTACACGGCGGCGGCATTCGTGCGCGTGGGTTTCGAGGGCTCGCCGATCCTCGGGTCACTGGCTTCGGACTTCTGGGTCGGCTCGCTCGCCTCGATAATCTGGATGATCGCCGAGGGCAAGCACCTCGGCATGCGTCGTATGGGCTGGTACATCGTGCTCACGTTCCTGGTCGCCTGGGCGTTCGCCTTGCCGCTGTTCCTGTTCGCGCGCGAGCGGCACCTGGCGCGCGGCGGCTCGACTGCGCGCTACGCCGCGGCACGCCTTGCCGGCCGCGCCAACCCCACGATCTAGTTCAGGGCGCGCCCGTGCTCGTCCGGATCTTGATCTCCGAGGTCAGCGTGCGGTGCACCGGGCACTTGTCGGCGATCGCGAGCAGCGCAGCGCGTTGCTCATCCGTCAGGTCGCCGTCGAGCACGATGCGGCGCTCGATCTGATCCACCTTGCCGACCTTGGTCTCGCAGTCGTCGCAATCGCCGGCGTACACGCGGCCGTGGCGCAAGTACACCGTCACGCGTTGCAGCGGGATGCCCTTGCGGCGCGCGTACATGCCCAGCGTCATCGAGGTGCACGAGCCGAGCGAAGCCAGGAGCAGCGCGTAGGGATCCGGTCCGTGTCCGGTACCACCTGCCTCGAGCGGTTCGTCGGCGCGGAAGTGATGTGCGCCGAGCTGTACGTCTTGCACCACGCCCTGCGCGGAGCCGGTCACCACCACGCTGTAGTTCTGGTCAGCCATCGATGCCTCCTGCTGGCGATGCCTAGCATGATTGCGTGGCGAACGGTGTGCGCCTCGCGCGTAGGTCGCCCGACGCTGCAGCGGACGGCTGCAGGTGAGCTGGCCGGAAGTCCGCATTTTCGCCTCAAGCGGGTCAGTCCAGGGGCCGATTGCTGATAGCGCGGTCGATGCGCGGGCATTGGGGCCCAGGCAGCCGGCCAAACGAGGGCACAGGCAAGGGCGGTTTACTGCAGCGCAATGATCAGAAGCACGCGGCGTTTCGGGCACGGGCTCGGGGTATTGAGTTGCTGTTTGGTGTTCGCTTCGCTAAGCGCCGGCTGTGAGGAGCCGCCGCCATCAGCTGCAGGCGAGTCGCGCTCCGCTGCGCGACCGATGGCGGGCATAGACGACCGCGCGCGGGCGCGATTCCAGCTCGGCTCAGCCGAGTTCAGCGAAGTCGAATCGGCCGCCGAAGGACTCGGACCTTTGTTCAACGGTAACTCTTGCGCGCAGTGCCACAACACACCGAGCCCGGGTGGTGCGGGGTTGATGCGCGTGATGCGTGCCGCGTGCCGCACGGACACGTCTCTGTCGGCGAGTGGCGACGGCGACTCGCTGATCCAGCTGTTCTCGACCCGACCCGATCTCGGCGCTGCCGGCGTGGTCAGCAGCTGCGATGCCACGATCGCACAGCGCCGCACCACCTCGCTGTTCGGCATCGGCCTGATCGAGGCGATTCCCGACGCCGAGCTGGAGGCCGAGGCTGACAGCCAGCCGCAAGCGCTGCGTGGTCGCGTCGCGCACATCACGGATATCGCCAGCGGTGACGAGCGTGCCGGCAAGCTGGGCTGGAAGGCGCAGCACGCGACGCTCGAGAGCTTCGCGGGCGACGCCTATCGCAACGAGATGGGCATCACCAACGCGCTCTTTCCGGACGAGGTCGCGCCGCACGGCGATCACAAGGTGCTGGCGCTGATGGACGCGGTGCCCGATCCCGAGGCCGAAAACGGCGCGATCGGCAAGCTGAGCGACTTCATGCGGTTGCTCGCGCCGCCAGAGCCCGTCGCCGAAGAAGAGCAAGGTCGCGAGCTCTTCGAGCAGCTGGGCTGCGACACGTGTCACCGCCAGAGCTACGTCAGTGAGAGCAGCGTGCACGCGCTCGAAGGCAAGACCGTCGCGCTCTACTCGGACCTGTTGTTGCACGACATCGGCACCGGCGACGGGATCGCTCAGGCCGACGCCAGCGCGGACGAGTTTCGTACCGCGCCGCTCTGGGGAACGCGCCACGCGCAGCTCTGGCTGCACGATGGTCGCGCGCCATCGATGGATGCCGCCATCCGGGCACACGCGGGTCAGGCCAGCGAAGTGAGTCGGGCGTACGCGGAGCTCGAGGACGAGGACCGCGAGGCAGTGCTTGCATTCCTACGCAGCCTGTAGCTGCCGCGTAGCGATGCCGTCAGGGAGGGGATTTCAGGGTGATGGCAAAATCGACAAGGGTCCTGATGATCGTCGGCGCGATCAGCTGGCTAGGACTGCCGGCGAGTGCGCAGGAGATCTCGCTCAATGCCTTCGGCGACGTGAACTACGGCTACCGCTTCGGTGATCCCGCCGATGAGGAAGACGCCGAGTTGTTCGAGACGTTCGGCGAGGATATCCACCCCAAGAGCTCGCACTCGGGCTTCGGTCTGGTCGGCACCGACTTCGTGCTGACCGCCGAGCTGCCCGCCGACTTCGTCTACCTGGGCGAGATCAACTTCCAGGTCGAACGCGGCCAGCAGAGCGAGTTCGAGGTCGACGTCGAGCGCATGTTCCTCGAGAAGCGCTTCGTGCCGCAGTTCAACCTGCAGGCCGGCCTGTTCTTCACACCGATCGGCTACTTCAACCGCACGCTCTACAGCCGCGCCTTCCTGATGGTGTCGGCCCAGGTACCCGACCTGTTCGAGGAAGAGCTCGGGTTGATCCCCACGCACACCGTCGGTCTGATGGCGCACGGGCAGTTCTCGTTGCCGGCCATGCACCGGCTGCAATACATGGTCTCGTTCGGCAACGGTCGCGGGTCCGATCCGGTCTCGAACGTCTACGCGCGCGACGACGACGGTTGGCGCTCGGTCACGGTCATGGCCGAGTGGTGGATGCCGTGGGCGAACGAGATGCGCTTCGGTGTCAGCGGCTGGTTCGACAAGATCGAGACCTGGCGGGTCAGCCAGATGGGCGAAGTGAACGACATCACGGACGACACGACGCAGCGCCTGAAGCTGCGCGAGCTGGGCGTCGACGTGCACTTCGTGCTCAAGACCAAGTGGGTCAACGTGATGCTGGAAGGCGTGTACCAACAGCACCACGACCTGAAGGATCGGCTGCCGCAAGACGAGCGCGACACGCACCTGTTGGGCGGCATCGCCGAGGTGTCGCTGAATGTCGGGCCCGAGGGCGCGATCAAGCCCTACGTGCGCTTCGACTACGTCGATCTGCCGGACGACGCCGGACCGTATCTCGGCCTGCGTCGCGAGGACGACGAGATCACGCGCGTGTACGTGGCCGAGGATCAGCTCGGCATGCTGGGTGTGGCCTGGGACGCTGCGACACCGCTGCGTCTCAAGCTGGAATATTCACTGGCACTCACGGGCCCGCGTGAGACCAACAGTGTGGTCGCGCAAGCCGCGTTCGCGTTTTGAAGGAGCCGAGAGGAATGCCCCGTACTTCAAAGACGCATTCGTTCTTGCTCGCGCTCGCAGCCAGCGGCTGCTTGCTTTGCTCCGCCACGCCTGCGGCTCACGGCGGCCGCGAATTGGTCGTGATCGTCCACAAGCAGAGCCCTGCGACCACACTCTCCGCCGCTCAGGTCAAGCAGTACTACCTGAAGCAGCAGGGCGAGTGGTCCGACGGCTCGAAGGTTCGGCCCGTGCAGCAGCAGGGTGACGTGCGCGACGGCTTCCTGAAGCGCGCGCTCGGCATGTCCAACACCGACTTCGAGCGTTACTGGCTGGAGCGCAAGTACTCCGCCGCCGAGAGCCCGCCCAAGCAGGTCGACACCGACGACGACGTGATCCGTTTCGTCGGCGCGATGAAGGGTGCCATCGGTTTCGTCGACGCGAGCTCGCTCGATCCCACCTCGCTCGGCAAGGTCAAAGCGGTCTTGAAGACCACCTACTAGGACTTCCTCATGCAACGCGTACGTCTCCGTAACAGCATCCAGGCCACACTCACCTCCGCCCAGGGCGTGCTGGTGGTCGTGCTGATCGCGATCAGCGTGGTCGCCACGCTGCAGTTCGGCCAAATCGCCGGCCTGGTCTCGATGACCTCGGACGCCGCAGAAGCGTTGATGCGCCTGACGCATGCGCTGGATCTGCAGAACGACACCGTGCGCGCCTACAAGGCGGGCTACTCCGAGGGCAAGGACGAGAACGCGCGCGCGAAGTTCAGCGCGCTGACCGAGAACGTGACCACCCATGCCCAGCGTGCGGCGACGCTGCTGTCGACCGAGGCCGAGCGCACGGCCGTGGCGAGCGTCGCGCCGGGATTGCAGCAGATCCGCACCAAGCTCGGCGAGCTCGGCAAGCTCGACGACGACGCGCGCGAAGTGGTGTTGATCGAGAACGAGGAAGCCCTGGGCGACATCTTCGCCCAGCTGGGCAAGTCCAAGCTGGCCGCCAGCAAGAGCATGGAGACGCAGCTCGAGACGGTGAAGGTCGAGGTCAAGCGACCGGTGCGGCTGTTCTGGGGTGCGGCCGGTCTCGGCTGCCTGATCGCGCTCGGTGTGAGCCTGCTGCTGCGCCGGCGTGTCTCCAAGCCGATCGGCGCGTTGAGCGCGGCGGTCTCGGAGCTGTCGCGAGGGCGCGCCACGCGCATCAGCGTGCAGAGCCGCGACGAGATGGGTGTGCTGGGTGAGGCATTCAACGAGATGGCCGCCACCATCACCGAGCGTACGCGCAGCTTGAAGCTGGTGTTCGACAGCGTGGGCGAGGGCCTGATCACCTGCGATCGTACGGGCAAGCTGAGCGCGGAGCCCTCGGCGCGCGCGCTCGAGTGGTTCGGGGCGCCTGCTGCCGGCAGCAGCGTGGCCGAGTACCTGGCGGGCGGTGACGCGCACTTCGCCAGCATGTTCGGCGTGTCGTTCGACCAGATGGTCGAGGAAATCCTGCCGTTCGAGCTGTGCGCCGACCAGATGCCGTCCGAGGTGCTGCGGGACGCGCAGATCTACGAGCTGAAGTACCGCCAGGTGATGGAAGACGGCGAGTTCAAGCGCGTGCTGGTCGTGGCGCGCGACGTGACCGAACAGCGCGCGATGGCGCGCAAGGAACGCGAGGCGCGCGACGTCTACGCGCTGTCCAGCTTCGCGCTGCGCGATCCGAGCGGACACGCCGACTTCACGCGCGAGGTGCGCGAGCGCCTGCAGCGCGCGGTGCGCGGTGAGTACGTGATGATGGAGCTGCACACGGTCAAGGGCAGCGCCTCGGTGATCGGTTGCGAGCTGTTCGCCGAGCAGGTGCACGCTTGCGAGTCGCACATGCTCGAGCACACGCACGACAGCGCCGCGATCGAGCGCCTGCAGACGCAGTTCCAGGCGCTGTGCGGCGCGGCAGACAAGGCCGTGGGCGGAGGCGAGAACGACCTGGTGATGGCGCGCCGCCACGAATACCACCAGCTGCTGTCGTTGATGCAGGTGAACGAGTCGCAGTCCTGGGAGAGCGCCCGCAAGCTCGCGCGCAGCTGGTCGATGCACCGCATCGGTAGCTCGTTCGAGCGCCTGGCGAAGACCGGTGTGCGCAGCGCAGAGCGGCAGGGCAAGAGTGTCTGCGTGCAGTTCCAGGGCGATCAGATCTGCGTGCCGAAGGGCGAGCTCGACGAATTGTGGAGCGTGCTCGCGCACCTGGTACGCAACGCCGTGGCGCACGGCATCGAGCCCGCCGCGGAGCGCACGGCCTCGGGCAAGCCCGAAGAGGGCCGCATCGATCTGCGCGCGGACGTCGACAGCGGGGCGCTGCGCCTGACGGTCTCGGACGACGGCCGCGGCATCGACTGGAAGGCGCTGCGCAGCAAGATCGGCGCGGCGGCGAACGACAACGAGAGCGATCTCGATCTGCTGTGCCGCGAGGGCTCGAGCACCGCCGAGAGCGTGACGGATCTCTCGGGGCGCGGCGTGGGCATGGGAGCGGTCCGCCGCACCGTGGTCCAGCTGGGCGGCACGATGGACGTGCAGTCGCAGTCGGGTCACGGTACGACGGTGGAGATTCAGGTTCCGGTGCGTGCGGACGTCTACGTGCCGTTGAGAGGGGGGAGTACCCTGCTGCCGAAGCTGCATTCGAAGGCTCCAGCACGTCCGAGCCGCGCGGCGCTGGGCGGCTGATCCCAACGTCACTTCCCCGAGCCCCTTCGCTTCTCCTCGTGCTCGTGCTCGCGGCGCAATCAGAGGAGTACGAGCACGAGTACGAGGAGAAGAAGAAGAACGGCGCGGGGGAGTAGGGGGGCTGCTAGGCGTCGAAGCGGTCGGCGTCCATTACCTTCGTCCACGCCTTCACGAAGTCCCTGACGAATTTGCCTTGCGCATCACTCGATGCGTAGACCTCCGCCAGCGCGCGCAGCTGCGAGTTCGAGCCGAAGACCAGATCCACTACGCTACCGGTCCATTTCACCTCGCCGGTCTTCCGATCTCTGCCCTCGAGCACGTTCGGATCCGCCGCCGACCGCTGCCACTTCGTGCTCATGTCCAGCAGGTTCACGAAGAAGTCGTTGGTCAGCGTGCCGGCGCGCTTGGTGAACACGCCATGCTGCGTGCTACCGGCGTTCAGCGCGCGCATGCCCCCGACCAATACGGTCATCTCGGGCGCGCTCAACCCTAGCGACTGCGCCTTGTCGAGCAGCAGCTCGCTCGCCGAGCCCGCGAGCTCCTTGCGCACGTAGTTGCGGAACGCATCCGCCCGCGGCTCGAGCACCGCGAACGACTCGACGTCGGTCTGTTCTTGCGACGCATCCGTGCGCCCGGGTGTGAACGGTACCTTCACATCCTGGCCGCCCTCGCGCGCCGCCAGCTCGATCGCCGCGCAGCCGCCGATCACGATCAGGTCTGCGAGCGAGATCTTCTTGTCGCCGCCAGCGGCAGCATCGAACTCTTTCTTGATGCGCGAAAGCACGGCGATCACCTGTGCCAGCTCGGCAGGCTGGTTGACCGCCCAGTCCTTCTGCGGCGCGAGGCGCACGCGCGCGCCGTTGGCTCCGCCGCGCTTGTCACCGCCGCGAAACGTCGAGGCCGAAGCCCAGGCCGTGCGCACCAGCTCCGGCACACTAAGCCCCGCCGCGATGATCCTCGCCTTCAACCGCGCGACGTCCTCTGCATCCACCAGCGCGTGATCCACGCTCGGGATCGGGTCTTGCCAGATCAGCACCTCCTTCGGCACGAGCGATCCCAGGTAACGCGCGCGTGGACCCATGTCGCGATGCGTCAGCTTGAACCAGGCTCTCGCGAACGCGTCGGCGAACTCGGAAGGATTCGCCAGGAAGCGCCGCGAGATCTTCTCGTACGCAGGGTCCATGCGCAGCGCGAGGTCCGCAGTCGTCATCATCGGCGCGTGGCGCTTCGTGGGGTCGTGCGCGTCCGCCACGCTGTCCTTGCCGGCGTCGCCCTTCGGCTTCCACTGGTGTGCGTCGGCGGGACTCTTCGTCAGCTCCCACTCGTACGCGAACAGCGTCTCGAAGTAGCCGTTGTCCCAGCGCGTCGGGTTGGGCTTCCACGCTCCTTCGATCCCGCTGGTGATCGTGTGGCCGGCATTGCCGCTGCCGAAGCTGTTCTTCCAGCCCAGGCCCTGATCCTCGATCGTCGCGCCCTCGGGCTCCGGGCCCACGTGCGAGGCCGCGCCGGCGCCGTGCGCCTTGCCGAAGGTGTGACCGCCGGCGACGAGCGCGACCGTCTCCTCGTCGTTCATCGCCATGCGCGCGAACGTCTCGCGGATGTCACGGCCGGAAGCCACCGGATCCGGGTTGCCGTTCGGGCCCTCCGGATTGACGTAGATCAGACCCATCTGCACGGCTGCGAGCGGGTTCGCGAGCTGCCGATCGCCGCTGTAGCGCTCGTCGGCCAACCACTTGCCCTCGGGGCCCCAGTAGATCTCCTCCTCCGGCTCCCAGATGTCCGCGCGTCCGCCGGCGAAGCCGAAGGTCTTGAAACCCATCGACTCCAGCGCGACGTTGCCGGCGAGGATCATCAGATCACCCCAGGACAGCTTGTGGCCGTACTTCTGCTTGATCGGCCAGAGCAGGCGCCGGGCCTTGTCGAGGTTGCCGTTGTCGGGCCAGCTGTTGAGCGGCGCGAAGCGCTGCGCGCCGGTGCCCGCGCCCCCGCGACCATCGGCGATGCGGTACGTGCCCGCGGCGTGCCACGCCATGCGGATGAAGAAAGGACCGTAGTGGCCGTAGTCCGCCGGCCACCACTCTTGCGAAGCGGTCATCACGGCATGCAGGTCTTTCACCACGGCGTCCAGGTCGAGCGTCAGGAACGCTTCCGCGTAGTCGAACTGCTCGTCCATCGGGTTGGACGGCGCGGAGTGCTGGTGCAGGACCTTCAGGTTCAGCTGCTCGGGCCACCAGTTCGCGTTGGTGGGCCCCGTGTTCTTTCGCTTGGTTGCATCGCCCGAGAACGGGCACTTGGCTTCGTTGGACATCGCTCTCCTCCTGTGAGAGGGAGCTTGGCGTGTCGCGACCGATAGTTGAAATGCATTGTTTCGATTGTTGCGATAGCCCGTGACTATCAGTCCAGGCGCGTGGCTTGAAAAGCAAGCCGAGGTCAGGACATATCTGCAGCAGAGGTCCTCATGCACAGCTCGAGGTTGTGTTGGTTGCTGATCCTGACTGCGCTGTCAGCTTGCTACTCCGATCGAACTGCGAGGGAGGATGCCGATGAGCCGATTGCGCCGGCAAAGGCGAAAAAGCCGAGTGCGATCGTGCCTCAAGCAGGCGAACAGCTCAGTTTGTTCGGGGCACCGTTGGGGGACATGGATGGAGATGGCCTCGAGGACTTCTTGATCCGAGGCAGCTCGGCTGGAGCGTCGCCGAACGCACCGGATGCGCTCTACCTGTTCTACGGCAGGCCCGAGTTCCCGCCGCAGCTGTCCACGGCGGACGCCGATGCGGTGTTCGAAACCGATCCGAGCAACAGCGGGCCGATCGGCGACCTGAACGGCGATCGCCTGGCCGATCTGACGCTGTCGCACGAGACGTCCACCGAGTTCGTATTCGGCCGCAAGAAGCGGCTACTCGGAAACTTCGCCAAGAAGACAGTGGGGGTGCTTTGGCAGAACGGCGAGCTGCCGCCGCCAGCTGCACCCGGCCTCACCACGCAGCTCTGGGTGCAGCCGGCGCAGGACATCGACGGCGATGGCTGTGACGACCTGATCGCGAATGCGACGATCCTCTCGGCGGACGGCGGGCTGGGCACGCGCGGCTTCCTCGTGCGCGGTCACAAGGGCGAGTGGAAGAGCGCGGTGTGGGATCCGAGCTGGGCGGTCGCGAGCTTCGGTGGTGTGGATGGGACGGAACGACGCGCCGAGATCTGGCCGCAGGCGATTGGCGATCTCGACGGCGATGGCCACGCCGATCTGATGGC
>DATEOF010000353.1:0-76370 GCA_035274465.1 Polyangiales bacterium
CGCTGGACGCGTTCGTGACAGTCGGCGAGGGCCAGCGCATGGGCCTGTTCGCGGCGGCGGGCGTCGGCAAGAGCACCCTGCTCGGCCAAATCGCCCAGGGCACGGCGGCAGACGTGGTGGTGCTGTGCCTGATCGGCGAGCGCGGCCGCGAGGTGCGCGACTTTTTGGAGGATCACCTGGGCGAGCTCGGGCGCGCACGCTCGGTCGTGGTGTGCGCGACCAGCGACGCGCCGCCGCTGGTACGTATGCGCTGCCCATCGGTCGCCACCAGCATCGCCGAAGGCTTTCGCGACCGGGGGCGCTCGGTGCTGCTACTCGTGGACAGCCTGACCCGCTTTGCGCGTGCAGCGCGTGAGGTCGGCCTGGCCGCGGGCGAGACTCCCGTGCGCCGGGGCTACCCCGCCAGCGTCTTTGCGCGCCTGCCGCGGCTCATCGAACGCGCGGGTACGGCGGAGGTGGGGTCGATCACCGCGTTCTACAGCGTGCTGGTCGAGGGCGATGATCTGGACGAGCCCATCACCGACGAGCTGCGCGGCCTGCTCGATGGCCACGTGGTGCTGAGTCGTGCGCTGGCCGCCCGCGGCCGGTTTCCTGCGATCGACGTGACGCAGAGTTTATCGAGGCTGATGCCGCGCCTGACCAGCGAAGAGCACCGCGCGGCTGCGGCTAGAGCGCGCGCGCAGCTCGCGCTCTACGAGGAGAAGCGCGACTTGATCGCGCTCGGCGCCTACCAGCCCGGCGGCGACGCGCGGCTCGACGCGGCGATCGCTGCGCAGCCGTCGATCGAAGCATTCCTGCTGCAGGCCGAGCGCGAGCGCGCCGACTTCGAAGACACGAAGGTCACACTCTGTATGCTCAGCTGAGCGTGCGTAGGCGCCAGGGGGCCCGGAGGCCGTCCCCTTTTCCAAGCTCGGGGCAGCTGCTACACAGCCAGCCAACCGCGACCCGGGCTGGGTTGCCGTAGCAAAAGGACAAGCTCGTGAACCAGAGACAGAACTCGCTCGGTTGGGGTGCGGCCGCGATGGCGAGCGCACTGCTGCTCGGCTCGCTCGGGTGCAACCAGGCCAAGAAGGCGGATCCTGCGACCGCGGCCTCGCCCAAGGCGTGCGAGGATTTTTCCGCCAAGATTTGCAAAGAGGCCGGCGACCAGTCGAGCACCTGTACGTCGCTGAAGAGCACCGTCGAGCTGCTGACGCCCGAGACCTGCGCCCTGGCGCTGAAGAACTCGGACAAGGCCATCGCGAAGCTCGGCGAGAAGAAGAAGAAGTGCGACGAGCTGCAGACCAAGCTCTGCAATGACCTGGGTCCCGAGACCAAGACCTGCGACATGGTCAAGACGCACACCAAGACGTTCCCGCCCGAGCGCTGCGAGATGATGCTCGGCCGCTACGGCGAGGTGTTGGCCGACCTCAAGAAGCAGGAAGAGAAGAACAAGCCGCTGTCGGCCGACAAGCTGGCCAAGCTGACCGCCGGCGAGGTGCCGTCGTTCGGTCCGAAGGACGCCAAGGTCGTGATCGTGGAGTTCTCCGACTTCCAGTGCCCGTACTGCTCGCGTGCGGCGAACGCGGTGCACGAGTTGAAGAAGAAGTACGGCGACAAGGTCTACTTCGTGTTCCGCCAGTTCCCGCTGTCGTTCCACCAGAACGCCCACCTCTCGGCGCAGGCGGCGCTCGCGGCGCACGCGCAGGGCAAGTTCTGGGAGCTGCACGACAAGATGTTCGAGAACCAGTCCAAGCTGGAGCGTCCGGCCCTCGAGGGTTACGCGAAGGACATCGGCCTGGATGTGGCTGCGTTCAAGAAGGCGCTGGACGAGAAGAAGTTCGCGCCGACGGTGGACGCGGAGATGAAGTTGGGTGAGGAAGTCGCGGTGGATGGAACGCCGACGATGTTCCTGAACGGCGCGCGCGTCAGCAACCCGACCGACATCGGTGAGATCAGCAAGGAGATCGACGAGGCCTTGAAGAAGGCCGGTTGATCGAGCTTTACGTGTGGGGGGTGAGCGCGCCTGCGGCCGATGGCTGCGGGCGCGCTTTTTTGTGTACTCAAAACCCCTTGAGATCGAGGCGCTTGAGGTTCTTGGTGTTGCAGAAGCCGCACGGCTTCTTGGTGAAGAGCTCGGCGACTTCCTTCATGCCTTTGAGCTGCCAGTCGAACCAGGCAGTGACCGCGGCGCGACTCTGCTCGCCATCGTTCGACGACAGTCCGATCACGGCGGTGATGCCCTCGTCTGCCTTGTCGGTGTATTCGTCGTGATTTCCGCCGACCGTGATGCCGTACATGCTGGGCTTTTGCGCCTGACCGAGCGTGCTCGTGATGCGTTCGTCGGGCGCATCTCCGGCTTCGCCGCCGGTCGTCACGAAGAACGCGGGGCACTGGATCATCGAGACGTCGGATGTCCCGGAGAGTGTCGCGATGGCGTCGATCCTCGGATCGGCACCGGCTCTGCAGGTGCCCGCGCCTCCTTGTGAGTGGCCGAAGGCACCGATCTTCTCGGTGTTGACCTTGCCGAAGATCGGGCTCGACGATTCCGTGTTCTGTTTGATCACCCAATCGACGCCTTGCAGCATTTCGGCGCCCGTGCCGGTGTTCGACGTATTCGGCGCGATGACGATGTAACCGTAGGACACGACGTGCCCGATGAACTCGTCGTAGAATGTGGGTGAGCACGCCGTGCCGTTGCCGAAGGTGAGGATCGGGAAGGTTTCGCCGCTCTTGCCGTCCTTCGGGTAGAACAAGGTAAACGCGCTCGGATCGTTCATGTTGCCCGACGGGATGAGCGCGCTCGAGCCGCCGCTGACCGTGCCTCTCGCCACGTTCAGCACGCGCGTGGCCTCGCCGTACGGGCCGGGCCGATTGTAGTCGGCGACGGGTTGGCTCGGCATCGTTCCGCCGGAATCGCTCGTACCCGCGTCGGTCGGGACAGCGCCGGCGTCGTCATCCATCGCGCCTGCAACGCCTCCGCTCGACCCGGCTGACGTGCCAGCGGTCGACACGGGTCCACCGCCCCGACCTGCCGTGCTCGCGGCTCGACCGGCACTCGCCGTGTTGGGTGCTCCATCGGGGCCGGCTGCGACCGCACCTGCACCGCCGGCGGGCGCAGCGGAGCTTCCACCGCCAGGCGTGCTCGTGGAGGCCGGCGTCAAAGCCGCAGTGTCATCTCCAGAGCACGCTACGAGTGCACACGCCACGGCGATCTCGACGCAGGTGATCCATCGATGCGATCGGTGTTCCATACTCGGCTCCAGCTATTTCCACATCTTGCGCTGCGGGTTCGTCCACGGGCTCTTACACATGACGCAGTCGTCGCCGTAGAAGTAGTTCTTCGCGCCCTGGTCGCCGCATGCCCAGTAGCGAAGCCAGGCCGCCGCTGGGGCTTGCTCGGCCGCTGCGTCACCACAGGCGCCAAACGTGGCTCCCAGGACCGCACCGATGCAGATGCCCGCACTCTTGTCCGCGATGTACAGGTGTCCGGCGTTGGGATCTTGCAGCGTCGCGTAGAAGGTCTGTCCAACTGTCTTCTCGTAGTTTGGCGTGACGTACTCCGACGGGGTCACGAAGTTGTCGCCGGTCGACGTCGTGAGGAGCAGCGGCGCATGCAGCTTGCCCCAGATGTCTGTGACGCGTGGCGGCATCCCGTGCAGCGAAATCGTGGCCTTGATGTTGGGCCGATCGGAGATGTCGATCGCCGCGCCGCCGCCCCACGAATAGCCCACCGCAACCTCGCGGCTCACGTCGAGTTTGCCCTGCAGCTCCCCCGACGCGGTGTTCTGCGCCGCAAGCCACTCGATACCCGTGTTGAGGCAGGGCCGTTCGGCTTGCGTGTCGTTGCAGCCGATGATCACAAAACCATGCGACGCGAGGTGCACCAACAGCTTCTGGTACATGTCGGGGGTGGTGGCGATGCCGTTCCCCCAACTCGCGATCGGATGTTTGAAGCCGTCTTTGCCGAGCGAGCCGCTCGGACGGTAGATCGTGTAATTGCTGCCGGGTCCGGTGCTCGGGTACATCTTTGCGTCGCTGAACGGCCCCGGCGCCTTGTAGTCGGTGACGGCAGGTAAGCTTTCGCACGTGCCAGCGCCCGTCGGTGCTTGTCCGCCGCTGCCGGCTGCGGCGCCACTGCCGCCAGCCGCAGCACCCGTGCCCGCGTCTCCTCCGGCGCCCGCGGGTGCGCTCGTTCCCGCGGAGGCCATCGCTTCGGCTGTCGCCCTCGTGCCGGACGCGCCGGCACCGCCAGCGCCGGAACCTCCGGACCCGGTAGCTTCCGTACTGCCGGCGGTACCTGCTGCGGAGCGTCCGCCGGTGACAGTCGGCATGCTCCTGGTGCCGCTGTCAGCGGCATCGACTCCCGCGGCCCCGCTGGGAACCAACCCGTTGCTACTCATTCCTGCCACCCCGCTCGGTAGCTGCTGATTTCCGCCACCGCATGCGACAGACAATGCAAATCCACATGCAACAGTGAACCAAGTGCGCAGACACATCGATGCGTTACCCTTCGCTAGTACCCTCCTGTTCGCTACAACATTATCTGGGAACGCAAAAACGCTTCGTACGCCAGGCTAGAAGCACCGTTTGCCATCACATCACATGTTCTTGTTGGCCAGGACGTTCCAACCCGGATCTTTGCAGATCCCGCAAGCGCCAGGTGTTGCACCGTGGAACAGCTTGCATGCGACTTCGTCGTCCGCGAGGAAGCAGCGGAACCACGCCGCATACAGGCGCTGGAACTGCTGCGCGCCTTTCTGACTCACCATCGCGTCGCCCGAAGTCGTGTCGAGGCCCAGGAAGCCGAGCACCGTCTCGGTGCCGACGTGGTTCCCGCCTTCCCAGACGCCCACGAACATCTTGCCTTGCGCGCCGTTCACTGCGCTGGCCGCACCGGCGCCGAGATCCATCGTGCCGGTGAGCACGAGGCTCGATACCTTCTTGGTCGCGGTGAACGAAGCGCCTTCGACCACGGCGGTTTCGACGTTCGGGTGCTGAGCGCCCACGCTCGCGCCGAACCCACCCTGCGAGTGACCCGACACGCCCGCCCGCGTACTGAGCTTGTGATAAAACATGCTGCCCATCGTCTCGTTTTCTTTGAGCAGGTAGTCGATGCCGGCTTTGTGGAACGCGCCCGACCCCGTGTTGTCTTCGGACGACGAAGCCACGACCATCCCCCAGCTCGCAGCGTTGCTGTTCAAGAAGTCGTACGTGAAGTCGGAGTCGGTCACGCCCGTGCCGTTGCCCCAGCCGACGATCGGATGTGGACAGCTCGCTTCCAGCGGGTCCGGGTAATAGATCGTGTACTTGCCCGTGTGCTGCCCGGCGTTGATCATGCCGAGGTCGATGTTTTTCTTCGCGACCTTGTACGGACCGGGCGCCGTGTAGTTTCCGTTGCCGGGCTGCAAGCAGTTCTTGCCGCGAGGTGTCGGTGGTGACGGCGGAACATCCACGTTCCCAGCAGCTGGCGGCATCGGCATCGGCATGCCCATCGGAGCTGGAGGCGTCCCCGTCATCGGCGGTTGCATCGGTTTGGACGAGCCCGCAGGTGACGAGCTCGGTTGAGAAGGCTGCCCGGTCATCGGCGTGCTCGCGCCGGGCGTTGAGCTCCTGCTACCCGCAGCTGCGCCCACCCCGGTTCCGGTCGGACTGCTCGCGCCGCTGCCAGCGGCAGACGACGCAGGCGGCGTCATCGCAGAGGAGTCGAGTTTGGTGGGCCGATGCTCGCCGCTGCCAGCGTCATCTGACCCGGAACACGCGGCCACTAGCAGCAAGGCGGTTCCGACAGAGGCCCAGGCTGTTCCTCGATCGATCTTTTGAGTGTATGTCACGTGCACCTTCCGATGCCATTGCGCGGCAACGCAGTGTGCTGATGCGAGTAGCACTCAATAGACCACAGGCCGAGCCCAGAGCTAGGGCATCAGCACGAGATGCACGGGTCTGACAACATTTTTTCCTCAAACATAAATTTTGTTTCCCAAATTCAAATGAGAAGAGATGCGGTCACGATGATCAAGTCGGCATGGGTCCGATGTATTCGGCCTCCGGCCTGATCAACCTGCCCTTGTGCCGCTGCTCTTCGACGTGCGCCAGCCAACCCGCGACCCTGCCGATCGCGAACGTCGCCGAGAACAGCTCTCGGCCCAGTCCCACGGCCTCGAGCAGCACCGCCGTGTGGAACTCGACGTTCGCGCGCAGCTTGCGCTCCGGGTAGCGCTCGTCCAGCAAGCGCACGGCATGCGCTTCCACGGCGCGCGCGAGCGCGAGGCGCGGGTTCGCACCCGTTATCTCGGTGAGCCGCACGAGCGCAGCTTCCAGCACGGCGGCCCGCGGGTCGCGCACTCGGTAGATGCGGTGGCCCATGCCCATCACGCGCTCGCCGCGTTCGATTCGTTTGCGCAGCCACTCTTCGGCCTTGTCGGCGCTGCCGATCGCGTCGAACATCTCGAGCACTTCTCCGGGAGCGCCTCCGTGCAGCGGGCCCTTCAGCGCTCCGATCGCCGCGACGATCGCGCTCACGCTGTCGCTCGCGGTACTGGTCACGACGCGGGCCGCGAACGTGGACGCGTTCATGCCGTGGTCGGCGACCGTGACCAGGTAGCTATCCAGTGCGCGTACCCGTGCGGCGTCGGGTTCCTTCCCGCTCAGCATGTAGAGGTAGTCGGCGGCTTGCGAGCGCTCCGCCGACGGCCCGAGCGGCGACTTGCCCACGCGGATACGGGCGTGGGCCGCGGCGAAGACGGGCAGTGCTCCGCACAACAGGCCATCCAGGTCTTCGCTGTCGTTCTCGCTGAGCTGGGCCGTGGCTGCCCGCAGCGCATCCATGGCGTTGTTCAGGCCGAGGGCGGCTCCCATGCGCGGCAAACATTCGAAGGCGCGTGCGCGGCCGGCGTACAGGCGCTCCGAGATGCGCTTTCCGTTCCACAGCAGCTGCACGACCTCCTCGAAGGTCGCCTTCGGGGCGAGTGTTTCGATGTCATACCCGCGCACGATCAGCCGTCCGAGCTCGCCGTCGACGTGGCTCAGCTCCGTTTGCGCTACCGCGATGCCTTCGAGTCCATTGTGAATCATTGGGTCGGGCTCCTTCCTGGGTTCTCTTGTAAAGTGGGCGGGTGGCAAACGTTGATCAACGTAGAATCAACAATCAATATTCGGATTTCACGTCGGCGCGCGAGGCCGCGCGCATGCTGGACGTGAAGCCGTCCACGCTGTACGCGTACGTGAGTCGCGGTCTGTTGCGGTCGATCGACGCGCCGCGTGGACGTGCGCGGCTGTACTCGGTGATCGACCTGCGGCGCCTGCGGGCTCGGCGCGATGCACGGCGCGGGCACACCGCCGTGGCCGCGACCGCGCTGGATTGGGGCGCGCCGGTGCTGGACTCGGCGATCACGCGCATCGACTCGGCCGGGCCGTTCTACCGCGGGCGTTCGGCGCTCGAGCTGGCGCGATCCGGCAGCACGTTCGAGGAGGTCGCGGAGCTGCTGTGGGAAGGCAAGGCCAGCTGGGTAGTGGACCGCGAGGCAGCGCGCGTGCAAGCGCGCCTGGGCAAGCTGGTGCAGGAGCCGATGTCGCTGCTGGCGCGCTTGACCGCGTTCGTCAGCGCGCGCGGCCTGTGCGACGGCAAGCGCATGGCCCACACGCCCGAGGTGGAGCGCGATCGCGCGGCGCGCCTTTTGTACGGCATGACCAGTGTGCTCGGTGAACCCACTGCCGGAACGCGCAGCGAGCGCCCGCGACTGGCCGAGCTGACGTGTCGCGCGTTCGGCATCCGCAGCGGCGCGCGCGAGTGTGCCGCCGTGGATCAGATGCTGGTGCTGTGCGCCGATCACGAGCTGAACGTGTCGACCTTCGCCGTGCGCGTCACGGCCTCGGGTGGCGCGGACATGTACTCGTGCCTCACGGCGGGCTTGTCGGCGCTCTCGGGCGTGCACCACGGCGGGCAGTGCGATCGCATCGAGCTGTTCGCCGAGAGCTGCCGCGGCGGGAACTCGCAGAAGGCCGCCGAACAACACGTGCGCGCGCGGCTGGCTGCGGGCGAGGCGGTGCCGGGCTTTGGCCAGCCGCTCTACCCCGACGGCGATCCGCGCGGCCGCTGGCTACTCGCGCGTGCCCGGGAGCTCGCGCCGCGCGCGCCACGCGTGCAGACGCTGTTCGGTGTGGTCGCAGCCATGAGCGGCATGGGCCGTCGCGATCCCACGCTGGACATGGGCCTGTGCGCGCTGAGCGGTGCGCTCGGCTTGCCGCTGGGAGCGGCGAGCGCCATCTTCGCGCTGGGTCGCGTGGCCGGTTGGGTGGCGCATGCGCTCGAGCAGCGCACGCGGCCGGTGCTACTGCGCCCTCGCGCGCGCTACGTCGGGCCCTGAGCCGCGACACTCGGTACTGTTGGCCCGGGGCACTGGACGGGTCGCGGCGGCGTGTAGCGAAGGCGTGGCCGCTGCTTGTCGTAGATCCTGCGGTCCCCGCCGTCGATGCGGCCCTTCGTGTAGCTCTGGAGGCCCATGATCAGCGCCTCGCGCATGGTCGGGCCCGTCTGGATGCGGATGCGCTCGGCCGGCAGGTTGACGCCCGCCAGCAAGCCATCGCCGCTCGCCACCACGTAGTCGCTGGTCACGACCGTGAGCATGCGGTTCTGCGGTAGCGCCGAGCCGTCGCTGGCGCTGAGCGAGACGGCGAGCTGTCCGGCGCGGCACTGCGCGGCCGCGCGCACGCCCGAGAGCGCGACCAGGCCGCGGTCGCTCTGCAGGCTGTTCAGCACCACCCGGGCCAGATCGCTGACGCGCATGCGCAAGCTGGCCAGGCGGTTTTCGAACGGGAACATCTCGAACATGCGGCCGTAGGTCAGCGGGCCGGGCGTGAGCGAGGTGCGCACCGAGCCAGGGTTGTTGAACGCGGCGTGAGCGCCGGGCACCGCGCGCCGCATCAGGTCGACGACCAGGTTGCTGAGCGGCGACTCCACCTCCGACGAGCGCTCGAGCGGGGCCGTGATCTCCACGCCGAGCGGCGCCTCGGCCGCGTCTCGCGCGCGCTTCAGGTCGTCGCTGATGGCTGCGAGCACGCGTTCGTCGCGCTTCACGGGCGCGCCTTCGTAGTGCTCTTGCGTGCAGGTGGGTTGGTCCAGCGCGTCGCTGCACAGCATGTGTGGCTGGAAGATGCGGACTGCCAGCTGCCTGGGATCGCTCGCGCGCAGCGTGAGGTCGACGCGGCCGAAGGCGCGTCCGTTGCAGCCCGACTCGATCATCGGGATGCCCGCCACGCGGTGCGCGACGAAGGCGTGCGTGTGGCCGCCGATGATCAGGTCGACCGCCTTCGAGTCACGCAGGGCCTCGGCCAGCGCGAAGCCCTCGGCGTGCGGATCGCAGCTGCTGAGGTCGTTTGGATCGTTCACTTGCCGGCAGTCGCCGCCGGCGTGCACGAGCGCGATGATCAGCTGCGCCCCTTGCGCGCGCAGTCGGCGCGCCTCGGCCTCGATGCTGGGCGCGAGCGCCGCGACCGAAAGATCGCCCGTGTTCGCAGCGTGCGTGGCCGTCAGCGCTTCCAGGGTCATGCCGCCCACGATTCCGATGCGCACGCCCGCCACCTCGTGCAGGATCGAGGGCCGCAGCCCGGGCAAGAGCCCGGTGCACGGCGCGCCGTCGCGCTGCATCAAGTTGCTGCTCAACAGCGGGAAGCCGGCGTCGGCGATGCGTGCGCGCAAGGCCCCGAGCGGATCGTCCTCGGGCGAGCCGGGCGTGCACGCCGGCCCGAGCGGCCCGAAGTCGAACTCGTGGTTGCCGATCGCGGCCGCGGTGTAGCGGAGCGCGCGGTAGCCGCGCATCATGGCCGCGCCTTCGGTGAGGTTCGAGGCCAGCGTGCCCTGGAAGATGTCGCCGGCGTCGAGCAATACCACCCCGCCGCCGTCAGCGGCACGCGTGGCGCGCAAGTTCTGGACATAGCCACCGAACAGCGGCAGCTGTGTGAGCCGGCCATGCACGTCGTTGGTGGCCACGACGCTGATCGTCACGTCGGGCTTGCGGCGGCTGCCCTCGGCTTGGGCAGATACGCAACCCAAGATGCACGCCGGCAACAACGCCGCGACCAGCCACTTCATCCCGGCACCTTACACCGAACCCGCCCCGTGATCAGGCGCTTCGCGACAGCACCCGCCGCCAGGCCGCGGGCTTGCCGTCGATCATCCAATCCCGCTGCGAAACAGGTAACACTTCCGCGTGTTGGAAGGGCGGACGCCGCTCGTCGCGAGGGTCGGGCGGGGTGGGAGGGGCGGCCTGGGTATCATCAGCCGTCTCCCAGCTCAGCAGCCAACCCACCTCCATGTCGGCCTCCAGACGTCGAGCCAGCGCGTAGCCGCGCAGGTGCCGCAACGCGGCGTACGACCAGATGCCGAGCCAGGCCACGGCGAGCAGATCCTCGGGCGCGGTCTTGTCGCGGACGATCCAGGCGCTCACGAATGTCGACATGACTGCGGTCAAGCCGATCAACAACCACGGCAGGGCCGTCAGCCGCGCCACGTGGCGTTGCAGCTCGGCGCGTTCGGGCTCGGCCATACGGCGGCGCTTGAGCTCGCGCGCGGTGGCGCCCAGCACCTCCTTGACCTCGGGCGGCAGCGAGAATCGAAACGAGTGCGTGCTCGGCCAGGCCGCGGTCCTGGACACGTGCAGCCGACGCTCGGCCGGCAAGTTCTTGCCGTTGACTTGCATCAGGCGCCCCGAGCGCGGCAGCACGCAGATGCGCTGCTCCTGGCCGCCGCGGACGAACAACCCGGCGTTGAGCAGCGACAACACCTCGGGGTCTTCTTCCTCGTAGCGCGCCTCTGCCAGGTGACCCTCGAACACCCAGAGGAAGCCATCCTCGAGATCGCGTTGCAGCGGTAGCGCGGTGCGCCCGTGATCCCAGGCCTTGACCAGACACAGCGGGACGAGCAAGGCGAACAGCGTGAATGCGACCGCCAGCGTCACCCAGGCGTGGTGGCCCAGCCGGCCCGCGGCCCACAGGCACGCGCCCAGCGCACCGGGTAGGACCAGCGTGCCGATGGCGGCGTAGGCGAGCATCGCGTTGCGGCTGCGTTTGTAGACGCGCTCTGCCGCTGTCCGCTGCACCTCGGTCAGGCGCTCTTCGGCCACGCACGGCAGACCGGCGCACCAGCGTGTGCCGTCCTCGGATGCTGCGCGTGCGGCGTCGAGCGCATGCGTCACGAGCCACAGTCTGCCACGAAACCTCAGCCCGCTTCGAGCGCGTGCGTCAAAGGCCTCGCCAGCTCACCGCCCAGCTGGTGACGCGCGGCCAAATCCTGCAGCTCGCGCACGAGCTCGCGCAGCTCCTCGCGTGCCGGCCCCACGCCACGCTGGGCGCGCTCGCAGTAAAAGGTGCGACAACCGAGTGGCCGCGCCGCGTATACGGCACAGCGGCCGGATCGATCGAGCAACGGGCAGGTACGTTCGTCCGGGCCGCGGGGCTGGAGCGGCAACGCGCGGCGTCGCGGGGACAGGGGACCGCCGCGGCCGGCGAGCGCGTGGCGGAGCAGGCTGAGCTCGATGGCGGTCACGTAGGGCTGGCGCCCCGTGATGCCGAAGCGGCAACACTCGGTGCTGCCGGGGCATGACCAGTCGGCGTATAGCGCGTCGACACGTTCGTACAGCGCGACCAGCTCTGCCAGCTTGGCGTCCAAGCTCAGGATTGTCGCGCGTGCGGCGCAGCTTGCAAGACGCGATGCAGCGTGCGCGCTGCCTGCTCCGGGTCTTCGGCCGCACACAGCGCCGAGATCGCCGCGCCGAGCGGCGCGCCCGCAGCGGCGACGTCCGCGGCATTGCGTGGATCGACGCCACCGATCGCCACCACCGGAATTCGCAGCACGGAACACACCTCGCGCAGCCCAGGCAGTCCCACCTGTGGTTCGGGGTTCAGCTTGGTCCGCGTCGGAAACACCGGCCCGAAGCCGATCAGCGATGCGCCACGGCGCTCGGCATCCAGCGCTTGTGCGAGCGAGTGCGTCGACAACCCGATCAGCGCCTGGGGTCCGAGCGCCTCGCGGACCTGCTCGAGCGCTTGATCGTCCTGGCCGACGTGCACGCCGTCCGCGCCGAGCTCGCGGGCGAGCCAGACCCGATCGTTCACGAAGAAGGGCACGCCGGCGGCGCGACAGACGCGCCCGAGGGAGTGGCCGAGCGCGAGGAAGTCGGCGTCGGAGAGCTGCTTGGCCCGCAGCTGCAACGCCGCGCAGCCGCCGCGCAGCACGGCCTGCGCGACCGCCAGCGGTGGCAGGCGACAGGCTTCGGGGTCGATGATTGCGTAGAGCCCACGCATGGGCCCTACTATGCTGGTGCGCATGACTTTCGGCACGCGTTTCGTACTCCGTGTGTCGAGCGCGGCGTTCGCCGTGCTGTGGAGCATCGAAGGACTCTCGCGCTACCGCACGTTTCACAACCGGACCTTCGATCTCGCGCTGTACGCGCGGCAGGCGTGGGGCCTGGTCCACGGCGACTACTGGGATCCGATCGTCGACAGCCATTTTCTGGGTACCCACGTGGCCCTTGTGCTCTGGCCGCTCGGGTTAGTCGGTCAGCGCTTCGGCATGGTGCCGGTGCTGATCGTGGCGCAGGCGCTGGCGTTCGCCCTCGCGGCGCTGCCGCTGGCGCAGATCGGCGCGCGGCGCTTCGGCGATCGAGGGGCGCTGCTGGCCGCCGGGGCGTGGCTCCTGTATCCGAACCTCGGCCACGTCGCGAGCTACGAGTTTCACCCGGGCTCGCTCGGCATGTTGCCGCTGGCGTTCGCGCTCGACGCGCTGGATCGCGGGCGTGCGGGAGTGTTCGCGCTGTCGTGTTTGGGTTTGCTGCTGTGTCGCGCCGACTTCGCCCTGCTCGGCGTGCTGCTGGGAGCGGCGGCCATGCTCTGGACGAGGCCGCGTCCGGTCGTGTGGCTGCAGGCCGGAGCGTTGGTCGCGCTGACGTCGATCGGATACCTGGCGCTGCAGTTCCTGGTGCTGAAGCCGTCGTTTCCCGCGGGCGCATCGAGCTACGACCTGCACTTCCCGAAGTGGGGCGGTAGCCCGTTTGGCGTGGTACGCACGCTGTTCCACGACCCTGGGCTCGTGCGCGATCACTTCTTTCAGCCCGCGAAGCTCAGCTACGTGCCGCGCGTGCTGTTGCCGCTCGCGTTCTTGCCGTTGCTTGCACCGCGCTGGCTGCTCTTCGCACTGCCCTTCGTCGCGATCAACTCGATCTCGAGCTTTCCGACCACGGTGGAGCTGTACTCGCACTACCTGACGCCGGCGGTGCCCGCGCTGGTGGTCGGCGCGATCGACGGCCTGGCCTGGCTCGCAGCGCGCTGGCCGCGCGCCCGGGTGCGCCACGCGGCGATGGGTGTGTTGGTCGGGTGCCTCGTGCTGGGCAGCGTGCGCAACGGCGGCATGCCCTGGTCGCGAGACTTCGATGCGGCGGCGTTCGTAGCCGATGCGTACACCGCGGAAGCCGAACGAACCGTGGCGTCGATCGCGCCGAGAGGCTCGGTGCAGGCACCGGATCCGCTGCTGCCGCACCTGGCCGAACGTTCGGAGATCTACCGCGCGCCACCGCCCGACCTGAACGCGCAATTCGTGGTGCTCGACGTCAGCCATCGCCGCCGCTACGCGAAGAGCGAAGATCTGCTGCGCACCATCGAAGAGCCAGGCACGCGAACGTGGCTCGCGCGGCGCGACTACGGCCTGATCCACGTCGAGCAGTCGCTGCTCACGCTGCGACGGGGCAGCGACCCGCGCTCGGGCATCGCGCTACGCTACCTTCCGCACGAGCAAGGGCAACAGAGTGGCATCCCGCTCACGCGGTGTTTGACGCTGCTGTCTGCGTGGCTGGATCCGCAGGGGTTGGAGCTCGAGCTGTCGGCGCAAGCGCCCTGCCCCAACGATCTGGCATTGCGGATCGGGAGCGAGACGCGGCCGCGGCGTGTGGACTTGCTGTTCGACGGCTTGTTGTCGCCGGCGCAGCTGCGCGACGAGTATGCGGTCTCGTGGCACGTGCTCACGTCGCTCGAGCGCGCGCGCATCCTGGAACGGGGCTTGCGGATTGGAGCGCTGCGCTCGAGCGGGGAGCCGCCGGAACAGGGCGATCCGGTGACGTTCCTGGTGCCGCTCATCCACTAAGGCCCGCGCGTGAACTTCTGCACGCGCATGCCGTAGACGTCGCCGACCAGGACCTCGTCGGACTTCGTCACTGCGATCGCGTGCCCGCCGTAGAGCTGGCCGTCGTAGTTGCCGAACGATCCCCAGCTGTCCTGCAGCTTGCCGCGCTGATCGAGGCGCAAGATGCGCGCGCGATCGGGCGGCACCGGGTTTTGATCGCCGCCGTCCACGACGAACACCGAGCCATCTTTCGCCACGGTCACGGCCCACGGCCGTCCGAGCGCAGCGCTCTTCCACTCGTCGATGAACGTGCCGTTCTCGTCGAAGCGCTGGATGCGCGCGTTGCCGCGATCGGCCACGTAGACGCGGCGCTGCGCGTCGAGCGCGATCGAGTGCGGCGTGTCGAACTGTCCGGGCTCGCTGCCGTGGGTGCCCCAGGCGCGGATGAACTGACCCTGCGCGTCGAGCTCGACCACCCGGCTGTTGCCGTAGCCGTCCGCGATGAAGATCGTACCGTCAGGGGCGATCGCGACGTCGGTCGGTCGATTGAAGTGCGTCTCGTCGTCGCCCGGCTCGCCGGCCACGCCGAAGCTGCGCAGCACGTCTCCGTCGCGATTCAGCTCGAACACCTGGTGCGACCCCACGTCGGTCACCCACAGGTGATCCCTCGCGTCGACTCGCAACCCGTGCGGGATCTTGAACTGGCTCCTGCCGAACTCGCCCTCGATCGCGCCGGTCGCCGGATTGAGCCGCAACAGCGGCGGCTGCGTGATCAGCGGTGTGTCCACGTCCGCGAGCCACGGGTGATCGGCGCGATGGAACACCAGCACGTCGCCGTGCGAGTCGACGGCGACGCCGGACACCTGGCCGAGCACGTACCCTTCGGACAGTGCCGGCCAGCCGTGCACGACGCGGAACTCGCGCGACGCCGAGGCGTCGTCGTGAACCCGAGCATCCGGCGCTGCGGCCGGCGCCGCGTCGTCGGCGCAGCCCACCCAGGAGAGCAGCAACCCGGACAGGGTCGCACAACAATCGCGCGCGCGGCGCATCCAGTGGCGAGCGTTCACCTGCATCCGCCGCGTTGAGGTTCAGTCGTCATGCAAACCCATGCCTGCGAGGATCTTGGGGATGCACTTTTGGATCCGCGCGGTTCGCGTCTGCGATTGCTTCGCGCCCGTGAAGTGGAGGACGTAGCCCCGTTGGCGTCCGGGAGTGAGCGCCTTGAAAGCCTTCGCGAGCTTGCGATCTTTCTGCAGGATCCGCGTCAGCTCCTCGGGAAGCTCGAGCTCGCGCTTGGCTTTGAAGTCGACGGTGAGCCCGGCCTTCTCCACCGCGATGGCCTGCTTCGCGTAAGACTGCACCACGGCCTTCTTGACCTGAGCCTCGCTGGTGAACTCCAGGCGCAGCGCCGACTGCGTGTTCTCCCCCTGGCTGCGGAGGAGGCCGTGGGAGTCCTCCAGCAGCGCGCCCTTGAAGAACATCAGGGAGAGGTGGCCTTTGAACGGCTGGATGATGGCCACGTTCTTGCCCCCGAACGAGTAGCAAGGCTTCCCCCACTTCAGATCCTCCTCGAGCCCACAATCGAGCAGGATCGACCGGAGCTTCTGGATCTCGCCACGCCACGTCTTGGCGCGGCTCACGAATGCATCAATTTTGGGATTCTGCGTACTCATCGGAGGGCTCGAAGGATCGCGTCACAGCTGTCGCTCGGCAAGCACCTGCCACCAGTTTGTCATTCGCTAGCCACGAACCGGCGCGAGTGTTCGGGCGATGTCGAGAGGTACGGGTCGCTACAGCTTCGATGATGTGACTTCGGTCGGCGGCCGCACGCGGCTGCCGTGGTCGGACGATCGAACCGCCTCGGAGGATCCGAGCAGGCAGACGCGTGCTCGGCAGAGCGACGTGTACGCGGTGCCGCGACCTCGCGCAGGCGAAACGAGCCGCATCGACGTTTCGAGCTTTGCGCCCGAGCGCGATGCGAGCGACGCGCAGCGCACGCCGGCCGTCACGCCTCCCGTGGCCGAGCAGCAGCCGGCCGCGAGCTCCTCGCCGGAGGAGTATCCGTTCGCGCGCCCGCAGCAGCTGGGCGGCGTGGTCGGACTGGTTGCGGCGGGCCTCGGGTTGTTGGCCGCGGCGATTCTGGGTCATCAGCTGATGACCACGGCGCCTGTCACCGGCGTCGCTGCGGCGCAGCCACCTGCGCCGATCGCCCCGCCGCCGCCGCCACCAGTCCTGATGAGCATCGCGCCGGAGCCGCCATCAGCTGCACTGCCGGCCGACGCAGGCCCGCGCGTAGTAGCTCCCCCTGCACCGTCGCCGATGGCTGCAGCGGCGCCGCAGCGGCGCGTGCATGCGGTCGCCAAGCCCCGGCCGCCTATCGTGCGGCCCTCAGCGCCCGAGAGCCCGGCGACCGCCGAGCTCGACTCACTCGCGGTGCCGGCCGAAGCGACCGCGGCTCCGGAAGCGCCCCCGGAAGAAGAAGCTGACCCCGGAACACTGCGCATCAACAGCTTGCCTTGGGCGCAGGTCTTCCTGGACGGCCAACTGATCGGCAATACACCACTGCGCGGCGTCCGCGTGGCGGCCGGCGAACACAGCTTGCGCTTCGTGAACCACCAGTTCTCGATGGTAAAGACCAGCGAGATTAGCGTGCCCGCTGGCGAAGAGCTCACGATCGTCGAGCGGCTCGACGAGTAGTCGCTACTTCTTCGGGATCATCACCGGCGGGGGATCCGACATCAACGCGCCCGGCGGCCTCACGCGGTGGAAGCGGATCGTGTTCGGCTGCTTGTTCTGACCCAGCGGCACCGCGGCAGCGACCACCACCACGTCCCCAGGCTCCGCCAACCCGGTCGACCTCAAGTACGCATCCGCCGCTTGCAGCTGCGACTCGATGTCCGAGCGATCCTGAACCCTCACCGGTACCACGCCGTGCAAGACATTGGTTCGGCGCAGCGTGGGCTCCCAGCTGCCGAGCGCGACGATCGGCACGTGCGGCCGCCGCTTCGAGATGTGCAACGCGGTCAAGCCGGAGCCGGCGAGCGTCACGATCGCCTTGGCGCGCACGTTGCTCGCCGAGCCGACCGCCGCGCTGGCGACTCCACCTGCGAATGTCAGGTCTTCTTCGGCCAGCGGAGCGCTGCTGCGCTGCTCGTGCTCGTAGGCCTCCGCGTGGCGCGTGATCGATGACATCGCTTGCACCGCGAGCTCCGGGTTGGCGCCGGTCGCCGACTCCTCGGACAGCATGACCGCGTCGGCTCCGTCGAGCACCGCGTTGGCGACATCCGAGGCCTCGGCGCGGGTCGGCCGGCGCGCGATCACCATCGAACCCAGCATCTGCGTCGCGACCACGGCCCATTTCCCCATCGAGCTCGCGCGGCGCAGGATCTGCTTTTGCAGCACCGGCACGCGTTCGAACGGCATCTCCACGCCCAGATCGCCGCGCGCGACCATCACTCCGTCCGAGGCCGCGAGGATCGAATCGAGCGCGGTGAGCGCTTCCGGGCGTTCGAGCTTGGCCATCACCGGTGTCTTGGTGTTGCCCAGCAAGCTGCGCGCGCGCTGGATGTCATCGGCGCTACGCACGAATGAGATGGCGATCAGATCGATGCCGGCCTTGGCCGCGAACGCCAGATCCGCCTCGTCTTTCTCGGTCAGCGTCGGGATCGAAACCGCGCGCCCCGGCAGGTTCAAGCCTTTGTTCGAGAACAGGCGCCCGGTCGTGACCACGCGCGTGTAGACATCGCCCCCCTCCACGCGCTCGACGCGCAGCTCGATCGTGCCGTCTGCCAGCAGGATCATCGCGCCCGGTACGACATCGCGCGCGAGGCCCTCGTACGGCGAGTGCACCTGCTGCTGGTTGCCCTCGACGTCGCGTGACGTGATCAGGAACTCGGCGTTGGGATGCAACGTGATGCCGTCGAGCGGCAGCTTGCCGACGCGTAGCTTCGGCCCCTGGATGTCAGCCAAGAGCGGGATGTACTTGCCTTCGAGCTTCGCCGCTTCGCGCGCTCGATCGATCAGCGGCTGCATCGACTTCTCGCCGCCATGCGACATGTTAAGTCGAAAGCAGTCGGCCCCCGAGGTGATCAGGAGGCGCATCTGATCCAGCGTCGAGCTCGCCGGACCCACGGTAGCGATGATCTTGGTGTAGTTGATGCCGATCACAGCGCGAGTGTGCGACATCGCTCGAAGCCGGCCAACCCCGCTCGGCGATTTTACTCGTTGCCGACCAGTGGCCCGTACGTTTCCGGACGCCGATCTCGCAACAGTCCCATCCACTCGCGGTCCTTTCGCGCGGCACCGACCTCGAGCGTCACGCAAAAGACGCCTTCGTCGCTGCGCCCCAGCTCGCCCAGAATCTCACCCCACGGGTCGGCTACGAACGAGGTGCCGTAGAACACCTGTCCGCCTTCATCTCCGACCCGATTGGCCGCGGCGACGTGAATGGTGTTGCTGACCGCATGGCCGACCATCGCGCGGCGCCACGGCTGCGCGGTGTCGCGCGCGGTCACAGGCTCGGAGCCGATCGCGGTCGGATACAACAACACGTCCGCCCCGAGCAGCGTCAGCGCGCGCGCGGTCTCGGGGAACCACTGGTCCCAGCAAATGCCGATGCCGAGCTTGCCGTGGCGCGTGTCGAAGCGCCGGAAGCCGGTATCACCCGGCTTGAAGTAGTACTTCTCCTCGTAGCCCGCGCCGTCCGGGATGTGCGTCTTGCGGTACACGCCGAGCGAGCGGCCGTCGGCGTCGAGCACGGCCAAGCTGTTGTAAAACGCACCACCCGCGCGCTCGAAGAACGACACCGGCAGCACCACCTGCAGCTCCCGGGCCAGCGGTGCCAGCGCGCGCAACGCCGGGTCTTGTTCCGCGCTGTGCGCCAGCGCGAAGAACTTGTCGTCTTTCTCGCGCGGGAAGTACGGCGTCGAGAACAGCTCCGGCAACAGCACCACCTGCGCACCCTGCGCGTGCGCGGCGCGCACCAGCTCGGCGGCGCGCGCGATGTTGACCGCGGCGTCTTCCACCATCGAGAACTGCGTGACGGCGAGTCGGAGGGTTTCGGCTTGGGTCATGGTGTGGGCAACTGTTGGGTCATGCAGTGGAACGTTCCGCCCCCCGTGAGCAGGGCACGCGCGGGGCAGGCGACGACTTCGCGGTCGACAAAGATAGCCTGCAGCGCGGCGCGTGCAGCCTCGTCCCACGCGCCGCCGAACACCGGCAAGAGCACGCGCGCGTTGCCGATGTAGAAGTTCATGTGGCTGGCTGGCATGACCTGCCCCTCGGGGCCCCGCACGCGCCCGGGCGAAGGGATGCGCATGACCTTCAGCATTTGCCCCCGCGCGTCGCGCGCGCGGGCGAGTGCGTCGGCGATCGCATCCAGCGTGTCGGCGTTCGGATCGTCGTCGGCGTGGGCTTGCATGCACACCACCACGCCGGGCGCGACGAAGCGCGCGATGTTGTCGATGTGGCCATCGGTGTGATCGTTCAGCAGACCCTGATCGAGCCAGATGACGCGCCGGACGCCGAGCGCTTCCTTGAGTCGCGCTTCGATGGTGGCCTCGCTCGCGTCGCCGCGGTTCGGGTTGCGCAAGCACGACCGCGTGGTGAGCACGGTGCCCTCGCCGTCGACGTCCACCGCGCCGCCCTCGAGCACCCAGTCGAACGCAACCGCCGGCTCGTCTCGTAGCGCGGCGAGGCGCTCGGCGAGCTGTGCGTCGTGCGGGTAGATGTACTTTTCGCCCCAGCCGTTGAAGCGAAAGCGCACGCTGGCCCGACCCTGGGGCCCGCGGACGAACACCGGAGCGGTATCGCGCAGCCAGACGTCGCCGTAGTCCAGCGTGTGCAGCACGATACTGCGACCATCGGGCCGGAGCGCCGCTTCCGCCTCGGCGGCGAACTCCGGCTGGACGAGCACGATCAGCGGCTCCTGGCCGGGCGCCGCGAACGCGCGTGCGAACACGGCGAATTCTCGCTGCGCCGCTCGGAGCTGCGAACCCCAGGCATATTCGTGTGCGGGCCAAGCCGTGTAGCAGGCTTCGTGCGCGCTCCACTCGGGAGGCATCGAGTAGCTCACCATGCGTATACCGTATCGCCGTAACGGCGCTCCTGTTTGGCCACGTGCTCGAGCACGGCCTTTCGCCGGGTCTCGAGGCCGCGCAGCATATTCGTGTCCAAGAACGGTCCGAGCGGGTCGGCCGCCATCGTTTGTCCCAGCGCCTGCACATCCAGCGCGCGCACGGCATCGATCGTGCGCCGGCGGAATTTGGCTAGCAGTAGCAGGTGCGCATCCGCACCCCGCCGCGCTGGGCCTTTCGAGAACGCGTCGCCGTTGTCGAGCAGGATCAGCGGCCCACCTGCGCCGAGCGTGAGCACGTTGGCGTTGTTCCGGCCGAAGCGCGCCGAGTTGAGGGTCAGGAAGTCGAACACGATCATGTCCGAGAGCTCGGCGGGCAGGTCGGCGCGGCTCGGCTGGGGTGTGGCCGGCTGCGCGTGTGGCTTTCGCTCGACGCGGATCCAGTTCTCCCAGCCGGGAGGTGTCACGGCCGGCACGGGTTTGTCGTCCAAAGCCTGGATCAGCGCGCCGCGCACCTGGCTGCGACTCTCACCGAGCGACAAGCTGCGGGCGACCGTGGGTGGCATGCGGCCGAGTCCGAGCGCGCGATCGAGGTAGTACGCGGCGACGTCGGCGTACCAGTTCTGCTCGGGCTTGAAGTACGCCTGCGCGCCCGAATCGAAGATGATTTTGAAGGCCGAGGTGCGCCCGCCACTACCTTTCGTCACGCTCGCGACCTGGCCGCTTCGCAGCTCGTCGAGCACGGCGCGCTCGGGCTTGCCGAGAAAGCCCGGCGGCTCGGCGGCAGGCGGAGGCTCTGCCGGTGTCCCCGCGTCCACCACGGCATCCAGCATCAAGCGGTGTCTGGCGGGTCCCATGCCGACGCGCAGCGACCCGCGCTCTGCCCGCAGCTCACGCGTAGGGTCCGGCTCCGGCGCGGCAGGTGCGGGCTCCGGGGCCGGTTGCGGCGCAGGCCGCTTCGCCTGCTCGGTGCAGCCCGCGACCACTCCGAGCACCAGCAGCGCTGGTGCAATCTTCCCTGCGTAGTACATCCGGTCCCCGCAGCCTACATCATCTGCGGGGTAGTGTGCCCCACCCACGCTCGCCGCGTGGCGCGCTGACGAGCGAGCGTTGGGGCGCGACTCGGCATGTGCAGGCCGGCATCTGCGCCGCTCACAGATGCAACGTCAGCTGTCGGGTGCGCGCGTCTGCCGCGTACGGCTCCGCGCTGACACCGATCTGAGAAGTCTTTCATCCGCGCTTTGACGCCGCTCTCAGCTGCACGATATTTTTGACAAAGACTAAAGCAAACGGCCGATTCGAACGTTGAAGTTCTGGTCGGCGGCACACGGCTTAGACTGGGAGAAGCACGCTTTCATGCGCTCGAGCGCAGTTTTCCGGCGCCCGTATCACGGGTCGTTGTTGGCAGCAGTTAGACGTTCGCGGAACAAGGCAGTCTCCGGCAGGGCTGAGGGTTGCGCCAAACCGCTGGTCGACCGCGCACTCGGTCTGTCGATCTTCGACGGCATCTTGTTCGGGTTGATGGTGGGTGCGAGCGAGAGCTACTTCGGCGCCTGCGCCGTCGCGCTCGGCCACACCGACACCGCGCTGGCGATGCTGGCGACGTTGCCGCTGTTCGCCGGCGCGCTGTGCCAGGCCGCGGCCGGCCCGCTCGTGCTCTGGCTCGGCTCGCGCAAGCGCGTGGTCGTGTTCGGCGCGTTGATGCAGGCGCTCAGCCACCTCGGCTTGATCGCCGTGGCGTGGCATGGAGCGCCGGCCTTTGGCCCGCTCCTGGCGCTGGTGATCATGTACTTCGTCTCGGGCATGTGCATCGCGCCCGCCTGGGGCGCCTGGATGGGTGGCCTGACGGAGCACTGCGATCGCCAGCGCTTCTTCGCGATTCGCTCCGGCTGCGTGTCGGCCGCGATGGTCGTGGCGTTCGTCTGGGCCGGTTATCACCTGCGCGACGCGGCGCTCTCGCACAGCCTGTCGCAGACCTATGCGCTCCTGTTCGCCATCGGCTTCGTCGCGCGCCTGGCCTCGATGACCGTGCTGATCTCGCAGCCCGATCCCAACGCCATGCCGCGGGACTCGCTACGCCGCGTGCTCGCGCGCACGCGCGCCGCCGTGCGCGGCGACGGCTTCCGGCTGGTGCTCGGCCTCGGGCTACTCACCCTGGGCGCTCAGGTCTCGGTGCCGTTCTACGCGCCCTACATGCTCAAGACGCTGGCGCTGGGCTACGACGGCTTCGCGCGCATGATCGCGGTGCAGCTGGTGGCGCGCGCGCTGTTCTTCCCGTTCGCTCACCGGGTGGCCGCGCGCTTCGGCCTCGAGCGCGTGCTGGTCACCGCGATCGTGTTCATCGCGGTGGTGGCGTGGATCTGGGGCGGCACGGCGGACATGCGGGCGATCGTGGTGGCGCAGTTCATCAGCGGCATCGCCTGGGCGGCCTACGAATTCGCGAGCTTCCAGCTACTGTTACGCAGCGCGCGCCCGGCCTACCGCGTGGAGTTCCTGGCCGTGGCCGCGAGCCTGGGCGGCATCATGCAGCTGACGGGCGCGCTGGTCGGCTCGTGGCTGTTGACCCGCATCGGTCTGAGCTACCGCGGCGTGTTCCTGGTCTCCGCCGTGGGCCGTTGCCTCCCGCTTTTCCTGCTGCTGCCGATGCTGTTCGAGCGCCAGCAGGCGAAGGCGGTGGGCCGCCCGAGCCTCGCCCCCGCCGAGTAGTGAGCGAAGCGAACCCGTGTCGCCAGTCGGTGGGGCCGGCGGCGTTCCGGCGGGGCGGGGGAACGTGCGACGTTCCCCCGGTTACAACACCGTCGGCTTTCCCCGAGGGCCGGCATGCACTACACCTCCGGGCCGCATGCAATCCGCGCCCGACCTGTTCTCGGCCAAGCCCTTCTGGGCCGTGCGCTTCGGCTCGGCCGAGGTGCTGCCGCGCACGCGCGCCGAGATGGAGGCCCTGGGCTGGGATAGCTGCGACGTGATCATCGTGACGGGCGACGCCTACGTCGATCACCCGTCGTTCGGCATGGCGCTGATCGGCCGGCTGCTCGAGGCGCAGGGCTTTCGCGTGGGCATCCTCGCCCAGCCCGACTGGCGCAGCGCCGAGCCGTTTCGCGAGCTCGGCCAGCCGAACCTGTTCTTCGGCGTGACCGCGGGCAACATGGATTCGCTGGTCAATCAGTTCACCAGCGACAAGAAGCCACGCAGCGACGACGCGTACACGCCGCACGCTGCGCCGGACCAGCGCCCGGGCCGCGCGACCATCGTCTACACCCAGCGCTGCCGCGAAGCCTTTCCCGAGACGCCGATCGTGATCGGCGGTATCGAGGCCAGCCTGCGGCGCATCGCCCACTACGACTACTGGTCCGACAAGGTTCGGCGCTCGATCCTGCTCGACGCTGCGGCCGACCTGCTCGTCTACGGCAACGCGGAGCGGCAGATCGTCGAGATCGCCCACCGGCTGGCGCGGCGCGAACCGATCTCGGCGCTCACCGACATCCGCGGTACTGCCTTTCTTGCGCGCAGCTTGCGCGAGGGTTTCAGCGAGCTCGACTCGTCGCAGGTGGATACGCCAGGGCCGCTCGCGCCACCGGTCGACCCGTACGCGATGGAGCCGGCCAAGTCAGAGGGCTGCAGCGAACCGCAGCAGGCGCCCTTGCTCACGCTCACCCGCCGGCGTGTTCCCAAGCTGGATCGCGCGCGTACGGTGCTGCGCTTGCCCGCGTTCGAGGCGGTGCGGCGCGATCCGGTGCTCTACGCTCACGCCAGTCGGGTGCTGCACCTCGAGAGCAACCCGGGCAACGCGCGGGCGCTGGTCCAACGCCACGATCAGCTCGACCTCTGGGTCAATCCGCCGCCGCTGCCGCTGACCAGCGCGGAGATGGATCGGGTCTACGAGCTGCCGTACACGCGCCAGCCGCACCCAAGCTATGGCCGGGCGAAGATCCCCGCCTACGAGATGATCAAGTTCTCGGTCACGATCACGCGCGGCTGCTTCGGCGGCTGTTCGTTTTGCTCGATCACCGAGCACGAGGGCCGCATCATCCAGAACCGCTCGGCGGACTCGGTGATCCGCGAGATCGAGCGCGTGCGCGATCAGACGCCCGGGTTCACTGGCCAGATCAGCGATCTGGGCGGGCCGACCGCGAACATGTACCGGCTGGCGTGCAAGAGCCGCGAGATCGAGGCCGCCTGCCGCAAGCCATCGTGCGTGTTTCCCGACGTCTGCGAGAACCTCGGCACCGATCACACGCCGCTGATCCAGCTCTACCGTCGCGCGCGCGCCGTGCGCGGCGTGAAGAAGATCACCATCGGCTCGGGCGTCCGCTACGACCTGGCGGTGCGTTCGCCCGAGTACGTCAAGGAGTTGGTCACGCACCACGTCGGCGGCTACCTGAAGATCGCCCCCGAGCACGTGAGCAAGGGCCCTTTGCAGTTGATGATGAAGCCGGGCATCGGGACCTACGATCGCTTCAAGACCTTGTTCGACCGCTACTCGCGCGAGGCCGGTAAGGAGCAGTACCTGATCCCGTACTTCATCGCCGCGCATCCGGGCACGAGCGACGAGGACATGCTCGAGCTCGCGCTGTGGTTGAAGCGCAACGGCTTTCGGGCCGATCAGGTGCAAGCGTTTCTGCCGTCGCCGATGGCCAGCGCCACGACCATGTACCACACCGGCAAGAATCCTCTGCGCAAGCTGCACCGTGAGGGCGGCGACGTACGCACGGTGAAGAGCCCCAAACAGCGCAAGCTGCACAAGGCGTTTCTGCGCTGGCACGACGCAGACAACTGGCCGTTACTCCGGGAGGCGCTGCAGCGCATGGGCCGTGCCGATCTGATCGGCGGTGGCGCGGCGCAGCTCATCCCGTGGAAGCAACCGCTGGGTTGGAAGCCGAAAGAACCGCGTCATGCGGCGCGGAAAACTCAGCCGCGGCGCGGCCGCTTCCTCACGCAGCACACCGGTCTACCCCCCAGAAAATCGAGCTGATCGTCTCTTCGTCAGGGCGAGTGGTTACTCGCTCGTCTCGCTCTGCGGTGGCGCACAGAGCACTGGGATCGTGTCGCGTTCGTGCAGATCGGCATGCGCGTCGGGCGGCATGCTCGAGCGGCGCGGACGAATCGGCCCCCAACCGTCGTGATCTTCGTCTTCCTCGACCAGGATCGCGGACGTGTCCTCGCGTCCCATCTCGTTGATCGTCACCATGGTCGTCCCTCCCCATGGGTCGCCGCGCGGTGACTTTTTGCAACTGCAAAAAGCAACGCGAGTCAACCCCGAAATCACACTCTAGGACGCGCGCCAGCGGAGCGCCACACGCCCAAGTTCGTTTTCACCGAGTTGAACCAGTGTGCGCACAAGGTGGGATATTGCGTACGCTCACAATCAAGCACGTTCGCGATGCAGTTCATCCATCAATCGTGCCAGTTGTGTCACGTGATGAGTTTCGACGGGACACAACGAATTGACGATGGTTGGTCGTTTTCCGCTCGGTGGCGCCGGGCTAGAGTGCAGCGAAGTGACGAACTCGCGACAGCGAGTGCGTAGGCGGGGCAAAACGGTTTGGCTCCGCGTGGAAGGTGAGAAGCCGCAGCAGGATAAAAGACAGAAAGGGGGCATTCATGAGTGCCATGCTTTGGGAACGGCGTAAGTTCTTTCGAATCCCAATCTCGGGCAAGGCTTTGCTTCAGCATGGTGAGCGTGTCGACGGCTTGTACACGCTCGAGAATCTATCGATCGGCGGCTGCATGCTCAGCCGTGGGCCAGATTGCCCGCTCGGAGATCGAGTCGATGTCACGTTGCACGTAGACGGCGAGGTGGAGATCGAGCTGCCCGCCAAGGTCGTACGGCACGAGCCCCTGGGGGAAGGGGCGACGATCGGACTTTGCTTCACGGACACCGATCCGATGTTCGAGGATCGCATCCAAGATCTGGTGATGCGCTCGATCGAGCGCGATCAGCGCAGCGAGATCTTGGTCGTGCACGCGCACCCTGAGCGCGTGACTCCATTGCTGGACACGATTCGAGACGTGGGACAATGCGTCGTGTCGGCACGCACGCCGCGCGATGCGCTGGCTGTCCTCGACAGCGGAGCCGATCGCATCCACATGGCGATCATCGCGCCAGTGGTTGGGACCAGCACTGCACGCGACATCGTGAAGCTCATTTTGAGGCGTTTTCCGCACGTTCACTGCGTCTTGCTCAGTCGCGGCGGCGCCGAGCGCCTGACGCGCGCGATCCGCAGCGCCGCACCCGAAGAATTCTCGCCCTGGAGCTTGTCGCGCTTGCGGCGCGTCATCTCCAAACACGAAGTCATCATGGTCGCCTCGGCCTAGCCGAACAGTTCGGGCACGGAGCCCGAGATCTCTCCGAAGCTGTCACCGCTCACGCCGACCGCACGCATACAACTCATCAAACATTGAGCCGGATGGGCTCCCTGCGTCGGGATGTGTCGACCAGGCCGGAGTCCCCCAGCGCGTCCAGCCACGAGCAGGACCATCTCTTCGACCGAATGGGTCTTGGGGAGGGTATCCGTCGGCGTGTTGAGATGCTTCCCGTGCCCGGCTTCGGGCATGAAGATGATCGCCGAATTGTCGAGCACGCTGCCCGAGCCTTCCGGGCTCGTGCGCAGCTTGTCCACCAAGTACGCGTAGTGGCCGATGTGCCACTGTAAGCAGAGGCTGACCGCCAGCTGTCCGCGGTAGTCGGCGTCTCCGTTGTGCCCGACCTCGTGCAGGTCGGCGCGGATCGGACGCGTCAGCGCGACCGGCGAGTCGAGGTTGCCCGTGATCGGGTAGACGTTCATGTGCGACTGGAAGGCCGTGATCTGCATCGTCGCGGCACGTGTTAGGTCACAAACAAAAGCCATGTGGATCAGGTCCAACATCACACGACTACGCTCGTGCTCCTGACTGTAACCCGTACTGGTTGCGATACTGTCAGAGCCGGCCCCCGCGTTGTCGCCGCCGACCGCAGGATCCGCGCCCGGCATGTCCGGCTTCTTGCACGTACCCGTCGCCTGGGCCGGCATGTCGGCGATGCGTTGTTCGAGAGCGCGGATCTCGTCGAAGTGCTTGCCCAGCCGCTGGCGGTCGGCTGCCCCAACCTTGTTCAGCAGGGCGCCGCGCTTCTGCGTGATCAGGTCGAGCACCGAACGCCGGCTGCGTTGCGTCCAGTCGAACTGCGCGCGAGCCGCCGAGTCGGACGGCGTGAAGTTGGCGAACACGCTCTGAAATGCGGCGCGCGGGCTGTCCTGAGCTTCGATCGGATCGTTTGCGGCGCGGTACGAGATGCGGTGTCGCCCGGAGAAGCTATAGCCGCTCAGGTAGAACGACGGCTGGGCGCGCAGCACCAGTGAGGGGATGGATGTCTTGCCCATGTTCAGCTTGGCGACGACCTGATCCGAGGTAATGCCGCGCGCGCTGAAGGTCGCGCTCTGCGAACGCACGCCCGAGAGCAGTGGGCTCGAGCCGCCGCCGTGGAAGTCGCGGAACGCGCCGCCGGCAGGTACGTCCGCGACAGCCGCCGAGCTCACGCTATAAGGGATTCGCATGCCCGAGACCAGGGCGAACTCGTTCTGCAGATCGCGCAGCGGGCGCAGCGGTGTGGTGATGGTGTAGCCAGCGCCGGCCTGTGCCGGTGTGATGTGGTGGCCCGTCTGGTTGAGGCTTTGGCCGTTGATGCGCGATTGATCCTTCGACCAGTCGTCGCCGCCGAGCGCCTGGCCGGCGAACACGATCGCGTAGCGCTTCGGTAACGGCTCCGCGGCCTGGGCCAGCGCGCTGCCGCTGTCGTTCAGCATGCACTCGAGCACGGGGAGGGCGACCACGGCGCCGGCTGCGCCACGTAACAGCGTGCGCCGATGGAGTCTCTTACTACGCATCTTCACGGGCTCTCCGGTTCCACGCGTCTCGCGAACGCGTCGCTCTCGACGAAGCTCAAGATCAACTCGCGCAAGTCGTGCTCGCTGTCCGAGAACTTGGCCGTGAACTGACGCACGGCGGGCGTTTCAGCGTCGCCCGGCTTATGGCCGAGCGCGAACTGCAAGTACTGCTGCACCACGCACGCGTCGAGCAAGCCGTGATCGACCAACAGCGCGCCGAGCTCCTTGGGCCCGCGGAACGTGCCGACGCCGGTGATCTCGCCGCGACCCTCGATCGTGCACTGCGTGAGGCCTTCGTCGTGAGTGCGGTAGCGGCCGGCCAGGTCGTAGTTCTCGAGCCCGAAGCCGATGCTGTCGGTGAGGCTGTGACAGGCCGCGCAGCTGCTGCTCGTACGGTGTTCGAGGTAACGGTCCTGCTTGCAGACGGCGTCCTTGTCCCCGGTCGGCGGCTTGTCTGCGACCACGCTCGGCGGCGGCGGAGCGATCTCCTGGCAGAGCAGACGTGTCCGCACGAAGATGCCGCGCTGCGTGGGGCTCGTGTCGCTGAACTTGCCGAAGGCCGCGAGCACGCTGCCGTGCGACAGGATGCCCGCGCGCCCGCTGTCGCCGTATTTGACCCAGCCGCTGGTGCCACTCGGCTTGGGCAGGCCGTAGTGATCGGCCAGCGTGGCATCGAGATAGGTCTCGCCGAACGAGAACAGCTCGAGGTAGCTCTGCGGCTCGTCGAAGATCACGCGGTCGAGCAGGGCGTTGGTCTCGCGCGCGAATGCGGCTGCCAGCTGCGGGGTCTGGGGGATCGCGCGGTAGCCCAGCCACATGGCGTGGAAGCGGTGCAGCTGCTCTCGGGCGCGCGTGTCTGCGAGCAGGCGTTCGGCAGCCGCGCGACGCTGGGCCTTGTCGTGCAGCTGGCCAGCATCCGCTGCCGCTCGCAGCTGCGCGTCCGGCGAGCTGCCCCAGAGCAGATAGCTCAGCCGCACGGCGATCTCGTGATCATTCAACGTGGTCGCGCTGGACTCGACCCGGTACAAAAACTCCGGATCTTGCACGACCGAGCGCACGAGCAGCGCGACCGCGGTGTCGAAGGCAGAGCCGTTCACGCGCACCGCGTCGGGTTCGCTGGCGAGTGTGAGCAGCGACGCGTAGGGCTCGGCCTCCGAGCTCGCGACCGGCCGGCGAAAGGCCCGGTTCAACAGTCGCGACACCACCTGCTGGAAGCACGCCGCGTCGTTGCTGGTGCACGGGACGAGCAAGCTCCGCTGCTTGGGGTTTGCGAGCGCACGCGCGGCCGCGTCGCTGGCGAATAGATCCAGTGCCTCGACGTAGGCGCTCGAGGCGAGCTGCGTGCCGTAGTCGTTGTCGTACGGAGCGTACAGGTCCTCGGTCAGGCTGCGGCTGGCGGGGGCACCCTCGTCGCCGAGTAGATCGCGCAGCGTGTTGTCCAGCTCGGCGCGCGACAGCCTGCGCGCGAGCGTCGGCGAGCCCGTGTAGGGGACGCCGCCGTCAGCTGCTGGGCCGCCGCCTGCGCTCGAGCCGCCGGCGCCCGCTACCGGCTCGTCCCTGCCCCCTGGGCCGGGGTCGTCGATCCGGCCCGAGCAACCGCCCCAAACCGAGATCCATGCGAGCGCAAACAGCCAGCGCCGGAACTGCCTTCTGGACCACAGCAAGTCCGTACCTCGGCGAGGGCAGACTGGGCCAGATCAGCTCCTCGGCAGTGGGACAATACCGGCGGATGTCGGGTGCTATGGCGGCGATGCCGTGGCAGCTCACCCCACGCGTGCTTCGAATGGGTTGACGTGCTGGACGCCGGTGCGCGCGACGTCTTGAACATTGCGCGTCGCGAGCACGAGCTCGTGATGGACTGCTGTGGCTGCGAGGAGGCCATCGACCGTGGGGACAGCGTCCGGGACTCCGAAGCTGCCCCACAGGCGGGCGATCGCGAGATTGACGGGGAGGATGCGCTCGTCGTACGCGGCCGTGATGTTGCCCAGCCAGCGATCGAGCGAGTTGGCTGCCTTGGGGTCGCGCCGGCGGATGCGGTCTGCTCCGCGCTGCAGTTCCCCGATGACGAGCACGCTCAGGAAGAGCTCGTCGTCTTCGAGCGCAGCGAACCAAGCAGCGACGTGAGGGTCGCAGCGTGCGCCCTTCCGCAGCTCGGACAAGACGTTCGTGTCAACCAGGTAGCCCATCGGATCGATCCACGTCGCGATCGAACGTGAAGTCCTCGTCCTGGCCGACGTCCGGCATGGAAACCAGGACGCTCTTGAATGATGCGAGCTTCCGCTTCTTGGCAAGCAACGCTTCGCGCAGAATGGCCCGATGTTCGGCCTCGGCGGAGACACCACGAGCCGCAGCCCGCAGCTTGAGTGCGCGCACGATCGCTTCCTCGATGTTGCGAACTACCAGCTGAGCCATGCTATCATTGATAGCACGGCCGCGAGCCCTGGGCCACGCCGCTCCCCCCGGGTAGGACGTTTGCGCTGAACGTCGGTACGAGCGAGCCGGTTGGCAGCCGCTAAGATCAATGTCATCCAGATCTTGCGCCGCGCGGGCCGAGCGCGCGAAATTGGGCGCGATGAACTTCCTTGGCTGGCGAGGGGTAGCTGGGGCGGCGGTGGTGCTGCTCGGCGCCAGCTTCGCGCCGCTCGCCCTGGCACAGACGCCCGCGCCCGCGCCCAAGGCGGCCGACGTCAAGGTGCACGACCTGGTCGTGTTCAAGCTGTCGCGCGCGCGCAAGCAGCTGACGGCCGAACAGCGGGCTCGCGCCGCAAGCCGGGCGCTGGAGCAGGCGCTCGAGGGCCCGCCGGGCGCGGTGCGCGTGGCGGCGCAAAACGAGGGGCGCGCGATCTTCGCCGGCGACGTGCCGATCGTCGAGCTCTACGCCGAGGATGCGGCGAGCGCCGGTGACGAGTCGCTCGATGTGTACGCCGGGCGGATCGCCACCCGCATCCGCACCGGCCTCGACGCCGAGCGCAAACGCAGCGACATCGCGCAGACGGTGTTCTCGATCTCGCTGGTCGTGTTCTTCGGCCTGATCGCGCTCTACTTGCTGCGGCGCGTCGGCGAGCTGACCGAACGCCTGCGTGACTTCGCCATCAGTAACCCCGACCGCATTCGGGGGGTGCGCGTCAGCTCGGTCGAGGTGATCGGAGCGGGGCCGCTGCGAGCGGCGCTGATGGCCGCGCTGATCGCCGGGCGCTGGGTGTTGTGGGTCGGCGTGGTCTACGTCTGGCTGCTGCTCTCGCTCTCGCGCTTCGAGGCCACGCGCGGCTACACCGCACGCCTCACCAACCTGGTGTTCAACCCGGTCTCGGAGCTGGCGTCGCGCAGCGTCAGCGCCTTGCCCATCATCCTGCTGACGCTGTTGTTCGGCGTCGGCGTGTACGTGCTGCTGCGCTTCGTCGAGCTGTTCTTCATCGGCGTGCAGCGGGGCGAGGCGCGCGCCGCGTGGTTGCCGCGCGACCTGGTCGAGCCGGCCAGCGTGCTGATGCGCATCGGCATCGTGCTGCTGGCGGTGGTCCTGGCCGGGCCGGTGGTGAGCGGCGATCCGGAGGGCGTCCTGGCGCGCGCGGGCACGCTGGCCTTGTTGTCGCTGGCGCTGGGCGTCGCGCCACTCATGGCCACACTCGCCCTGGGCACGCTCACCATCTTCACGCGCCGGGTGCGCGTCGGTCGTCAGATCGAGTTCGGCGGCCGGCGTGGCCAGGTCACCGCGGTGAACTTGCTCGACGTGCGCATGCGTGATGCGGACGGCGGTGAGGTGCGCGTGTCGTACCTCGCGGCTCTGCTCAAGCCGTCGCGCGTGCAGCTCGACGACACGCGGGTGCGGGTCGAGCTGTGCGTGAGCAGCACGGCCTCGCTGCTCGAGGTCAAGGAGCTGCTGGAGAAGACCGCGCTCGGCTTCGGCCACAGCGCGAGCGTCGAGCTGCGCGAGATCGATGCGGACGGGGCGCGCTACCTGATCAGCGTGGTGCCGGGCCAGACGCTCAGCGCGAGCGACCTGCGCATGGGACTGTCGCTGGCGCTGGCGCGCGAAGGCGTCGCCTGGGGTCGGCCGCGCAGTGGAGAGCTGGCGTCGTGAACGAGATGGCGCTGCTCTTGGGGCTGCTGGTGGTCTCGTACCTCGGCAGCATGCTGCTGTCCGGGCGTGCGCTGCGCGGCTTCGGGCTGCCGTCGGGCACCGAGTGGGTGGTGGTGGGCTTCGTGCTGGGGCCCTACGGCCTCGCGGCGGTGCCGGCCGACGCGCTGACCAGCTTCGCGCCGATGGCTGCGGTGTCCACCGCGTGGCTCGCGCTCGCGTTGGGCACCGAGTACGGCTGGGCCGGCGAGCGGCGTGCATCGTTTCGCGGCTTCGTGCTCGGCATCCTGTTCGCCTTGCTGACCACGGCATTCGTCGGCGGGGCGGTGTTCTCGGTGGCGCTCTACCTCATCGGCGTACGCGCCAGCGATGCCTGGTTGATCGCCGCGGGCACCGGCCTGGCTTCGGCCGAGACCACGCGCCACGCGGTGCGCTGGGTGGCCGAGCACGGCGCCGGTGACAGCCCGCTGCTCGCGCGCATCGAAGAGATCGCGGACACCGACGAGGTCGTGCCGTTGCTCGGGCTGGCGCTCTTGTTCGCGAGCTTGCCGTCGCCGCACACCAGCGTGCCGATGACATTCAGCCTGTGGCTGGCGGTGACGGGCGGCTTGGGCGTCGTGCTCGGGGCGACCTGCGCGATGCTGATCTCGAGCATCGGAGATCCCGCGGATGCCTGGGGCGTGCTGCTCGGAGCTGCATTGCTCGGCACCGGTATCGCCTGGCGGCTGGACGTCTCGCCGCTGACGGTCATGTTCGTGATGGGCATCGTGCTCAGCCTCGTGTCGAAGCACGGGCACGTGCTGCGCGGCATGCTGGCGCGCACCGAATCGCCGGTGCTCTTGCCCACGCTGCTGATGGGCGGCGCGCTGGTGCGCTTCGATCTGGCTGGCGTCGGCTGGGTGATCGGCGGTGCGCTGCTCGCGCGCACGTTCATTCGTTGGGTGCTCGGCTACATGCTCGGTTGGGCGGCGAAGCTGCCAACGCGCGACCGCGGGCTGCTCGGCTTCGGCATGTCGTCGAGCGGCTCGGTCACGATGGTGATCGGCATGGCGTTCGCGTTTCGCTTCGCGGGCCCGATCGGTAACGCGGTGCTGGTCAGCGCCGCGTGCATGTCTGCGCTGGGGGAGCTGCTCGGCCCCACCGGCCTGCGGCGCGCGCTGGCCACCTCGGAGCCGCCGCCGCCGCCAGCTGCAGACGGAGAGGCCGTGACGACGCCATGAGCCACGCACAGGCGAGCAGCACGCAGTCCCTCTGGGTCACGCGCAGCTTGCAGGCGCTGGGCCTCGCGGTCGTGTTCGTGGCGGTGTACGTGGCCACGCACCTCGCGCCCGCGTTCGAGGGGCCGTTCGGCGTGATCTCGGCGGTCGGCTTTCTGCTGCTGGCCGGCATGCTCGCCAGCAACGTTTTCGAGGTCATCGGGCTGCCGCACCTGACCGCGTACATCATGGTCGGTGTGGTCGCGGGCCCGCACGTGCTGCACCTGGTCGATCACGAGGCGGTCGAGGACCTGGCGCCGGTGAACACGCTGGCGCTGGCGTTGATCGCGCTGGCAGGTGGCGCCGAGTTGCGGCTGCCGCTCTTGATGCCGCTGCGCAAGAGCCTGGCGTGGACCACGCTCACGCAGTGCGTGATCGGCACGGTCGCCTGCTCCGCTGCGTTCCTCGCGGCGTCGCGCATGTTGCCGTTCACGCATGGGTTACCGCTCACGTCGTTGATCGGGGTCGCGCTGCTGTGGGGCGTGCTGGCTGTCAGCCGCAGCCCGTCTGCGTGTCTCGGTATCCTGGCGCAGACGCGCCCCGACGGCCCGCTCACGCGCTTCTCGCTCGCGTTCGTGATGGCCTCGGACATCGTGGTGGCGATCCTCGTGACGCTCACGATCACGCTGGTGCGGCCGTTGGTGGACACGTCTGCCGGCATCTCGCTGCGCGACCTGATGGCGTTGTGGCACGAGATCCTGGGCAGCATCACCCTCGGCACGACGGTGGGTCTGCTGCTCGCGCTGTACCTGTGGCTGGTGTCGGGTCAGCTGCTGCTGGTGCTCTTGGCGTTGGGCTTCGGGTTGACTGCCGGCCTGCACTACCTGCACTTCGATCCGCTGCTCACGTTTCTGACTGCGGGCTTCGTGGTCGCGAACTTCAGCAGCCAGGGGCCGAAGTTGCTGCACGCCGTGGAGGACACAGGTAGCGTGGTGTTCGTGGTGTTCTTCGCCACGGCAGGCGCACATCTGGACGTGCCGCTGGTGAAGCAGCTGTGGCCGGTGACCCTGTTACTCGCGGGCGTGCGGGTGATCTTTGCGGTGTTCGCGCATCGTCTGGGGTCGCGGATCGCCGGCGACCTGGCGGTGGTTCAGCGCTGGGGCTGGGCGCCCCTGGTATCGCAGGCGGGATTGACGCTCGGCATGTCGGCGCTGATCGCGAGCGCCTTCCCGAGCTTCGGTCCGGGGTTTCGCTCGCTCGCGGTGGCGACCGTCGCGGTGAACGAGTTGGTCGGGCCCGTGTTGTTCAAGATGGCGCTGGATCGCACGGGCGAGAGCGGCAAGGCGACAGCGGGCTCTGCGGAGCAGGCTGGCTAGCGCGGAGCGGGCTCGAGTGTGTGCCCCTGGCCAGTGCTTCAGCTGAACTCCCGAAGCTCCGGATAGCACGCGTAGACCTCGTTCATGGGGCTCACGAAGCCGCACTCCCGCATGCGCTGCTCCCACTGCACTGCATCCGCGTTGCCCGCCGTTCCGCCCGTGATGAGCGCGAGCACCAGCCGTTCACGAGCTGCCTCGACGTGGCTTCCAATCCGATCGAGCTCCGCAGCGACTTTCGTCATCTTCTCGCGCGCCGCGTCACGGCGACCTGCGAGCACATCCAATCGCGCGCCTGTGCGCAACGGCAACCCGAAGCGCGCCTCGTCGAGTGGAATCTTCGTGAGCGCCTTGAGCTCCCAGCGGACGAGCTTGTCGATGTCTGCGTCGCGGCGCTCGATGACGTGACGATTCACCAGGTAGCGCAAGCGGCTGCCCAGCACCAGCATGCTCATGAAAGCGCTCATGCGCATGATCGAACGTTTCCACTTGTTCCAGTCGTGTTCGATCCAGTCCGCAGCCCAGACGTAGTCATGCAGCCCGCAAGCAACCCTGAAGAGTGAGATCAGGTGCAACGTGTGCAATGGACCGAAGCGATCTTGCGGTAAGAGCTTGCGCTCTTGCTCGAGTCGGAGCTTCGCGTTCTGGTAGTCGTCGCGCAGTCCATCGACCACGGTTTGTACCAGCGACAACTGCAAGATGGCGTTGCGGTTGTTCGTCAAGCGAGCCTCTTCGGCAGCGCGCGCGAGCTCGGGCATGGCGCGAGCATAGTCGCCCAGGACCAGCAGCCCTCCGATGCGCACCGCAACCGCGATGAAGCGCTGGTAGTACTCGCCGCTGTGCTCGCGGCGCGTGTTGCGAAAGACACGCTCTGCCTCGTACGACGGCTCGATGATGTCCCTGGCGCGCCCGAGCATGTAGCTGGAGACCGCCCGAGCCACCAACAACTGTACGCGCAGCGTATCGTCGTCGAGCTCGTCCACGATCGATTCAGCGCGCTCGAGTAACGATTCTGTCTCGCGCGCCGCCTTCTCCGAACCGTTCACACAGGTCACCACGGCCGTCGCGGCGAGCGCGAATGCAATCTCGCGGCGGCCCCCGGCGCCCAGGGCAAGGCGCAGCGCTCGGCTCTGAAAGAGCGCGGTACGCACCGGGTCGAACACCTGATACTCGATCGCAAGGCTTCCGTAGAGCTCGACCTCCTCGTTGCTGGCGCTTGGCACCGTATCCGTGTCCTTGAAGGACGTGCCACGAACGCTCGCGCGTGCGCGTTCCCAGACGAGCGCCGCGAGTACGCCGGCATCGGTCTGCGGCACGCTCAACCCATACGCGCGCAGCACTTGGTCCACGAGCCGATTGCCGCGCTCGTACTCGCCGCAGCGAAGCAGATGCGAAGCCGCGATGCGCTGCAAGCTCAGGGCTTGTCTCGCCTCGCTGTGCTGCGCGACTGACAAGAACAATTCCGCGGCGCGGACACCGTGGCCAGCACGCGCGAGGCAATCGGCGAGCCTGCACGTCAGCTCGGAAGTGACATCACCTGCCTGCTCGCGCAGCGAGATGCAGCGCTCGAAGAGCTCCGCCGCGCGCTCGAACGCGAAGACCGATTCGGCGTGCTCGGCGGCAGCCAGGCCGTGTTGAAGCGCTGCCTCCGGCAGGTCGGCCTCCAGCGCGAGCGAGAACAGCCAACCCGAATCGACGTTCTCGGCGTGCTCGAGCGCCCGCACGAGCGCGGCTTGGAGGCGCGTTCGCAATGCCAGATCGACCGAAGCCGCGACGCCTTCGCGCACACGATCGTGGTATGGCTCGATGAGCTGCGCAGTACCGACGTTGCGTGCACGGATCAAGCGCAGGCTGCGCAGTGCATGCAAGTGCGCTCGGCCACCGTGCTCGACCCCGGCCGCTTTGAGAGCGAGCTGCGCGGACAGCGGGCGGCCCGCGACAGCGAGTACATCCAAGATCGTCACCGCTTCGGGTGGGAGCAACTGGGTCGCCTGCACGATCAGCTGCTCGATCGAGAGCTCGCCGAACGTGCTGTCCCCGCGCGCGACCTTGGCCTGCACGAGTGCAGCCAGCTGCGATGCCAGAAAAGGATTGCCCTGCGACTCGAGCGCGATCTTCTCGACCAGGTCCGGCCGCTCGCGCGCCACCGCGCCCAGCCGGCGATTGCAGAGCGCCTGCACGTCTGCCGGGTCGAGCGGCGCCAGCTCGACGATCCGTGCCGCGATCGATCGCGGTCGCGTAGCCTGCTCGAGCACTTCGCGCAGTGCCGGGCTGGTCGCCAACTCATCGCTGCGATACGTGAATATGAGCAGTGCGGCAGACGATCCCAGCTGCTCTTGCCACGTCTTCAAGATCCGCGCGCTGTCCAGATCGCCCCACTGTAGGTCATCGATCCAGATCACGAGCGGCTGCAGGTCCGCAAGGCGCGCGAACATCTCGCGCATGGCCGCTTCGCCTGCGATGCGCGCTTGCACACGGTCGGACCGCCCAGGCGCCGTCGCGAGCAGACGTTGTACGACAGGAACACGCTGCAAAGCCGGGAACAGTCGCACCAGCTCGGGCAGGTCGGGTGGGAGCATGCGGCCGACCGCGAATGCGTCCTGCGCGAGCAGATGTCGCACGAGGCCATCGATCACGCCATCCAGCGCTTTGTAAGGCATCGCCTCGCGTTCCGTGCACCTGCTGCGCAGCACGAGCGGCGCAGCGAGGAACGGCGGCAGGTCTTCTCCCAGGCTCGCGAGGAAACTTTCGACCAGGGCCGTCTTGCCCGTGCCCGAGGTACCACGCACGTGCACGACGCCGGGCGCGCCTTGGCGCGTGAGCTCGAACGCGGCCATCAGGCTCCTCAGCTCGGCGTCTCGCCCGACCAGGCCGGGCGGGGCACGCATGCTCTGGTCATTCACCTGCGTCGTGAGTGTGATCTCGAGCGATGTACGCTGTTCGGTTTCGGTGGCGGGTCGGCCGAGCAACACGCGGAGCGTTTCGATCACGCGTGCCCCGTCCGGCCGCCTCTGGGGCTCGCGCAGTAAGAGCCGATTGCAGAGCGTCACGAGCGCATCCGGGAGCCGGGCTCTGACGCGCTCGATCGGTTGCGCATCACTTCTCGTCTTGCGTGAGGCCAACTCGGCTGCCGAGCGGCCCTGGATCGGCAGCTCGCCCGTCAGCGCTTCGAACAGCATCACGCCGAATGCATACCAATCTGCGGCTGCGCTGAGCTGCGCCGCCGCCGCTTGCTCCGGCGCCATATACGCAGGCGTGCCTGCGACCGTGCCTTCGTGAGTGACGCGTACGCTTTCGGCGTCAAGGCCGAGCACGAGCCCGAAGTCGAGCACCACGACGCGCCCCTTCGCCACCAGAACGTTGCTCGGCTTGAGATCGCGGTGCAGCAACCCGGCTCGATGCAGGGCGTCGATGCCGGACGCGAGCTGCAAGAAAACGCCGAGCACCGGTTCGATCGCGAGCGGCGACGCCCCATCCGCGGGCAGCTGATGCAGGTCGCGCGTCTGATCCACGCCACGCCCTTCGTGTTCGTTCAGCTCGCTTCGCAGCGCCGCGAGCAGCTCCGAGCCTTCCACGTACTCCATCGCCAGAAACCAGCCATCCTCACTGGCTTCCAGCTCGTATAGCTCGACCAGGTTCGGGTGGCGGACATCTGCGAGTGCGCGGAACTCACGCTTCAAGCGCAGCACGCTCTTGAGATCGACGCGCAGCAGCTTCTTCCGCGCAACGAGCCCGCCCGTCTCTCGGTCACGAGCCAGGTAGACCGCGCCTGCATTGCCTTGACCGAGTAGCCGGAGCGTTTCGTAACGCGTTCCGGTGTCGTGCGGTGGCTGCGGGTGGATCGATGTCACGGTTCAGATTCTCTCAGTCCCTGTCCACCAAGCGTCTTGTTCCTGCTCCGAAGGCGAGTACGAGCGCCGGTCTTCGGACAGGCGCTCTGCCAGCTCGACCGCCGCAGGATTTGCCGAGTCCACCGCCGTCTGACGCATGTCTGCGAGCGCCACCTGCAGAGCTTCGGGATCGCCGCCGATCCGCGCGACCCGTACGCGGTGGTGGTGCGTGACGATCGCACGCAGGTACTCACCCGCCGCCCGCAGTCGCTCGATGTTCGCCCGAAAGACCTCGCGACTCTCTGCTGCCTGCCCGGCGAGCCCGAGCGCCGTCGCGTACGCCGCTTCGATCGGCGCGTAGACGACGAAGTAGTCACGGTCTTCAGAGCTGACCTGAGCGAGCGCCATGCGACAAATCTCGATGCCACGTTCGGGCCGCCCCAGGTACGCGTGGGCGAGCGCGGTGATGGCGTAGATGGGCCCCCAGCCAAGGCGCTCGAGCGGTGGGTACAGCCGCATGTACTCGTCACCAGCGCACGCCGTCAGCTCGTACTCGCCGCGATGGAAGTAGTAGTGGATGCGCGTCGCCAGATGCATCTGCTCCATGCCGGGCGACTCCGCTGCGAGCTGCTCGAGGCGACCCAGTGCGCGCCGCAGCCCGAGCAAGTCGTGCCAGGTCGCCGCGGCCAATCCCTCCAGGGGCACTGCGAACCACTGTACCTGCCAGAAGCTGCCGCTCTCCAGGGCTTGCAACTCCAGGAGCCGACGCTGGTGTTGCGCTTCGGAGGCATTACCGCGCAGCAGGTAATACGTCATGCGAATGCGCATGCTCGCGGCGATCGCGAGCGGCGTGGCGATGCGCTCGAGCTTGGATGCGCACTCGAGCGCGCGTGAGTGCTCGCGCAGGCTCTCGTTCATGCCCTGCAAGAGAAGCAGGCCGATCATGATGTCCAGGTGCTCTTGCGCAGTCAGCATCCACGGCGGTTTGCCTTCCAGCCGAGCTTTCGCGCGCTTGATCCACTGATCCGCAGCGGATCCCCTGCCCAGAGAATGCGAGTGGATGGCGTTTGCCATCTCGTAGATCAGCGACAGGCTCTGAAACGGCGAACCTTCGAAGGCCCGCATCCGGTCCAGCACCGCGCGCGTATCTTCGAGCAAGAGTGCGCGCAGACCCATCAGTCCCATGGTGCTCTGCCCGTAGTACTTGAGGGCTGCGAGGACGTGCGGACCGCGCTGGCTCGGGCGACGCAAGAGGCGCCGCAGACTTGCCCAGGCCATTCCGGCCACGAAGCCTACGCGGCGCCCCAGCCAACGCGCACACCGCTCCGCTTCACGCAAGCCCGTGAACGGGTAGAGCAGATCGAGCGTTTGGTCCGCATAGCGGCGCGCGAGCCGGTGGTCGTATAGATAGCTCGACATGACCAAGAGCGCGCGCAGGCGCAAGCGCATGCGGAGGGGTTGAGCATGTCGCTCGTAGACCTCCAGCGCGCGCTCCAGCGCCGGAACCGCCGCGGCCAAATTCACGCGCCGCTCGACCAGCTCGGGCGCGACCTGTACGAGGAGCTTGGCGCCCGCGAGCTCGTCGGGCGTATTCACCAGGTGCCAACCGGCCTCCAGCCGCGAGTCGTCGTTCGCCCCGTGTGAGAGCAGATATTGAGCCCAGCGCTGATGCAGCTGTTGGCTGCGGGATTGTGGCAACGACCTGCTCAGCTCCGCGCGCAGTGCCTCCTGCGCGAAGGCATATTCGACGCCGGCGCTTTCGAGCACCCCGACCCGCACCAGCTCTTCCAGAGCGTGAAAGACCCGAGGGCCCGAAAGCGGCGCGGCGAGCTCGAGCAACTGTTCCGTGCTCGCCCCACGGCGTCTTATACACAACAACTCCAGCAACGTGCGGGCGTCTTCACCGATCGACTCGAGGCGCAGCTTCAGGCGCTGCGCCATGTCGCTCGCCATGGACTCGTCGATATGATCGGGTAGCATCCAGCTTCCGGCGACGTAGCTCAGCGCGCCGCGTGCCAGCAGGTGCTCCGCCAGCTCCAGGGTCAACTTCGGATTGCCTTGGGCGTTTCGATAGAAGAAGTCGCTGACGCACTCGAGGTTGGGCACGTCTCCGAACAGCGCCGAGCTCAACATGGCGACCTGCGCGCGATCCAGCGCGCGGAGTCGGACGTGCAGCGCGATGTCGGAGACGCTCGTGAGTGGCAGCGACCCATTCACGCTGTGCTCGCTGCCAATGACGCACAGCGCACGACTGCTCGTCCGGTAGGCGAGTGCCGCAATCAAGGCCAAGTCCGTTTCGGTGCCGTGATGCACGTCGTCGAACGTCAGCAAGAGCGGTTGCCGGTCGGCGATTTCGCACACGAACGCGTCGACCTGGCGCAACAGCTCCGCGCCGTGCACCTCGACCGGTGCGCCGTGCACCAGCGGCTGCAGCAACGGATGCTGATTGCCCGCTCGCTCCGCCTCCTCGGGTACGACTTGCATCAGTCCAGTCACGAGATCGCGGGCCAGGCTGGACGACACGCCGCGCTGCTCGCGGAGCGTCACGCGCATCACGGCGAGCCCGCAAGTCTGCGCGATCAGGCTCGCTTCGGTGAGCATGCGCGTCGTGCCGGAGCCCGGGTCGCCACTGACCCACAGCGCGCTGCCACTGGCTTCTTTCGTCTTACGCAGACTGTCGAAGAGCTGAGCCCGCTCGCGCGTGCGGCCGAGCAGCGGCGTGCTGGCGAGGCAGCTCCGGCCGATGGCGAGCTCATCCTCTTGCGTCAATCCTCCGATCGCCGAGAGTCGATCGATCACCTCGGCAGCGCTCGCGGGGCGCTGCACCGGGTCAGCGCTCAGCAGCGACATCACCAGCTCATCGAGCGCCCTGGGGACTTCGCAGCCGCGCTGGATCGGCGACTGCGCGCCATGGCTCCACAACGCCGGCAGCGCGCCAAGCTCGCGCGTCGGGTAGGCGTGCCCTCCGGTCAAAGCGAAATAGGCGATCGCGCCGAGTGAGTACAGGTCGGTGCGTTGATCCAGCGCACCGCCCTGAAACGCTTCGGGTGCGAGACACGGTGGTGTGCCCAGCATGGTCGAAGGAGTGCCGAACGGGGTCATCGCGCCGAAGTCGATCAGCTTGCAGCGCCCGTCCTTCGTGCGCAGTACGTTGCGCGGGCTCACGTCGCGATGCAGCAGCCTGCGATCGTGCAGTAGCGCGAGCGAGAGCGCGATGTCCCGCAGGTAACTGCAGGCCTCGCGATAGGGCAGCGGCGACAGCTCGCTCAAGTCGTGCCCGTCCAGGAACTCCATGGTGTAGTAGGGCACCTCGCCGTGGACCCCGTAGTGATAGACCTCGATGATGCGCGGGTGACGCAAGGTCGATAGCGCGTGAAACTCGCGCATGAAGTTGGCCGCGCTCGTCCGGCCGCCGGCCTGCAGCAACAACCGCTTGAGCGCGAACTGCTGGCCCGTCGACTCGTCCCACGCGACGTGCACTTCGCCGGTACTGCCGCGCCCGAGGCGGCGCAGCAGTCGGAAGCGCCCGCCGATCAGCTCGGTCGACGCCGCGTCACGCGCCACGCACGAGCTCCGGGAAGTAGGCGCGCAGGTCGCTCTCGGGCTCGCGCATGCCCATGCCGCTCAGCGCTGCGATCGCAGCTGCCATGCGCTGTTCGCCATCCTCGCCGCCCGTCAAGAAGCCGAGCGCATATCGCTCACGCGCCGCGTCGTCGGCGGCTCCGAGTTCTTCGAGGGCTTGCGCACTCTGCAGCAGCAGCTGTTTGGCAAGCGCGCGATCGCCGCGGATCAGAGCCACCCGCGCGCGAATACGCAGAGGGGCGAGCTTACGGAACGGCAGAGGGGACTTCTTCGCCAACCACTGCAGGTGCTCGCGAACCAGTGGCTCGGGGTCACCGCCTGCACCCGATGTCACGTGAGCATTGAGCACGAGCCGAGCGTGGTAGAACTGGAGCAGGTAGATGAAGAATGCGCTGTGCTTCAACGGCGAAGCATGGAGGCGCGGCGCGAGCTCGGCGTGGCGCGCCAGCGCCCAGTCGTGCTCGCCCGTCGTGCAGCCCGCACGCATCACCGCCAACAGGTGCAGCATGTGCAGCACACCCGTGGACGCTGGCAGCTCCTGGTGCTCGAGGTCGAGTCGTGCACGAGAACCGCGACAACCCTGTTCGGCTTGCTCGACAGCGGTGCAGGCCAGCGAGGTCTGCAGCACGGCGCTGCGATTGTTCTTCGCGGTGGCCTCGTCGATCAGACGCCTCACCACCACGGCTGCCTCGTTGTGGCGGCCGAGAAACTGCAGCGCGCTCACGTACGCAGCGCGCACGACGAACATGTAGAAGTAATCGCCGAGGTCGTCGCCCAGGCCCCTGGTGGCGTACAGCTCCTCCGCGGCGAGCGCCGGCTCGAGCGCTTGCGCGAGCTGCCCGAGGAACACCGCGCAACTCGCGCGGGCAGCGTACAGCTCGAATGCGTGTTGCGGCTGCGCGTCGCAATCGATCAAGGCTTCGGCTCGCGCGAGCATCTCGCTCACGCGCTGCGCCGCGGCACCACCGCCCGATAGCGCCGCCAGCGCCGCGTTCATGCAGTAGGCGCGCGCGGTGGTCCGCGATTCGCCGTATTGAAAACACATGCGCGTGGCGCGCGTCTGGAACAGCGTCGCTCGCAAGGGCATGTGGCATTGGGTGTCGAGCGCCAGGTTGCCGTAGAGCGTCCCGATGCGCAGCTCCTCTGGCGGAATCACCACGCCCTCGCGAGGACGAACGACGCGCTCCAGTACCGCGATGCGCGCGCGTTCCCAGCCGATCGCCGCGTACAGTCCCGCGTCGGAGGTAGGGACCCGGATCTCGAGGGCCGCGAGCACCCGCTTCACCAGCTGTTCTCCCTCTTCGAACCGCCCCGAGCGCAGCAAGTGTGAGGCTGCGAGGCACAACAGCGTGACGCGCTCGGACTCTGCCGCGTGTTCACTCGCCTTCAGATATGCGTCGGCGGCCTTGATTCCTCGACCGCAGTGCGCCAGCGCGAGCGCGAGCTGGGTCCAGAGCTTTGTGGTCTCCTGCTCCGAGTCCGCCAGCTGAACACAGCGCTCGTACAGCTCTGCGGCCTGCTCGAACGCGAGGTTCTCGCTCGCGATCTGTGCCGCGCGCAAGCCGTACTGCAGCGCCTGCTTTCGCTCTCCCGCAGCCAGCGCGAGCTGGTGAAGCCACGCGGCATCGGCTTGGCCTTCGCGCAACAAGGCGCGAAGCAGCGATGCCTGGACGCGCTGCAACTCCGCTTCTGTGAGCGCCGCATGGACGGACTCGCGCACGCCGTCGTGATAGATCTCGAGCAGGGTCGTGCGCGCCACGTAGCGCGTGCGTACGAGGCGCAGGCTTTGCAACTCGTGAATGTAGGCGCGGCTGGCTCCCCCGATATCGGCTGCCTCGAGCACAATTCGTGGCGCGAGGGGTCTGCCCGCCACTGCGAGCACGCGGAGCAGCTCTTGCGCGGGCGGCGGAAGAAGCGCGCTCGTGTGCAGCACCAGTTCTTTGATCGACAGCGCAGCGAGGTCGGTTTCACCACGATCGAGCTTGGCTCGCGCGAGCGCCGCGAGCTGCGAGGCGAGGAAGGGGTTGCCGCACGAGTCGCGGACGATGCGTGCGATCACGTGAGGCGCGGGAGAGGTCGAATCGCCGATGCGCTTCGAGCACAGTGCGTGAACATCCGAATCTCGCAGCGGCTTGAGATCCAGCTCGAACTGTTCGACCTGCTGAGCGTCCCTTGCCGCCGGTGAAAGAAGGGCAGACAGCGTCGCGTTGGTCGCGACCTCGTCGCTGCGGTAGGACAGAACGAGCAGCACAGGACCGTCGATGGGGCGCTTGAGCCAGTCCAGTAGTACTTGTGTGCTATCGAGATCGCCCCATTGCAGGTCGTCGATCCAGATCACCAGCGGCCGGGTGGCGGCTAGGCTGCGCAGTAGGTAGCGAAAGCCTTCCTCCGCGCGCCTGCGCAACTGAGTTGCATCCCCGTGGGGCTTCTTCTTCGTCGAGCTGAGCAGGCGACGCACGGCCGGCACGCGTTCGAGCACGGGAAACAGCACCGTGAGCGGACCAATGTCCGAAGACAGCAGGTACGCAACCTGGAAGTCGTCGAGCGCCATCAGGTGCGTCGCGAGCGCGTCGATCGCACCGTCGATCGACTTGAATGGCATGGCCTCGCGCTCGTAGCAGCGGCTACGCACCACGAGCGGCTCGGCCGACAGCGGGAGCGCCAGTGATGGGCAGCCCGCAAGGAAGCTCTCGACCAGCGCGGTCTTGCCAGCGCCTGACGGGCCGCGGACGTGGACCGCGACCGTGGAGTGCTCGCGGACGCACGCTTCCAGTGCCGACTCGAGCTGCGAGCGTTCCGCATCGCGACCGAACAGGTCCGAGCTCGATTGCGTCGACGGCGGCTCGGGTAGCAGCGACTGCGTCTCGGTCGGCGTCCGCGGCTCGCTCGCTCGGGCGAGCACGTCGAGGATCTCGTGGACAGTGGCGCGCTGCCGGGGGTCGACACGCAACAAACTCGCACACAGCTCGCGCAACGGCGCAGGGGCATCTGCGCTCAGCAAAGGCGGCGGCTCGAGCTCCAGCTTGCGTTGGATCAGATCGAGCGGCGTCCGGCCGTCGATGGGCAAGTATCCGCTCAGCGCCTCGTAGAGCATCACGCCGAAGGCGTACCAGTCGGACGCTTCGCTCAGGCCTTCGCCACGGGCTTGTTCAGGTGGCATATAGGCCGGCGTGCCCGCGGTGACGCCATCGAGCGTGACGTCATTGGACGGCGAGAGCTCGCGCACGAGGCCGAAGTCGAGCACGACCACCCGCCCCTGGCGATCGAGCATCACGTTGCTCGGCTTCAAGTCGCGATGGAGCATTCCGGCCTGATGAATCGCGTGAATGCCGTTGGCGAGCTGCGAGAACGCGTCGATGATCCGCGGGAGCCGGGCGGCAGACCGCGCCACCTCGAGGTCCTCGTCGCGCTGCAACGCGGATGCGTCGGGTATGGGCCCGGTCTCGGTGAGACCGCGCAGCAGCTCTTCGCCATCGACCAGCTCCATGCTCAGGAACCAACCGTCGTCGGCGTGCTCGAGCTCGTACAGCTGGACGAGGTTTCGGTGATGGATGTTGGCCAGCGCGCGGAACTCGCGCTTGAAGCGCAGCACGCTGAGCGGATTGATACGCGACAGCATCTTGAGCGCCACCTGCTCTCCGCTTTCGCGATCGAGGGCGACGTAGACCGTACCGACGCCGCCTTCGCCGAGGGGGCGAATGAGCTCATAGCGCGAGGTCGTCGCGATCCGGTGCTGCTCCTTGGCTGTCACGACTAGCCGACCGATCGTATCGCACGGGCGCTGTGAGCTGCTGGCACCGCCGTGCGATATCCACGCGCAAGTCGAGGGTTATCGCAGCTTCGCGGCTGTGAGCGCCGCTACTGCTGCTCGGTGGCTGCGCTCGCCTGTACGCGCGCAGCAGCGAGTAACTGCGCGGTCACGGCGGGGATCAGCTGAAGCTGCGCGCTGTCATACGGGATGCCCGATGCACTCACAGACAGCGCGACGACCCCGGCCAGGTTGCGAACCGCACCCTCGACGCAGCTGAGCAGCAGCAGCTCATAGCTGCAGCCGCCCACTTGAACGGTCGAGCTCTGCGTCGCGGCTTGCTCCAAGGCGCTCGAGGCGATGTCGTCCGCGTAGCCCACGCGCTCGGACTCGGTTTCGAAGAAGCGGAGCGCGCGCTCGCACAGGGTTCGTACTGCCGGCGCGGCCAGATCGTCGAGCGAACTCGCGAGCTGCAGACCCGTCGGCGTGCGCTCGAACAAGTAGCCGCCGCGCGCCCGGAAGGCCACGCACAACGCGCGCAGCGCGCGCAGGTTGTGCTCCGCAGCGTTGCGCGTGCCCGCCATGATCCGTGCCATCTTCGAGGCCGCGTCGTCTTGCATCGTCAACGCAGTCTCGATGGCAGGCTCGAAATCGGCGAGCGGGGCACCGCCCATGAAGCCGCGGCGCTTAGCTTCGTTGATCAAGCGTTCATAGCGCGCGCCGAGCGGACAGCCCAAACCATGCCGGTATTCGTGGGCTGTCAGCTGTGAATATTTCTCGAACCCGTCCTGGTCGGCGCTCCAGATCGCGATCTGCGCGCGTGCCTCGTAGGACAAGCCGAGCCGCAAGCCGCTGCACCCGACAGCCAGTTGCTGGGCGATCAACGCATCCAACCGCACGGCAGCCGAAGCCTTGCCGAGCTTGGCTTCGATCAGGCTCACCGCGCGAATCAAATCGGCCGTGTGGCTATCGATCCCGCGCTTTTCGCAGATCGCGAGCGCTGCATGCGCGCGCGTATGCGCCTCCTCCATGCAGCCCATCGCGAGCAACGTCTCCGCAAGTCCTGCCTGTGCCGCGATCCAGGTCTGTAGGCTCGACGACAACCCGTCTGCGTCAACGGCAGTGAGCTCGAGCGTGCGCTCGAAGCCATCACGTGCAGCAGCATAGTCGCCGCGCGCCAGGTGGAAGCGCGCTTCGGCTTCGCGCAAGTGCGGAATCCAGCCAGGGTATTCGGACGCCAACAGCCGCAGCTGGTCCACGACCTGTGCGAGACCTCGCAGATCGCGCGCTTTGCCGTAGGCGCTCGCCTCCACGCTCAGCAACGTCTTGAACAACGGCGCGGTCCTCACCTGCAGAGCCATGACTTCGGCCTGCCGCCGCAGCTGGTCGGCTCCGTCCCAGTCGCCTTGTTCGAGGCGCACGATCTTCCGCAGCTGAAGCGCGGTGATCTTCTGATAGGGATCGCGATCCAAGCGCTCGGCGCGGCTGCTCGCACTCGCCAGCCCCAGCTGCGATTCGATCATGCCCACGGCGAAGGTCACAGCTCCGCGGATCGGCTCGAGGTGTTGCAACTCGTCGGTCATCGCGTCGAGCTTGCCCAGCACATCGAGCCAGATTGCGTATGCGTCAGCGTAGCGACACTCGCAGTGGCTACGGTAGGTCGCGGTGGCGTTGCGAAAGATCACGTCGATGGCCGGCGAGAGTGCGACGAACGGCTCGAGCAATTGCGGCAAGCTCGCGACCAGCTTGGTGTCGGAGGTGCGAGCACCGACCGCGATCGATAGCACGACGTATTCGACCAGTAGCCTGAGCGCCTCGGTCACCGAATAGACGCGCTCGGCCTCCGGCGTGTCGAGGTAGCGCTGATGCGCAGCTTGCAGAGCTCTCGTCAAGCGCTCCGCCGCGCTCGAAGCCTGGGAGTCACGCTCCCAGAGCTCGAAGCCTGAATCGTGCTTGAGCTGCTCGAGCCACGCGGCGGACGCGGCTGCGTACAAACGGCTGTCCGTGGTCGCCATTGCGGCCGCATACCAGCGCCGCAGCTGGTTGATCTGACGCGGGCTGCGACCGAGTCTCTCCGCAGTCTCGGTGGCCACGCCTGCACACCAACTCATCTTCCCGACGTTCTGCGCCTGCGCCGCCGCGTGGTCGAACTTTCTGTCCCACTCCGCAGCGAGCCGCAGCAAGAGATCGACGCCCGCTTCGTGCATACCGCCGGAGAACAAGTGATACTGCAGCGCGAACGGCGATCGCTCGGCGTACAAGCGCGCCAGCACCTCGTGTCTTTTCTGCTCGGCGACTGGTTCCAGTCCAGCTTTGAACGCGGCCGCCCACAGCCGATTCGCGAGCGTGTATTTCTGCCCGTCGCGAATCAGCGCGCCGATCGTCTCCAGCTCGGAGATCGCGCGATCGATCTTGGCTGGTTCGGTATCCGAGAGCAGCGCGCGATAGTCGGCATGCGCGAACACCTCGAAGTAAGCGAGCGCGTGTGCCTCGGCCAGGAAACGCGCCGGGGCTGAGAGCTCCGCAATGCGCCCGTGCATCGCGGCTTCGACGCTCACCGGGAGGTCGCCGGCCACGAGGCGGGTCGGCAGAGTCCAGGTGCCGGCGCGGTAGCGGATCATTCCCTTGTCGACGAGGTGCTGCGCCAAGTCGAGACACTGCCGCGGGTTGCCACGCGCCACGCTGAAGACCTCGTCCGAGAGCATCTTGAGATTTGCGACATCGCCGAACAACGACCCGAGCAGTGCATGGGTTTGCTGCGAGCTCAGCGAGTCGAGGCTCGACGACGTGCAGCGCCGCGCGAGCACAGCGTGCGCTTCGCTGGCCGCTGCCGAACCGTCGACGGTCATGATCACGAACAGACGCCCGGGCAGTCCGCTGTCCATCACGGTGGCCAGGACCGCGCCCGATTCCGGGTCGATGCGGTGCACATCGTCGACGGCCAGGAGCAGCGGTTGCGTGCGAGTCACGGCCGACAGCACGCGGCACATGGCGTGCTTCAGCGACTCGCGCGCGGGCGCCAGCTCGTGCAGGCTGCGTAGCTCGAGCCGCGCCGGCGCGTCGCGCACGAACAGCTCTGGGCTCACGCGCTCGCAGCCATTGCTCGGAAGGACCTCGATCAAGTGCTGAAGTAGTGCGTGCGCAACCGCGAACGGTTCGCGCGCGCCCTGCGCGGTCGCACGCAACACCGTGAACCCGAGCGACTTGGCGTCGAGCAGGCAGGCGTCGAGCACGCGTGAGCGTCCCACGCCGGGTGCACCGCTCAACATCAAGCCGATGCTTTGGCTGGCGACAGGCTTACTGAGCGTCCTGCGCAGCTCGCTGCGAAGCTGCTCGCGGCCGACCAGTGTCGGGGTCGTGAGATACGCGCGCGACACCTGGTCGGACTCGTGACCAGTCAGGCCTGCACAGGCAGCCAAGCGCTCCATCACCTCGAAGGCGCTCTGCGGGCGCAGCGCGGGGTCCAAGTGAATCAGTGACAGCACCAAATCATCGAGCTCGGTCGGAATTTGCGCTGCGTACGCCGAGGGCGGAGCGACCTTGCTCTGCCACGCCTCTCGCAGTTCTCTGAAGTTGGCCGCGCGGTAAGGCGAGTTGCCGGTGAGCGCGTGATAGAGCGTCGCACCGAGCGAGTACAAATCGGCGCGCCCGTCCAGCGTCTGGTGATGCACCGCTTCGGGAGGCACGAACGCAGGAGTTCCGATCAGGTGGGGAGCGGCACCCATCGCAGCCAGCGCGCCGAAGTCGATCAACTTGGCCCGTCCATCCCGCGTACAACGAACGTTACGCGGCGTCACGTCGCGATGGATCAGACGGCGCGAATGCAGCAAAGCCAGCGAGGAGCAAACGTCGAAGAGCAGACTGCACGCGTCCGTCCAAGGCAGCGGGGCGCGATCGCGCAGGTCACCACCGTCCAATAACTCCATCGTGTAAAATGGACCGCGCGCTCCGTCGACACCGTAGTCGTAGACCGCGATTACACGTGGATGTTGCAGCTCGGCCAGGGTATGGAATTCGCGCTCGAACAAGCTTTCGAGCAGCGCTCGCTCGGAGCTACCCGCGCCGATGGTGAGCTGCTTGAGCGCGACGGTCTGCCCGGTAGCGAGGTCCGCGGCACGGTATACGCTCGCCATTCCGCCGCGTCCCAGGCGCTCTTGCAGCGCGTAGCGGCCGCCGATCATCACCCCGTCGGGAGCTTCACTCGCAGCAGGCTTCATACGTCCTCGGCCAGCCTGATCATAGCGAGTTTGCGCGCTGTCCGAACGCGGTGGGCGGTGCTCCCTGAGAACGCTACTCGTAGGCGCGTCGTCACCTGAGCGGCGCCACGTAGGTTCGAGGTCATCGAACCCTCGGACGTGCCGTGGGCCGTAAACACTTCCGCTCGAGAACGCTGGATGCTCGCCGCGAGACTCTAGCCTAACAGAATTTCATGCCGGGAGCGTGCGAGGGCAGTTTTCGTGGCTGCGTTGACTTCCACGTACCGGATGATCTTCGCAGTCAGTGATGTGCTGCAGGCGGAGGCGCCGGTGTGGGCAGGGGCGGGGTCGGCGAGAACATCGGGCCAGGATCGTGTTGTACGGGCGCCAGCGGGAGCTCTTTCGGGTGTGGCGTCTCGTGCTCGTCCTCTTCCTCTTCGTCACCCTGATCGTGCAGGTGCTCCGCGAAGACTTGCGACAGACGCTCGAACGGGTCGACGATCTTTCGAGGGTTACCCGAGGCGTCGAGGCTCACGCCGGAGAGCACGGCTTCTTGAAACGCCTTGAGGCGCGGGGCTTCCGTGACTCCGTTGACGTTGATGATGCTGACCTTGCCCGGACCTTTGCCGAGGTCGTTGCGGAAGTCGTAGACGGCTCCGATCACCGTGAGCTGGCCGGCGTTCACGCGAGCAGCGAAGGTCTTCAGCGCGAGCTCGACCTGGTCGTTGACGTTGCGCAGCACGCCGTCGCGCCACTGCTTGTCGTCGATGTCTTGCTTGCCCTTCTTCTTGCCGACGCGCATGGAAGCCAGCTCGCGCTTGATCGGCTCGGCCAATCCACCCGTGCCGGTCATGGCGGCCTTCACTGCCCCGCAGCCGGTATGGCCAAGGACGAAGAGCAGTGGGGTGTGCAGGTGATCGATGCCGTACTGAATCGCTCCCAGGCCATTGCCTACCTGGTTCCCCAGGTTGCGCACCGTGAACATGTCGTTCTCGGGCGTGGCGTCGAGCGCGCCGGCCTGGACGCGCGAGTCCGCGCAGCTGACCAGCGTGACTCGGGGAGTCTGTGTCGCGGCGAAGGCCTTGAAATAATCTGGGCCATGTTTCATGTAGGCGCCGTTGTCGCGCGCCAGGTCGCGCAGGAACGCCCGGGTGCGGGAGAGCGGCTCGTTCGGCGACTTCTCCCAGGCGAAGGGCAGCGCGAATTCCTCCTGCGGTGCGTGGGCGGTTTGCACCTCGGGGGTGTGCTCCGGCTCGCTCGCTTCTGTTTCCGCTTCGTTCTCGGCCGGCTTGGCCGGCTCGGCGGCAGCTTCTGCAGGTTTTTCCGGCTTGCCAGGCGTCTTGGCGGCCTCCGCTGCCGCGGCCCCGGGTACGGGCGCGGGGACCATGTCGAGGCAGACAGCTGCCTTGACCTTGGCGCAGCCGGCAGCGGCGACCGCCAGGCCCAGGCACAGAAACACGACCTCACAACGCATCGAAGAATGGTTCGGCTGCCCGGCTGCTGAACTTGAGCGTCGCCAGAGCACAAGCGTGGACGATGTGCGTGCGATGCATGCGCATCGCGACAGACATGCGCGCGACCACGAGTCGCAACAATGCTCGGCTACGACTGACGATCGAGAGGCGTCGCGCGCGAGTCGAAACTGAAGCCACGAAACACGTCGTACATATACTTCCAGGCCACTGCATTCTTACCTCGTTTTGCTCGCCAGGAAATCTGGCTGAAAAGCGGCGCCGGTACTTCTGAGCACCATGAAGAAGAAGCAACGGAAGACGCCCGATTTCTCACGCCGCGAGTTCTTGAAGCTGGGAGCGGCGGGCCTCGGTGTCGCCGGTGCGGGTGGTCTGCTCGGCGCATGCAGTGACGACAAGCCGAAGCCGGCCGAGCCCGCAGCGCCTGCCGCGCCGAGCGCGACCAGCACGCCGGCATCCACCAGCGCGCCCGAGACACCGGACATCCGCTTCGGCATGATCGCGCTGACCGATTGCTCGCCCATCGTGATCGCGCACGAGAAGGGCATGTTCAAGAAGTACGGCATCAACTCCACGGTCGTGAAAGGCGCGAGCTGGGCCGCGATCCGCGACTCGCTCAGCAACGGCGACATCCAGGCCACGCACATGCTGATCGGGATGCCGATCGCTTCGACCATGGGCCTGCTCGGTTCACCCCAGGTGCCGATGATCATCCCCTGGATGATCAACCGGAACGGCCAGGCGATCACTATCAAGAGCGAGCTCAAGGGCAAGGTGGCCGCCGATCCCAAGGTGATCAAGCCGCTGGCCGAGGCGGCGAAGAAGGCCGGCACACCGATGACCTTCGCGATGACCTTCCCACCGGGAACCCACGCGATGTGGATGCGGTACTACCTGGGCGCGGGCGGCATCAATCCGGACAAAGACGTCGCGCTCGTGACCATCCCGCCTCCACAGATGGTCGCCAACATGAAGGTTGGCAAGATGGACGGCTTCTGCGTGGGCGAGCCCTGGGGTGCGCGCGCGATCGCCGACGGTATCGGCTACACGGCGATCACCACGCAGGAGATGTGGAAGGATCATCCCGAGAAGGTCTGCGCGTTCAAGGAAGAGTTTGCACAGAAGAACCCGAAGACGGTCAAGGCGGTCCTCAAGGCGTTGCACGAAGCCAGCGTCTGGCTCGACGACATGAAGAATCGCCCGGAGCAGGCGGAGCTCGTCTCCAGGCCGACTTATATCAATTGCCCGCCCGAGATCATCCTGGGCCGCTTGCAGGGGCACTACGACTACGGCGATGGCCGCAAGGCCGAAGATCCCAACTACATGATCTTCAGCCAGCGCAACTGCAACTACCCGCAGCCGAAGTACCTGAAGTGGTGGCTCAGTCAGTTCCGGCGTTGGGGCATGGTGCCGCAGCCACCCGACTACGAAGGCATCGCCAAGCGCGTGATGCGCACGGACATCTACGAAGAGGCCATGAAGGAGCTCGGCGTAACCCACGGAGGCATGAACAACGATCCCGAGACCCTGTTCGATGGCGTCACGTTCAACCCGAGCGACCCCGAGGGTTATGCGAAGTCGTTCACGGTCAACAACTTGAACGCGTGAGGCGAAACCATGAGTGCTAGCACGAAGACTTCCTTGCAGCGTTTCGTCGAAATCGCCCTGTTGCCGCTGGTCGGCGTGGCCTGTGTGATCGTGCTGTGGGCGTTGACCAGCGCCACCTGGGCGGAGAGCTTGCCGAGTCCGCTGAAGACCTGGGAAGCCAGCAAGATGTACGTGCTCAAGCCGTTCGAGAAGCGTGGCGAGCTCGATCAGGGCATCCTGCGCTTCACCTGGTATTCGCTGGTGCGCGTGGCCAAGGGCTACTCGCTGGCGCTCGCGCTCGGCACGCCTTTGGGCCTGTTGCTCGGCATCTCGAAGGCCTTCGACAAGAGCTTCGATCCGATCATCCAGATCTTGCGCCCGGTCTCGCCGCTGGCCTGGCTGCCGCTCGGCCTGGTGTTGTTCGGGAAGCCGGAGCCCGCGGGCATCTTCACGATCGCGATGTGTGCGATGTGGCCGACCGTGCTCAACACCGCGCTCGGCGTGCGTTCGATCCCCCAGGACTACGTGAACGTGTCGCGCGTGCTGCGGCTGTCGCGCAGCAAGATGCTGTTCAAGATCATGCTGCCGGCGGCACTGCCTTACATGTTCACGGGTTTCCGCCTCAGCCTCGGTATCGCCTGGCTAGTGATCGTGGCGGCCGAGATGCTGACCGGTGCGCCGGGCGTCGGCGGCTTCCTCTCGCAGGAGTACAACAGCCTGATCTACGAGCACCTCATCCTGTGCATCGTCACGATCGGCCTCGTCGGGTTCTTGCTCGATCGTCTGATGAGCATGGTCGAAGCCCGACTCAAGACAGCGTGAAGGAGCCGCATGGCGATTCTCGAACTCAAGGGCGTGAGCAAGGGTTACGGCTCGGGCAGCGATCGGACGCAGGTCCTCTCGGGCCTCGAGCTGAGCATAGACAAGGGCGAGTTCGTCGCGCTGGTGGGCTACTCCGGAGCCGGCAAGACCACGTTGGTCTCACTGATCGCCGGCCTACTAGCGCCGGACACCGGCTCGCTGCACTTCGCAGGCAAGCCGGTGACGGGGCCCGGTCCGGACCGCGGCGTGGTCTTCCAGAACTACTCGCTGCTGCCCTGGCTGACCGTGTCCGAAAACATCGCTCTGGCGGTGGACGCGATCTTCGTGAACGAGAGCGCGGAGCAGCGCCGCGAGCGCGTGGCGCGGAACGTGGCGCTGGTCAACCTCACGCCGGCCAAGGACAAGAAGCCGGGCCAACTGTCGGGCGGCATGCGGCAGCGCGTGGCGCTGGCCCGCGCGCTGGCGATGGAGCCCGAGCTCTTGCTGCTCGACGAACCGCTGAGCGCGCTCGACGCGTTGACCCGCGCGACCCTGCAGGACGAGCTGGCGCGCATCTGCCGCGTCAGCGGCAAGACCATCTTCCTGATCACCAACGACGTGGACGAAGGCATCCTGCTCGCGGATCGCATCATCCCGTTGAGCGCGGGCCCTGCGGCGACGCTCGGTCCCTCGATCGCCGTCGAGATCGAGCGGCCGCGCAACCGCAAGTCGCTCAACCACGACGAGCGCTTCAAGGCGATCCGCTCGGAGGTGATCGAATACCTGCTGGATTCCGCTGCCAAGAAGCGCGGTCGCGGTGCGGCGCCGTCGCCGCAAGCGACCGCGTTGACCCCGAGAGTGGAGCTCGCCCGATGAACGCCACCGCCAAGTACCTCGAGATTTCCCAGGTCGCCAAGGCGTTTCCCGGCGAGCACGGACTGCAAGTCGTGGTCGAGGACTTCAACCTCAGCATGCGCCGCGGCGAGTTCGTGAGCATCATCGGCCACTCCGGCTGCGGCAAATCCACCGTGCTGTCGATGGTCGCGGGGCTGACCAGCACCACCGCGGGCGCGATGGTGCTGGCGGGCAAGGAGATCACCGAACCCGGCCCCGATCGCGGCGTCGTGTTTCAATCGCCCAACCTGTTTCCCTGGATGACCGCGCTCGAGAACGTGCGCCTCGGCGTCGAGCAGGTGCTCGTCCGCAAGACCCAGGCGGAGCAAAGCGAGGTCGCCAAGCACTACCTCGAGCTCGTCGGCCTCGGCGACTCGCTACACAAGAAGCCGCCGGCCCTGAGCCAGGGCATGCGGCAGCGCGTGGGCCTGGCGCGCGCGTTCGCGCTCACGCCCAACATGCTGCTACTCGACGAACCCTTCGGCATGCTCGACTCGCTGACGCGCATGGAGCTCCAGGATGTCCTGATCGAGCTCTGGGCCAAAGACAAGAAGACCGCGCTCATGGTCACGCACGACGTCGACGAGGCGCTGTTCCTCTCCGACCGCATCGTGATGATGACGCAAGGCCCCCGCGCGCACGTCGGCGAAATCCTGTCAGTCCCCTTCGCGCGCCCGCGGACGCGTAAAGCCGTGTTGAGCGACCCCAACTACTACCCACTGCGCGAACGCATCATCGGCTTCCTGGAATCGCAGGAAGTGCGGCCCAAGGACACGACACCAGATCCCGAACCCGGCCCGATCCTCTTGCCCTTGCCGCAGGCTGAAGCTTAGCAGTACCAAGCAGGAGCGGCTGCGCCCGGAGATGTTCCTGTCCTCGGAGACGTCAGACAAAATCTCGCAACGCGATCGTGTTTCCGATCGATCGCACATTCGACGCGCAAGCGCTTGAAAACGAACTGTTAGGTTTGGTATTGCGCGATGCGATGCGTATTGCAACTGTGTTCAACCAATCACAGCGCGTCAGCGCGCTTGCGCTGCTCGTGCTGTCCTCATGCGCCATGCAAGTCCCTGGCGACATGGACGACGAGCCCGTCGTCTCCGCGCAATACGCCGTCACCGCCAGCCACGACTTCCGGAATTGCTCGCTGTCCCAATTCACGAAGGCAAAACTCGCGCTCGACTCGATCAACTCGATGCTCGAAGACGGGCGACTGCTCAAGTGCGTGCTCAACGGCCAGTTCGCCGCGTATGAGTCTGGAACTTCGCCGGCGATTGCCGGCTATCCCGAACACCTACTGCGCGCGTTGCGCACGCAACAGACTACCCTCGAGTGCGTCCAGGTCGGCCCCCCGACGGTCGATTCGAGCCAGCCGGAGTGGGTCAAGATTACAACATCCGATTGGCTCGCGGGCACGGCGCCGTTCAACCCCGTGGATATCGCCAACCTGATCGGATTGGTCACGCACGAGCTGGTGCATACCAAGGGCTACACCGATGGTCCGACGGCGACGCCGCTGCTGGCGGTCGGTGAAAACCCCGAGAACAATTTCATCGCCTCGAATCAGGTCGGTGACTGCGCCAACGCGATTCACGACCCGAACCGCGACGACCTCAGCACGATCGGCGCACTGCGCGCGACCGACATGGCGGCGACCGGCGAGGTCGTGCTGGCGCCCGCCGGTGCCAACGGCGGCGGCACCAACCCGCAGCAACAGTGTGCGTCCAACGACTTCGCGGTCGGACTGACCGGACGCTCCAGCTCGAACATCGACGCGCTCGGCCTCGTGTGCGGTTCATCGACCACCACGCCGCAGGGCGGCAGTGGAGGCGGCGCCTTCACGTTGCGCTGTCCGACCGACCAGACGCTGGTCGGTGTGCACGGACGTGCGGACTGGACGCTGCAGCACATCGGACCGATCTGCGGCACGACCTCGGTGGTTCAGGCCGGCAACCTCTCGGATCTCGGCAACCGCAGCGGGACCGGCGGTGGCAACGTGAATCACTTCTTCCGTCGACTTTGTCCTGCCGGCCATGCGGTCAAAGGCGTCCGTCTGCGGACTGGCTCGATCGTCGACCGTTTGCAGTTGATCTGCCAGCGGATGAGCACGCCGCGCTCGATCAGCGTGCGCGAGCTCCCGAAGACATCGGGCACTGGCGGCGGCGAGATCCGCCTCGAGACCTGTCCATCGCGCAGTGCGATGTTCGGTCTGGTGTCGGACGTGAGGACCGATGAGGGCGTGAGGCGCTTGGCCGGCGTGTGCACACCGGTGTCGACGACGGCGCAGAACGGCGCGGTCACGGTGTCTCCGCCCCCGGCGCGGGCGCACATGATGTTGGGCGTGGGCAACCCGGCCGGCCGGAACGCCAACAACAAGTGGGTCCAAGACGAGTGCATCGATCCATCGACCGGCGCCCGAGGGCTCTTGATCGGCGTGTCGGTTCAGAGCAGCCCCTGGGTCCGTCGCATCCGCGCCATCTGTGTCAATGATCCGAATCGCTGGAGCCGCCAGCTGAGCACGCCGACGAGCAGCCTCGCCTGGCGCGGCACGGACTGGGATCCCGGCGCGCCGTTCGAGGTCCGCACCTGCCCCAGCGGAGAGTTCATGGTCGGCGCCCGCGTCAACAGCGGCGACTGGGTCGACTCGGTCGAAGTGCATTGCCGTCGGTTCTGAACTGCTGGCCGGTCGCGTCGTACACCATCGCGTCCTGCGACGCTCACATCAAAGGCGCGAGCAAGCGGCCGAGGTCTTCTGCGAGCGCGCGCGTGCGGCCTGGGCGCGGGAGCTCGCTGGCGCAGTCGACTAGCAAGCTCTGGAACCACTGTGACAGCTGATCGATCTCGTCGGGCGAGTAGACGAAGACGGCGATCTCGTAGTCGAGGAACAGCGAGCGCATGTCGAGGTTGGCCGAACCGATTACGCCGATGTCGCCGTCGATGAGCGTCATCTTGCCGTGCATCATCGACGGCAGGTAGGGGCAGACCTTGCCGCCGATCTGTTCGATCTGGCGCAGGTAGCTGCCGCCCGCGATGTCTGCCGTCAGGTGGTTGGAACGCGCGGGCACGACCAGGCGCACGTCGACGCCGCGCCGGATCGCGAGCAGCAGCGCGCGCGTGATGCTCTCGTCGGGGATGAAGTACGGCGTGGCGATCCAGATGCGCTGTCGAGCCTGGAACAGTGCGGCCAACATCGCGTCGTAGTACGTGTCGAGCAACACATCCGGCCCGCTCGCCACGACCTGCAGGCGCGCCGTTCCGCGCGGCTCGGGCGAGAACTCGAGCGCGTCGGCGTTGCCGCTGTCGGCGGAGCTCGCGGCGAACTCCCAATCCGAGCGAAACACCGCGTGCAGGTGCACGACCGCCGGGCCCGATAGCGCCAGCGACAGATCACGCCAGCGCCCGGGTAGCGGCGTCGGGCCCATGTACTCGCTGGCCAGGTTCATCCCGCCCAGCACCCCGCACTTGCCGTCGACCACGATGATCTTGCGGTGGTTGCGCAGGTTGGCCGGCCCGCGGAACGGCAGGCGCAACAGCGGCATGAAGACCGCGAGCTTGCCGCCGGCCCGCGTGAAGCGGTGCAGCGCGCGGCGGCTGGTACGAAACGCGAACAGGCCGTCCAGCAGCAGGCGCACGCGCACGCCTTCGCCGGCCTTGCGCGTCAGGATCTCGAGCACGGCGCTGCCCGTGTCGTCGTTGCCCAGGATGAACGTGGAGACGTCGATGCTGCGCTCTGCGTGCTCGAACAGCTCGGTGATGTACTTGTACGCCGCCTCGCCGTCGGGCAGCAGCGCGAGGCCGTTGCCCGAGGTCGGTCGCGTGGCGCCGGAAGTCACCAGCACGCGCTCCACCGCATGTTGCGCCTCGCTGCCCACCCCCGCGCTACGCGTGCGCGGATACAGCGGTGCTTTGCGCGCGGCCAGGCGCCGATGCTTGCGGCCGCCGATCAGGAAGTACAGCGGAACGCCCACGTACGGCACGAGCACGATCGCGAGCAGCCACGCCATCGTGCTCGCGGGCGGCCGGTGCTCGCGCAGGATGCGCGACAGCAGGAACACGGCCAGCAGGAAGCCGAGCACCGAGAAGACGTGAGGAATGATCCACACGTCCACATCGTACGGCACCCAGATCGAGGCGAGTTCGTCAGGCACGCAATTAGAAGGAGTCTTCTTTTTGCCCGTGCAAGCGCTGGAAGTACCGAATGGTGCTGTGGAGCGAGTTTTCGAGCGCTTCCTGGACGATCGCCGAAGTCGCGTCGGCGGAGGTACGGAGCGCTTCGTAGTACCGCTGGCGATCGGTGGCGTGCAGGATCGCCGGCGGGTAACCCTGACGCAGCAGCATCAGGTTCATCATCAGGCGCCCGACCCGGCCGCTGTGCTTCGGGTACGGGTACGCCTGCAGGAACAGGTAGTGCGCGCGCGAGGCGATGCGCGAGGCGTGCATGGTTCGCTGGGTCTCGTCGCTCTCGAGCCACTGCACGAGCGCCTTCATCTTGAGCGGGATCTTGTCCGGCGGCGTGATCTCGTGGAAGTACAGCCGGTGCAGCGGGATGTCCTTGCGGTACTTCGCCTCGAGCTCGTCCGGCGCCAGGATCACGTAGATCTGCTGGATCAGCTCGAGGTCGACGGCGATCTTGGGGTCCGCCGCCGTCCGCCGCACGAAGTCGATCGCGCTCTTGTACTGGCGGATCTCGTCGTGCACGGGCAATAGCGCGCTGTCGCTCACCGGCGCATTGCGCAGCGCGGCCACGAGCTCCTGCGGCTCGTAGACCACGCCCTCGATGGCGCTGTCGTGGTGGATCCACGACATGTCGAGCTTGCTCCGGTAGTCAGCGAGCGCTTCGGGCGAAGTCCTCGCCTCTAGCGCCCGCAGGCGCTCGACTCGCTCTTCGATGCTTCCGGACTTGGATGCCCGCACGCGTCGTCCTCTGGCCCCTGGCGCCCCGCAGGCATCCGGGACCTGTTAAAACGACTAGCAAGAAGCGCCCGACGCGTCAAATTTCGCGCGGCCAAGTAGGCGAAATAATGTAGCAATTGGCCGTATCACGAAACGAGCGGCAACTCGATACGAAACACAGCTCCACCCAGCTCGCCCTCCTCGCACACCACCGAGCCATGGTGCTCGAGTACGACCTTCTTGACGATCGGCAGGCCGAGCCCGGTGCCGTCCCCCTTGGTCGTGAAGTAGGGCTCGAAGATGCGCTGGCGGTCGGTCGGGCTTACCCCGGGACCGCTGTCGTGCACTTCGAGGCGCGCCCGGTCGCGCAGCGGGGCCAGCTTGACCAGCACGCGCGGCGTCCCCTCGAGCGTCCGCATGGCCTCGACCGCGTTGCGCACCAGGTTGTCGAGGCAGAGCTTGAGCATCATGTTGTCGATGCGCACCGGCAGCTTGCGGTCTGCCAGCTCCACCCGCAGCTCGATCGGGCTGGCATCTCGCTCGCGCAGCTCCTGGTTGCGGGCCTCGACGATGGCCTCGAACGAGCGGGTGGCGTCGCGCAGGAAGTCGCTCAGGTCGGCCTGCGCCAGGCTGGCCTCGGGCAGCTTCGCGAAGTTGCTGAACTCCGCGGTCAGGCGGCGCAGGGTGGCGACCTCCTCCTCGATGATGCTGCGCGCGTCGTTCAGCCGCTTGCCGAAGCCGGCGTCCGCCCCGGGGTAGCTCTTGTGGACCTCCTGGATGGCCAGCTGGATGGGGGTCAGCGGGTTCTTGATCTCGTGGGCCAGCCGGCGCGCGAACTCCTGCCAGCCACCGACGCGCTGCAGGTACTCGATGCGCTCGCGCGACTCGCGCAGGTCGCGCACCATGGTGTTGAAGTCGCGGGTCAGCTCGCCGATCTCGTCCGCCGTGTCGGTGGGCACCTGCACCTGGAGATCGCCGCCGCCGACGCGCCGCGTGGCATCGGCCAGTACCGACACGCGCCGCGTGACGCGCCGCGCCATCACGATGCCGACCGCCAGCGCGGCCACGATCACGCTCAGCAAGAACCCCGTGTAGACGACGATGAAGAAGCCCGCGACCTGGCCGCCGCCGCGCTCCAGGCGCTGGTACACCTCGACCAGCTCGCCCGCGCGCTGATAGTCGAGGAACAGCTGCGCCGGTGCGGCCACGGTAACACTCAGCTGCGCGTCGGGGTCGTGCAGCTTGCGCTCGATGTTGAGCAGGCGCGCATCGGCCGTGGAGCGAGCGCCGCCGCCGGTAGCTGCGAGGAGCTCGCCTGCCGCGTCGCGCAGCTCGATCCGCGTCACGTCGGTGTAGCTCTGGACCAGCTCGTCCAGCCGCGACGACAGCGCCGCGCGATCCCGCGTGTCCAGCGCGCCGCGCAGGCGGTAATCCGCGCCGATCGCTTCCGCCGTCTCGTCGGCGTGCTTGCGAAGGACCGTGAAATGAGCGCGGTAGAGCCCGAGGCTGCGATCGAGCTCCTCGCGCACGCGCGGGTTCACGCCGACGCGATACGCCTCGCGCAGCGCGCCCTGGCCGAGCACCAGCGCGCCGAGCAGCGGCATGACCGTCGCCACCACGATCGCCGCCAGCAACTTGCGTTCGAAGCGATTGAACGTCATGGCGGCGCCGTGAAGAAGTCGGAACGCACGTTCAACGTCTTCTCGGCCGTACCGAGCTTGCGGCTGACGAAGATGCTCACGAACGAGCCGAAGAAGGCGTTGCCGTCCAGCTGCCCCGAAGGGCGAGCCAACCAGCGGCGGATGCGCGCGACCGTGTCTTGCGACAACGGGTTCAGCTCCACGATCGCTGCGAAGTACACGCGCTGCCCGGCCACGCGCGAGAAGACCTTGCTATCGCCCAGCGGCCAGCGTTCGATCTCCAGACACAGCCGGCCCACGGCATCCAGGTTCTTGACCGTCCAAGTCTTGTCTTGCGTCTCGGTCTGACGCTCGATGCGGTACGTGTTCTCCCACAGATCGTAGACGACGCGACACGACAGCACCGAGACCGCGATCGGGTCCTTGCCGCGCTCCGGATACGCGTACAGCCGCGTGATCACCGTCTGCGGCAGGCCGTTCTGCAGCTTCTGGCTGACCGTGGCGTCGAGGAAGTCGCGTACCGAGAAGCTCACGCTCGGCATCGGCGTCCAGCTCACGGTCATCGCGCGCATCGAGACCTGCGCGCCCGCCTGCGCGCCGCATACACAAGCCAGGGCGATCAGCAGCAGCGCGATCGCGCGTCTCACGGGTTCTCCTGTCCGAGTTGGGAGAAGCCGATCAGGCTGGAGAACCCGAGCTTGAAGACGCCGATCTCGGTGTCGGCCTGCACGCCGAAGTCGAAGGTCAGATCGATCGGGATGCGCGAGAAGCCTTCGTAGCCGGAGATCGAGACGCGCAGGTCGCGCCGGCTCGTCAGCATGAAGATGCCGGCGCCGGCGTAGGCGTCGATGCCGTGGATCACGCCACCACCGCGGTAGATCGGCAGCTGGTACTCGAAGTCGATCCGACCAGCGAGATCCTCCATGTCCATCTCGACGATGCTGGTGCCGAGTAGGTTCAACGTGCGGCGGCGGTCGACATTCAGCTCGAGCACGCGCGACGGCAAGAGGTCGCTGAGGTCCGCGGCGTAGAAGTCATAGAAGAAGGGCGCGTCGCCGAAAACCGTGCCGAGGAACAAGCCGAAGCTGATCACGTGGTTCCAGGGCAGGGGCACCCAGTGGCGCACCGTGCCTTCGAAGCGCGCGAAGTCGTAACTCGAGCCGATCAGCGCCGAGGCCAGGCGCGCGTAGAAGCTGGCGGTCGTGCCGCGCGTGGTGAGTGCGGGGTGATCGCGGCGATCGTAGATGAAGCCCAGTCGCAAGCTGGACACGAAGCTGGTGCCGTCGTCGATCCGGAAGTCGATCGGCACGACGTCATTGCCGCGCTGCGTGCTGGCTGCGGTGGGCTTGTCGGTGACGTCGACGTATTCGCCGAGCCAGTCCAGCGTGTAGCGCAGCTGGCTCGAGATGTCGTGGCCGGTGCCGATGCCGATGCCCGTGCGGTGGTAGATCACGACCGCGCGCTTGCCCTCGACGTCAGGATCGCATTCCTCGAACTCCTCGCCCGGCTCCGGTGTGGGGCAGGAGATCGCGACCAGGGGATTGCGCCCGAAGAACTCGCGCGCGTAGTTGTGGAACACGCGGCCGGTCAGGCTGAAGCCGGTGCCGCGCAACATCGGATCCAGGTAGCCGAAGTCGACGCCGTACTGGGCGATGCCGTTTTCGTGCATCGAGAACGCCGCCGCGCCGCGCACGCCGATGCCGAGACCGAACAGGTTGTTCTCGGCGATGCCGAGCCCGGCGTAGGGGCGCACGATGTCGCTGCTGCTGCTGCTCGTCACCACGCTCGACAGGCCGAGCACCACGCGGTCGATGACCAGCGTGTTGCGCTCGCGTACGTCGATCACCAACACCACCGCGCCGCGTCGCGAGCCGCGCGCCAGCGACAGCTTCACGTCCTCGAACCAGCCGGTGCCGAGCAGGCGCCAGCGGATCGACTCGATCGAAGGATCGTCGACGTCCAGCAGCTCGCCCGGCTCGATCGGCACGAAGTGGGCGATCACGTCGGTGCGCGTGCTGTTGCCGCGCACGCGCACGCCCTCGAGGATGTAGCGGATCGGGGGGCTCTTGCCCGCCTCCGCGCTGGGCGGCAGGTCCGCGGCAGGCGGCAGGCCCTTGTCCGCCGGCGGCTCGTCGTCGTCGTCGTCCAGATTTTCGACGCCCGGCGGCGAGAGGAAGGGATCGGGAGGCGGCTCCTCGATCGCCGGAGGGGCTGCGTCGGCCTCGGGAGCACCCGCGTCGACCAGCTCTGCAGCCGGCGGCGGCGCAGGTTCCGCGTGAGCGAGCTGCGCCGAAGCCAGCAGGATCAGGCCGGCGAAGAGCCGAAGCTCCGCGATCCGCAGGGGCTGTCTCCGACTATTCGGCCGCTGCCTTTCCGTCAGCTCGCCTGCGAAAAGCCTTGAGGCCGACATACCGCGGAAAATAGCAGAGCCGGCTCCGGTTCCGGCCCGGATTCCTCGGGAATCCCGTTCTCCCTGGCTTTGAAAGTGCCCTTCCCGGCGGCGTAGTCGGGGGACGCCTCCGGCGGCAGGCTCCTCGAATCGCACGTCTACGTCCCGAATCCGATGCGCATACCGAGCATGAACCACTCGTGCAGCGCCTTGTCTGCGATGTCGTGGTAGACGCTCCCGTCCACGACGCACTGGCTCACGCGGGAGCAAGAGGCGGTGCTCGAGCCGTCATACTGCGCCAACGAGAGGCTCAAGTACGGTGCGAGCCGCATGTGGTCGGAGAGCGCGACGTCGACGCCGACTTGGAAGGAGACAAACTCGAACCCGGAGAAGGTCGACGAGACCTTGACAGCCTCAGCGCCGATGAGGCGCAAGCCCTCGGCCTCTGCCGTTGCCCATTCGTAGCCGAAACCCAGGCCAGCCCAGGGATCGAGCGTGCGGTGCGGCATGAAGTGGTAGAGCGCCTCGACGCCGAGCCGCACACCGTGGGTCGAACAATCGAGGTCGAACAGGGTCGAATCGCAATTGCCGGCGCCATACGGCACGAACCCAAACGCGTACTGCGCGTAGCCGCCGAGAAACAGGTTCGAGAACAAGCGGACCCCGAACTCGAACTGCAGCGGGATCTGTGAAGCGACGAAGTCGTTCAGATCGCCGGCCGCGTCGGATTCTTTGCCGAGCGGCAGGCCCACGCCAACACGTAGGCCCGCTTCGTATGCGACGTAACCCTCCGCGGCAGCGCTCGCCGTGTAGCACAACAACGCGGCAACCACCGCGAAGCGAGTCCCGTAGCCGTTCGTCATGTCACCCTCGCGTGGGGAGCCTACATGAGCCTCGGCCAGACCTACACTAAGAGCCTCAGGGGAAGATGCGGCGCTGCGCGTAGACCTGCTTCAGCCGGAGCAGCGCCAGGGAGTAGGCGGCGTCGCGCATGCTGCAGCGGTTGTCGTGCGCGAAGTCGGTCACGCGCTGATAGGCGCGCTTCATCGCGCGCTCCAGCCGTGTCTCGACCTCCTCCAGATCCCAGGACTCGTTGCGCCCGTTCTGGACCCACTCGTAGTAGCTGACGGTCACGCCGCCCGCGTTGGCGAGCACGTCCGGGATCACGTCGATGCCGCGCTGAGCGAGCACCTGTTCGCCGTCGGGCATGGTCGGGCTGTTCGCGCCCTCGGCGACCAGCTGGCACTGCATCATGCTGGCTTCCTTCTCGCCGATCTGGTTCTGCAGGGCCGCTGGGATGAAGAAGTCGGCCTTGTGCGCGAAGAACTCCTCGCGGCTCGCGCCGTGGCTCTTCGAGTAGCCCTCGATCGAGCCGTGCTTGCGCACGTGATCGGCCAACCGGTGGGTGTTGAAGCCTTCGGGGTTGATCATGTAGCCGCTGTGATCGCCGACGCCGATGATCGACACGCCGAGCCGCGCCAGGATCATCGCGCTGTGGGCGCCGACGTTGCCGTAGCCCTGGACCAGCGCGGTGCGACCTTCCAGCGAGATGCCCTTGTCGCGCGCCCACTCGGTCACGCAGTGCACCAGGCCCTGCGCCGTGGCCTTCTCGCGACCCTGCGAGCCGCCGACCTCGAGCGACTTGCCGGTGACCACACGCTGCTGCGCGTTGCGCTCGGTGTAGCCAGCGGTGTTCATGTACGTGTCCATGATCCAGACCATGAGCTTGGCGTTGGTGCCCACGTCGGGAGCCGGGATGTCGTACTCGGGGCCGATGTTCGCGCCGAGCGCGTGCGTGAAGCGACGCGTCAGCCGAGACAGCTCGCCTTCGGAGAGCGCGCGGGGGTCGCACTTGACTCCGCCCTTGCCGCCGCCGAAGGGAATGTCCATCAGCGCGCACTTGAAGGTCATGATCATCGCCAGCGCCTTGCACTCGTCGAGGCGCGTATCCGGGTGGAAGCGCAGGCCGCCTTTGTACGGTCCGAGCACGTTGTTGTGCTGGATGCGATAGCCCTTGAAGAGACGGTGGCTGCCGTCATCCATCAGGACCGGGAAGTTGACGATGATCTCGTTCTTGGGCTGCGACAGGATCGCGCGAACGTGATCGGGGAGCTCGACGAGGCGCGCTGCGCGATCGAGCTGGTTCTGAATCATGTGCAAGAAGTAGGTGGATTCGTCCGGGGGCGGCACCGATGTGGACATGACACCAATGGTGCAGGGTTTTTGCGCGATGACAACCCTTACGCCGCAGGCGTGTAGGACGGACGCTGCCGGTGTCGCAGCTGTTCTGTGACTTAGGGCGTACGTACAATCTGGCTACGGGCTGCGGGCTACAGGCTTCGGGTCGAGATCTCCGCGCTGAAGCCTGAAGCCCGGAGTCCGAAGCCGGATTGCAGAGCGCGCTCGCGTTTACGGGAGGCTGAGATGATCGCAATCGGATTCGTGGCGGCGCTCGTGTTGCTGGTGCTCATCGCCGTGAGCAGCTACAACGGATTGGTCGGCAAACGGAACCGCTACAAGAACGCGTACGCGCAGATCGACGTTCAGCTCAAGCGACGCTACGACCTGATTCCCAACTTGGTGGAAACCGTCAAGGGCTACATGAAGCACGAAGCTTCGACGCTCGAGGCGGTGATTCGCGCGCGCAACGCTGCGTACGGCGCGGCGCAGAGCGCGGCGCAGCAGCCGGGTGATCCGAACGCGTTGCGCTCGCTTGCGACTGCCGAAGGTCAACTCGCGCAAGGCCTGTCGAAGATCATCGCGCTGAGCGAGAGCTATCCGGAGCTGAAGGCCAGCGCGAACATGGGCCAGCTGACCGAGGAGCTGACGTCGACCGAGAACAAGGTGGCGTTCGCCAGGCAGGCCTACAACGACGCCGCGACCGAGTACAACAGCACGCGCGAGATGTTTCCTGCGGTGCTGTTCGCTGCGGGCATGGGCTTCGCGCCGGCGGGTTTACTGGAAGCGATCGAGGCGCCCGAGGAGCGGCGCGCCCCCAAGGTGTCATTCAGCTGATCGGCCGCGATGGCTGGTTTCTTCGAGCATCAGGCCGAGGCGCGGCGCAACACGCGCTGGCTCTTGTTGGGCATGCTGGGCGCAGTGCTCGGCACCGGCTTGGGATTGTACTGCGTGGTGGTGGCACTCGAGCAGTTCCACACGAGTGGGCAGCGCGTCTTCGGCTACGAGCTCGGCTGGTGGCAGCCGCGCCTGCTCCTGGCCTGCGTGATCGGCACTGCGGTCGTGGTGTTCGTCGCCAGCGCGTTCCGCATGCTGTCGCTGCGCGGGGGCGGCGCGCGCGTGGCCGAGCGCCTGGGCGGGCGACTGGTGAGTGGACAGCCGCGCGACCTGCTCGAGAAGCGCCTGCTCAATGTCGTGGAAGAGATGGGCATCGCGTCGGGCGTGCCGGTGCCACAGGTGTTCGTGCTGGATAGCGAGCAGGGCATCAACGCATTCGCCGCGGGCTTCTCGCTGGACGATGCGGCGATCGCGGTCACGCGCGGCGCGCTCGAGAAGCTGACGCGCGCCGAGCTGCAGGGCGTGATCGCGCACGAGTACTCGCACGTGCTGAATGGCGACATGCGCCTGAACACGCGCTTGATCGGCGCGGTGTTCGGCATCCTGTGCATCGGCCTGTGCGGGCGTGCGTTGATGCGTGCCGCGTCGCGCGGCCGGATCTCGACGTCGCGCAGAAATTCGGGGCCGGGGTACCTGTTCGCGGTAGGGCTGGGCGTGTTCCTGGTGGGCTGGTTCGGCGAGATGCTGGGCAAGCTGATCAAGGCCGCGGTCAGTCGGCAGCGCGAGTTCCTGGCGGACGCATCCGCGGTGCAGTTCACGCGCGATCCGAGCGCGGTCGCCGGCGCGCTGAAGAAGATCGGGGGCCACGGCAGCGGCGCCGCGGTCGAGGCGCCGGCGGCGGAGGAAGCGAGCCACTTGTTCTTCGGGGATCTGACGCAACGGCTGTTCGCGCACAGCTGGTTTGCCACGCATCCGCCGCTCACCGAGCGCATCCAGCGGCTCGAGCCCTCGTTTCAGGGCGAGTTCGTCGAGACGGCGTCGGGGATCGCGGAGCCGGCAGAACCGCTCGCTTGGGCGGCAGCGCCGGTGCGCGCGGCGGCACAGATCGGTGTCGGCTCGATCTTGCAGCACATCGGGCAGCCGACGCGCGATGCGCTGGAGGAGAGTCGCCGCCGGCTCGCGCAGTTACCGGATGCGTTGCGCGAGGCTGCGAGCAACCCCTTCTCGGCGTGCGCGCTGGTGTATGGCTTGTGGTTGACCGAGTCGCCGGAACAGCAGCGCGCGCAGCTCGGCAGGATCGCCGCCTGTTCGGGATCCGAGCTGCAAACGGAGGCGGCGCGTTGGGCCGGCGCTGTGGCCGCGCTCGATCTCTCTGCGCGTCTGTCGCTGGTGGCGCTCGCCGCGCCGGCGTTGCGCCAGTTGTCGGCGGAGCAGCGGCTGCGTTTCGTACGCACGATCGACGCCTTGACGCTGGCGGATCAACGGCGCTCGATCTTCGAGGAAGTCGTCGGCTCGATGCTCAGCGAGCGCATGCTGGGCGAGCGCGATGCGCGTGCGCGTGCCCGCGTGCGCCACCGGCGACTCGGTAGTGTGCGCTCCGAGCTCGAGTTGGTGATTTCTTTGCTGGCGCATGCGGGTGCGAGTGACGCTGCCGGAGCGGAGCAGAGCTTCGCGGCAGCGCGCGCTCGTTTGCCAGGTGTGCAGTTGAAATTGCTGGCGGCTTCGGAGCATTTGATCAACGGCCTGGGTCCCGCGTTGGCGGAGCTGCGCGCTTTGACACCCGAGCTCGCGGCGCAGTTGGTTGAAGCTTGCGCGCACGGCATCCTCGCTGATCGGCGAGTGAGCGCAGATGAGACAGCGTTACTGCGTGCGGTATGCGACGCGTTACGTTGTCCGTTACCATTGTTCGACGGCGAGATCCTGGGCGTCTGATCAGATTGGTATCGGCCGAGTTTGTTTGACTGCCGACCGCTGACAGATCCTATGCTGCCGCGCGAGTTAACCCTGGAGGCATAATGGTAACTCGCGTCCCAGTATTGTCACTGCTTGCGCTTGCATTTGCGCTGCCTGCGGCTGCGCAACCGGCCCCGCAGTATCCACCCGGTGCATATCAGCAGCCGCAGCCGCAACCGGCGCCCTACCCGCAGGGACAACCGGCGCCTTACGCGCAACCGGACCCGATGCAACCGCAGCAGTACCCGCAACAGTATCCGCCGCCATCAGCTGCACCCGAGTACCCGCCTCCGGTCGGCTATCCGCCAGGCTACGGCGGCCTGGCCGAGGCCGGCGGAGAACCGCTGGTATCGTCTGCGGCAGGCGCGCTTCAGTTCACGCTGGGCACGTACATCGTGAGGTACCGGTCGGAGTCACTTTCGTTCGACATGAACGCGGGCGAGCTCTCGCGATCGCAGGTGAAGTGGGGCTTTGGGGACGATGCCGCCGTCTTGCTCGAGGGCGGCTACGGTCTCAACGAGAACATGATCGTCGGTGGGCTCCTGCAGATCGGCGGCACTTCGACCACGGAGAAGATCGGAGAGGTGGAGACCCCGATCAGCAACTTCAGTCTGACGCTCGCGCCGAAGTTCGATTACCAGTTCTTGCCGACGTCGAAGTTCAACCCGTTCGTCGGTGGAGCGCTGGGCTTCTCGATCGGCTCCTCCACCCTCGCCGCCCGCGATGAATCGATCACGGCGTTCGTCGCCTATGCACGTGCGGGCGTGCGGTGCTTCCTGTTCGACGGCTTCAGCGTCGACCCGGCCCTGGTGTTCGGCTTCGGGATCGGTGGTGGCTCTCAGGAGGCCATGACGAACAAGCTCGACTTCAGCCTGACCCGCTTCCAAATCGGACTCGCCGTTAGCACATCCGGCTGGCTACGAATCTAGTTCAAGGGGTGGAGCTGAGGGGGATCGAACCCCTGACCTCTGCATTGCGAACGCAGCGCTCTCCCAGCTGAGCTACAGCCCCGTGAATCGGTCTGGGACGACAGGGCGCGTACTATACACAGGGGCTCCTGCATGGCAAGCGTCTGCTTCCTCGGTTCTCCTTTACACGCGGGCTGACACGTGCGAAGCGAGCGAGGAAGCAGCGTATTGTTGCGCGCGCCGCGCGCGGTGCAGGGAGCGACCATGGGTTTTGAAGGCCTCGACTTTTACGGGCTCGACGACGAACTGAGTGAAGACGAGCGATTGGCGCGCGACACGGTGCGCCGCTTCGTCGATGCCGAGATCACGCCGATCATCGGCAAGCACTTCCAGGCCGGCACCTTCCCCATGCATCTGGTGCCCAAGTTCGCGGAGCTCGGTCTACTCGGGGCCAATATCAAGGGGTACGGCTGTGCGGGCATGGGCGAGGTCGCCTACGGGTTGCTGATGCAGGAGCTCGAGCGCGGCGACTCGGGCGTGCGCTCCTTCTGCTCGGTGCAGGGCTCGCTGTGCATGTATCCGATCTACGCGTTTGGGTCCGAGGAGCAGAAGCAGAAGTGGCTGCCGGGCATGGCCAAGGGCGAGATCATCGGCTGCTTTGGCCTGACCGAGCCCGACTTCGGCAGCAACCCGGACGGCATGATCACCAAGGCCGAGCGCATCGCCTCGGGCGGGTACCGGCTCAACGGGCGCAAGCGCTGGATCACCAACGGCAACGTGGCGCAGGTGGCGATCGTCTGGGCCAAGCTCGACGGCGTGATCCGCGGCTTTTTGGTGCCGACGGGCACGCGCGGCTTCACGGCGCAGAAGATCGAGGACAAGTTCTCCCTGCGCGCGAGCGTGACCAGCGAGCTGATCCTCGAGGACGTGGAGGTCGGTGAGGACGCCATCCTGCCCGGCGTCAAAGGTCTCAAGGGACCCCTGTCCTGCCTGAGCCAGGCCCGCGCCGGCATCTCGTTCGGCGTGATCGGCGCGGCCATGTCCTGCTACGAGACCGCGCTGTCGTACGCCAAGGACCGCGTTCAGTTCTCGCGGCCGATCGCCGGCTACCAGCTGGTCCAGCAGAAGCTGGTCCACATGGTCACGGAGATCACGAAGGCCCAGCTGCTCTCGCTGCGCCTGATGCGCCTCAAAGAGGCCAAGAAGGCGACGCCCGTCCAGATCTCGCTCGCCAAGCGCAACAACGTGTTTCACGCGCTCGAGATCGCCCGCATGGCTCGCGACATCCTGGGCGGCAACGGCATCATGTTCGAGTACCCGATCGGCCGGCACATGCTGAACCTCGAGACGGTCTACACCTACGAGGGCACACACGACATCCACACGCTGATCATCGGCCAGCACATCACGGGCATCTCGGCGTTCGAATGAGCCAGGGCCACGACGCGTACGCAGCAGCTGGGGTCGACTACGGAGCGGTCGACCCCGGCAAGTTGCTGGCGCAAAGGACTGCGCTCGATACGGCGGGGGTGCTCGCGGGACGCGGGCTCGCGGAGGTGGGAGCGAGCCGAGGTGAATCCGCCTACGCGGTCGACCTGGGCGATCGGTACCTCACGATGGTCACCGAGGCGTTGGGTACCAAAAATTTGGTTGCCGACGCGATGCGTGGTGTCATAGGTCAGACCTCGTACGATCTTATCGCTCGTGATACGGTTGCTACCATTCTCAATGACCTGGCCACGCTGGGCGGGTTTCCGGTAGCGCTCACAGCGTACTGGGCGAGCGGTCGGTCGGAGTGGTTCGAGGATCGAGAGCGCATGGCCGCGCTCGTGAGTGGTTGGGGTGCGGCGTGCAAGGAAGCTCGCTGCGCGTGGGGCGGCGGCGAGACCCAGGTCCTGACCGGCATGATCGATCCGAACACGGTCATCCTCGGAGGGTCGGCGGTGGGCAGCATCGCTCCGCGCTCGAACCTGCTGCTCGGCTCGCGCGTGCGAGCGGGCGACGAGATCGTGATCGCGCCGTCGACCGGAATCCACGCCAACGGCCTCACGCTCGCACGCAAGCTCGCGGGGCAGTTGGCTCGGGGGTACGAGACACCGGTGCCTGGGGATTCCCGGGGACGCTGCTATGGGGAGGTTCTGCTCGATCCATCACCGCTCTACGGCGGCCTGGTCGAGGCGATCCAGGGCGCCGGGATCGAGCTCCACTACACGGCGCACATCACGGGCCACGGCTGGCGGAAGCTCATGCGGGCGGACCAGCCGCTCACGTACGTGATCGATCGAGTGCCCGAGGTCCCGCCGGTGCTCCAGCTGATCGTCGAGACCGCACGCATGGGTCTCGAGGAAGCCTACGGCACCTTCAACATGGGTGGGGGCTACGCCTTCTTCGTGGCCGAGGGACAGGCGGCGAGGGTGGTCGAGCTCGCGCGCGGGCTGGGTCGCAGCGTGGAGCGAGCGGGTACCGTCGAGGCCGGTCCGCGGCGAGTGGTGCTGCAGCCGCTGGGCGTCACGTACGAGAGCCAGAGCCTGGCCATCCGCTGAGCAGCAGCCGCGTGATCCCGGAGGCCTCGGCCGCGGCGCCGAGACTCTGATCGTCGTCGGGGCAGAACGGGAACGACAGCACGGGTAGACCGAGGCGCTCGCGAAGGATGGCGCCGTTGGTCTCGGCGCTCGGGTCGGGGAACTGGTCGACCTCGGTCAACACGACGGCGGTGATCGCGAGCTGCCTGGCGCGTGCGGCTTCGACCGCGGTTCGCACATGCGAGAGCACGCCCAGGCGATTGGGTGCCACGAGCAGGAGAGGCAAGGCGAGGGCGCCGGCCAGATCGCTCAGATCGCGGGTCGCATCGAGCGGTACCAGCAAGCCCCCGGCCCCCTCCACCACCGAGAAGTCGAAGCGCTCCGACACCGCCCGGGTGGTCTCGACCAGCCTCGAAAAGTCCACCGCGGGCTCTCCCATCAGCGCCGCTGCGTACGGGGAAAGCGGGAGGCCAACTCGATGAAACCCCAATTCATCCACAACCTCGAAAACGCCGGCCGCTCTCGCAAGGGCGCGAGCATCTTCAGGAAATGGGCGACATCCGGTTTCGATCGGCTTCAAACCCACAATGCGAATCGCGGCGGAACGCAGTGCGGCCACTACCCCGCGAGCAACAAAAGTCTTCCCAACTCCGGTCCCGGAAGCGGCTACAAAAACACCGTTCGCCATGCTGCGTACGTGTAGTCCACCCGCGATCGCGCGCACAAGAGCAGGATCTCCGAGAGCCATCCGGCTGGCCTGAACGGGGCACGTTCAATGTCATTACCATACGTGACCAGTTTCACGTGAAAGCGCCCAATCATGGCGCATGAGTCCGGCGTATGTGCGTGCTGTGACAACATCGATCCCCGCTGATGGGTCGCAGCACGGCTTGTCTTGGTCGTAGGTGTTTCACGTGAAAGCCGTGCAAGCGGATGCGGTCGTGGCTGGGAGCGCTCCGGTGCGGGGATTGAGGGGTTGCGGCAAGGCGTGCGGAGCGTATCTCTAAGTTTCGGGCTGAGGCTGCGAGTTCGAACGAACTTCGAAGCGCTTCTGCCCGGCGTCGAATGCGCCCTCTCGAGCTCGCGCTGCTGAAAGCGCGCAACCGCATTGGGCCTGCGTCGAGGCTGAAGTCGCCGACTGAAGCCGCGGCTCGGTCCCGGGGTGGCTCAGGGCCGCGGGCTGGGTCGCGCAGATGTCGATGAGGCGCGGATCCATGTTCACCAGCTGCGAGTGCGTCCCCTCCTCGAGAGCAAAGGCTCTGCTGCGCCGCTCCAGCCTGGTGCGCACTGGCAGCTTGAATCTGCTCGAAGCCGTGAACGCAGGAGAGCTCGGTAGCACCGCGGATCGAGGGGCGAGTGTTCTGGCCGCGTGTCGTGGACCGGATCGGTCGTCCGGCGTCTGACCATCGGTTCCCGCGCGGCGGCACGCATGGGAGCTACGCGCCAGGGCACGAGGGCCGACGAAGTCGAGAGCTTGGCGGCGCCGGAAGGTTTCCGAGGTAGAGCGGGCGAGCATCGGTTCGCCCCCCTCGTCGTGCGCGTAGGCAGGTCGGGTGCAGAACGTGAGGTGACCCGGGCGCGTCCGGGAGCCGAGCTCGTGTAAGGGGAGGAGGCTGAGCTCGCACTGCTCAGCCGAAGTGTTTCACGTGAAAGCATCGCCGCCTTCAGAACCTCATCCGATCAAGTCGGAGTCGTTCGAGGCGCTCGAGGCTGTCCCGCCATCGCTCGGCCTGCGTTGGACCAAACGCTTCACGTAAGGCGCGCGTCTCCAGAGCGCTGGATCAGCCCGGGTCGTTCGAGCGCTCTCCCACTCTCCGGTCGCGGTGACGTGCGCCCGAAGCATTCAGGTGAGAGCATCGCGCCCCGGAGTGGTCGATCAGCCCGGGTCGTTCGAGCGCTCTCCAGCTCTCGCCGGTCGCGGGCACCTGCGGAGCTCGAAGTGTTGAGCTGAAAGCACTCGCACCGCAGAGCGATCGATGAGCCGGAGTTGCTCGAGCGCTCACCGGCAGCAATCCACGGTCGCGGCCAGCCGCAGTGCCAGAAGCGTTCAGGCGGAGGCATCGCGCCTTGAGAGCGATCGAGGGGCCCGAGTCGCTCGAGCTCTTCCAGCGAACGCCGGCCCGCGGTGACTCGCGTGGACGAAGCGTTTGGTGAAGGCGTTACCCCCTCGAGAGCGAGCGATGAGCCGAGTTGTTCGAGCTCTCTCCAACCGTCGCCGGTCGCGGCGATCTCGGGGACGAAGCGTTCAGGTGAGCCAATCCGCCCCGAGAGCGCTCGCTGAGCCCGAGCCATTCGAGTGCTCCAGTGATAGCGGGTCGCGAGATGACCGGCAGCGGAGGAGCGAGGCAGCGCCGGCCCTGGAGCTGCCGACCGTGACGGTCGTGGGCGTGCTCCAGCCATTGTCGGTCGCGAGATGACGGCAGCGAGCACGCGGCATCGCCGTCGGGCGCGGGCGGCGGACCGTGACCGCTCATTCGAGCGCCCTCGAGTCATGGCCGGTCCGTCGAGGACTGGTGGCGGGCCGAAGCGTTTCACGTGAAAGCATCGGACGGCTCCGGAGCGACCGATGGAGCGCCGAGCCCGGCTTTGAGCCCGGCGCCTGGCTTGTGCGCGTAGTCTGCCCGCTCTCGGCTTGTCATCGCTGGCTCCACAGCGCAGCCGCGCACGAAGCTGTTTCACGTGAAAGCATCGCGCCTCAGAGCCCTGGGTGGGCACGGAGTGGGTCTTTCCCCGCGCGGACCACCGCGTCGACTCAAGTCCACGGCCCGTTGCTCGAAAGCACTCGAGCGCCCGGGTGGATACGGTTGGTCGAAGGTGTTTCACGTGAAAGCACGAGCACCACTGAGCACCGACTTGGATGCAAGACACTTGCTCGAGGGGATCTCGAGATCTCACGAGCACGCGTTGTGTGTGCAGCGGTCAAAGGTGTTTCACGTGAAACTTGGGATGGCGCTGAGGAGCCAGGCGAGGCCGCGAAGACTCGCTCGGGACGCCGCGCGAGCGCGGCGCCTGCAGCACTTGAAGGTGTTTCACGTGAAAGCGTGCGGGAAGCACGGAGGCGATCTCTTCGTGATCGTCTCGCGACTCGGCGCTAGAGCTGTTTCACGTGAAAGCATGCGGCGCCGTTTCGCTCATACTGCTGCTAACGGGCCTTGAAACCGTGGCCGCCTGGGTCTCCCACACAATGTGCCCGGCACTGCGCCGTTTCACGTGAAACGCGTCCTCCGCCGGAGCCCGTGCCACGGTGGCAGAGGAGGTGCCGCGTCATCACCCCTTGAACCGTCCGCGGAACGACGAAGAAACTCACCGCTCACTGTCGGACCTCACGCTCGAGGGAGAATCGCTCCGCGTCAGGCAAGCGCTCTCGAGCCGAGCGTCGGCCCTGGTGTCCACTGGCAGCTCGTCCCGATGCTGCTCTCTGTATTAGACCCGGCGCCTAACGACCAGCCACTCGGCTTCCGGGAGACGACTCACTGCGAGACTCGCGAGGCTGGAGCGACTCCGAGCGGAAAGGGTCGGTTCAACACAGACTGTTTCACCGAGCGCGGAGCTCGCGAGCCCGAGCCGCAGGCCCACTCTCCAGGCGTTTCACGTGAACGGCTCCCGCCGCTCGTCGGATCGACGGCTTCAGCGGCCCGCCGGCCACCCCGTGCTAGCGCTTAGAACCTCGCCTCGTCGAACTCGACCGCCGCACGGGCGCGACGACCGGAGCGAGGAAGCGAGACTCCTTGTGAGAGCACGCCCGTTCGCGGAGCGCCGCTACTCGGCTGGACGGGCTTCGAGACTAGAGGCTTGGAAACCTCGCCGCAGCGAGTTCGATCGGCCACAGCCGCGCGCCCCGGACGATTGGAGTGACGAATAGACTCGTTGTGAAGGAACCCTCGCGATGACAGGTCGCCCAGGCTAGCGGTCGGCGCAACGGCGCCGAGCTGAACGGCCCCGAGACCTGCCGCATGCGCTTAGTACGGCGCCTCGCAAGAGAGTGACCAGGTAGCACGTCTGTTGCCGGCATCCCGAGCACGCCGAGGCGTCGCGCCCCGAGGTCGGTTTTCGAGGCCCGAATCGAGGCTCGAGGTCGATGTTCGAGATCGAGGTCGAGGTCGAGGTCGAGATCGAGGTCGAGGTTGAGATCGAGGTCGGAGCTCGATCTCGAGGTTCGAGGTCGAGGTCGAGATCGAGGTCGAGGTCGAAGATCGAGGTCGGAGCTCGATCTCGAGGTTCGAGGTCGAGGTCGAAGATCGAGGTCGAGGTCGAGATCGAGGTCGGAGCTCG
>DATEOF010000354.1:0-104025 GCA_035274465.1 Polyangiales bacterium
GCCGTCGCTCCGCCCGCGCGGCCGCTGGCAGCGGCGTCGCGCGGATCCGTTCCACCACCGCTCGCACCGCCCGAGTCGCCGCTGTCCCCACCGGCGGGCGGGTGCTCCGCTGGAGCAACAGGCGTCGCGTCGCCGCAAGCAGCTGCGAGCACGCACGCGCCGAACAGGAAGAACACAGCGACTCGCTGTCTGATTTGGGCGGTGACGGTTGGCATGAGGCGGAAGCCCCCCGTGGGCAGTGAGACCCACGACGCCATTCCGTCGAAAAAACTGCCGAGCCCCAGTACTGGGACCCGCTTGAGCGCTCACAACGCGCTGCGAACGGCATCAGTCGTGCGCGTCGGATGCAGCACGTACAAGAGCGGCACGCCCTGGCGTTCGATCGAGTGCAACGCTTCCGCGGCCACGCGGCGATGACAGTTAAAGCGTGTGACGGCCAGAAACAAGTCAGCGTCGCCAGGCGACTCCACGATGCTGAAGCGCCGCGCGGCACCAGGCCAACGTTGCAAATAGTAGTGGAGGCGTCCGGCCGCGCTGCTGTCGCAAGCTGCGATGCGCAGCGGGCGTTGCTGATGGACATGCGCGACGACCCACTCGAGTCCTTCGCGGTAGCTCGCACCCCAGTAGTCGGTCTCGTAGCGACCACTCGCACCAGGCAGGCCACCCGCGAGCCGATTGAAGTAGACGTACTCGTACGGGTGGAGCTCGACGATCTCGACCGCGACGAGCAGCGCAGCGACGGACCACGCTCCGAGCACGCTCGCGCGAACGCTGCTCCAGATGCGAGCGTCGCGCGTGAAGTCGGCGATCGCGATGCCGCCGAGCGCTGCAAGCGGCGGGAACAGGAACAGGAAGTGGCGGTGTGCGTCGTAGAGCGTGGGCCGAGTCACGAGCGCCGCCATCAGCGGAAAAGCGGCACTCCAGGCGATGAATCCGCAGCCCACGCCACGCACGGAATTCCAGCTGCGCGCGCGGATCGCGAACACGAGCATCGCCACACCGGCGGCTGCCGCGATGAAGTAGATCTCGGGCGAGGTAATTCCAAACCACACGAGCAGGTAGCGCGCGGGCAGCTCCGTCGAGAGGACTTGCCGACCTTCGAACAGCATCTCGTTCGGCCAGTTGAAGTGCGACGCGGCGTACATCGCTTCGACCGGGCGTGCGACAGGATCGAGTTGAGCCCACGGCCACGCGCTCAACATCACGAGCCACGCCGTTCCGAGCAGGAGACCGAGCAGGGGCAGCGCTCGGGCAGCACGGCTGATCGCGTGTTGCCCCGTGTCGGTCGACGCTCTGAGCTCGCGTACGATCGCAGCCAGGATCGGATAGCTGATCAAGAAGTAGCCGCCGGGTCTCACTCCGAGCGCGGCACCGACGGTCAGACCGGCGATCAGGACTTCGCGCGCACGCAGCGGGCCCTCGCCGAGCGCGATCCGCTGCGCGGCCCACGTGACAAACACGGTTGCGGTCGCGAACGGCACGTCCTTCGGGTTGAACAGTCCGTGGCCGATCCACGCTGGCGTCAGCGCGAGCGTCGCGGCCCCGAAGAACCCGGCGCGGGTGCCGCCCACGGCTGCGGCGATGAGCCAGGTTCCATACATTCCCAGGAGCGCGACGATCGCCGTGAGCACGTGCCGTGTCTCGAACGGCCCGAGCGAGGAATGCTCGACGATCCACTGCGCGGGCGCGTCGAACAGCCCGCCGTACAGGTACAGGTCGAGGTACTCGAGTGCGCCGCGGTCCTGAAAGCCGCTGCGAAACCACGCGAGCACGCGCTGCCCGTACTGGAGCTGGAAGCCTTCGTCCCAGGTGACACCCGCGTCCTGCCCGAACGCGGCGATCAAGGCACACACGATGACCAGCCCCGCCCACGAAGCCGCGAGCCACGGGTCGCGCAGCGCGCGCGGCACTGCGAACATCCGAGGGAGAGACATGAAGCGCGACTCCGGGCGGCGAGCAGCCGCTCACGGCGGCAGCTCAAGCTTACGGCATCGAGCCCGCATCGATCCATTCACACAGGCCTACACCGACGACTACATCTCCGACACGCTCAGCGCTCGTGCCGTGCCGCAGATCCGTGCCAGCGATGCATGTGTTCGCGCTGGGGGTCGCCCAGCGCCTCGGGTCGGTAGAAGCGATCGTAGAACTCCAGATCCAGGTGCGCTGCTTGAAAGCCCACACTGGTGCGGAACGCGGCCGGATACGCCGGGAAGCGACCGTAGGTCTGGTAGATGTACTCGCAATAGGCGATCGTGGCTTCGATCGTCGCGTCGCTGATCGGGTGCGCGGCGCGCGCAACTGACGCCGGTTCCTTGTAGCCGCTGTGTACGATGCCGCCGCGGAACACGCCGCGCTCTCCGAACTTGCGCTCGACCACGGCCAACACGGCGTCACGCATCGTGCGGTAGTAAGGCGGGGCGTAAGGTACCAGCACGGGTGCTCCGTCCACCTCGAGACCGAGCGGATAGCGCATGGTGCTCTCTTTGCCGAGCAGACCCGCCGCGAACGCCAGGGCGCGACCCGCCCCCAGGTAGCGCATGGCGGAGCACTCGGCCATACGAAAGCCGAGCGCATCGAACCACGCATACTCGTGGCCCGCGAAGTTTGGAAAACCGCCGAGCCCCATCGCGTGCGCCATCAAGCCCAGGTTCTGCAGCACCATGCCCTGTTCGACCATCACCACCGAATGCAAGATGCTTTCGATGCGCTCGATCGTGAGCGTGCGCTGGGCCGACGCGCGATCCTCGAGGTGGCCGCCGCGACTGCGCGCGAAACGCGCGAGGCCCGCGGGGCGGAAGTTGCGGCGCTCGTCCACCAGCCAAACGGCCATCGTTTCATTCAGGAACTCGAGCACACCATTGATGTACATGTAGCTGTACTCGTTGATGGGCAGGAAGTAGGTCGTGCCTGGCCGGTACAGCGACCACTGGTTGACGTCGAGATTGAACGGCATCTCGACCTTCGGCGCGCAGCGCTCGCGACTGAGTTGGATGCGTGAACGCTGGTACAGCTCGAGCAGACGCCCGCGCTCGACCAGATCCACCAGCTCCGGGATCTCGGCGCCCGCGAAGTCTTGTGGGCGCTTCAATAGATAGGTGCCCTCGTCGTTCGTGACCACGACCGAGACCGCTTGCACCGCATCGGCGCTCGAGACCGTCCGACCCAGGAGACCACCCATCATGGTGCCCCCTCCGCCGGGATGGTAGACGAGCTCGGCGAGCGCATGGCCGGTGACGCCGCAGGCTGCGAATGCCAGCGCGGCGATCTCCTGCTCGCTCAGCGGGAAGGGTGCATGCGTGCTGGCATGGGCCAGCGGACCTCGATCGTGTTCCATGCCGCACGCGAAGCGGCGCGCACGCCGCTGGCGCAACGCGTCGAGCAGCGAATACTTGCGCAGGTCGAAGAGCGGATCGGCTTCGTTGCTGGCCATGCGCGCGACACCTTCACGATGGCATGAGCGCGAGCACCAGTTCGCCCACGCGAGTACCGTCCGGCAGATGCGCGCTGGACCGATACTCTTCGTGCGTGTCAGTCCCGCGCAGGAACTCGGCATCGAGGAGCAATGACTCACCGGGAAACACCAGGCGCTCGGCGTACACGTCCGCGTTCAGGATCCGAAAGCGAGCGCTATCTCCCCAGCGCACGCGCAACGCTTCGCCGCTCATCGTCGTCAGCGCGTGCATCAATACTGCGACCGGCAGGGCGGGATACTGAGGGAAGTGCCCTGCGCAGTGACCCGCCGAGACCTCGGACACGCGCGCGTGCACGCGCTCGGAGCTGCGCTCGACGAACTCCAGCGGAAGATGTTCGTAATACGGATTCTGACGCAGCGCGGCCTTGGCACTGTGAGGCTCGGCCGCGTCGGCGCGCGGGCGGGCGCGCATGTCCATGCGGCGCGACGCGAATACACGCTGAAACAAGCTGCGGGACAGCACCTGATAGGTAACGTCGATCGTGAACACTGGGCGTTCGCTGTCGCCCATGAACAGCGTGCCCTGAGCAGAGGCCTCGCGACCCGAGCGCGGACCGGTGGATCGCGCGACGGCACGAAACGAGCGCCCGTTCCCGACCACGTGCGGGTGGCGCAATAGTTTGGCGCGGCGCGCCAGGTAGAAGTGTGTGCCCGAACCTTCCCAGACTGAGCTACACGCGCACGCGCCGAGGATCGCGAGGTGTCTACCCGCTTCTGCACCGCTCAGCGGCCCATCCTCGTGGCCCAGCGGTTGTTCCGAGCGCACCAGCGCGCTGGCAGTACCGGGCTCGTCGCTCGCGACCGATTGAAAGGCGAAGTACGGCGGCCGTACATCGATCAACTCTCGAAACTGCATCCAGAAAACTCCCGCGAGCCTTGTCAAAATCGAGACTGAGCGCAACAAATCGCTACAGTTTCAGGCTCGGTGTCCCAAAGAGGTTCGCTAGTACACCGTTGATAGTCGATTGTCGAGCGTTGATTGTCGAAGCCGCTTGAACTAACAGCCGGTTTCGTGTTCGAAACGCAAGCAGCGTTTACGCATACAAGAGTATTCGCGAAGCTGCTCACAGGCGCGTGCCGAAACCGAGACTCACGCGCGCTGCTTCCGTTGACGCCGATGGCGAACGCACGCACGGCTCCGAGCTAAGCACCCGTTTGGCGGGTGCGCTCCGCCTGCACCCCGAAGTGTTTGCATTACTCGGCTACGCGCGGCTCGGCGAGGACGGCATCGTGTGCGAATCCGAAATCGGCGTAGCTCGCGGGTGGTTGAACGCGGTGACCTTGGCGCTGGCGTTCGAGGAACACGGCGACGCGCTCCGCATATCGGTCGTCCACGGCGATGCTCAGATCGCTTAGCGCGCGCGTGCTCGCGCGGGCGCCGTCGCGCACGAGCTCCGGATAGGAGAGGTGCGCGACCGCGACCCGCGGCTTTGCTGCCAGTCGCGTCATGTGCGCGAGTCCGTCGGCGAAATAGTTCAGCAGCCAGTCGTTCTCAGGCGCCGCACCATGGCGTTGACCGCGAGCCGGCGCAGGAAGGCGCGGCCGAAGTCACTGAGCACAGGAGCAAGCAGGTCCTGCGCCCATGCCTGCAGGACAGCCCGATAGTGCGGCTCGCCGAAGTCGGAGCTGCCAGCCTTGGCGACCGCCTCGCGCTCGATCGCCTCGACCAAGTCGTCAGCTGCATCCGGTGGCATGGTCGTGTCAGTCATGATCTCACAGCATGTGAACCAGTCGCGCTTGACTGCGTTCTCGCTGGAGCGCGCTGGCCACGGCGAGCGCGCGCGGTCCCAGCCGACCGTACGCTTCCAGGCCCTCCATCGGCTCAGCGCCGCTGCGCGTCTGCAGCCGAGCTTCCTCTCGCAACGCCGAGCGCACCGGGTCACCGCCCGCGCGAACGCAGTACTCGAGGATCGACCAGGCGAGCTCCGCGTGCCGTTGCTCGTCGCGAGCGATCTCCGACTGCACTCGCTGCGCATCGAGCTCGCGCGCACTCCGGCTCGCGAGCACGGCTTGCTGGGCCGCGAGGCCCTCGCTGAGGCAGCCGTCGCTCCAGCTCTCGACCGCCAACCGCACGAGGCCCGGCAGGCCGAGCAGCACAGGGCGCGGCTCGAAGACCGGTAGGGCCGGCGTCACCGTGCAGGCCGACCAGCGTGCGGCCAGCGCGGCACACTGCTGCGCGTGCCGGATCTCGTCACAAGCGGCGTCCAGCGCACGTTCCACGAGCTCAGCCGGCGCCTCGTGCGCGACGAGCTCGCACGCCAGCTGCAAGAATGCGGGCACCGATGCGCACTCGAGCTGTGCATCAACCGCGAAGGCGCGGGCTGCGAGCGCGCACTTGCTGGCCGGCGTGACCCGTTCCGGCTCGGCAGTCCTGCGGCTGAGGGCTGCACGCAACGGTCGCCCGGCCGCACATTGCGATGGTTCGCCATAGGTCGGCCAGACTCGCACGCCGCCGGTGATCGAGGCCTCGCCTTGCACCGCCTGGTAACGGAAGCCGGCGTTCGCCAGGAAGATCTCCGGCACGAGGCCGAGGTGCAGATCGAAGCCTGGTGCCGAACCGAAGCGATACGTGACGCCGAGCTCTCCCGTCAGCGCCAGCCACGAACGTGTGAGCTCGCCGCCGCCCTGCACGGCCAACGTCAAGCGAGGATCGCTCGCCTCGCGTACTGCGAGCTGTACGAGCGGGCCGAAGCCGGCGCGCGGATCCGCCGTGCATCCCCGGCCGGTCACGCGGTACGTCGTGAACGCTTCGATACCCCACTCGAAGCCCGCACGTTCGCCTTCACCGAAGCGATAGCCCGCGAAGATGCCTGCGCCCGCGCTGAACGGGCGATCCAGCGACGAGATGTCTGCCCGCACGGGTGCCGCAGTCAGCGCGGGAAAGAGCGCTGCTGCAGCTGCAGACACGCGCAACATGCGACGCCACGCGCGCGCCAGGCGACGTCGCTGGCGGCGCGGCAGCTCCCCTCTGCCCGTGTGCACGGTGTGCACTGTACCAGGGAAGGTTCCGCGACGGAATTTCGGCGCTGCTCCGTTGATGGTGTGGAAGGACCCGTGAGGCTCGCCACAGGTAGGGTCGCGTGAATACGCCGAGATCTCGGACGTCGTGTAGGGAGCCGAACACGAATAGGTGTGCCGCCGTGTCCAACAGAATGCCGCATCCAGGAGACCTGATCGATGGGCGCTACCGAGTGCAGCGAGGGCTCGGGACTGGCTCGATGGGCGCGATCTACGACGTGAGTCATCACGTCACCGGCAAGCGGTTCGCGCTCAAGTGGCTCAAGCCCGAGCTGACGAAGGTGCAAGGCGCGGTCGAGCGCTTCATCCAGGAAGCCCGGATCGGCGCCCAGTTCGACCATCCGAACTTCATCGAGGTCTACGACATCGGCCAGGACGCGGACTCGCTCTACATCGTGATGGAGCTGCTGGAAGGCGAGTCGCTCTCGGATCGCTTGACCAAAACCCCGCGCTTGGCCCCGCAGGCGGCGTGCGAGCTGCTGTGTCCGTGCATGGAAGCGATCGCGCTGGCCCATGAAGCGGGCGTGGTCCACCGCGACCTGAAACCGGCGAACATCTTCGTGTGCAAAGCGAGTGCGTTCGTGCCGGAGCACGCGCGAGTGCTCGACTTCGGCGTCTCGAAGCTGGTGAACGGCTCGCGGCTCGACCGCAACCAGTGGACCCTGACCACACCCGGCATGGTGCTCGGCACGCCGCACTACATGGCCCCGGAGCAGATGCGCGGCGAGGAGGTCGACGCGCGCGCCGACGTCTACGCGTTTGGCGTGATCCTGTACGAGGTGTTGTCGGGCGAGCCGCCGTTTCAGGCCGAGAGCTTCGCGGATCTGTTGGCGCAGGTGCTGACGGAGACCCCGCGCCCCCTGGATCGCCTGGTCGATGTTCCGGAACGCCTGGCAGAAATCGTGGCGAAGGCGATGGCGCGTGAGCCGTCCGATCGCTTCGCCTCGATGGCGGCTCTACTGGAAGCGCTGGCCCCGTTCCGCTCCGGCAGCTACGAGCGGCGTCGTGTTCAGCCGTCGTTGCGGATCGCGGAGCGGGCCGAAGTGCCGCGCGCTCCACGCAAGTCGAACGCCGGCTCGATCGCTGCGGTCGTGGCCGCGCTCGCGTTCGTGGTCGCGGGTAGCTGGGCCACGAGAAGGAACCCCGCGGAGCAAGCATCGGCGACGATCGAAACGATGCTGCAGGAGCCGGACCTGGCGAGCCAAGAACGGGAAGAGCCTACCCTCGAGCCGACGACCAAAGTCCGCGAGCTCGAGGCAGTCGCGGACGTGCGCGAAGCCAGGAAAGCGGCGAGAGCAGCTCGAGATCCCGAGCGCGTCCCGAGCGCGCAGCGCCGGACGTCGCAGACGAGCCCGGCTGCAGACAAGCCCTCCCCCAAGCGCGCGGACTCGAGCACTGACACGTTGCCGGAGCGTCCGATCACGAGCCTACGCTTGAGCGATGGTCTGATCGATCCGTTTGGCGGCCGCTGAACCTCGGCACCGGGGTTGACGTTTTGCCAACCGGGTTGGCAACTTCGGGCGTGCGGAAGCCGTGTACTTCGCGTGAGCTGGCATCCGCCTTGCTGGAAGCTCTCGGCATGCGAGGGGGTGCATGGATGCAGCGGCTTGCGTGCGCGGTCTTGTTGCTCTCAGCGGCGGCGTGCGGCGAGGTACGGCGCGAGCCCGACGCGACCTGTGACTCGCCTGCCGAGCGTTACGGCGGGACGGTCGAGTTGAGCGATCGGCTCGATGTGTTGTTCGTCGTGGACACATCGCCGTCGATGGCAGAGGAGAAACCAGCGCTGCTCTCGCAGATCCCAGACGCTGCGCGGTTCCTGACCGAAGGCTGGACGCGAGGCGGCGCTCGGTGGGATTTGTCCAGGAACGTCCACGTCGGCGTCGTGAGTGCAGACTTGGGCGGTCCGGCAGCGGATGGCTGCAGCGAGAGCGGCCTCGACGCGAGGCTGCAGGGGGCGAATGGCTGTCAAGCGTCGCGCGGGGACTACGTCTGGCACCGTCGGGGATATCACGATGACGCAGACACCGGTGCCGCCATGAGCTGCATCGCAGATCTGCCTGAAGACTCGTGCACGGTGAGCCAGCCACTGGAAGCGGCGCTCCAGGCATTCGGCAGGAACCTCGACTTCGAAAGCTCGACGCCCAACGGCCCCTCCGCGCTCGTGCTGGTGATCGTGACGGATCGCGACGACGCTTCACCCGGCACCGTGCAGGACTTCTTGCGTCGATTCCGCTCACTGCGGCCCGGCCTGGATCAATATCTGAACATCGTCGTGGTCGCAGGCATCCCAACCGACCTGCTCGTGCGCCCGCGTGGGGAAGACGTGTCGGACGCAGATGCCGCCGTGATCTACCGGCGCATGTTGGACGATTCGAGGCTCCTGCCTTCCGCTGCGAACTCCCCTTCGTGCGTGACTCCGGCTGCGACCGCATACGCGCCTCGACGTCTCATCGAGCTGGCTGCTGCCTGGCCGACCAACGTGGTGTTGCGCTCGATCTGTGACTACGACCTCAGTGAGGCGTTGGCCACCGTCGCGGGCGTCATTGCCAAGCGCCTGGAGAGCGGCGGACCGGTGTGCCTCCTGAAGCCGGTCGCGCGCGACGCCGATGGACACGTGCCGTGTCGCGTGACCTGGGAGCTGCCGAGCGCGGTCGACCCCGATGAACCGTTCACACCGGCCACGTGCGAGGATCTGCCGGACGTGTTGTCGGCGCCTTCCGGCGATCTCCCCACGCGCACCGAACGCGGTCGAACACTGTGCGAGCTACGCCAGGCACCACTCGAGCACGACGCGGCGGGGAAGCTCGTTCCGAAGGGCGAGGGCTTCTACCTCGAGCCGTCTACCCCGCTCCGACTCTGCACGGATACCTCGCCAGGGATGATTCAGTGGACCCCCAAGGCCATCCCTCCGCCGGGGGTGCGGCTCGTCGTGGAATGCGGCGAAGACCCGGTCAGGCACGTCGCCGGAACGTGCGATCGCCGGCCGACGTGCCTCGGTCCGGGCTATTCGTGCGATGACGAGCGGCCGAGAGACTGGCTCGAGCGCGAGGGCTAGCGCGGAACCGCCAACCCGCCGCGGTTGAGTTTCGGCTGCTGCGCTGCTACTAGCTCCCGGACGCTTTCAAAAGCCCCGGAGCTCACATGGCCCAAGTGCGCCTCCCGCTCGCGCCTCAAGAAGGGTTCGGTTCGACTTCGCGGTCGGATGCTTGGTGGGCGCAACCGTTGATCGTGTTGGTGGCGTTGAGCAGCATGCTCACCTATCTCACGTGGGCGCTGCTGCAGGGTGAGTACTTCGAGTTCGGCAACTATCTCTCACCCGTGTATTCGCCGGTGCTTTGGGGCGATTCGCAGCATGCCTGGTTCGGCCCCGGTGCGCCGCCGTTCTGGCCGTCGTTCCTCGCATACAGCCCGGCGATGATCGCGCTGGTGTTCCCCGGTGGCTTTCGGGTGACCTGTTACTACTACCGTGGCGCTTACTACAAGGCGTTCTGGGGCGCGCCTCCGGCTTGCGGTGTCGCCGGACCTCACAAGAAATACACGGGCGAGCGCGCGTTTCCGCTGATCGTGCAGAACTTGCATCGGTACTTCATGTACGGCGCCGTGGCGTACGTACCGATCCTGACTTACGACGCCTGGCACGCGCTGTGGTTCGCGGATCCGGCCAGCGGCGTCCAACACTTCGGCATCGGCGTCGGGACGCTCGTCATCACGCTGAACACCACCTTGCTGACGCTGTACTTGCTCAGCTGTCACTCCTGGCGCCACGCCATCGGGGGCTTCAAGGACATCCTCTCCCGTGACCCCGTGCGCCGGACGGTCTACGAAGCATCCACCAAGCTGAACTGCCATCACCAGCGGTACGCGTGGATCAGCCTCGTCTGGGTCGCCTTCACCGATTTCTACATCCGCATGTGCGCGATGGGCGTCTTCACGGACTTCCGAATCGTGTGATGGCTCATCACGCCTACTGCTTGGCATCAGCTTGAAAACGCAGGCGCCCGCTCAGCACTGGCAACGCGATCTTCAGGCCTACTGTTAGAACACCGAAGCCGAGCGCCCACACACCCGCGGTCACCTTCCACTCCGTCAGGCTCGGGCTGTACTCGACGAGCTCATGCAGTGTGCTCGGAATGAAGCCCGGCACGATGAGCCCCATCCCCTTTTCGATCCAGACGCCCGCGAACGCACAGCCGCACGCGGTGTTGAGATAGCGCAAGCGTCCAGTCTGTCGGTGCGCGACGAGGAGCGCGAGCGCGATCGTATTGAGTGCAATCGCGGTCCAGATCCACGGGACGAGACCGTGCTTGCCGTGCTCGCCGAAGAACAGGTACTTGGCGGCTGCGGCGTGACCGCCTCCGGTGTAGAACGCCGTGAAGAGCTCGGAGCCGAGCATGAAGAAGTTGATGACGATCGTGACGCGAAGCACCGCCACGAGCGTGTTGATCGGCCCTTCGGGGATGTGGAACGAGCTGTAGTAGCGCCGGACGAGCTGCAAGAGAACGATGACGAAACACGGGCCCGTGACGAACGCCGTGACGATGAAGCGCGGTGCGAGCAGCGCAGAGTTCCAAAACGGACGCCCACCGAGTCCGCTGTAGAGAAACGCCGTCACGCTGTGGATCGAGATCGCCCAGCCGATCGAGAGAAACACGAAGGGAACGTACCAGCGCGGATTCGGGGTCCTGCCGAGGTACCTCATGTACAGGAGGTACCCGGTGATGTGGAGGTTGAGGAGCAGGTAGCCGTTCAACACGAGCACGTCCCAGGTCAGCATGGAGATGGGCCAGTTGAATCGACCGATCCCCGGCATGATGTGCCAGAGCCGATCGGGCCGACCCATGTCGACCACGACGAATCCAATGCAGACGGTGATCGCCGCGATGGCGAGGATCTCCCCGAGGATCACGACCTCGTGCATGTCGTGGTCGTCGTAGAGGTACGCGGGGATGACCATCATCACGGCGCCGGCTGCGAGGCCGACACCGAAGGTGAAGTTTGCGATGTAGAGCCCCCACGAGACGTGGTCCGTTAATCCAGTGACGACCATGCCGTGCACGACCTGGTGTGCCCACGCATTCGCCCCCACGAGCGCGATCGCAGTGAGTAACGTCATGAAGGCGTAGAAGCGGACGCTACCCTCGGTACTCTGGACGAGCAGCGTCCAGATGAACCGGGGATAGCTGGCGAGATGTGTGGGTGTGTTCATCGCTCACTCGTCGAAGAAATAGAAGAAGCGCGGCCGCGTGCCGAGCTCCTCTTTGAGCACGAACACCCGCTTGTTCTCGAGGACCCAGCGGATCTCGCTCTTCGGATCGAGCAGGTTGCCAAAGACGCGAGCTCCCGTGGGACACGCCTCGAGGCAGGCTGGATTGCGACCCTCTCGCGTGCGATGAAGGCAGAACGTGCACTTCTCGACGACCCCCTGCGGGCGCACTCGGTTCGAGAGGTAGCTCTGATTGGGGTTGATCTCGTCAGCCGGGATCTCGGGTTTCGTCCAGTTGAATCGCCGCGCGTGGTAGGGGCATGCGGCCTCACAGTATCGACAGCCGATGCACCAGTTGTAGTCGACGACGACGATGCCGTCCTTCTCCTTCCACGTGGCTTGCACAGGGCAGACCTTCACGCAGGGCGCGTTGTCGCACTGCTGGCACTGGATCGGCATGTAGTACTTGCCCGGTGCCGGCACGGCGTGGTCGTAGGCGGCGTTGCCCTTCTCGAGATCGAAGGAACCCTGCTCCATCTCGAGCACGCGGATATAGCTGTTGTTCGTGGTCCGGTCGTGGTTGTTCTCGACGTGGCAAGCCTCGGCGCAGCGCCGGCAACCGATGCAGACGCTCAGGTTGAGCGCGTACCCATACTCCACGCCGTCGATCGGCCTGTGATCGCCGATCGTGACCTTGCGACCATACTTCGCTTCCGCATCGGCCTCGAGTCTCCGCAGAACGGCCGCCAGCTCGGCGGAGGACATCTCCTTGTAGTGTCGCTGCAGAAACTCGTCGATCGACGTCGTCTTGCCGAAATCGCGCAGCGGAGCGATCGCGTACGTGAACGCTCCGGCACCGAGCGTGCCTCCGAGGATCTTGAGCGTGAGCCGGCGACCGACCGCGTCAGCCATGACTTCCCCGCAGCGACATGAGCGTACCTCGATCCTTCGGCGGCAGGACGGGCATTCCGCCTTGAAATCTGGGTGAGTGGGGGTCGTGACAGTCGACGCAATTATTGCGCGTGCGCGGCCCGAACTTGGTCGAAAAGAATCCCTGCATACCCCCGTGCGATCCGTGCGAGTAGTCGCGGTACTGCGGCCCGTGGCACTGCGCGCACAGGCGCAACGCATCGACCATGGGCAGGAGGTCGCCGTTCGCGAGGTGGAGCGTATCGTGGCTCCGCGCGCCGGGTACGTGACAGTGTGCGCACGTCAGCTCCCCATGGCGGAACGTGAGGCCCTGATGGAACTCGCGCAAATCTTTCGCCTGCTCCGGAAGCGGCTTGATGGGCTTGAGGGAGTGACACGAGGCGCACGCAACGCGTTCCGTGTGCCCATCGGGCGCTTGCACCGGGATCGACGTCAGCTTCGGCGAAGCGTGGATCGTGGTAGGAAACGGTCCTGCGGCTTGCGGCAACGCGCGCGGCGGATCGACGCGATCACGCGTGCACGCGCCGCTAGTCAATACATGTCCGAGGACGCAGCCGACGAGGATTGTTGTGGTCGCGCGCATCGCCGCCGGCCGTCACTATACGATAGACAAAGCGCCATGGTACCGTGCCGCCGGGCAAAACATGGTGACGAGCGCACTGGTCGTAACTCTGGGCGAGGACGATAGTCTGCGTCGCGCTGCACGAACGACGCTGGAAGGTGACTCCCGGCTCGAGCTGGGAGACGCTATCGACGCACACCTTCCTGTCGTGACCACGACGGATGGTTTGGCCGCCGCGGAGCAACTCGTGGAAGAGATCGGGCGCATTCCAGGCGTGGTCGGGGTGCACGTCGTGCGTGTCGACTTCGATCCCAACTCTGACGTCGATGCGCCGATTCGGTTCGGACGCGCTCGAAGCGAGGATGAGCGTGGAGCGGCGTGACTTCCTCAAGCTAAGTGCCATGGCCGTGGCGACCGAAGCGGCGAGGCGCCTCGCGCTCGGCGACGCGAAGGCGCAGGCAGCGCCGGGCGACCCGATGCAGGGGCGTTTTCCTCAGGATGTGACCTGGGACAAGGCCCCGTGCCGCTTCTGTGGAACGGGCTGCCACGTTCAGGTCGGCGTCCAGCGAGGCAAGGTCGTGGCGATCGCGGGAGACGTAAACGCGGACGTCAACAAAGGCCTGCTGTGCGTGAAGGGCTACCACGTCGGGCTCGCGCTCTACGGAGCGGATCGGCTGACCAGGCCGCTGTTGCGCAAGAAGGACGGATCGTACGCGGCGATCGGCTGGGATGAGGCGATCGACGTGGTCGCGCAGCGGGTCATGAAAGACCCCAAGGGCTTCGCGATCTACGGCAGCGGCCAATGGACGATCCCCGAGGGGTACGCAGCCAACAAGCTGATCAAGGGCGGGCTCGCGACGAACCTGATCGAGCCGAATGCCAGGCTCTGTATGGCCTCGGCCGTGACCGGGTTTCTCGCCACCTACGGCGTCGATGAGCCCGCCGGGTGCTACGAAGACCTCGACAAGTGCGATGCGCTGATCACGTGGGGCAACAACCCCGCCGAGATGCACCCTGTCCTCTTCTCGCGCTTCATCGACCGGCGTGCGCGCGGCGAGAACATCACGTTCATCGACATCGGCACCCGGCGTACGCGCTCGACGCAACACGCGCAGCACTTTCTATTGTTCCGCCCGAACACCGATCTCGCGATCGCGAATGGCATCGCGAACCTGCTGATCGAGAGGGGCACGTACGACGCGGACTTCGTCAAGAAGCACTGCGCGTTCCGCGCCGACTCGGATCCGCCCTCGCTCGAGGGAAAAGCCATCAGCTTCGACGAGTACAAGAAGCGCATCAGCGAATACACGCCCGAGCGAGTCGAACAGATCAGCGGTGTTCCCGCCGCGAGTATTCGGATGCTCGCCGAGCTGTTCGGGCGGAAGGACATCCGCATCACGAGCCTGTGGTGCATGGGGATGAACCAGCACACGCGGGGCACTGCGATCAACACGCTGGTGCACGGCCTTCACCTCCTGAGCGGTCACTTCGGCAGGCCGGGCGATGCGCCCACGAGCCTCACCGGCCAACCGTCGGCATGTGGAACCGCGCGCGAAGTGGGTACCACCATGAACAACCTCCCCGGCGGTCTCAACGTGACCGACGCGGGACATCGCGAGAAGGCCGAGGATATCTGGAACCTGCCGCGCGGGCGCATCTCCGCGAAGCCCGGCTATCACACCGTCGCGCTGTGGAGAAAGCTGTGTACCCCCGCGGCGCAAGGCGGCGACATACACACGATCTGGACGATGGTCACGAACCCCGGCCAGTCGCTACCGAACTTCCACGAGCTCATCGGGGCAGCTCGAAAGGTCGAAGACAAGTTCATCATTGCATCCGACGTCTACCCGACCGCGACGACGCGCCTCGCGGATCTCATCCTGCCGAGCGCCATGTGGGTCGAGAAGAACGGGATGTACGGCAACTCGGAGCGGCGCACGCAACAGTGGTTCAAGATGGTGGACCCGCCCGGGGAAGCGCGCGACGACGCGTGGCAGATCATCGCGGTGTCGAAGCGGTTGTTCGACCTCGGTCATCCCGGCCTCAAGGACAAGGACGGCAAGTTCCTCTTCCACATCGAGAAAGACGGCAAGCCCGTCCCGATCTGGGACTTCGCGCACTACTACGATCTGAACGTCGACCAGTACCTGTTCGACGAGTACCGGAAGTTCTCGCGCTTCAAGCACAAGGACCTCGCGCCCTACGGCGAATACGTGAAGGCTCGCGGGCTACGGTGGCCGGTGGTGGAGCAGCCGGACGGCACCTGGCGCGAAACCAAGTTCCGGTTTGCCGAGTTCGACGACAGCTACGTGAAGCGCGGGGCCGGCTTTCAGTTCTACCACTCGACATCGCACGACGACCTCGCCCAGATCTGGTTTCGCCCGTATGAGCCGCCGCCGGAGTCTCCGGACGCCGAGTACCCGTTCTGGCTCTCGACCGGCCGCGTGCTCGAACACTGGCATACCGGGACGATGACGCGGCGAATCCCGCAGCTCTTTCGTGCGATGCCATCGGCATACGCGGAGATGCACCGCGAGGACGCGCGCACCCTCGGTATCGCGAACGGCGAAGTCGTCACGCTGGAGACGCGTCGCGGCAAGCTCGACATCCCGGTCTGGATCGACGGCCGCGGCGCACCGCCCCCGGGCACGATCTTCGTACCGTTCTTCGATGAGAACCTGCCCATCAACTACCTCACGCTCGACGCGCACGATCCGTTCTCCAAGCAGCCGGACTACAAGAAGTGCGCGGTCCGCGTGCGAAAGCGCCCGCGTGTGCCATGACCACGTCGATGCAGCCGCCGTCACGCGGTGTCTACACTGCATCCGCTGCGGTGATCGCGCTCGCATTCGCGGGCTTCTTCACCGGCACGCGTGAGACGGGTCGATCCGAGCATTCGACCGTCCCGCCATCGGCCGGCCGCTCGATTGCAGCCGACGTCGCACCCCACGCCAAGTCGGTTCCACGCTACGGCGACATGCGAGTGACGGACTATCGTGCCAATGCCGGCATCTACGCCAATACCAGTGAGGTGTTGACGCGCGGCCTGCCCAATCCGCTCGAAGCAGTCCCTCTCTCCGATGAAGAGCGAGCCCGCGCGGTCGCGCGACGACGAGAACGCCGCGCGTACGACGGAGCGCCGCCGACGATTCCGCACGCGGTCGGACAGCTCGAGCCCTCGGGCTGTCTCGTCTGCCACGAGCGGGGTGCGAACGTCGCCGGGCGAATCGCGCCGCGGATGAGCCATGCCCGTCAGACCCACTGCGTGCAGTGCCATGTCGTCGGAGCCTACCCGGGTCCCGAGCCGAGCGGCGAGGCCGTCGCGAACACCTTCACCGGCCATGACTGGGGAAAAGGCACGCGTGCCTGGGCCGGAGCGCCCCCGACGATCCCGCATCCGAGCTGGATGCGCGAAGAATGCACGAGCTGCCACGGGCCGGAAGGACAGCTCGGATTGCGCTCGTCCCATGCGTGGCGTGCATCCTGTCAACAGTGTCACGCGCCGAGCGCCGCGCTCGATCAGCGGGTACCCCGAGGAGAGAAGAACCTATGACTCACAAGATCTCGCGGCGCGCCCTGTTCAATCTGCCGAGCGACGAGCGCACCGAAAAGAGCTTCTCGCTCGATGCCTTCTATGCGCGGAGGCCAGCTGCTCCAGCCGAGCTGCCTCAGTTTGCCGTGAAAGCCCCCGTCGAACCCGTCGAGACGACGAACGTCGGCGTGACGCGCGCCGCCGTTCCGCCGTGGGAGGTGCAGCAACGCAATCAAGCTGCTACCGAGCTGGGTGGACCGGTGACGATCGTTCGATCGGCCTGCCTCGCGTGGCAAGGCAGCGCCTGCTGGGTCTGCAGCGAGCGCTGCCCGGTCGAGAAGGCCATCGTCCTCGATGATGCCGGTCGCCCGACTGTCGACGTCACGCGTTGCAACGGCTGTGGCGAGTGCGTGGCCGCGTGTCCGGCCCCGCACAATGCGATCAAGCTCGCAGCGCACTCGGTATCGTCATGACGGATCCAGCAGCAGAAGAGATCGACCTCGCGGATCTCCAGCGTGCAGTATTGGACGAAAGCACGCTCGACACCCTACTCGCGGATATCGCGGCGCTGTGCGTGATCGAGGCAATCGCGTTCAAGTCCGGTGCCGAGCTCTACTCCGACAACGCCAACCGCTCCATCGACGACGTGAGGCCCGCCCTCGAGCGTGGAACGGCCGTCCAGCTGCGATACACGTTTCGCGGCGAGGGCTGGTGCGACACGTTGTTGCCGGGGATGACCGGCACGCTGTTGGTGCGGATGCGAGAGCGCCGCGCGTAGCCCCTGGATAGCCTGTGAGCTGGACCACTCGCTTTAACGTATCGCCGCAATCGGAACTCTTCGCGCGGTGCACACGCCGGCCTATGCTGCGCGCCGATGGCCGAGCGTACGGAGATCCTCGTCCTGATGCTCACGGATATCGAGGGCAGCAGCCGCTTGTGGCAGGAGCACGCTCCGCACATGGCAGGGCTGCTCGAGCGTCTCGACCGAAGCGTGTTCGAGATCGTGAATGCCCACGGCGGCATGCTCGAGCCGGAGCGGGGCGAAGGCGACAGTCACTTCGCTTGCTTCCAGCTCGCATCCGATGCGGTTCGCGCCTCTGTCGCGCTCCAGCGACTGTTGCTCGAGCAAGCATCGGTTGGCGGTATCCAGCTCAGCTTGCGGATCGCATTGCATGCGGGCGAGATCCAGCGCCGTGGATCCGACTATGCCGGGGTCGCAGTCAACCGCGCCGCGCGCTTGCGCTCGACTGCGCACGGCGGACAGATCGTTGCGAGCCGAGCGATCCGTGAGCTCGTTGCAGATGACGTCGGCCACGAGATTCGGTTGTTCAGCCTGGGGTGGCATCGCGTCCGCGATATCCCTGCCTGGACGGAGATCTTCGCCGTTTGGGCGCCAGGCTTGCAACGCTCCTTTCCTTCGCTCGTTACGCTCGACGCAGGCCTCCCACCAATCTCGGCGATTGTTTTTTTGGACACAGTCTCGTCAACCAAGCTGTCGACTCACCTGAGCTTTGAAGACGAAGACGCGCTCTGGGCGGTGTTCGTCGAGCTGTGGGCCAACACATTCGCGCGCGCGCAAGGCCATTACCTGCAACACATGGGCGATGGCTGCTTGGCGCTCTTCGCCGAACCCATGGCGGCGGTAGCGTTCGTGCGCGACGCGCGAGCCTCCGTCGCGGCACTCGATCTCGAGCTGCGCGCGGTCGTGCACGTGGGTCGAGTCCGCTTCAGCTCCAACACACCGTATGGGCGTGACATCGTGGGCGCGGGCCTTCTGATGCGGCGCGCCCCCGGCGGGAAGATCACGCTGACGCCTGCAGCTGCAGCGCTGGTTCCACCGGCCGACGACATCGTGGTCGTCGACCCAAACAAGGATCGCTGAGGTGTGCGACGCGTGGTCAGGACGCTTCACACTCGCTCCTCGGGGGCTCGTGCTCCACCCGACTTGGCCGGCGAGCGCTGGTGCGTATGTCGACCGCGTGTCGTGGGTGCGCCTCATGATTTCGGTCTGCGTGGTTGCGATCGGCGTCAGCTGTTCGCCAAGCGTCGACCAGAGTCTCGAGCACCATAGCTGTTCGCCGGATGGGCGCTGCGTTGCCGGCTACGAGTGCTCGCCGGACCACATCTGTGTGCGCAGCGGCAATTCGGCGCGAAGTTCGCGCGATGGCGGCGCGCAGCACGCGGGTGAGGTCGGAGCGGGCGCGGATGCGTCCGGGGCGGCTGGACACGTTGCGCAGCCGGGTACCTCGGCTGGCGTGAGCGGTGCTGCGCAACCATCGGCGCGAGCAGGTTCAGGCGAGCAACCGGTGGACGACGCGGGTGGCGCGAAGCCGAGCGCTTCGGCTGGCGCGGCGGCGACGGCGCAACCGGCGAATGCGAGTGCCGGTGCCGAGGCGCCGCCATTGGCTGCAGGAGCGGCTGGTCCGATGCAGCCTTCAGCGGCGGGTGGAAGCGCCGCTGGCACACGATCCATGCCGCCGATGGCTTCAGCTTCGGCCGGAGCCGCCGGTGGAGCTGGCGCGGGAGAATCGCCCGCGTCGCAGCGCCCGCAGGCCCCGGGGTCAGCGGGTGCAATGCAACCACCCGCCTCGGCGCCGGGCGCGGGAAGCACACCCGCAGCGCCGGGCCTCGACCGCGGATCCGCGAGCGGCAACGCTGGTGCAGGCAATGCCGGCGCCGGAGCGGGTACGCGCGGCAATAACAACAACGGCGCGGGTGGCAACGGGAACGAGGGGGATGGAGATGGCGCGGCTGGTTCGAAGGGCGGAACCGGTAGCGACAGCGGCGGGAACGGCTCGAGGCCTAACAACGGAAATACCGGTGGGAACAACGGGAACAGCCAGGTAGGCGGAGCCAGCGGTAAGGGCGGCGACGGCAGCAACGGCAACGGCAACAACGGCAACGGCAACAACGGCAACGGCAACGGCAACGGCAACGGCAACGGCAACGGCAACGGCAACAGCAACGGCAACGGCAACGGCAACAGCAACGGCAACGGCAACAGCAACGGCAACGGCAACAGCAACGGCAACGGCAACGGCAACGGCAACGGCAACGGCAACGGCAACGGCAACGGCAACGGCAACGGCAACAAGGGCAAGGACAAGGACTAAAGCCGACGGCGGCGCAGGATACCGCACCTGGCGCAGGGGCTAATGCCGGCCGACGTGCCGGCGCCGGGAACCGAGAGCTTCGGGCTTCATGACTGTGTCGCGGCGGCGGGATGAATGAGGCCTTTCGCCAGGAGTGCGCCGCCGAGCGAGCAGAAGTACAGGTACCCGCAGTGTTCACCGAAACGACGGACCACGCGCTCGAGCGCGGGGCCGGGTTGGATCTGCAACAAGTGCGTGAGGCCGCGGATGACGCCGACGTCGCCCTGCGGGAACACATCCAGGCGACCGAGACCGCGCAGGAGAATCAAGCCCGCGCTCCAGCTGCCGATCCCGTGAATTGCGGTCAGCGATCGCATCGCCTCGGCGCTGCTGAGTTGCGTGAGCTCGGCCTCGGTCAGGTCTCCCGCAGCGATCGCCCTGGCGACGCTGCGGAGCGTCTCGGCCTTCCTGGCGCTCAAGCCGCAAGCTCGAATCGTGTCGAGCCGCGCCTGCGCGAGCGCGGCAGCGGCTGGAAACGCGTAACGCTTCTGCCCATCGTGAAGCAGGGACCGGCCAAAGCGCGCTACCAGACGTCGGACGATCGCGACGCCGGCATCGAGGCTCACCTGCTGGAAAGGGATGACGTTCGCGAACGTCTCGAAGAGCGTGGGAAAGCGCGGCGGCCGCATGCCCCGCAGCGCGATCGCAACGGAGCCGAACTTGCGCTCGGCTTCGAGCAGCCGCTGCAAGCGCTGAGCATCCAGCTGCAAGCCCAGCACCCTCTGCAACGCCTCGGAGATCATCCGGTGCGCGGAGCGAGAGTCGTCCCCCTCGAGCACGCGGAATCGTAGCTCGGGTCGATCGATCGTGCCCGGATTGCTGGCTTCGATCAGCGCCAAGCCATCTCGGAGCTCGAGGACTCGCAGGTAGCGACCCTCGTCCCAGACATCGACGAGGTTGGTCGGCCGCCGCTGCAGGACGCGCACCGTCGCCTCGAGGTGAAACGGAGCCTGCGTGGCGATGAGCGAGCCGCTGTCGGCGGGATACGTGATGCGAAGGCCGTCGACATGCGCGAACTCCGTGAGGTGGTGCGGCGTCGCGCGCTTGGCGCTGGTGATGTGTTCGACGTCCGCACCACGAACCGTCAACGCGTCGGCAACCAGCGAGCGATGGCAACGCCAGGGAACGGCCTCGGCGCACATCAGCGCCACCGTTCCGCCAGCTGCCAGCTCGCGCAACTCGGCCAATCCAGCGCCGAACTCCTCGGTCAGCATGTAGTCCGCGTAGCCTCGGAAGCTCGCGTTACGCCACCCGCTGTTCGGTGTGTCGCCCCGCGCGCGCCGCAGGCCCCCGAGCGCAGGGAGATGCCGGTACCCGAGGCGCTGCCGGCGGAGCGCCGAGCGCAGCGTTTCGCGTTCGAACTGTGGGTTATGACGCGTGCGCGGAATCGTCCTGATGTCCGCCACCGTCGAGACGCCGAACGTTCGCAGGAGCGCGATCAGCTCGTCGAGCGTGCGCGTCGAATGGCCGACCGTGTAGATGCGAACGTCTCGCCAGCTGCTTGCCGCGCGCATGGAACGACCCGAGGGTGAGCAGGGAAAGGCACTCGCCCCGACTTGCTTCTACGTCGTGCAGCAAGCCTTGTCGACCGCCCCGCTGTGCATATCTTCCACCCGTGCCGCTCACAGCAGCAGTCCCCGAGGTCAAGCGCGCGTCCGCTCGCGGTGTCGTGATCGCGGCGCGGCTCGGCTATCTCACACACGGGTTGATCTACGGAATGGTTGGCGCGCTCGCTCTGTTGACGGCCCTCGGGCTGTCCGGTGGTCGCATCACGGACAGCAAGGGCGCCGTGCGGCGCATCGGCGAGACGGCCTGGGGCGAGCCGCTGCTCTACGCCGTGAGCTTTGGCTTGATCTGTTACGCCCTGTGGGCCGCCGTGCGCGCGCTGCTCGACCCGGAGCACCACGGACGGCGCGGTGCCGCGCTCCTCCAGCGCCTGGGTTACGGGGTTTCGTCGATCTCGCACACCCTGCTCGGGATTTACGCGTTCGAGCTCGCCGCTGGCAGCGGCGGTGGTAGCGGCAGCAAGCAAGCGGTGATCGAGTGGCTCAATCGTGGCGCAGGCAGCCTCGTGCTCGGCATCGCAGGGCTCTCGGTGATCGGGTACGGCCTCGTCGAGGTTTACCGCGCGCTCAGCGGGCGCGTCGCGCGCGAGCTCGACGGTAGTGAGCTGCGCAATCGGCAGAGCGTGCGACAGATCGCGCGCGTCGGCGTCGCGGCGCGTGGCAGCGTGTTCACGATCGTCGGCACTTCGTTCGTCATCGCAGCGGTCGAGTCGCGTGCGAGCGAAGTCGAGACCTTCGGCGGTGCGCTGCGCGAGCTCGCGAGCCAACCGTGGGGCACGCTGCTGCTCGGCGTGGTCTCGGCCGGCTTGGTCGCGTACGGCATCTACATGTTATTCCTGGCCCGCTACGCGAATGTCCCGCGCGCCGTGTGACTGAGTCACAGCCAGGTGCCGAACTCGGTCGCGATTCCGATGCCGATGTTCCAGTCGTCGCCGCGCGGGGTCGCGGTGTCGCTGGCGTATTCCAGTCGCGCGTACGGACCGACGCCGGCGTAGAAGCGCGGGCCGAGCACGACTGCGAACGGTACGTAGAGGCCGGCGTGCAGTACGCTCCCGGAGATCCACTGGTCGGGAGGTAGCCCCCCATCGAACTCGCCCGTGGGTTCCCCGCCCAGGCTGCGGTCCACGTAGGTTGCGCCCAGCCCGAGCTCGGGGAGTATGAACGCCTCCGTGCCGAGGCCGATGCGATATGCGAACAAGGCGCTGGCGCCGAACCCGGTTGCGTTGAACTGCAACCCGTCCTCGCGTTCATTCCGATCCATCCCGATGCTGAGAGACGCACCGAGAGCGAAGTCCTTCGCGACGAACAAGCTGACGCTGGGCGAGATCCAGAGCCGGAAGGTGTCGACGCCGAGTCGCCTCGGATTGGCATTTTCTGGCCGCATTTCTTTCGCCATCCGTGCGCTCACGCCCAGCGATCCACGGAGCAGCCACTGGCCGCGCTCGCCCAACGCAGCTTCGTCTTGCGCACGCGCGCTGGCACACCACGCGCAGCACAACCCCAGCATGAACAAGAACGCACGCATCAGAAGTACCTCCCGATGCCCGCGCTCACGCCATAGTCCAGCGAGCGCGTGCCGTGCACGATCGCCCAGTGGAACCGCACGCTCGGACCGACCGAGATGAACGTCGCCTGTGCCAGCTGAAACGCCAGAGGCAGTATCAGCTCGAGACCGACGTAAGAGCCCTTGGTGAGGCTGGCGGGTTCGCTCTGAAACGTCGGGTCGTCGAAGCTCGGTGCTGCGAAGTCGAAATCCTTGAACTTGCGGCGCATGTAGCCAGCGTTCAGCCATAACCGCGGAAGCAGGCCGAGCGTCGCGCTCAGCGGAACGTGCACACCCACACCGACGCTCACACCGAGATCGAGCTCATTGTAAGGAAACGCGAGCAGATCGCGATCCACGATGCTGAGATCGACCCCCACGCCGCACATGAGGTTGCGCGCGCAGAAGTACAGCACCTGGGGCGAGAGACTGATCGAGATGTCGCGGCCCAGCTCGCCACCCGTTCCAGGCGCACCCGCCCCGAGCTCGACCGCGATGCTGGCCCCCGCCAGTGGCACGAGCTGGCCCTTGGCGCCGAATGGATTCTCGCTCGAGTCTGCGTGCGCGTGTGCGGCGAGCAGTAGGCTGACGCTCGCCAGCAGCACGCAGCGCGGGGTGCTGACACGCGATCGTGAGTCCATGCGAGGCACGGGCCGCGAGCATACACGGCTTGCGGCTGTGCGCCGCAGTGGATGTTAGTTTTCTAGTTGCTAACACCCAACTCGGCGGGCGCACCGGCCAGCTTGCGTTCGGCCGAGCTGGTCGCGATCATGATCGCGAGCGTGAGCGCTGCTGGCAGCGCACCCAGCAGGTGCGCGCTGACTTCGACGCCGATCGCTTGTAAAGCAGGTCCGAGCGAGCCGGCGGCGCCGTAGATCAGCGAGGCGTAGAGGCAGTAGATCGGGTTCCAGCGCGCGAAGATCACCAGTGCTACCGCGATCAAACCCTGGCCGCTGGACAGGCCCTCGTTCCAGACGCCCGGGTAGTAGAGCGACAGGAACGAGCCGCCGATGCCCGAGAGGAAGCCGCCGGCCATCGTCGCCAAGAGGCGCACGCGGTCCACCGAGTAGCCCAGCGCGCGCGCCGTGTCCGCGCTCTCGCCGACCGTGCGCAGCGTCAGGCCCCAGCGCGTGTTCTGCAGGCCGAAGCGCAGCACGAACGCCAGCGCGATGCCGAGCAGGAACAATGGATTCACGCGCAGCGCGTCGCGTACCGCGGAGTTGGCGCTGAACGCTCCGAGCTCCAGCGCGGGCAGCTGCGGCGCCTCCGGCTGGATCAACGGCTTGCCCACGTAGAACGACAGGCCCATGCCGAACAGCATCATGGCGATGCCCACCGCCACGTCGTTGACCCGGGGCCGGCTGCACAGCACCGCGTGCACCGCGCCCAGGAACACGCCGCAGCTTCCAGCTGCAAGCACGCCCAGCCACGGGCTGCCCGTGAGGTACGACACGCCGTAAGCGCTGACCGCACCCAGGAGCAACGTGCCCTCCAGGCCCAGGTTGATGCGGCCGCTCTTTTCGGTCAGCGTCTCGCCCAGACTGACGAACAAATACGGCGTGCTGACGCGGATCATCCCACCCAGCATCGCCAGCGGTACACCCCAGATTCCCAAGCTCTCGTTCATCGTCGTTCTCGCAGCTATGTCGATGCGCGCGGCGCCGCGGCCACGCTGCCGACGGGGCTACCCGTGGCCGATTCGGCCGGCGCATGCTCGGCCACCCAGCGCTGCGCGAACGCTTGTGCGCGCGCGACGTAGGTCTCGCTGGCCAGGATCACCAGGAACAGGATGCCCTTGAACACGTCGACGGCCGCGTCCGGCAGATCGTGCCGGCGCTGCAGCACGCCGCCGCTGGCTTCAATGCCGCCCATCAACACCGCGACGATCAGGATCGCCAGCGCGTGCTGGCGCGCGACGAAGGCCACCAGCACGCCCGCGAAGCCCAGCCCCGCGTACAGCGTCGAGTTGGCACTGCCTTCGACCGCGACGACTTCGACCGCGCCCGCAAGCCCCGCAGCCGCTCCCGCGAGCGTGCACACGGTGAGCATCAAGCGCGTGATGGGCAGGCCCGCGACCTGCGCCGCGCGCGGGTTGCCTCCGACCACGCGCGCCGCGAAGCCGAAGGTCGTGTGCTCCATCAACACGTAAGCCAGGAGGCACGCCACCACGCCGAACAACAGGCCGTAGTGCACGTCCATGCCCGGCAAGTTGCCGAGCATGTTGGCCTCGCCCACCGGGTAGGTCGACGGCTTGTTCAAGCTCGAGGGATCGCGCAGCGGGCCCTCGACCAGGTACAGGAAGATGCCCAGGCCGATATAGAACAACAGCAAGCTGCTGATCGTCTCGTTCACGCCGCGCTTCTGGCGCAGCCATCCGGAGAGCGCGATCCATCCGCCGCCCACGGCTGCAGCAAAGATCAGCATCGCCGGCAACAGCAAGCCCGGCCCCAGCGTGCCGCCCAGCGCCATCGCCGTGGCGGCCGCCGTCAAGCCGCCCAACAGCAGCGCTCCCTCGTTGCCGATCACCACCAGGCCCATCCGCGCCGGCAGCGCGGTGCACAGCGCGGTCAGCATCAGGGGCGCGGCGCGCGACAGCGAGTTCTGCAGCGAGAACATCGAGCCGAACGCGCCCTGCAGCATGTCCGCGAACACGGCCAGCGGTGGCGCACCGACCACCGTCAAGAAGACCGCAAACAAACCCAACGATGCGCACACCGCCAGCAACTCGACACCGATTGTCGCGAGCGGGACCAGCAGCAGCGCGATCGCCCTCATGACCCGGTGCCGGTCGACCCGATGGTGCCGGACACCAGGTAGCCCATGGTCTCCAGCACGCCATCCGTTTGCTTGAGCTCGGTGCCGGCGGGGATCACCACCCCACCCTTGTTGTCCTTCAGCTCGCCTTTGAAGATCACGAACGAGCCGTCCATCATCTTGGCCTTGATCGCGTCGGCGGCTGCCTTGGCTTCGGCGCTGACGGCCGCGCCGTACGGCGACGTCTTGACGAAGCCGTCCTTCAAGCCACCCCGCACCAGGTGCTGCCAGGGCTGGCCGGACTTGATCTGGTTGATATACGTCTCGTAGACCTTGGACCAGTTCCACTCCGCACCCGTCAGATAGCCCTTGGGCGCGAGCGAAGCTTGGCTGGTGTGATAGCCGGCCGAGAACACGCCGCGCTTCTCCGCGGTCTGCACGATCACCTTCGGGCTGTCGACGTGCATGGTCAGCACGTCCACGCCCTGGTCGACCAGGCTGTTGGCCGCATCAGCCTCCTTGACCGGCAGCGACCAGTCGCCCGTGAACACCACGGTGGTCGTGATCTTGGGGTTGACGCTGCGCGCGCCGAGCGTGAACGCGTTGATGTTGCGCAACACCTGCGGGATGGGCTTGGCCGCAATGAAGCCGAGCTTGCCGGTCTTGCTGGTGTAGCCGGCGACCACGCCGTTCAAGTACTGCGCCTCGTCGATGTAACCGAAGTAGCTGCCGACGTTCTTCGGGTGCTTGGTCGCATCGTACAGGCCGCCACAGTGCAGGAACGTCACGTCCGGGTACTTCTGAGCGACCTTCAAGATGTGCGGATCGAAGTAACCGAACGACGTCGGGAACAGGACCTTGACCCCTTCGAGGTTGATCATGCTCTCCATGGTCTTTTGGACGTCCATGGTCTCGGGCACTTTTTCTTCCTCGAGCACCTTGATGCCCGACAGCCCGGTCAGGAACTTCGCGCCTTCGGCGTGCGCCTGGTTGTAGCCGAAGTCGTCGCGTGGGCCGACGAAGATAAAGCCGACCTTGAGCGTCTCGTCCTTCTTGGGCGCTTCGGCCGCCGGCGCCGTGCCGGTCGCCGGCGCTTCTGCCGGCTTGGGTTCCGACTTGTTACAGGCAGTCAGCGCCAGACACGACACAAAACACGCTAACAGAGATCTGTTCATGGGAAATCCACTCAGGTACGGGTTGATATCGGACACGACCGTGACCCGCCGCCACCCGAACACCGAGGTGGCGGCGGTCATGCAACCAAACAAGAGGATTCTTATTTCTGGAGCTGAACACCCAAGAACACGTTGTTGCTCGAAGCGTCGTTGGCTTCACCGTGCTGATAACCGAGTGCAAATCGACAGGCATACGTGTCGACCACGTACCCGAGTTGAACGTCGATCAACGAGTACGCGTCGGCGTCGTGCGGCTTGGCGCCCTGATAGCGAAAGAGCGGCTGGAGCTGACCCGGTCCGATCTTCTTGGGGATCAGGTAGCTCGCCAGCGCAAAGAACGAGTAGTCGAGCTCCTCGTCCTCGTCGCCCATGTACTTGTAGAACGCGCCTTCGACGTCGAGCACACCCGAAGAACCCAGGTTCTTCTCGAACAGGACGTCCACGTTGATCTCGGAGTAGTCCTCGCCGCCCGAACCATCCTTCTTGTACTGCGCGCCGAGGCCGATGCCGAGGATGTCTTTGCCGTAGTACGTGCTGCTGCCGTAGTAGCCGGGCTCCGGGCTCAACAAGCTCAAGCTGATGCGGCCGGAGAACAGCGGATTGCTGCTGCTATCGAACAGGTCGTACGCACCCGCGTAGTACTTGAAGGTGCCGCCCGCCGCTTGGCCCCAGACCGTGGCGCCGTCGTTACGACCGAATGGACCCTGACGTGGACCGTAGGGGACGGCTTGGTGCGGAGTGACGAACCCCGGGTAGTACCAGGGTGCGATGAACCACGGACCGCTGAAGTTGGTGCGATCCGAAGGCACGAGCATGCGACCGGCCCAGACGTGGAACGCGTCGTCGAAGTCGAGCCGCGCGATCAAGTCCATGATCCCGGCGTCGCCCTGGATTGTGCCGTTCATCGCATTCGGACCGTAGGTGCCGACCAGGTTTCCGGTCAGACCGACCATCGGCAGGATCTCGGCATTGATCAGCAGGTCCAGCTCGCCATCGCTGGTGAGCTTGTTGAGCTTCTTGGGGTCCTCCCAGCCCTGGAGTGAAAAGCCGATGCGGCCCCACGCGTTCATCGTCATCGGCGACTTGCGCGCGTCCTTTTCGGCAGCCGGAGGAGGTGGCGGCGGCGGCGGTGGTTCCGCTGCGGCAGGTGGAGGCGCCACGACCGGTGGCACCGACTCGGGGATCGTGGTCTGCGGTGGCGTGACCACTGCGGGCGCTTCGACCGGTGCGGGCGCGGGTTCGGCTGCTGCAGGCGCAGGCGCGGGTTCGGTTGGGGCCGGCTGGGCCAGCGCGACTGATCCCGTAAGTGCTAAGAGCACGGACACGACACAACCCGAGCTCAGGCTGCGCCACCGTTGATTCACATTCACCATTCTTTCAAGCACCTCCATTAGGCCGTACGTCCGCACGGGCGATTCGAAGTACCTCAGACCATATGTACACATTGTTTCGTCACGATGAATTTGTGGCGTTTTAGCTGACCCATCAGTCTAATGCCCAGCCATGTAACGCCCGATCGACGCGACATCCGTGTCAGACGGTCGTGTCTCGTGAACCACGGCGCCGTCGAACATCACGCACAAGCGATCGGAGAGCTCCATCAACTCCTCGAGGTCCTCCGAGATCAGCAACACTGCAGCGCCGCGGTTGCGCGCGTCGACTAGCTCAGCACGCACGTCGGCCGACGCTGCGAAGTCCAAACCAAAGCAGGGATTCGCTGTGATCAAGACATCCGCCGGTTCGGACAGCTCGCGCGCCAGAACCGCGCGCTGGATGTTGCCGCCCGACAGGTTCCGGATCGGTGTCGCAGCCGACGGCGTCTTGATACCAAAGCGCTGAATCAGCAACGCCGCCTTCTCGCGGATCGCGCGCGCGGACACGAACCAACCGCCCCGCTTCAGCGGTGGTTGATCGAACTTTCGCAATGCGATGTTCTCGCCCACGCTCATGTTGGGGACACAGGCATTGCTGAGCGGCAACTCGGGCAGCACGTGCACCTTGAGTGACTGCATCTCGGCGCGCGTAGCCTGATACGGCTTGCCCGAGACCTCGACGCTGCCCGTGGTCTTGTGCCGCTGACCACACAACACCTCGACCAGTTCACTTTGTCCGTTGCCCGACACCCCAGCCACGCCCACGATCTCGCCGGCGTGTACCGACAGCGAGACCTTGTTCAGGGCGTCCATGCCGGCGTCGTCACGCGCGCACACGTCTTTGACCACCAGCTTGGGCTTGCCGCGCTCCTGCGACGCGCGCGGCACTGCAGTCCGAAGCGTCTCCTCGCCCACCATCAGCTTGGCCATGGCCTCGATGCCGAGCTCGGAGACCTTGCCCCCGCCCACTGCCTTGCCGCGCCGGAGAACTGTCACCTCGTCACAAAACGCGGTCACCTCTCGGAAGCGATGCGTGATGATCAACACCGTCAGCTGCTTCTTGCGGGTCATGTCGTGCAACAGACCCAACACTTGCGTGGCCTCATCGGGTGTCAGCACCGACGTGGGTTCATCCAGGAACAACATCCGCCGCCCCAGATAGAGCTGCTTCAGGATCTCCAGTCGCTGCTTTTCACCCGCGGCCAGCGTGTGCACGGGCTTGTCGAGCGGCACGCGGAAGGGCATGCCCTCCATGAAGCTCTCGAGCGCGCGGATCTCCTTCTTCCAATCGACGACCGTCGGCACCTTGTCGCGTACCAGCACCAAGTTCTCGGCCACCGTCATGTTCTGCACCAGCGTGAAGTGCTGGTAGACCATGCCGATGCCTGCCGCGTGTGCCTCCCGCGTGGAGTTGAACGTCACCTGATGGTTGTCCAACACCACGTCGCCTGCGGTCGGCTTTTGATAGCCGATGACGCATTTGACCAGCGTGCTCTTGCCCGCACCATTCTCGCCGAGGAGCGCATGGAATGATCCCGACTGCACGCGCATCGACGCATCTTGCAGCGCGGTGAATGCGCCGAAGCGCATCGTCATGTGGATGACCTCGAGACTCGGAGCCACGCGGGTCACTGCCGGACGGTCACTCATCGTCGCGCCTGCATGCGAGCCGCACCCTCTCGCAAGTCCTTCGAGCGCCCGACTCTAGTGAGCGTACGTTTCGGCCTTGTTTCGATCTGGGCACATGGCCAGTCGGGCTAGAGCGCTCTAAGCCGCGCCGACGATTCGTTCGACGAACGTGCGCGCGCTCGTGAGCTCGATCTCCATCACTCCAGCCAGCGCGTCTGACGCGAGCGCGTACTCGTCACGTACCCCACCTAACAACATCAGCGCGGCGAACGAGCGCGCGAGCGAGTCCCCCGGTTGTTCCAATTGGGTAGCGAGCAGCCCCGCATCGACATTCTCCACGTTGAACTGCGCGTTCGTCAGCTCCTCGAAGATGCCGATGACGTCGCGCTGCGATACCTGAGCCGGCCCCCCAAAAGGCAGCGTCCTGCCAAGTGCGGCCGGGTTGCCGAGCACTCCCACGGCGACCCGCACGACATCGTGATACGACACGAAGCTGATCTTGGTTTGACCACCGCCGAATACCCGCGCGCTGCGGCGCCGCCAGTCGAATCCCAACACCTCGCTGAACCAGATCTCGAAGAAGGGGGCGGGCTGCAGCACGGTGTAGCCGAGGCCGCTCTGGCGCAGGCTGCTCTCGACGGCCCGCTTTGCGCTCTGCAGGGGAAAGTCGAGTCGCGACTCCGGGAACGACACGAACACGAACTGCTCGATCGCGGCCTTTCGCGCGGCCTCGACCAGCGCTAGCTGTCCCGAACCGTCGACGGTCTCGATGCTGTCTCCCTGCGCGCGGGAGTTGGTCGCTGACGCGGTGGAGATCACCCTCGTCACTCCCGCGCAGGCTGCCTCGAGCGTCTGCGGCTGCTTCAAGTCGCCGTGCACCAGCTCGACTCCAGCCGCCTGGAGCTGCGTCACACGCTCGGGCCGCGAGCTCGAGCGCACCAGCGCGCGCACGCGGCGCCCGCGTTGTGCGAGCTGACCCGCGATCTCACTACCCAGCACCCCGGTGGCTCCCACGATCAAGTCGATCATGCGCTCAGATATATCCGAGCTCGAGCGCAGCCGCGACAGCATTTCGTAATCCATGTTGCACACGCTTCGCGTCCGCGTGTTCGGAGGCGGCGATCGCCTCGGCGAGGGCCGCATCGATCGGATCCGGCAGGCGCGCGGAGCGCGGTGCGTGAAGCTTGCGCGCCAGCACGAGGCCCTGCGCGCTCTCGTCGCCTGCGAAGCTCAGCGCGAGCAAGATCAACGCGGCAGTCCACTCGAACGGATACGGAAAGCTCAGGTTGGCCCAGGCTTGCAGCGCGTCTTGACTCAGCTGCTCCGCTTCCGCAAAGCGCCCGGACCGCCACTGGACCCAGGCCAGGCAGGCCTTGGCCAGGCCGACGTACTCGCCCATACCCGCCGCGCTCGCCCGTTCCAGCGTCTCGAGCGCGAGCTTCTGCGCGCGCGGCGCGTCGTTCGCTCGGCGATGCGTCAGCGCCAGGTACGCGATGCAGCGGATCTCCAGCGTCACGTCGCCCAGCTTGCGCGCCGAGCTCAAGCTCCCGAGCAACTCGCCCTCGGCGACCTCGAGCTCACCCTGGAACATGCGCGCAAAGCCCAACAAGAATCCGCCCATCGCCAGATCGACGGATGCATTCGCCTCACTCGCGGCCGCACGCGACCGCTCGAGGTTCGCGATCAGCTCGTCGTTCACCACGTACCGATGCAAGCGCAGGTCGCGCTGTGCCAGCGCCGAAAAGTACTGGGAGCGTTCGAGCGCAGTGCCGTGCTGCGTGACCTCGGGCGCGATGTCCTCGAGCACGCGATTCATGTCGCCGACGCGCACGCACCAGTAATAGACCCAGACACGACTCAACTGGATGTGGATCCACTGGCGCCGCCAGCTCTCGACGTCCAGCGGCACCACGCTACGCAGCTCGGTCTCGGCCAGGTCGTACTCCGCCAGGGCATGCTCGTGCGCGTGCGCGATCTCCCAGGTCTTACCCAATTTGCTCCGCAGCCGCGCACGCACGATGCCGGCCTCGGATGCGGTCAGCGCGAGTGCTCGTTCGAACAACGGGCGCGCTTCCGTGAACGAACCGCGCAACGACAGCACGTCGGCGAGCTTCTCCGCGAGCTGGCCGGCGTCGAGCGGGTGCCCGTCGAGCGCGCGCCGGTAATGCGCGATCGCGCGGTCGAAGGCGTGGACGCGCACGGCCAGATCACCGGCTTGATGCAGGTGCGTGGCCGCACGCGCGACCACTCCCGCCTCCGCCCAGTGGTGACCGACGGCGGCGAGCTGGGCTTCGCTCTGCAGCATCTGCCGCGCCTCGAGCACCTCGGCGACGCGACGGTGCAGCGCCTGGCGCTCGTGCGGCGGCAGGTCGCCGATCGGGATCTGGCGCAGCTTGTCGTGCGCGAAGCGGAAATCCGCCCCGCGGGCGGGTTCGAGCACCTGGCGTTGCACGAGCTCTGCGATCGCGTCGATCGCCTCTTCCTCGCTCACTGCAGCCGCGGCTTGCAGCAGCGACAGATCGAACTCGCGTCCGATGATGCCCGCGACCACCAGGATGCGACGCGAGACGGGATCGAGCTGTTCGACCCGTCGCTCGACGACCTCGCGCAGCGAGTGCGGCAGCGGCAAGGCCGCGCACATCACCTCGGTCGGCTCGGAGCTCTGCGCGATCTGCCACTGGCCCGATGGATCGCGCACCAGCAACTGCTCGGCGACCGCGGTGCGCAAGTACTCCGCGACGAAGAACGGATTGCCTTCGCTCTGCTTGCTGAGATAGTCGATGAAGGCACTCGGCGCCCGCGAGATCGACAGCATGCCGCCGACCATGTGATCGAGCTCCCCGCGATCGAGCCGCGGCAGCTCGTAGCGCACGGCCCACGAGGCTTGCACGCACGCGCGCAGCCGAGGGCTGCACTCTTCGCGGCGCAGGAGCCCCAGGATCATCAATGGCGCCTGCGGATCGCCGGCCCAGGTCGCGCCCAGGTGCTCGATCAGACCGAGCGTCAGCTCGTCCGCCCACTGCAAGTCGTCGATGATCAGCAGCAGCGGGCCACGCGTCGCGAACGCCACGAACAGCTCGCGCACGCTCTCGTACAAGCGATTGAGCGCGGCGCGGGCGGGCAGCGAGCTCGCTCCGGCCTCGGCGGGCGCATGCACCACGTCGGCGAGCGTCGGCTCGAACGGAGCCAACAACGGGCCCGCCGCTCCCAGCAGCGGCCGCACCTCGGACTCTTCGACGCACGCATCTGCGAGGTAGCGCAAGAACGGTCGCAGCGGCTCGAGCGGCGCGCTCTGCGCACCGACGTCGTCGCTCTCACCGGCGCTCATGTCCAGGCCGCCGCTGGCGATGACCCGCACGCCGCGATGCTCCGCGTGCTTCGCAACCTCGAGTGCCAGCCGCGTCTTGCCGACGCCGCTCTCACCCTCGAGGAACGCGATCGAGCCGCGACCTGCAGCCAGGGACTGCAGCAACTGATCGAGCTCGTCAAGCAGCTCGCGGCGACCGATCAATGGCGGCCGATACAAGTACGTGCGCACGGGTGGCAGTGGAGCGTCCCAGCTTGCCGGTCGCGCGCCACACGTGCCGAGCACCGCAGCGACATCGCGCGCGTGACCGATGCGCTTGCTGCGATCTTTCTCGAGCAGCCCGGCGATCAGCGGCTCCAACGCCGGGGGAAAGCCGTCGATCAGCTCGCGCAGCTTCGGCGGCGGGCGGCGCAGGTGTTGATCGACCACCGAGTCGAGCGAGCCCACGAATACGGGCCGACCGGTCAGGAACTCGAACAACATGCAGCCGATGGCGTACAGATCGCAGCGCGGGTCGAGGGCTTCACCGAGGATCTGCTCGGGCGACATGTAGTGTGCAGAGCCGGCGGGCGCAGTCTCGGAGTCCAGCACTTCACGCCCGCTCGTATCGCCGATGTGCGCGGCCAGGCCGAAATCGACCAGCACCGGCCTGCCCGACTGCATCACCAGCACGTTGCTCGGCTTGAGGTCGCGATGGATCACGCCCTCGCCGTGGACGTAGGCCAGCGTTTCGCACAAGTTCTGGATCACGCCGAGCAGCTCGCCGAGCAGCTCCTGCGGCCAGGCCCGAGTACCCCAAGCGCGCGCTTCAATCGACGGATCCACACGCGGGCGAATTCCGGACTGAGCCAGATTACTGCGCTGCACCGGGGCGCTGGCCGCGACCTCGCTCAGCGCGCGCCCATCGAGCAGCTCCATCGCATACCAGGGCCGGCCCTCGTCGACGCCGTGCGTGAGCACACGCACGAGGCCCGGATGCCTCAGCCTGGCCAGCGCCTGAATCTCGCGGCGGATCTGTGAGATCCGCCCAGCATCGCGAACTCGCACGGTTTTAATCGCTGCCCGCGTGCCGCTGAGCTCGTGTACTCCGCTGTACACCAACCCCATACCTCCACCACCGAGCCGGTTCTGGAGGAGGTAGGGACCGATTTTGAGTTTGCGCGCGGGTTCAGTCACGTGGGCTGGGAGCGATAGTCGACCTCCTTGTAGATCCGAAATCCCGTACTAACAACGGATTGATAAGGTACGCGGACATACGGTCCATCAGATGTGCCCAGCGGTGCCATGTCTCGGTATTTCGCGTCGCGCGTCGCGAGCTTGAGCAGCGCGATCTCGCGGCAAGCGATGCTCTTTCTCGCCTCCGCTTCGCTCGGCGTGGAATCGGAGTCCATCGGCCTCCAAAAGTTGACGTAACGTCGCAATCGTCCGGATTCCGCTTGCAGCGCAAATGCCAGGAACATTCTGCTCTCAGCGGCCACCTCGGCAGCCAACGGCGGCATAGCCTCTTGCCAGCTGTGCAACGCGAACCAATTGGCGGGCACGTCGAGGGTTTCCACCACCATGCTCGTGTCCGCGCCGAGGCACAGCGCGTCTCGACCGCGGCGCGTGCTCGGGTCCTTGGCCTCGCGAGGTGCATACGTGACGGCCGCAGTGAAGAAATCCTGCGTCTCGGACAAGTTGAGCTGGTTCAGCTCGTGGTACGCGCTGTTGCGTCCCAACTTCAGCATCGCCTCGGACAGGTTGGTCCGAATGGGTAGCTGCCAAAGATGGATGTAGCGCAAACGGGTTGGCTCTTCGTTCGTGCGGTCGTCGAAATTCGGCGGAGCTCGCAGCGCAGTCAACAGGCGCCAGTTGAGCCCTTGCTCGAACACCTCGGGTAGCAGCGCGCTCATGAGCTCTTCGAAGCGCGCCTGATTCCCTGCCTGAACTTCGAGTTCGACCATCAAATATTTGTAGTCGGCTGCGTCCGTCATGACCGAAGAGCCTCACCCTGTTATGGACTAACGCTTGTACTTCGGATCGTGCGTGATCCAGAGGTCCGCGAGGTTGACCAGGTAGCAGTTGGCGCCTTGCGGGTTGGTCTCGGGAACCGCGGCCACGATCGCGCCCTTGGCGATCATCGGCTGGATCGGAGCCGTGATCGGATCATCCGTGACTTCATACTTCTCGTCCTTCCAGACTTCCTCCGGTACGTAGAAGATCCGAGTCGCGTCCGTACCGATGTCGTAGTCACGAATGAACAGCGCTTTGTCGAATGAACGATCACTCATGTGAACACCCCATATTGTTCGTATTGTCTCGTGTCACTTCCGCGTAACCGGCTTCGGATCCGGAAGCCGCTTCGCACGGATCCTCGAGCTGCGGCGTGCGCGCGCGTGTCGCGAGCTCCGCGTACGCGCCGCTCGCGCGCAACTCGTCTATCAGGTCGTCCTCGAGCTCGTTGCCGAGCGTCTCGCGCACGAGCCGCAGCGCGGCCTCGCGCTCCATCAACTCGAGGAAGCCTCCCCGCTCGAGATCCTGCTGCGCGCACCAGGCGCTGGTGGCCTCCGCCGAATACAGCGCGCGCTCGCTACGAAAGCGCAGGATGGTGTCGTTCAGCGCTTCACGGCTCAGCCGCAAGCCCAGCTGTTGCACCAGCATGAGGCCGAGCTTGCGCGACAGCGCCGCCAGCTTCAGAGCCGCATAGCGGTCGGGCTGACCGCGCAGCGTCTCGAGCATGGCTGCGTGGCCGGCCGGCGTGTCGCTACGCGCCAGGCTCGACTGGATACGCCGCGTGAGCTTGTGCCAGGTATCGGTGTACTCGAACTCGAAGTCGGAGCGCCGCGGGTTCGGATGCTCGGCGCGCCAGCGCGCGACACGGCGCAGCATCAACTGGGCGTCGAGCTTCTTTTGCGGTACCGCGTGCTCGAGCACCCAGGCTCGAAAGCGCGCGAGTGCCGCACGCGGGAGCCCCGCATCGAGCGCATCCGCGTACAACCGCGGGTATGAACGCTCGGCGTAGTGACGCTGCTTGGCGAGCTCGAGCAAGCGCTCGACCAGCGCGCAGTCGATCACCGAGAGCCGCAATGCGCGCTGGAGCGTCGCGCGCATGTCGACGAGCGCGGTGGACAGCGGCCGATAACCCTCTTGCGCGTCTGCGTGGACGACCGTGACTTCGTCGTCGTCGGTCAGGATCCCGTCGCGGAAGTCTTCGAAGATCGAGCCGACACCGATCATGCCGAAGCTGTGCAGCTCGGCGCCCCGCAGCGCGCCCATACTCGACGAGCCGAACACGTGGATGCCCTGATCGAGCGCCCAGAGCACCTCCTTGTGCCAGACCGCCGGCACGCGTTCGAAGTAACCGTCGACGATCGCGATGCCCCACGGACGCTCGAGCGCCGCACGGTAGACATCGCCCTGAGCGGCGGGCGGTCGATAGTCGGCATCCAGCAAGCCGCGCGCCTCACTCGCAGCGAGTGTCGGACCCACGAAGACGATCGTGTTCATGACGCGAGCTCCTTTCGCACCGCCGAGGCGCGCGCACCCGGCACGTACCCCGGCGCGTCGTGCAGCGACTCGAGGCCCGGGATCACCACGCGTACGACCGGGATTGCGAACTCGGGCAAGCTCAGGTCGACTGCGGCGACCTGCTCGATGCCCACCCGGCGCAAACACTCGAGCTGCCAGGCCAGGTCGCGATCGAAGCTGTCGTGCGCCGCGGTGGGCACCGCGTCGAAGCGACGGCCGCAGTCCTTCGCGGCTGCAACGAACGCGCGCATGCTGGCGACGCGCTCGGGATCGCGCGCACGTTCGAAGAAGTCGCGGCCTGCGTCGTCGCGCGCGCCGCAGATATATGTCAGACGACACTGCGCGGCTTCGGTGATCGCGCGCAGCAGCGCGACCTCGCGCGACACGTGACAGCCCGAACCGGTCGCGTAGTAGAGCGCGCGAAAGCCGTTGTGCTCGCGATCGACGATCACGCACACGAAGGAGGCCAGGCCGACGTCGCTGGTCGCGTCCCAGATGCCGCAGGCGATATCCGCGGCGTCGAGCAGATCGAGCACGCGCCGGCAGTCGCGGTCGTCGATGGTCGCGGGATCGATCCGGCAATCGGACCGCCCGACGCCTCCGCGCAAGCTCCACAATGCGACCGAGTCGCGCTCCACGACTTCACAGATCCCGTGACTGATCGCCTCGAGCGGGTGATTGCCGGACGCGAGCCCGTTCGAGCTCATCATGAACATCCCGCTGCCCGTGGGCAGGGGCAGCGTGTAGTTCGTGTGCACCATCTCGTACGGCAACCAGATCGGCGTATCGGACAACAGCTCGACGCCCTCGACCCACAAGGTCGGCCGCTCCAGGCGCAGCATGCTCGTGACCAATCGCGGCAAGCGCCGCACGTCGACCACGGCAGCGCGCGCGCTCAACTCGACGTGGCTGGCGAGCTGCAAGGGGCGCTGCATGTGCTCGGCGTGGAACGATTCAATGGCCTCCATCACACCCGAGGTCATTGCCGCCGTCAGATCCAACCCCTTGCCCTGCGACACCGAGAGCGAGCGCGCGTTCGGCCGGTACACCGCGACGACCGGCAGGCCGATCGTATCCAGACCGGTCACGTCGGCGATGCGCGTCACGCCGGCGCGCGCGCTCACGCTTCGCGCGTGAGCCAGTGTTTCGTCAGGTGAACGCGTGCGATGTGTCCCACGCACATAGCTCTTAGTCGCAACCGCGCCCCGTAAGCACACTTGCTCCATCGCTCGCCCCTCTCGCGTTGCGAGCGCCCAGCTCGCAACTCCCTTATGATTCGCCGCTCGAGGCTTGGCTGTGACGCGCATCTCCACGCAGTGTGTTCGGCACACGGATTCACTACGCCTGTGAACCAAGTGTGATCTAGTCGGCGACGCGCACGCGGCAGACCGTCGCCCCTGCGGTCGCTCGACCCGCAGCCCGGTTTGGATCAGACTCAGCCCGATAGCGGCCTACCCGGCCTTGAGCAGTAGTCCTCACCCATGCAGCATCTACTGGATTTCATTCAAGAACATACGCTGGACGAGCGGCTGTATTTCCGGGCGCAGTGCCCCGAGGGCGCGCTCGAATTGCTCTGGCGACGCTCGCAGTACGCCGATCACTGGCACGTTCGGCCGAGCCACCGCGAGGGTCCATGGGAGCTCGTGCCGCGTCGCGAGTTGATCTCCGATCTGGAAGCGCGCGATGCAGACATGGTCGGAGTGAAGCGCGAGCTGCAATCACTGCTCGCCGAACAGATCGCGGTCGCCGACAAGCTGCTGCGCGATGCCGATCAGCAACGCGGGCGCGACTTCGTCGACGACCACCCGAGCTTCATCCGCGATCTGCAGGCCGCGATCGAGATGCTGACTACGCCTCCCAACATGGATCTCGTGCACGGCGGCGGCGAACGAACCACACTGCGCACGGGGCATCTGTCGATCGTGCGCGACTAGGAGTGCAGAGGCTCGCCGCGTAGGCGCATTCACCGCTTTCGTTGCGGCTCGCAAACAGCCTTTAGCAGTGGCCCGACCGGCTGACTGGGGCCGGTTCAGGGGCCGGGGCCTTCCACCTTTTCATGCCCTTGGACGAGGGCGCGGGTCACGGAAAAGGGCAAGGGCACGGGCAGGTTTAAGGGTACGGGTTTCGGCCCGGAAATGGGCGGGTTCGCTTGTTCGGCAGCGTCAGCGCGTGACGAGAGCCGTCGAGCTTTTGGTGATCCAGGGCCCTGCCGATTCATCAGACGGGCCCGAGCGTGGTTGCGCCGATCGAGCGCCTCCATTCCCATGCCTCCCACCCGAACCCTTAAACCTGCCCTTGCCCTTGCCCGTGTCCGTGACCCCCGCCCCCGTCCAAGGGCGAGAAAAGGTGGAAGCCCTGGCCCCTAAACGTACCCTTCCGGTCGTCCGTCGCGCCTCCGCGACACGCTGTTCGCGAGCCGCAACGAAAGCGGTGAATGCGCCTATCCGGCGAGCCCCTGCACGAGGCGCCCGCGGCAACCCACGAGGTCATCGGCGCCACAATCTAGCGCTGCGACCACCGGTCCACTCACTTGCGTGCTGCGAACGCCTTGGCCTGCGAGGCCGCGAGATTGACCAGCGAGCCCTCTGCGATGGGCATGTCGACCATATGCAGCCCCCAGTCGGCCGTGATGTCGCCGCCCACGTCGGATGCGCGCGAGTCCGCCAATACCTTGAGCTGCAGGTAGCTGAACTCACCGCGATCGACGCATTCCGCTTCGAGGAAGTCCGGCAGGCTCAGGTACGGCGTATCGAAGCGCGCGGCGCCCTTGATCTGTGAGGGATTGAAGTAGGGCAGGAGGATGCCCTTGCCGCCGCCCAGCGCTCCGGGGTTCGTGCAGGCCGCGCGCCCCATCGCGACCTTGCCGAAGCGGCTGTTGCTCGGCGGCGGCGAGCGGTCTCGAAACGTCGCGTAGGCGATGACGCAGCCGAATTGATCATCGCGCCGGCACAGCGGGACGTTCTTGAGGTCACCTCCGACATCCTGGCCCTCGGGAACCGGCAGCGACGTGCCCAGCAAGTGTGCCGCGATCAGTCGGTCTCGCAGCTCCTGGCGGCCGTCGATCTCGCTCACGATCAACTTGCGCAACACGCCCGAGCCCTGCGAGTGGCCGATCAGCACGAAGCCGCGACCCTTGTTGTACTCGGTCAAGTACCGGTTGAACGCAGCGACCACGTCCTGGTAGCCCATCGTGCGCGCCGCATCGTCGATCGAGTTGCTGTTCAACGCGGTGAGCGTCACCTGACGATACAGCGGCGCGAACACGCGACACACGCGCGAGTAGCGGCCGGCCTGTCCGCGCACGCAGTTGGTCTCTTCGCTGCCGGCGTTCCAGTCCGCGTTGGACCCCGGGTCGTTGCTCACGGTCGGATACACGTAGAAGCAATCGAAGCCAGGTTCCTTGGCGACGACGTGCGGCTCCATTTCCTTGGTGCCGTCCTTGCGCACGATGGTCGCGTCCAAACCGGTCGTGCACAGCTCGTCCTTCATGCCCGGCAGACACAACCACTTGCTCGCGTCGTCGTAGAGGTGCTCGCGATCGGGCATCACCGTGATGCTCAGCGTCGCCGCCGGCATCGTCGCCGCAGTTTGACCTGCGGTCGCGGGTTGACCTGAGCTCCCTGCTTCGCTGCCCGCGGCTGCCGGAGTCGAGCCGCCGGCGCCTGCGCCACCGCGCCCAGCACCACCAACACCAGCACCCGCAGCTGACGGCTGCGGCGTCGAGCCCGCTTGCGCCGCAGCTCGCCCTGACTCCGCTCCTGCCTGCGCGGACATCCCGGCCTGCGGCGCGGGTTCAGACATCGCCGGCGCTGCTTGCTCCGGCTTGTCCTTCGAACAACCGAGCAGCGCGCCCGACAAGCTCACCACCACCAGCCAGCGTCGCATGACTCCTCCTGCCAGGTGTTACCCTGACACAGCCAGCGGGTGCGCGACACGTCCCACGCAGCAGACGCGCTAGCCGCGTTCGAGCGCCAGGTCGTGCGCGCGGTGGTACGCGATGCCCAGCCGCGACCAATCGAAGTCCCAACTGCGTTTCTCGACCTCGTTGCGCAGCGTCACGCGGTGGCGGCGTGTCAATGTGCAATACTCGTAAACCCGCCGCGCCAACTCATCAGCCGCTTCGCTGAACGTGCGGCCGCGGCGCGGCAAGACCCAGACGCCCCACTGGTCGTGATCGGGCAGGACTTCTTCGACGTAGCGACCGAAGCCGGCCAGGTCGCTCGAGATCGCGGGCGTGCCGAGTGCCATGCACTCGAGCGGCGTGTAGCCCCACGGCTCGTACGCGCTGGGGAAGAGACCCAGGTGGCAGCCGCGCACGAACTGTTCGTACTCGATGCCCCACAACGGATTGACCGGCGTGATGAACTCCGGGTGGTAGACGACCTTGACCGGATCTTCGGCCTGGTTCCAGAGCTGCAGCGAGCGCAGCTTCTCCAGCACCGGATCGTTGCGGTCATCATCGAGGATGTGCGTGACGATCGGCGGCAGGCTGTCCATGCGGAACGCGGCCTGCGTGCGCCGGTAGCGCAGCTGCCAGTATTCCTCGATCAGGTCGTCGAGCTGCAGCTTGTCGCCCGAGGCGGCACGCTGCACCAGCGACTCACCGACGCGCTCCAGGATGTTGTCGCAGACCTCGCGCAGTTCGTTGAGCACGCCGCGCTTCTCGAGCACCAGCGGGTGGATCGAGCGCGTGGGCCGCGCCGCGACGATGAAGAACACCACCGTGACGTTGAGCCGCATCAACTTGAGCTGCGAGTTGAGCCTGGCCATCGCCTCTAGGCACAGATCGAAGCCCTTGTTGCGCGGCTCGAAGCGGCCGCTGGTGAACATGTACAGGGTGCGATCGAGATCGAACGTGCTGTACGGAAAGAAGTAGCCCGTGGTGAACGCATGCAGGCGCTGCTTGAAGTCGGCGTGGAAGGTCTGGAAGTCGTGGCCGACGTTGTAACGCGCCACGTCCAGGCCGTTCGGCGTGATCACGTCGGGCGAGCGCCCGAGCAGCGCCGCGCTTTCCTCGGCCGTGATCTGCGAGACGGTGGTGAAGACGTGGGCGTCGCGCGCGCAGGCCTGCTCGATACCGTGCTGCGTGCGCACGTTGTATTGTGCCGCGGCGGCATCGGAGTCGATGCGGTACAGGCGATCGTAGAAGTCCGGTTCGCTCGACGCAATGTAGCGGCCGACCTGCGTGGCGTGCGTGGTGAACACGGTGGAGACGTCGGGGTTGCGCCGGCGCAAGAGCGGCAACGCCACGCCTCCCTGCCACTCGTGAAAGTGCGCGAGTAGGCGGTGCAGCTGTTCTTCGCCCGCGTTCGGGCGCGCGCCGATCAACGCCTCGGTCATGGCCTTGAGCGCGCGCCGCACGGCCTCTCCGAACAAGATGGCCTCGTCGATCACCGGCTCGCCGTGCGCGACGTCGATGCGCAGCTCGCTGGCTACCGCCTGGCGAAACGTCGCCAGCGAGTCGACCAAACGCCGATGTTCGAGCAGCAGCACGCGCGGCCGACCCTGGATCAACCACGTGCCGTGATGCGCGATCACGCCTTCCTTCTCGAGCGCAGTCATCACGCGCATGAAGCGATCGTTCGGCGGCGAGGGTTCGAACTCCAGCTGCGCCTTGCCGGACAGGTACGGCCCGATCAAGCAATAGTGGCCGCGCCAGCGGTTGACCATCAGCGGCGCCTTGGACTTCACCACTTGATAGATGCCGCCGACCTGGTTGCAGACCTCCCAGGCGATCTCGATCAGCATCACGTCCGAGGGCGGATCGGCAGGTACACCGCTGATCGACGCGGCGGTTTCGAACGGGCGCGGAGGCCTACGGCTCGGACTACTGGGCGGCGGCACCATGCGCCGCACACTGTAAGGCCTGACAATGCGCTGCGTCGAGGTCCGAAGCCCACGGACTTACGACAAAATCGTCACCGACGCAGAGCTTCAGTGCACCGGCGTCTCGGGCTCGCTCTGGTCGTCTTGGCTCGGCCGACTGATGATGTGCTCGACCGACGTGATGAGCGCCGGCACCGAGCCTGCCAAGTCGGTGCGCTCCAGGAACTGCTGGTCCAGCACGACAGAAGCCACGTCGCCCGTCATGGCCGCCTCCGCGAACGCAGCCGCGACGTAGACGGCCGCGCCGACGTCGACCCCGGGGCCGGAGTGACGGTCGGGGGTGTGGCAGTGCGCTACCGCCTCGACCACCGGGTAAGGTAAGCCCCACAGGCCCAACAGGTAGGCCCCGATCTCGGCGTGCGTGGTGCCCCAGACCTTGCGCTCGGCTTCGACCAGCGTGCACGACTCGTCGCGCATCACCTTGACCGCTTTTTCCAGCATGCTGGGCCGGCGTGCAGCCGCCAGCAGCAGGCCACAGTCGTGCAGCAAGGCCGCGATGAACGCGTCCTGTTGCGCCGTGCGGTCGCGCACCATCTCCTTGGCGATGCTCGCGGCCAGGAAGGCTTTGCGCTCCAGGCTGGTCGGAATCAGGTTGCAGTCGGCCAGCGTGTCTTCGAAATTGCTGAAGCACTCCAGCGTCAGGATCAGCGAGACCAGGGTGTTGGTGCCCAGGTGCTGCACGGCAGCCTGCACCGAGGTGATGCGCGAGGCCGGCGCGAAGAAGGCGTTGTTGACCGTACGCAGCAGGCGGCCCGTGATGCCGGCATCGCGCTCGACGATGCGCGAGATCTCGCGCATCGACTTGCTGTTGTCGGCGAGCGCGCTACGCAGCTCGAAATAGACTGTGGGACGCGTAGGTAGATCCTTGGTACCGCCGACAAACTCGCGCAAGGTGGATGACTCCAGGAGGCGATGCAACGCGAGCGTCCGGAACAACACCAGCTTGAGCTCGGCAGGTTGCAGTGGCTTCGATAGGAAGCGGTGACTGACTGGGATGGCACGCAGTACGGTCTCGTCCTGCGCATAGCCGGAGAGGATCACGCGCGCAGTGGATGGAAACTGCTGCTGCGCGTGCGTGAGCAGCGCTGCGCCGTCCATCCCCGGCATGCGCATGTCCGACACGATGACGTCGATCGGACGAGCAGCCAGGTGATCGAGCGCTTCGGCGCCATTGGCGGCGAACAGAGCCTCGAAGTCGGTCTGCATCGGCCGCACCATGCGCCCCAGGGCCCGCAGGACCAAGGGCTCGTCGTCGACAAACAGTACGCTGGCCATCCGCCTCCACCACCTGCATCGGACGGAGCCAGCCAAAGCTTGAGGCCGACTTGCCTAGCACCGTGTCCAGCTGCTAGAGAGCCCCGCGTTACAGGCGCGTATGTCGAACTTCAGCCTGCGTTCTGCCACGTTCTCCGAGCTTCCCGCACTTTCGGAGCTCGTCAATTCCGCGTACCGCGGCGATTCCAGCCGCGTCGGTTGGACCACGGAGGCCGATTTACTGGGCGGGCAGCGCACAGACGTGGACAGTCTGCGCGCGCAGCTGGGGGCGGCAGACAGCGCGCTGCTGGTGGCTGAAGCCGACGGCGGCGGGATTCTGGGCTGCGTATTTCTGGAGCGGGCGGCGTCGGGCGACGCCTACCTCGGCATGCTGACCGTCGAGCCGCGCGCGCAGGGCGCAGGGCTGGGCAAGGCCATCCTGGCGCAGGCCGAGCAATACGTGGCGCGCGAGTGGGGCGCGACCAGCGTGACCATGACCGTGATCGCGCAGCGCGAGGACATCCTCGCCTGGTACGCACGGCGGGGCTACCGCGACACCGGCGAGACGCAGCCGTTTCCCTACGGCGATCCGCGCTTCGGGCTGCCGCGTCGCAGGGACTTGTTCTTCAAAGTACTGCGGAAGTCGTTGGCTGCGAGCCTAACCAACTGAGCAGCTGATCCTGCAACGCGGGGGTTGCAGCCAACAGCAGCGAGCGCGTCGCGAGCGACCACGGGCGTCCCGCGCGGTCGCTGACCAGCGCACCCGCCTCCTCTGCCAGCAAGCAACCGGCGGCCGTGTGCAGCGGTTCCGCCGCCTCGGTCAACAACACGAGCGCAGCCAGATCGCCGGTGGCGACCTTGGCGAGTGAAAGGGTGCTGCCGAGCAAACGCAAGTAGTACCGGCCGTCCGCGCACAGTGCAGCCACGAACGGCGCCAGCGCAGGGTCCGAGTACGGAGGCTTGCCGCCGAGGTCCACGCCGATCACGCTGCCATCGGCTGCACGCAAGCGATCACCTCGTTCACTGAATGCGCCGCGGCCGCGCTCGGCGAAGCTGAGGTCGGCCGTGCCTCCGTCACCGACCACTGCCACCGTGGCCACACCGTCCTCGATCAAGGCGACGTTGGTGCAGAACACGGCCAACCTGGACGCGTAGTTGCGCGTGCCGCAGATCGGGTCGACCAGGAAGTGCGCGCCTCCATCCGCAGGAACGTCGCCGCCGTCTTCCTCGCCGACGATCGGCACGCCGGGGCAGCGCTGTTCGAGTACGCGTCGAATGGCGCGCTCCGCGGCGATGTCCGCGCCGGTCACGATGTCCACGCCCGCCTTGGCTTGCACCTGTTCGGCGCCGGTGCGCCGCAGCGCCACGTCCAAACCAGCACGCACCGCAGCCAGCGCGGCCTCGGTCTCTGCGCGTCGTGACTCCATGGCGCCACCGTGACCTGAACACGGCCAAGTTACTAGAGCGCTCTAGGTGTGTTGCGGCTCAGGCGACAACATGCGTTGAACCAGCGGGCCCAGTTCTTCCACCAGGTATGGCTTGGGGATGACTTCGCGGATTCCCAGCGCGTGGGCCGCCTGAATTTCCGAGGGGCGGAGGTAGCCGGACGTCAACGCGACCGGCGCGTCCGGGCGGATGCGCATGAGTTGTTGTGCGAGCTCCATGCCGGACATGCCCGGCATGTTGTTGTCGGTGATGACCACGTCGTAGCTGCGCGGTTCGGCGCGGAATGCCTTCAAGGCTTCCTGGCCGCGCGTAAAGCCGTCGACCCGGTAGCCGCCGCGTTCCAGGAAGCGCACGGCCAGGTAGACGAGGGATTCTTCGTCGTCGATGTAGAGGATGTGCTCGCCTCGACCGCACACGTCGCGCGGAGGTGTGAGCTCGGTCGAGCTGACCTTCGTGCCCTCTTCGCACGCGGGGAAGTACACCTCGAAGGTGGTGCCGCGGCCGAGCTGGCTGCTCGCGAAGATCGCACCTCCGTGACCGCGCACGATGCCGTGCACCACCGAGAGCCCGAGGCCCGCGCCATGGCCCGGCGCCTTGGTGGTGAAGAACGGCTCGAAGACGTGCTCGAGCGTCGACTCGTCCATGCCCACGCCCGTGTCCCTGACTGTCAAACGTACGTACGCTCCCGCCGGCAGGTCGGGGTGCGTTCGAGACTCGCTACTGTCGACGCGACAAGCTTCGAGCTGCGTCTCGATGCGGCCCGGTCGGTTCTCCATGGCGTGCCAGGCGTTGGTCACCAGGTTCAACACGACCTGGTGGATCTGCGAGGCGTCGGCACGGACCGCCGGCACCTCCGCGGGTGTGATGAACGCCAGGTCGATGCCGGCCGGCAACGTCGCACGCAAGAGTCGCTCGGCCTCTTGCAACACCGGTTGCAGCTGAATCGGCTTGAGGCGATAGGTCGACGGCCGGCTGAACGTGAGGATCCGTTGCGTCAGCTCCTTGGCGCGCTGACCGGCACGCAGGATCTCGACCAGTGAGGTGAACGCCGGATGCTCTGGCTTTAGATCGAGCCGCGCCAACTCGGCGTTGCCGATGATCGCTGCCAGGATGTTGTTGAAGTCGTGGGCGATGCCTCCGGCCAGCTGGCCGATCGCCTCCATGCGCTGCGACTGGCGCAGCCGCTCCTCCAACACCTTTCGCTCGGTGATGTCCTGGTCGAGACCCGTGAGCGCGACGGGGTGACCCGCGGCGTCGTGCACGCACCGCCCGCGCGTCGCGACCCAGCGCTCGCCGTCCGCGAGCACGATGCGAAACTCCGCGTAGTAGTCCGCACCGCGCTTCGCGTGCTCGACCTTGTCTTCCACCAACGCGCTGTCGTCCGCGTGCACGAAGCGTTGAAAGAACTCGCGCCCGGTGCGCGGAGCGTCGCGCGCCGACAGCCCGGTCAGTGGCCCGCAACCCTGGATCGAGACGAGCTCGTCGTTGCGGAGGTCCCAGCGCCAGACGCCCATGCGCGCCATGGTGAGCGCCTGCTCCAGGTGGCTCTCCGCCTGCCGCCTGCGCACGATGTCTTCCTGCAGCGAGCGGTTCGCCAGCTCCAGCTGCAGCGCCTTTTGTTCGAGCTTGCGGATCAGCGTCTGGCTGTAGCTCTGCTGGATGTCGGCTTCCGCGACGTGCGGCGCGCTCGCCGGCGACAGCTCACCCTGCTGTGCCTTGCGCAAGACCTCGACGATACGCTCCATGAAGTCCTCGGCCTCCGCGTCCTTGGTGATGAACGCATCCGCGCCGAGATCCTGCGCCAATCGCGCATCCTTCGACCCCGTGTACGTCGCCGTGTACACGACGAACGGGATGCTGCTCAGGTGCGGATCGGCCTTCCAGTGCCGCAGCAAGGTGTAGCCGTCCATGACCGGCATCAGCAGATCGGAGACGACCAGCTGAGGCGGCGTGACGCGCGCCCGCTCCAGCGCTTCGCCGCCGTGGTGCGCCTCGTCGACCACGTAGCCGTGCGCTTCGAGCAGCATACGCAGCAGGTAGAGGTTCTCGCGCCCATCATCCACGATCAGCACGCGCTTCATGGGCCCACCCTCTGCTCGGGCCGCACCAGGAAGCGCTCGACCTCGTCCACGAACGTCTCGGGGTTGATGGGCTTTTCGATGTAGCCCTCGGCGCCCGCAGCGAATGCCTTCTCGCGATCACCGACCATCGCGTACGAGGTGACCGCGACGATCGGCACGCGTTCGAAGCGAGGATCGCGCTTCAGCGCGCGCGCCACGTCGTGCCCGTCCATGCCCGGCAATTGAATGTCGAGCAGGATCAAATCGGGCATGACCTGGACCGCGAGCTCGAGCGCGATCGAGCCGGACGTCGCAGGAATCACCGAGTGTCCCCGCCCTTCCAGCAAGAAGCTGGCCAGGTAGCGGTTCTGCTCGTTGTCTTCGACCAACAGAATTTTCGCCCTCATGTTCTCCCCAACGGCAACGTGAAACTGAACGTGCTCCCCTTCCCCCACTCACTCTCGACTCCGATCTCCCCTCCCATCAGGTCGGCCAGGCGCCGGCAGATCGCCAGCCCCAAGCCCGTGCCTTCGTGGTTGCGCGCCAACCCGGACTCGAGCTGGCGAAATGGTTGGAACAACGTCGGGATGTCCGCGGGCTTGATGCCCATGCCGGTGTCGCTGACCTGCAGGCGCACCGCCGGCTGAGGAACCCCGCGACCGTGCACCTGGTAGTCGCGGTGGATCTCGGCGCTGAGTGCGACGTGCCCGCGTTCGGTGAACTTGGCGGCGTTGCTCAGCAGGTTGAGCAGGATCTGCTCGAAGCGACGCTGATCACTGATGGCCATGTCGAGCTCGGGTGCGAGCCGCACTTGCAGCGCCAGGCCCTTGTTCTCGACCAGCGGTCGGACCGACTCGATGACCGAGCGGATCGACGTCGGCAACTCGAACAGCTCGCGCTCGACCTCCAGCTGCCCGACTTCGATCTTCGAGATATCCAGGACGTCACTGATCAACGCCAGCAGGTGGCGCGCGCTGCCGCGCACCATCTCCAGCTGTTTGCGCTGCTCGCCGTTCAGCGGGCCGGCCAGGCCCTTCAAGATGATGCCCGTGAAGCCGATGATCGAGTTCAACGGCGTGCGCAGCTCGTGGGACATCGTGGCCAGGAACGCGGACTTCAGCTTGTCTGCGGACTCGGCGCGCTCCTTGGCGACGATCAGCTCGGCTTCGATGCTCTTGCGCCCGGTGATGTCGATGATCGACGCCAGCACGAACGTGCCATCGCGCGTGACCAGCGGGTTCAGCCCGATCTCGATCGGCACCTCCGTGCCGTCGCTGCGCAACCCGAACAGATCGCGTCCTGCACCCATCGAGCGCACCTTGGGATCCGCGAAGAAGCTATCGCGGTGCGCCGGATGCGCCCGACGGAAGCGCTCCGGCACGAGGCGCTCGACCAGCTCTCCGATCAGCTCCTCGCGCGGATAGCCGAACAGGAGCTCGGCCTGCTTGTTGGCCAGGGTGATCCGGCCCGCGCGAGATAGCATCAACACTGCGTTCGGCGTCGAGTCCAGGACCAAGCTGAAGCGCTCGACCACCGCAGCCAACTCCTCGGTCCGCTCTTCGAGGGCACGCTTGGCGCTGCGCAGCTCCTGCTCGGCGCGCCGCTGCTGCGCGAGGATGCTCGCCGCGGTCTGCAGCGCGGCGGCGCGCTGCCGCTCCAGGGCGTCGGTCGGCTCGTCGGACGGCTCAGCCATGGCGCGGCAATCCCAGCGCGCGGGACGCGAGGGCCGTACCAGCCACGCGCGCGCGGATCTTCTCGAACGCGACGTCGCGCGTGGTCGAGGTGTCGTCGCTGAAGGGCGCGAACCCGCAATCGTCGGTCGTGCCCAGCTGTGAGAGCGGAATGAACTCCGCAGCCTCGAGCACGCGGTCCCTCACTTCCTGCTCGCTCTCCACGCGCCGATCGATCGGATCGATCACGCCCACGTACGCGCGCTGATGCGGCTTGAGGTAACGCCGGATCATCTTCAGCACGCGCGCGCGGTTGGGCTCGCAGGCGAGGCCGATGAAGAACTTGCCGACCTCGAGCTCGAACAAGCTCGGCAAGAGCTCGGCATAGTCGACGTCCGCGCTGTGCGTGGAGTCGCGGTCGCCACCGGCACAGGTGTGGACGCCGATGCGCTGGCGTTCCTCCTCGGAGAAGCGCGTCAGCGCGAGGTTGTTCAGCTGGATGAAGCTGTGGAGCAACTTGGCCGAGGGATCGAGCTTCATCGCCAGCCGGCCCTCGGTGAAGTCGACCTGCACCGTGTAGGCGCCGGCCTGCAAGCAACGCCGAACTTCGCTCTCGTGCTCGCGCAGCAAGTCTTCGATGAACTGCTCGCGCGGATAGCCCGGGATCTCCTCGGCCGGGTAGAACTGGCTCACCAGCGAAGGGGAGATCAAGGCTTGTTTGACCGGCACGTGCGCCCAGCGCAGCGCGAACTCGAGGTAACTGTTCGCGTAGCGCTCGTACCGAAGTGGACCAGCCGTCAGGCGCGGCAGCTGGCGATAGTGTCCGGCGGCGAAGTGAATCTTGAAGCCGTCGGGCAGGATGTTTGGAGCGCCTTCCACCGCGTACGTCGCAAAGTTGTGGTACTTGCGCTGCTCACCGTCGCTGATGACCGGCGAGCCGGTCGCCTCGAAGCGCTGGATGGTGTCGCGGACCGCTTCATCGTAGAGCGGCTCGAGCTCGGTTCGCGGCAGACGTCCCTTCTCGAACTCCTGCGTCGCCGCGATCAGCTTCGGAGATCGTGGAATGCTTCCGATCGGTTCGGTCGGGATGGATTGCATGGCGCTGACTCACGAAGCGATGAGTTAAGCGACATTACACTTCGTCCCTATCTTTCGAACATGACCCAACACAGCCGCGAATTGATCCGCGATGAGCGCAGGAATTTCGTGCGCTGCCGTTACTCAGTGCGCGAGATCACATTTGTGCGCGCACGAGCAGGCTAGCTCGTGCGCCCATAGCCATTGCTCACTTCACGGTCACGCTCTTGGCTAGGTTGCGCGGCCTGTCGGGATCGTGACCGCGTAGCCGCGCCAGCTCGTAGCCGAGCACCTGACCCGGGATGGCGTTCGCGATCAACGTGGCGTCGCCGAGATCTGCGACCGGGATGTGGTGATCGAACGCAGCGTGGGGCTCGGGTCCGATGCCGATGATCTGCGCGCCGCGCGCCTTCACCTGCAGCGCGCCCGCCAGCACATCCGACTCGGTGTCGTCCTTGGGCACGAGCGCGATGCAGGGCGTACCCGGTTCGATCAGGGCGATCACGCCGTGCTTGAGCTCACCGCTGGCAAAGCCCTCGGCGTGGATGTAGCTCACCTCCTTGATCTTGAGCGCAGTCTCGAGCGCAAGCGCGTAGCTCGGCCCGCGCCCCAACACGTACAGGTGTTCCTTGCTGGCGATGCTGCGCGCGATGCGCTGCAGGTGAGCGCGTCGTGCTTCGCCGAGCATGTCCTCGATGTCCGCAGCGGCGCGCTCGAGCGCGGCCTCCGCCGCCGGCAACTGCTGGCGCAGCGCGTGGGCGGTGAGGTACAGGATGGCCAGCTTGGCGCTCAAGCTCTTGGTCGCCAGCACGCAACGTTCCGGCCCGACGCCCAGACCGATGCGCAGATCCGCGGTGCGCCACAGGCTCGAACCTTCCACGTTGGTCAGCGCAGCGATCTGCGCTCCGCGCTCGCGCGCCCGGCGCACGGCGTCGAGCACGTCCATCGTCTCGCCGCTCTGAGACAGCGCGACCAGCAGTGATTGCCGATCCATGAACGGCAGCAAGTGATCGACCTCGGATGCCGTCGCCCAGCTCACGCGCCGGCCGGCGATGCGCGCGAACAGATGCTGCGCGGCCTGCGCGGCGTGAGCAGCGCTGCCGCAGCCGATCATGAGTACCTCGCTGCTCTGCTCGATGCGGCCCGCCAGTTCCTGCACGCCGCCGCGTACGCGCGCAGCCAGGTTGCGCAAGAGCGCCGGCTGCTCGGCGGTCTCCTTGCTCATGTAGTCGGGGTGACCATCGCGCGTGGCAGGTTCCGGTTGCCAGTCGACCGTGACTGTTTCCGGCTCGAGCTCGCGCAACGTGGCGATCTCGAACAGTCGCGCGCGATCGCCGTCGAGCGACACCGCCTGACCGTCCTCCACGAACGTCAGCTCCCGGGTGTGCGGCAGCAGCGCGGCCGGATCCGAGGCGATGAAGTGGCCGTCGGCACCCAAACCCAACACCAGCGGCGAGCCGCTCTTGGCTGCAGCGAGCTCTCCGCTCCGCAGATCCAGCGCGACGATCGCGTTCAGCCCGCGCAGCTTCTCGAACGCTGCCAGCGTCGCGCGCAGCAAGCGCTGCGGCCCGGGCGACGTCTGTTCGAGCAGGTCCTCGATCAAGTGCGCGATCAGCTCGGTGTCGGTCTGCGAGCGAATGCGGTGGCCTGCGCGCGCCAGCGCCACACGCAGCTCGGCCTCGTTGGCGACGATGCCGTTGTGCACCAGGGCCAGGTGCGCCGCGCAGTCCAGCTGCGGGTGCGCGTTCTCGCGCGTCACGCCGCCGTGTGTCGCCCAGCGCGTGTGGCCCAGGCCGCCGACTCGGCGGCAGATCGCAGCCCGCGTCGCCGATCTGGCCGACGTGCCGCTCCACCGCGATGTGCGAGCCGGCGGCCACTGCCACGCCCCACGAGTCATAGCCGCGATACTCGAGCTGCTTCAGACCTTGCAGCACCACTTGCGCAGCATCCATGCGTGCGCCGACGTAACCAAAGATTCCGCACATGACGATCCGTCTCCCGATGAGATCGGAAGGCGCGCGCGCAAGTCGGCGGCGCGCACTCGCAGCGCATGGCTGCAGCGCGTCCGACGAAAACATGCAGGGAAGCCCAAGAACGGGCTGAACCGCCCGTTCGCACGCTGGTTGGCTTTTGTCAGCGCGTCACCACGCTGGTTTGCTCCAACCATTTCGACCGTGCCGCCGAGGAACCATCCGCCGAATCGTTCGATCGGTTCCTACCTCGTCATCCGCAGACTGCACGCGGACCTGGCGCTCTCACATCGTCCCTGTTGCGTTTTCCTACGCTCGCAATCCCCCCTGGTTGGGTAATGGCCTTAGCTTATTGGTTAAGCGCGGCGACGCAAATCGAATTTTGGAAAAGGCAGAAACGCCTGGCGCAGTCCGCCTTGCTGAAACGCTTGACCGTTCGCCAAAACGAAATATATCGTGATGCGATATGTCAGCGGCAGTCGACTATCACGCGCTCGCGGAGCTGCGCTATCGCATCCGCGTCTTCGTGAGCTTCAGCGAGCGGGCGGCGCGCGAGCACGGCGTCGAGCCCAAGCAGCACCAGGCGTTGCTCGCCATCAAAGGCCTGCCACCCGAGCTGCGCCCGACGCTGCGCGTCATCGCCGAGCGCCTTCAGCTGCGGCACCACAGCGCAGTCGAGCTGCTCGATCGGCTGGAGGCCGCCGGCCTCGCCACGCGCGTGCAGAATCCAGACGACCGCCGTGAAGTTTTGGTACGCCTGAGCGCGCGCGGCGAACAGCTGCTGCGCAGCTTGTCCGTCGTCCACCAGGAAGAGCTGCAGGCCGTCGGACCCGATCTCTTGCGCGCCCTGAGCGCGCTGATTGAACCACGAAAGTCGAAGTATGAAGGCCGACGAGCCACTCGCTGACTTCACCACCACATTGCGCGTAGTACCGATCTCGCTCCTGTCGCTGTTGCTCGGCGCACTCGGAGCGTTCCTGGCCTACGCGCTCCTGGCCCTGATCAACCTGTTCACGCAGGTGTTTTACTTCCAGCGCTGGTCGCTCGAGCCCGCCTCGCCGGCCGACAACACGCTCGGCCCGGCCGCGCTCCTCGTACCGGTCATCGGCGCGCTGATCATCGGCGTGATGGCGCGCTACGGCTCCGAGCGCATTCGCGGCCATGGCATCCCGGAAGCGCTCGAGTCGATCCTCACGCGGGGCAGTCGAGTCGAACCGCGCGTGGCGTTGCTCAAGCCGGTCTCGTCCGCGATCTCGATCGGCTCCGGAGGCCCGTTCGGTGCGGAAGGGCCGATCATCATGACAGGCGGCGCGGTGGGCTCGATCGTCGCGCAGCTGTTTCGCTTCAGCAGCGCCGAGCGCAAGACGCTGCTGGTGGCCGGTGCCGCGGCGGGCATGTCGGCGACCTTCAGCGCGCCGATGGCGTCGCTCGTACTCGCGGTGGAGCTGCTCTTGTTCGAGCTCAAGCCGCGCTCGCTGATCCCCGTCGCGCTGGCATCCGCGACCGCCGCGCTCGTGCGGCACTACTTGCTGGGTGGGGGGCCGCTGTTTCCCGTGCCGCCCCACAGCGCGTTCGCGGGCCCGAGCGGCCTCGCAGGCGCCGCGCTCGTCGGCCTACTCGCGGGCGCATTTTCGCTGTTGATCACGCGCTCGGTCTACCTGGCCGAGGACGCCTTCAAGGAACTGACGCTGCACTGGATGTGGTGGCCGGCTATCGGCGCGCTGGTGGTCGGGCTGGGCGGCCTGCTCGATCCGCACGCGCTCGGCGTCGGCTACGACAACATCGGTGCCATGCTGCGCGACGAGCTTCCGCTGCGCGCGATCCTGCTGCTGATCGCGGTGAAGTGGCTGATCTGGGCGGTGTACCTGGGCTCGGGCACCTCGGGCGGCGTGCTCGCGCCGCTCTTGATGATGGGCTGCGCACTCGGCGGGTTGCTGGCACCCTGGCTGCCGAACGAGGGCCCGGGCTTTTGGCCGCTGATCGCGATGGGCGCGATCCTCGGCGGTACGATGCGCGCGCCGCTCACCGGCGTCGTGTTCGCGAGCGAGCTCACCGGCGACTTCGGCTCGCTGCTGCCGCTGCTGGTGGCTGCAACGGTCGCGCACGGCTTCACCGTACTGACCGTGAAGCGTTCGATCTTGACCGAGAAGGTCGCGCGACGTGGCTTCCACATCACGCGCGAGTACGCCATCGATCCGTTCGAGGTGCTGTTCGTCCGCGACGTCATGCACAGCAGCGTGGTGGTCTTGCCCGCGGGCGCCTCCGCGGCCGACATCGGCGCGCTGCTCGAGACGCACGTGGGCAGGCTCGAACCGCTGTACCCCCTGGTCGATCTGCAGCAGTGCTTCGCCGGCGTGGTCACGCGGCGCGAGCTCGAGCGCTGGGTACGCGAGTGCGGCGCCGGGCCGGTCAGTCAACTCGCCAAACCCGCACCGGTCGTCGCCTACGAAGACGAGCCGCTCGGCGGCGTGCTCAATCGCATGGCCGACACCGGCTGCACGCGCCTGCCCGTGCTCGCGCGCAACGACCCCGGACGATTGCAGGGCATGCTCACGCTCGCGCACACGCTCAAGGCCAAACGCCGGCACCTGGAGGAGGAGCATCGCCGCGAGCGCAGTCGCGCCGTGGACCTGTTGATCCCATCGCGCTACTTCAGGCGTCGTCTCGGTGGGCGGCCAAGCGTGCCGCAAGAGCGCGTGTGATCTTCACCATGTCGGCTTCGGCGCGGTCGATACCGTAGACGGTGAGCGGGAAATTGAGCGGTTGCTGAACTTGCCAGATTGCGTCGTGCTGGCTCGGCGGAAGAATGCTTGCGGGGGTGCCGACGGCGACCCAGCCGATCGGAACGTTGACGCCTGGTTCGACGGTGGTCTTGATGTGCACCACGGCGCGGATACGTACCTCGCAACCACGGCCGAGCTTGGCACCGTGAAATACCGCGGCACCGGTGGCGATGAACACTTGGTCTTCGACGTCGCAGCCCACCACGTGCGTCTGGGGTCCGATCACGCAGTTGTTTCCGACGCGCAGCGAGTGCAGCGCCGTACTGCGTAGCACCGCGTTTTCCATCACGATCGTCTCGGCGCCGATGTCGATGCTTCCGCCTTCGGCGATGATCTGCGCGCCGTACATCACGCGCGTATCGGGACCGATGCGAACGTCTCCGCAGACGACGGCGTTGGGTGCGATCCAGGCGCTGGCGTGGACGGTTGGTTGCTTTGCCAGGTGCGATACGAGCATGATTTCACCTTATTGCCGACGCATTGCCTCAACTACGCTTTGGAGCTAACGCTTAGCATGCCGATCACTGCGGGGTATCTCGGCTACGTACTCGATCAGCTCTCAGGCTTGAGCGAAGTCGTGGCCAAGCGCACGTTCGGAGGCGTGGGCCTCTATTTCGGCAACGCGGTCTTCGCGTTGATCGAGGGCGAAGCCGTCTACTTGCACGTCGACGAGTTGAGTCGACCCGAGTTCGTGGCGCGCGGCATGCGGCAGTTCTCGCCGCAACAAACCAACTACTACCAAGTGCCGGACGACGTACTCGGCGACCCGGGCCAAGTCACGGTATGGGCTCGCCGTGCGGTGCGGTCGGCGCTCGCCGAGAGCAGGAAGCGAAGGCCCCGCCGCACCACGAGACCACCGCAGCATGGATGACGTCGCGGAGATCGAGCGTCTCGCCGCCGAGCTCTACGGGCCTTCGGCAAAACTGCCCGTCCAAGGCGTTTTGCACGTCGTGTCCGCATTCGAGCACGCGGATGGCCGCTTGCACGTAATCAACATCGGGCCGAAGTCGCCGAAGAGCTCGAGCGATTTCTTCGTGCTCAACTTCTGGCGCGCGCACGCCGATGCGGTTCTGACCACCGCTGCCGTGGTGCGCGCCGAGCCCAGGCTGAGTCACGAGCTCCAGGGCGAACACGCCGCTGCCCTGTCGACCTATCGCGAGCAGCGCTTGTCGAAGCGCCAGCCGCCGTTGTGCGCGATCCTGAGCGCGAGTGGCGAGCTGCCCAGCCACCACCGCATCTGGCAGGACCGCCTGCGCAACCACGTGCTGACCGCACCCGCGCGCGCGCCAGCGTTGCAGACCGAGCTCGGCTCGCGCGCCCGCGTGGTGGGCATCGACGATCTGGACCCGTCGCGCGCGATCGAGTGGTTGTACGCGCAAGGCGCGACCTGCGTATTGATCGAAGCCGGTCCGAGCACGGCAGGCCAGCTCTATCGGTCGGCGCGCGGCGTCGATCATCTGATGCTCTCGCGCTGCGGTGCGCAGGTCGCCCCGGAGGCGATCGGCGGAGCGCTGCCTAACTCGACGCAGTTGTTCTCCGGGCTAATTCGGCGGTGCGAGACCGAGCGCCGCGAAGAAAGCGGCCCTTGGTGGTTCTCCCGCTGGGACCGCACCGCTGGCTGAAGACCTGGGCTTCGCGGTCCTGCGGGGCGGGTTACCCACTCCAGCGCGAGTGAGGCCCGCCCCGCACCATCAAGTAAAGTCGTCGAGAGAGAGGCTCAACGTAGCGGGACTCGTCCGAGCGGACCGGACGTACGGAGTGTCAGGCCAGGCGCGGCCCACACCCCCTTATGTGTCTTGAGCCCGCCCATTCTTTCGCGAAAAAGCGCAACGCAGTGTATTGATACACGTCTCACATTTTGTACGCGGTCCAGACCAGCGCGCACCAGCCCGCCAGGAAACACAGTCCGCCGAACGGCGTGACGATCCCGATCTTGCTGATTCCGGTGATTGCCAACACGTACAGACTGCCGCTGAACAACACGATACCCGCCTGAAACAAGTACCCAGTAAAAGACGCGCTGGCCTGCGTCGAGCGCGTGCACAGGTACGCGGCCAGACCCAGCGCGAGCGCGTGCATCAAGTGGTAGTGCGCGGCCGTCTCCCAGACCTCGAGCCTCCGTACCCCGTCCGGTTCAGCCAAAAGACGACTGCGCAACCCGTGAGCGCCGAACGCCCCCAGCGCGACCGCCAAGAATCCATTGATGCCGCTCAGCAGCCAAAACACGCGCTCCATAAAATCTCCCGCCTGTATAAGGTCGCGGATGCCTGCGCGCGCAACCTCGCCCTGGCTGGTCATCGTTTGGCTCTGCGCTTGTAGCAGCACCCCGGCCGCTCCAGTATCGCGTCCGCCGGTGCAGCCCGCACCCGTTCCGCCGGCCGCGCGCCCGGCCCCGGTCGATGAGCTCGCGCGCCTGAACGCGGAGTTCGCCCAGGCGGGGGTGCAAGAGACGGTCGCCGGGCTCCGCGTCGAAGATCCCTACCGCACGCTCGAGCAGGACAACGCGCACACCCAGGCCTGGATCGCTGCCCAGACCTCGGCCACCGAAGCCGCGCTGGCCAAGGCGCGCGACCCGAAGGCTGAAGGCCGGTTGGCCGAGCTGTTGGCGATCGGCCAGCTCGGCAGCGTCCAGCTGGCCGGGGATCGCATCTTCTTCAGCCTGCGCGAAGGCAGCCGCGAACGCCCCGCGCTCTTCATGCACGACCGCAAGGCAGCGAGCGCGGTCGCGACCGACAAGCCAATCGTCGATCCGCTCGACTACGGCCCCAACGCCGCGCTCGACTACGCGATCGCGTCGTACGACGGTGCCTACGTCGCGTTCGGCATCTCGGACAGCGGCGACGAGCGCGCGACGTTGCGCGTCTACGACGTCCGCTCTGCACGCGTGCTGCCGGATACGATCGCCCACGCCAAGTGGAGCTCGATCGACTGGCTGAACGATGCCAGCGGCTTCTACTACACGCGCTATCCGAAGGCCGGCGAGGCCGACTTTAGCGAGCAGCAGCAGGACAGCTACTTCCCGCGCGTGTTCTTCCACCGCCTTGGAACTGATCCCGCGAGCGACCCGCGCATCTTCTCGGGCGACAGGCCGGTCGACTTCCCGGGCGCCAGCCTGGACGAGACCGATCGCTTCGTGGTCATCAACAACCACCGCTCCTGGACCGCGTCCGACGTGTGGCTGTGGGATCGCGGCGCCGGCAAGCAGCGCGCGCAGATCCCGGATGCCAAGGCGCTCGCGCCGATCGTGCGCGACCGCGACAACACCACGTACGGGCAGGTGCACCAGGGCCAGCTCTACCTGGTGACCGACATCGACGCGCCCAGGAAGCGCGTGGCGCGCGTTCTGCCCGCGCAAGCCGGTGATCCGGCGCGCTGGCAGACGCTGATCCCCGAGTCCGCGAGCACGCTCGAAGACGTGCTGTTCACGCGCAACTACGTGGTCGTGCACGCCATCGAGGACGTGCGCTCGAAGCTGCGCGTGTTCGATCTGCAAGGCAAGCCCAGGGGCGAGATCGAGCTGCCGATGGCCGGTCGCGTTGCAGCCATGAGCGGCGCGCGCGATCGCGACGAGCTGGCGTTCGTCTGGAGCTCGTTCTTCTACCCGCCGACCCTGTTCGTCTACGACATCAAGACGAAGCAGCTGCGCGAGCTGTACCGCGTGCACAGCAACTTCGACGCCGGCGCCTACGAGCTCGTGCAGCGCAGCGTGCCTTCGCGTGACGGCACGCCGATCAACGTCTACTTCGGGCAGCGCCGCGGTGCGACGGCCGACGGCAAGGCGCCCGTCTTGATCCGCGGCTACGGCGGCTTCGATGTCTCACTCTTGCCCGAGTTCACGCGTAGCGCGCTCTACTGGCTGGAGCGCGGCGGCATCTACGCCGAAGCCAACCTGCGGGGCGGCGGCGAGTTCGGTGAGACCTGGCATCGCGCCGGCATGCTCAGCAACAAGCTGAACGTGTTCGACGACTTCGAGGCGGTGATCCGCTGGTTCAGCAGCAGCGGGCTGTCCAATCCCGCGCGCATCGCCATCACTGGAGGGAGCAACGGCGGCTTGCTGATGGGCGCGCTGATCACGCGCGCGCCGGACGCCTTCGCCGCCGCAGCGAGCTACGTGGGCCTGTACGACATGCTGCGTTACCCGCTCTTCCCACCCGCGGCGCTGTGGATCAGCGAGTATGGCGACCCCAACGACCCAGAGGTCGCGCGCTACCTGCTGGCGTACTCGCCGTATCACAACGTGAAGCCCGGCGTGGCCTACCCCGCGGCGCTCATCGAGACGGCCGATCACGATACGCGGGTGTTCTGGGGCCACTCGGCCAAGTTCGCGGCGCGCCTGCAGACGGCGACGCGCGGCCCGCGCCCGATACATTTCTATATGGAGCGCGCAGTCGGACACGGTCGCGGCACCTCACTCGCCGATGTGGTCAAACGGCAGGCCCGCCAGCTCGCCTTCTTGTCATTGGCACTCGAACTACCAGTGTTCAGTGCGCAATGAGAACGCATTCGGGTCATGCACGCTAACCTCCGATTTCACGACATTTTCCGGCTGTTTCGGAGACGCCTACTCGGCCAGCCCTACGTTGATATTCAGGGCGAGGTGGTATACTCCCCTCCCCTGCCTTACCTGCACGGTATTGTGCTTAGCGACTACTCGGCCTCGGCAGCAAGAGAAGTGCGATCGTGAACTGGTATCATCCGCTTGTTCGCGCGGCTGCGCGTCGTGGACCCGGGTCCAACGCCCCAGCGAGCAGATTATCCCGCAGCGTCCTCGTCGAGCTGATCGTTATCGGTTCGCCGCGGCGCCTCTGACAGAGTGCAGACATGGACTTCGGCATCAACCAAAGTTTGGTGGAGGAGCTCTACCTCCGATTTCGCGAGAACCCGCGCTCGGTCGATGGCTCCTGGCAAAAGTACTTCGAGCGCTTGTCGCCAGAGGAGCAGGCCAGCCTGCTGCAGACAAACGGCGCAGCGGGTGCGCGATTCCTGATAAACGGCAACAACGGTAACGGCGCGAGCAGCAATGGTCATGCGTATGCCGCCAAGGGCAGCAATGGTGCCGGAAATGGCCATGGCCATGGCGCCGCGCTCACTGCGGAGTACCCGACCACCGCGACCGGAGTCAGCGCGGTCGACGACAGCGAGCTGCAGAAGGACTACCAGGAGCGCGTGACCGCGCTGGTCAACGGCTATCGCCTGCGCGGCCACCGCTTCGCGCAGCTCGATCCACTGGGCCTCGACAAGCCGGAGAATAGCGAGCTGTCGCTGGAACGCTTCGCACTCGACCAGGTGGATCCGAACACGCTGTTCGCCACCGGTAACTTCGCGGGTCCGCCGCAGCTTCCGCTCGGCGAGTTCGTGCGCCGGCTGCAGGAGACCTATTGCCGCACGATCGGCGTCGAGTATCGCAACATCGAAGAGCCCGAGATCCGCGGCTGGCTGCAAGAGCGCATGGAGTCGACGCTCAACCACTGCGACCTCACGCACGATCAGCAAGTGCGCATCCTCTCCAAGCTGATCGACGCCGAGATCTTCGAGCAGTTCCTGCACACGAAGTACGTCGGCGCCAAGCGCTTCTCGCTGGAAGGCTCGGAGAGCATCATCCCGGCGCTCGAGCTGGCGATCGAGTCCGCGGCCAACTACCGCGTCGAAGAGATCGTCATCGGCATGGCGCACCGCGGTCGCTTGAACGTGCTCGCCAACGTGATGGAGAAGAGTCTCAAGGAGATCTTCGCCGCGTTCGAGGACGAGAACCCCGAGCTCTTGATGGGCCGCGGCGACGTCAAATACCACCTGGGCTATTCGTCGGACCGCACGCTGGCCGACGGCCACTCGATCCACCTCACGCTCGCGTTCAACCCGAGCCACCTCGAGTTCGTGAACCCTGTCGTCGAGGGTCGCGTGCGCGCCAAGCAGGATCGGCGCGGCGACCGCGAGCGGCGCACGGTGCTTCCGCTCTTGATCCACGGCGACGCGGCGTTCATCGGCCAGGGCGTGGTGGCCGAAACCTTGAACCTCTCGAACCTGCGCGGCTACGCCACGGGCGGCACGCTGCACATCGTGATCAACAACCAGATCGGCTTCACCACCGTCTGGCAGGACTCGCGCTCGACCCGTTACTGCACCGACATCGCGCGCATGCTGCGTTGCCCGGTGTTCCACGTGAACGGCGAGGATCCCGAGGCGGTCGCGCAGGTGGTGCGGCTGTCGATGGACTACCGCCAGCGCTACGGCCGCGACGTGGTGATCGATCTCTACGGCTACCGCCGCTACGGCCACAACGAGGCCGACGAGCCGCGCTTCACCCAGCCGGTCATGTACGCCGCGGTCGACGCCAAGCCGTCCGTGCGCGAGGTCTACGTCAAGCGTCTGGTCGAGGCCGGCAAGTTCACGCAGTCGCAAGCCAACGAGCTCGAGGCGGCGCGCAAGCGCGTGCTCGAGGCGGAGCTCGAGGAAGTTCGCAAGGCGCCGTTCGTGCCGCCGCAGTACTCGATGCAGGGGCTGTGGGCCGGCTACAAGGGCGGGCCCGACGCCGAGAACAACGACGTCGAGACCAAGGTCGACAAGGCCAAGCTGCAAGACTTGCTGACGCGCGTGACCGAGGTCCCGAGCGACTTCAACGTGCACCCCAAGCTGAAGCGCTTCCTCGACCAGCGCCGCGAGCAACGCGACGGCAAGCGTCCGCTCGACTGGGGCACCGCCGAGACGCTGGCGTACGCCTCGCTGGTCTCGGAAGGCACGCCCGTGCGTTTGTCGGGTCAGGACTCGCGGCGCGGCACGTTCACGCATCGCCACGCGGTGCTGCACGACGAGAAGAACGGCCGGCTGTACACGCCGCTCGCGTATCTGTCGAAGGAGCAAGGCCGCTTCGAGGTCTGGGATAGCCCGCTCTCCGAAGCCGGCGTGCTTGGCTTCGAGTACGGCTACAGCCTCGATTGCCCCGACGGCTTGATCGTCTGGGAGGCGCAGTTCGGCGACTTCGCGAACGGCGCGCAGGTGCTGATCGATCAGTTCCTCTCGTCGTCCGAAGACAAGTGGTACCGCCTGAGCGGCCTGGTGCTGCTCCTGCCGCACGGCTTCGAGGGCCAGGGACCCGAACACAGCAGCGCGCGGCTCGAGCGCTGGCTGACGCTGTGCGCGGAAGACAACCTGCAGGTCTGCAACCTGACCACGCCCGCGCAGATCTTCCACGCTCTGCGCCGGCAGGTGGTGCGCACGTTCCGCAAACCGCTGATCATCATGTCGCCGAAGAGCTTGCTGCGTTCGCCGCACGCGATCTCGACGCTCGAAGAGCTCGCGACCGGATCGTTCCAGCGCATCATCCCGGACAGCAGCGAGCTGGACGCGAAGAAGGTCAAGCGCGTGCTCTTGTGCTCGGGCAAGGTCTACTACGACCTGGTCGCGCGCCGTAACGAGCTGCAGCGCAAAGACGTGGCGATCCTGCGCGTCGAGCAGCTGTATCCGCTGCGCAAGGGCGAGCTGGAGCGCATGCTCAAGCCGTATAAAGATGGCACGCAGGTGGTGTGGGTACAGGAAGAGCCATGGAACATGGGGGCCTGGTACTACATGCAAGCGCGTCTACCCGATCTGCTCGGCAAGCGCTTCACGCTGTCGTCCGTGACCCGCCCCGAGAGCGCAAGTCCGGCAACCGGCTCCACGTCGGCACACAAACTCGAGCAAGAGCGCTTGATGCAGCGCGCGTTCGCGGGGCTCGACTGAGGCCTGGTGCGCGCTTAAGTCCGAGGTGGCCCTTAAAAACCGCGCCGTCGCTCAAGATCTCCTGGGCGTCGGCCGAGTGCTCGATCGCTGCGGACCGCTGTGAACGCATGCTGGGTTCCGCCGCCGGAGGGCGTCGGGGGCGTAACGCATGACAGAAGTTGAGCTTTTGCAGTCCAGGCCCCGTCTCCTCTTCGTAGATGACGATCCAGCTCTGGGCCCGCTGTTTCGGCGGACGGTGAAGCAGTTCAATTACGATGCGGACATCGCGCGTTGCGGCGATGAAGCACTCGCGCTTGCTCGCAAGCACAGCTACCCCATCGTAATCACGGACCTGATAATGCCCGACACCGACGGGCTGACGCTGATGGAGCAGATCAGCGCGATCGATCCGCAGACCACGTTCGTGTTGATCACGGGTAGCCACGATCTGCGGCTGCGCGGCAACACTGCGATCGACAGTCAGATCGCCTCGGTGCTGGTGAAGCCGTGGGACTCCGAGCAGCTGGCCTCCACCCTGCGCCGCGCGCTCGAGCTGCACGAACGCCGTCGCTCGTCCTCGCCGGCCCAGAAGGGCACGGTATCGATGATCCCGACCGACATCTTGTTGGTCGAGGACAACCTGGGCGACGCGCACCTGGTGAAGGCCCACCTGCGCAAGCTGCCGAATGCCCACGTGGTCCACGTCACGCGACTGCGCGACGCCGTGGCGCTGCTGCACGAGCAGCCATTCGACACGATCATCACCGACCTCTCCCTACCCGACGCGCGCGGCCTGGATGCGGTGCTGCGGCTGCAGGAAGCCGCGCCCGAGGCCACGGTGGTCGCCCTGACCGCGCTCGATGACGAGGCGTTGTCGTTGCAAGTGGTCGAGTGCGGCGCGCAGGACTATCTGGTCAAGGAGCGGGTGGACGCAGCGTCGCTCGCGCGTTGTTTGCGGCACGCGCGCGAACGCAAGCGCTGCGCGCAGCGGCTGACCGAGCTGGCTCGCAAGGACTCGCTCACGGGCCTGGCCAACCGCAGCGGCTTTCACGATCGCATCAACCTGGCCGTGGCGCGAGCCCGCCGCTTGGAGCGGCGGTTCGCCGTGATGTTCCTCGATCTCGATTGCTTCAAGGAGATCAACGACCAGCACGGGCATGACGTGGGTGACACCGTGCTGCAAGTGATAGGCACGCGACTCGCCGGCATCGTTCGCCCGTACGACGTGGTGGCGAGGCTCGGCGGCGACGAGTTCGCGGTGTTACTCGACGACCTGGCCGATACCGGTGAAATCCAGGCACTCGCGGAGCGCATCGCAGGCGTGTTCGTCGAGCCGATCGTGGTGGGAGATGTAAGCCACGAGCTGACAGCCAGCATGGGCATCGCAGCCTTCCCGGACGCCGGCGACAATCCAGCCGAGCTCCTGCGCTGCGCCGACCAGGCGATGTACGTGGCTAAACGCCGGGGACGAAACAGGTTTCACGTCTACGTGGCGGATGGCCGGTCGGGTGATACGGACTCGGTTCCGGCGCCGCCTCAAACTTGAGACACAGGGTTAGCTAGCCTGTTTTCAAGCGCCTGCGTGCACCGCCACGCCACACTCTGCGGTGTGGTAGGGTTGCGGCGGGTGCTGATCGGGTTGGTGTAGTACGCTGCAGTGCCAGCGAGCGAACAGCTGCCCATGCGCGGCTCGCCGCTTGGCGGACGATGAACGAGCGCCGCGCACATTCGGCGCGAGCCAGGAGACTCAGGTACACATGCAGAAAGCAGTCGAGACGGTGCAGACCGTCGCCATCCGCTTCGCCGGTGACTCGGGCGACGGCATGCAGGTGACAGGTTCGCAGTTCACGGATACGACCGCGTTGGCCGGTAACGACCTCGCGACGTTTCCGGACTTCCCGGCCGAGATTCGTGCACCGGCTGGTTCACTGGCCGGTGTCTCGGGCTTTCAAATCAAGTTCTCGAGCGAAGAGGTCTTCACGCCCGGCGATGCGCCCGACGTGCTCGTGGCCATGAATCCGGCCGCGCTCCTGGCGAACATCAAGGATCTCAAGCCGCAGGGCATGCTGATCCTCAACTCGTCCGAGTTCAACGCCAAGAACATCGAGCGCGCGGGCTACGCGAAGAACCCGCTCGAAGACGGCTCGCTGAGCAGCTTCAAGGTCTTCCAGGCGGACATCACCGGCATGACCTTGCGCTCGGTCGAAGAGCTCAAGCTGAACAACCGCGCCGCCGTCCGCTGCAAGAACTTCTTCGCGCTCGGCCTGGTCTACTGGCTCTACAACCGCGAGACCTCGCACACGGTCACCTGGATCGAAGAGAAGTTCAAAGACCCCGCGCTGCGCGAGGCCAACCTGCGCGCGCTCAAGGCCGGCTACAACTTCGGCGAGACCACCGAGTTGTTCGATCGTAGCTACGAGATCAAGCAAGCCAAGATCGAGCCGGGTCGCTACCGCAACATCTCGGGCAACGAAGCCATCAGCCTGGGCTTTTTGGCTGCGGCCGAGCTGTCGGGCCTGTCGCTCTTCCTCGGTTCGTATCCGATCACGCCGGCCTCGGACATCCTGCACAACCTGGCGCGCTTCAAGCACCTGGGCGTGCGCACGTTCCAGGCCGAAGACGAGATCGCGGCCATCTGCAGCGCGATCGGCGCCGCGTATTCCGGCGCGCTCGCGCTCACCACCACCAGCGGCCCGGGCCTGGCGCTCAAGAGCGAGGGCATCGCGCTGGCGATGATGCTCGAGTTGCCGCTGGTGATCGTCGACGTGCAGCGCGCGGGCCCCAGCACGGGTATGCCGACCAAGACCGAGCAGGCGGATCTGCTGCAGGCCATGTTTGGCCGCAACGGCGAGGCGCCGGTCCCGATCATCGCCGCGGCCACGCCCGGCGATTGCTTCTACGCGGCGATCGAAGCCTGCCGCGTCGCGGTCATGCACATGACTCCGGTGATCTTGCTCTCCGACGGCTACATCGCCAACGGCGCGGAGCCCTGGCCCGTGCCGGACATGAGCAAGCTCGCCCGCATCCCCGTCAACTTCCGCACCGACCGCGACGGCTTCCAGCCGTACGGCCGCGACGAACGCCTGGCGCGGCCGTGGGCGCTGCCCGGTACGCCCGGCCTCGAGCACCGCATCGGCGGCATCGAGAAGCAGCACCTCACGGGCAACATCAGCTACGACCCCGCGAACCATGAGTTCATGAGCAAGCTGCGGCACGAGCGCGTGCAGAAGATCGCCGACGAGCTGCCCGCCACGCAGGTCTACGGCGACGCCTCGGGCGAGCTGCTCGTGGTCGGCTGGGGCGATACGTTCGGTGCGATCCGCGCCGGCGTCGAGACCGAGCGCCGCGCCGGACACAAGATCGGCCACGTGCACCTGCGCTGGCTGAACCCACTCCCGAACGATCTGGGAGACATCTTCAAGCGCTACAAGCGCGTGCTGGTACCGGAGATCAACCTGGGACAACTCGTGAAGTTGCTGCGCGCCCGCTACCTCGTGGATGCGCGCTCCTTCCCCAAGATCCAGGGCCAGCCGTTCAAAGAGAGCGAGATCGTGGCGGCCATCAAGCAGCAGCTGGAGAGTAACTGATGCGTCTCAACGTCTACCCCGAGTTCAAGCACACTGATCCGAGCACGCAGCAGCGCAAGGACTTCGTCACCGATCAAGACGTGCGTTGGTGCCCCGGCTGCGGCGACTATTCGATCCTGGCGCAGGTGCAGCGCGTGATGCCTTCGCTCGGTCTGCCGCGCGAGAACTACGTGTTCGTGAGCGGCATCGGCTGCTCCAGTCGGTTTCCGTACTACATGGAGACCTACGGCGTGCACAGCATCCACGGCCGCGCGCCGGCCATCGCCACCGGCGTCAAGGCCATGCGGCCCGACCTGCAGGTGTGGGTGATCACCGGCGACGGTGACGCGCTGTCGATCGGCGGCAACCACTTCATCCACGTGTTGCGCCGCAACGTGGATTTGAAGCTGCTGCTGTTCAACAACCAGATCTACGGCCTGACCAAGGGCCAGTACAGCCCGACCTCGCCGCTCGGCAAGAAGGCCAAGTCCACGCCGCTCGGCTCGATCGACTACCCGCTCGATCCAGTCAGCGTGGCGCTGGGTGCGAACGCGACCTTCGTGGCGCGCAGCCTCGACGTCGCGGCCAATCACCTGCAGAACGTGCTCAAGCGTGCCGCGGACCACAAAGGCACGGCCTTCGTCGAGATCTACCAGAACTGCAACATCTTCAACGATGGCGCGTTCGATACGCTGACCGCCAAGGAGACCAAGGCCACGCACGTGCTCGAGCTCGAGCACGGCAAGCCGATGCGCTTCGGCAAGGACCGCGAGAAGGGCCTCGCGCTCGGCCCGGGCATGCGCCCGCGGGTCGTCGATGTCGCCAGCGTGGGCGAGGACGAGCTCCTGGTGCACGACGAGACCAGCGAGGTCTGCGCGCTGCTGCTCAGCCGCTTGACCGCACCGGAGTTCCCGACGCCGATCGGCGTGTTCCGCGCGGTGTCGCGGCCGACCTACGATACGCTGATGACGGAACAGCTCGAGCAGGCCCAGAAGTTCAAGCAGCAAAGCGTGCAGCAACTGCTCGAGGAAGGTCAGTGGACGGTCGAGTGAGGCTTCTCTCAATGGAGCGTGACGCATGCGTTCTCGCACTGCCCTCGCGACGGTGAGCTTGCTCGTGTGTGTCGGCGCGGGTAGCTGCGTGCTCGGCAACGACAGCGACCGGCCGGTGCTCGGGGTCAACCCGATCTGGGATGCGAGCCCAGGCGAGCGCTTCCTCCCCGCCAGCTGCAAGGACGCGGGGGTGGCGTGGATGACCTGGGAGATCCAGGACGAACACGGCAAACGCCTCAAGAAGTCGGATGGCCTGGAAGGTTGCGCGCCGCTCGACTTCGTGGGCCTGACCCCCGGCACCTACCAGGTCGTGATGCAGGGCTACGACCCGGACGAGGTCAAGCGCTGGGAGAGCACGTGCGATGACCTGGTACTCGGGCGCTTCGATACGCTCGAGCCGTGCAATGTCGACCAGATCGAACCGGAAGACTCGGGCGAGGGCGCGGATGCAGGCGTCTCCGACGCAGGTTTGTAGCGTTTCTTGGCGGGCTGCGTGCTTGCGTACACGGGACGCGCCTGCTTAGATCCCTACACCGTGTTCTCGATGCCGCCGCTCACACCGCTCGTGAAGAAGTTGATCATCGGGCTGCTCGCGGCGTTCGTGCTCGAGTTGGTCCTGGAGAACTTCCTCAAGATTCCGGTGATCACCGCGCTCGCGCTCAACCCGAACACGCTGAGTCCGCTGACGTTGCTGCAGCTGGTCTCGTACGTGGTGATCGAGCCGCCGAACCAGGTGATGTCGATGCTGATCGGCCTGCTGTTCATGTGGCTGATCATGTCGCCGTTCGAAGTCACGTTCGGCTCGCGCCACACTTTGGAGCTAATCCTGTGCGGCACGCTGGCTGCCGCGCTGGCGGTGGTCATCGTCTCGCTGATCGCGCCGGTGCCGGGCTACCTGTTCTTCGGCTCGCACCCGATCGCGTACGCCGGCATGGCCGCGATGACGCAGGTCGTGCGCACCGGCCGCATCATGTTCTTCGGCGTGCTGCCGATGACCTCCCAAACCTTGTTGCTGGTACTCGGCGGCCTGGCGCTGCTGCAGTTCCTCGCCACCAAGGACCATCTCATGCTCGTGGGCTCGTTGGGCGCAATGGCCGCGGGTATCGGCTACGTCCGCTACATGGCCCGCGCACCGCGGCCCCCTCGCGGCAAACGCTCTGCCCCACCTCGCTTCCGCGTGCTGCGCGGTGGCGGTGGCGAGAGCGACGGCGACCGTCCGAAGTGGCTCAACTAGGGACAGGCATACTGCCCGTGCGCACGTGGCTCCTCGCGTGTGTCCTGTTGACTGCGTCGGGATGTAAAGGCGGCTGCGGATCGAAGACGCCGGTCCCGTTCAAGCGCGACCCTCAGGCGGCTGCGGAAGCGGCTGCTGCGCCGGAGCTTCCAGCTTCGGGTACGCAGTACGGACGGCTGACGCGCGAGGTCACGTTTGGGGGCAGTCAGCTCGCGCGCAATGACGGTGCGTTTCGCGTCGCGCTGGAATGGGATCTGGCGTCTGACGGCTCGCCAGACCTGCTGGTGATCGCCACGGACGAGCGCTCGCAGGCGAGCCTCGAGACGTGGACGAAGCCAGCCAGCGGCGCGGCGACCAAGCGCGCTGCGATCACGCTCACCAATCTCGGCGCGGGTTGCGAGGTGGATCAGGCCGGACTGTCGCGCCTGGCGCCCGAGCTGGTGTTGGGCTCGCTGGATGTGGTCTGCGTGGAGGATGCTGCGCCACCTGCCCCCCAAGGGGACTTCCTTCGGGGCGTCGGCACACCGACACCCCCAGATCCACAGGACCAGGCGCCACCTCCCCCCGGAACACAGACCCACGCGCTGCACCAGTTCGTGATCAACGCCGCGGAGAACGAACCGCGCCTGCTGTTGCACCTGGCCGTCATGCCGCCCGCGGATCCGAGCGACACGAACTCGATCACGCTCACGGTCGCGAGCCAGGACCAGGACGCGGATGCGCACGCGGACGTGCTCGTCACGGCGGACATCGGCGCAGGCGGCGCCGAGGCCAAGACCGCCAGCGTGCCGCTGCTCTGGCTGAATCGCCCGTCCGGACTGGCGCGCGACCGCGCCGAGCCGGAACACACGCTGGCCGGCCTCGCCCAGGCGGCGTTCCAGAATATAGATGCAGATCCGCTGGCAGCGTTGCCCGCAGCCGAGCAGGTGCTCGATGCGCATCGCGCGCTCTGCCACGAGAGCGGCGCGGCTCGCGTCTGGGTGGATGAGAGTCTGGGGCTTCAGTGCGGTGCGTCGGCGGCAGCCGGTCGAGCTGCGGTCGTGCGTGCGCTGGCACTCGCCAAGCAGCAACAGCTCTTGCCCGCGCTGCAGGCGCGCAACCGCCTGTCCGGCCCGGAGTACAAGGTCGAGCCGGCGGATCGCGAGCGGGTCAACGTGGCGATCGCGGCCATCCGCGGGCAAACCAGCTACCTCTGGGAACGCGGTCCCGACCTGCCACAGCCCACGGGGCCCGGCGTGCACCTGCCCGCCGTCGCCTTCCTGACCGAGGACCAGCTACTGCTGCGCGGAGTGATCGCCCAGACGTACGACTTGAACACGCGCGCCGTGACCCCGAGCGCCGCGAGCCCGAGCGTGGTGATGGGCGGCCCCGGTGGCAGCTTCGCCGCGGTCGACCTGGTGAAGGACTGCGCCGGACAGTACCTGCGCACGGTGCCTGCGAGCGCGATCGCCTCGGGGTTCGTGGCCAGCACGCGTGGCAAAGACGCGGCGCTCGTGCCGGAGCGCGCGGGCACCGAGGGCTGCGCGGATCGCACGCGCCGCTCCGATCGTTCGGGCTGGACCGTGCTCGGCTTGAGCGAGCGTGGGGCGCTGCTCGCCAAGGGCTCGGAGCTGCAACTCGTCCCACTGGATGCGGAGGGCGCGAGCGCAGGGGCCGCGCGCATTCTTGCGGCCGACGAAGCCGCCCCGCCGCTCCTAGCTGCCGGCGCGCTCGCCCCGAGTGGCTTGCGCCACGCCCTGGCCACGAGCGAAGGCATCGCCATCATCGACCGCGGGCCCAAACCAGCTAGTACGCTGATCCGCACGCCGCCATCGTGCACCACACGCATCGGCGACGTGGCGATTTCACCCTCCGGCCAGCGCTTCGCGATGATCTGCGCCGGCCACGTCTACTGGGCACACGCGACGGAACCTGCAGCCGCGCCAGCTGCACCCGCCCCCCAGTGAAACATCCGACTTCTCGCAACGCACTGCACCAAGGCGTAGTCTCTTGCGAACACATCTCTTCTCGTTGCCTTGGAAGGCAATCATTCGATCGTGACTACATCTGAACTATCCGAACCTGTCAGTGATGAACAGGTCTTGACGTTATTGCGCGAGCACAAGCGCTCGATGCACGTGGGGGAGCTGTGCGCGCGCCTGGGCCTGCCGCGCCACGAGCATGCGAAGCTGGCCGAGAAACTCGGCACGTTGGCCGATGCGCAGCTGGTCATCGAGCTGCCCGGCGGCAAGTACCGCGCGCGCAAGTCGCAGCGGGCAGCAGCAAGCGCAATGCCCGCCGAGGCTCCGGAGCCCGGTGCAGAAGCCGCGCCGCGTTTCGGCAGGCTGCGCGCGAAGCAGGACCTGCGAACCGGCAGGCTGACCGTCCACCCGCGCGGCTTCGGCTTCGTGGTGACCGAGGAGACCGGGCCCGACGTGTTCATCCCGCCGCCCGCGCTCGGTAACGCGTTGAACGGCGACCGCGTGCAGGTCCGCACGAGTCCGGGGCCCAAGGGGCTGGACGGGCAGGTGGTCGCGGTGCTCGAGCGCGGAGTGCACTACGTCGGCGGCCAGCTGCACGTGATGCCCGCGGGCGCGTTCATCGAGCCCGACGACGAGCGCATCAAGAACCGCATCGAGGTCACGGGCGCGCTGCCCGAAGGCGCGCGCACGGGACAAGGTGTGATCGCCAAGATCGTGGGCTACCCCGAGTACCCGGGCGACGCACTGCAAGCCACCGTGATGGAGGCCTTCGACGCGGCTGAGTTCGCCGAGTTCGAGATCAAGCGCATCCTGCTCTCGCAGGGGGTGCTCGAGGAGTTCCCGGAGGACGTTGCGGCCGAAGCGCGCGCGCTGCCCGACCACGTGACCGACGAGGAACGCGAGGGCCGCGTCGACTACCGCAAGCTCGATCTGCTGACGATCGATCCGGACGATGCGCGCGACCACGATGACGCGGTCTGGGCCGAGCGCACCGACGACGGCTACAAGGTGATCGTGGCGATCGCGGACGTCTCGCACTACGTGCGCGAAGGCACCGCGATGGACCGCGAGGCCCTGGCGCGTGGCTGTACGATCTACTTGCCACCGCGCGCCATCCCCATGCTGCCGCGCGAGCTCTCAAGTGAACTGGCTTCGCTCCTGCCCCGCAAGGATCGGTTGGCGCTGGCGGTGGAGGTCGAGCTCGACAAGAGCGGGGTCGTGCGCTCGCATCGCTTCACCGAGGCGGTGATCCGCTCGGCGGCGAGGCTCTCGTACGGCGGCGTGGCGCGCGCCCTGGGTCTGACGCAGGTGCCTGCGAAGCAACCCGGCGCCGAAAGCCGCCGTCCGCTGCTGACCACCCTGCTCGAGGTCGCCAAGCTGCTCGGCGCGCGGCGCAAGCACCGCGGCTCGCTCGACTTCGATCTGCCCGAGGCCAAGGTCAAGCTGAACGAGGAGACCGGCGAGCCGATCGACATCGAGCGTTCGCGCAAAGATCCCGGCGTGCGCGCGGCCTACAACATGATCGAAGAGCTGATGTTGCTCGCGAACGAAGTGGTCGCGGCCGACCTCAGCCGGCGCAAGGTCGCCGCCATCTACCGCGTGCACGGGGCACCCAACGAGGAGAAGGTGCTGGCGTTCGCCGAGCTGGCGCGCTCGCTCGGCTTCCGCCTGGACGACGAGGCGACCGAGAAACCGGGCGAGCTGGCGCGCTTTCTGGCGAGCGTTTCGGACACGCCGCACGCCGAGCTGCTCGGCTACTTGATGCTGCGCGCCATGCAGCAGGCGACGTACGCGACCGACAACATCGGGCACTTCGGCTTGGCCGCCGAGGACTACGTGCACTTCACCTCGCCGATCCGGCGCTATCCGGACCTGGCGGTGCACCGCGTCGTGCGGAAGATCGCGCGCGGCGAGCACGTCCAGTCCAAGAAGCTCAAGACCAAGCTGGCCGAACAGGCCCAGGAGAGCAGCCGCTTGGAGCGGCGGGCGATGCTGATCGAACGCGAGGTGGTCGACCTCTACCGCGCGATGTTGATGCGCGACCGCGTCGGCGAGGTGTTCAACGCGACCATCACCGGCATCACCGAGCACGGCATCTACGCGGCGCTCGACGCGCCGTACGTCGACGTACTGTGTCGCACCAGCGCGCTGTTTCCGGACCACTACGAGGTCGACCAGCACGGCACGCGCCTGTACGGCGTGAGCTCGGGGGCGAGCTTCGCGCTCTTCGATCGCATCGCGCTGCGGATCGACGACGTCTCGATCGCGCGCCGCAAGATCTCGGCGGTCCCGGTGGAGAGCGTGGCGGTCGAGCAGCTCGAACGCCCCCGCCCGCAGCAGCGCCGGGGAGAACGGCGCGCGGCCAAGCATGCGAACAAAGCCCGCGATCCGCAGCAGCGCAACCAACGGCGGCGCGCCAAGGAGTCGAAGCGCCGGGACCGGCGCGACGGCAAGCGGAGCGGCTCGGGGGCGCCCGCGCCGCATGGCCAGCGCGGGCGCAAGAACAAGCGCCGCCGCTAGCGGCTTGCGTCCCGCCGCCCGGAGCCGCACGATCGAGGGGTGGATCCGCAGCAACTCCGCTTTGCGCTGATTCTCTCCGGCCTGCACACGGGCACCTGCGTCGCGGCCTGGCTGTTCTACGGTTGGCTGGCGCGGCGCGGCGTGGCGCGCGAGCAGCAGGTGGGGCCGGGCCGCGAAGCCAATCGCGACCTGATGCGCTCGGCGATTCGCGAGGCGGTCGCGCAACAACTGCTGTTCGCGCTGATGGTCTGCTTCCTGGTCTACCCGGTGTGGAGCTGGACCTCCGGCGGCATGAGCCAGCCGTGGCACGGCTTCTGGATGATGATCGGCCACATGATCGTCTTCGCGCTCATCCAGGACACCATCTTCTACTGGTCCCACCGAGCACTGCACACGCGCTGGTTGTTCAAGCACATCCACTCCAAGCATCACCGCTTCCGCTTCGTGCGCCCAGTGGTCGCCGAGTTCGCCCACCCGATCGAGAACACCATCAACTTCATCGCGTTCTTCGCCGGCCCGTGTTTGTTGGGCACGCCGTGGGTCACGCTGCAGGTGTGGATCGTGGTGCGGATGATCGAGACGCTCGAGGCGCACAGCGGCTACACGTTCTCGCCGATCAGCGACCGGCACGCGTTTCACCACCTGTACGCGACCAAGGGCGTGTTCGGCAGCTTCGTCAGCCCGTGGGATTGGCTGATGGGCACGGATCGCGAGTGGCGAAAGATGAAGGCGGAAGCGCGCAGCAACGCTTGACGGGGCCACGGCCAGATCGTTCACAATGTGTGTATGTCCACCGACGCGATTCGACTCGAGGGCCTGCGCCGGCGCTACGGTCGGGTGCACGCCCTCGATGGGCTGAACGTTTCGGCGCGCCCCTCCGAGGTCTACGGCTTTCTCGGGCGCAACGGCGCCGGCAAGACCACGACGCTCCGCATCCTGATGGGCATCGTGCCGGCGGACTCGGGACAGATCCACCTGTTCGGCGAGCGCATCGAGCGCGTGTCGGTCGCGGTGAAGCGCGGCATTGGTTACGTGTCGCAGGAACAGAACTTCTACCCGTGGATGACCGCTCGCCAGCTCGGTGACTTCGTGGCGGCGTTCTATCCGAGCTGGGACGCGCACGAATACGAACGCATGCTCGGGGTGCTCGACGTCGCTCCGAATCAACGCAGCGTGGAGCTGAGTGGCGGCACTCGAACCAAGCTCGCACTCGCGCTGGCTCTGGCGCCCCGCCCGCCCCTGCTACTGCTGGATGAGCCGACGGCCGGGCTCGATCCCGTGGCTCGTCGCGAATTCCACGATCTGGTCTCGGAGGTCGTACGCGAGCGAGGTGTTACGGTGTTTCTGTCCTCACACCTGGTGGATGAGGTCGAGGACATCGCCACGCGAGTGGGCATCATTCAGGCGGGCCGCATGCGCGTGGAGGGCGATGTGCCCAGGCTGCGGGAGACTGTCCGTCGCGTGCGTACGAGCGAGCCTTACGTTCCGCCTGCCGGATTCACCCAGGTTCGAAACGACATTTGGGAGGCAGACCCCGAACGCTGGAGCGCGGCCGAGTGGCCGGAAGGCGTGACGATTGAAGCGCTTTCGCTCGAGGACATCTTCCTGGCGTTCGCGCGTACTCCCGGCAGGGCCGCGGCGGCTCGATGAAGCTCGCGCTCGTTCGCAAGGAAGTTCGCGAGCACTGGCTGGTGCTCTTCCTGGTGCTCGCGCTCGATGCGTTCACGCTCTTCGGGATGCTCTTGCAGGCCGCACAGAAGGGCGGCCGCTTCACCGCGCTGGTGCAATTCGCCCAATCGCTCGGGACGTTGACGGCCCTCGTCGCCGCGAACAGGATCTTCGTGCGCGAATACGCGGGTCGGACGCAACTGTTTCTGGAGGTGCTGCCGATCGGGCGCGCGCGCGTCTGGGCGACCAAGTGGCTCCTGGGTTGGGCGTATATCGTCGCACTGACGGTGGGCGCCTGGTTTGCTGCCTGGAGGCGCGCGCTCCTCACCGAGGTGATCTCGACCCACGACGCACTTCTGGTGCTGCTCTCGATCGGCAGCTTCATGTTCGCGGTCTGGTCTTTCGCCTCGATGGCGGGCATGTTGGGCCGGCATCGCTACACCGCCTGGATCGTCCTGGTCACGACCGCGGGCCTCGCGGTCGCACGCGGCAAGATTCCGTTCGAGGAGCTGCCTGCCATGGGCTTGCTCGGCGACCAGGTCGCCATGGCGCGCGGTTCGCTCGATTGGCCCGCGCTGCTCGAGGCCTGGTCGTTGGCAGCCGGCTTCGCCGCGGCGTCCGGAGTCCTGGCGCTCGCGGGTTCAGGCGCAATCGCCAGCACTCTCGCGCAGCGGATGACGGCGCGCGAACGGGTCTTCCTGTTCGTCGTCAGCGTGGTCGGGCTATTTGCGTACAGCGCGATCGACAAGCGGCAAGACAAGTTGCCGTTCACCGTGGCCGACGCGATCTACGCAAAGAACGTGCAGGCGCGGGTCGGCGTCCTGCGGCGACCGGACATCGAAGTCTCGGCCGCAGAAAACATGGCGCAGACGATCGCCGAAGACCTCGACGGTATGCTGCGAGCACTCCAGGTGGCCAAGGCGCCGCCCGTGTACATCCTGCCGAAACACAGCCTCGATCCGCGGGTCATCGAGCGTGCCGACCTCGAGGAGAAGGACGGCGTCGTCCTGCGTACGGCCCCTGACGTGGAGCTCTCGGAGCTGCGGACGAGGGTCCTGCACGACACGCTGTCCAATCAGACGCGAGGGCGCGCGCTGCGTGAGGATCGGCATGTCTTGCTCGACGGCTTCGCCGGTTGGTGGGCGCTTCGTGCCGATCCGAGCGCGCGCGAGCAACGTTGGCTACGCGCAGCAGCCTCGCCGCTGCCCGTCAGCGTCTCGACGCTCGCACGCTGGGAAGAGTCGGGCGAGCGCGTCGGCGACTGCGTCGCGGATGCTCTCGCGTTCGCCACCTTCGACATGCTGGCTCGCCGCCTGGGTTCGAACGCGACCTGGACGCTGGCTCGTTCGCTCTTCTCGCGCCCGCCGGACGACTTCCGCGTCTTGTTCGAGCGCTCGCCCGCCACGCTGCTGCAGCAGGCCGGAATGACGTGGTCTGCGCTGGCTGCCGAGACCGAGCGCGAACGACAAGCCGTGATCGAGCGACATGCAGCGGCGTTGGCGGGCGTGGCGCAGCGCACGGCTGCGATCGCCGTGGAACAAACGCAGAAGCACGGCACCCGAGTCAAGGTCAGTCTCACGGGCTCCCCGGCGTATTGGGCGCTGTACACGGTGCTCGGTCCCTGGGCTCGCTGGCAATCGTCCCTGTCTCGTTTGGACGTGCGCGCCGCGAGCGCCACCCTTCCACTCTCGGCTCCGCGCGGCTCTCGCGTTCTGGTCGCGGTCGAAACCGACGACGCCTTGCTCCAGTGTCCCGTGCGGGTCACATCGAAGAGGATCACGCTGCCGTGACGCGGGCCTTGCTCCAGAAAGAGCTCCGCGCGACGCGGCCGTGGCTGGTCTTGAGCCTGTTCGTCGGCCTGGTCGACTTCGCCGAAGCGCTCGTGCATCAGACCGACGCCCGCCCGCTCGCACACACCTGGGGCAACCTCGGCAGGGGGGACGGCATCGTGTTGTGGATCATCGCATACACGATCGGTACGGGCTTGGTCTCGCGCGAGCAGGACGACGGTACGCTGGTGTTTCTCGATGGCTTGCCGGTGTCACGCACGCATGTGTTCTCCGTCAAGTGTTCGTTGACATGTGCAGTACTCACGCTCGCACCCTGCGTGACCCTGGCGTCGGTCGTGATGCAACATCTCTTGTCGCGCGGATCGCTCGATGCGCCGCTGCGTTTCGACATCCTGCTCGAGCTATTCGGCCTGCAACTCGCGATGATCGCGCATGGCGTCTTCCTCGGCGCAGCCATGGGCATGCTGCGCAGCCTGACGTGGCTCGTGACCTCCGCCGTTGCGGTGTCGCTCGCGGTGCTGACGGAGCGACTGCCTCGCGTTGCGTTCCTCAATCCACTGTCGATGCTGGACGTGCAGGTGACGAGCGCGGGGCTGATCGTCGACCGCGAGACGTTGAGCGTTCAGCTCGGGATCGCGGTCCTCGCAGCCCTGCTCTCGTGGTGGGGGTTCGTGCGCTCGGGACGGCCCTCGGTCCTGGCCGAGCTGAGCAAGCGCCCGGCGCTCGGGCCCGCGATCACCGTGCTCACCGTCATCGTGTTGCTCGCCGGCGTGACGATCGCCGCGATGCGCAGCAGCGAGGCCGAGGCAACTGCCGAGGAGGACACGAGCGATGTGGTCTCCGACGGCGCACGGTTCCAGGAAAGCCCGCCGGCGCAGACCGCGACCAGGCACTACCATTTCGCCTATACGGCCACGGAGGCGAAGCAGGTGCTCGCGCTCGCTCAGCAGGCCGACGACATCTTCGAGCGCGTGCACGCGCTGATCGGTGCACCGCTCGGCGAGAGCATCGACGTGGACACCTCGGGGTCGCTGCGCAACACGGAAGGGACCGCGTTCTTCGGCCGCGTGCGTATCCAGCTCAACGATCACGCGCCGATCGTGCTGGCCCACGAGACCTCGCATGTCGTCGCGCGACGACTCGCAGGCGGCGAGCACGACTGGCACTGGAGGAAGGCCATGGTGCTCAACGAAGGCCTGGCCACCTACGTGGAGCAGACGTTCGCAGCCGATGATACGGGCGACGCACGATGGAACGTCGTCAGCGGTAAGCTCCTGCTGGCAGCGCTGTACACACGTCACGAGCTACTCGTGCCGGAGATCAGCGACTACACGCTGCTCGCTACCATGCGCGACGAGAACCTGAAGTACCCGCTCGGCGCCGCAGTCATCCGCGCGATGGTGCAGCTGTACGGACCTGGCTCGATCTCCCGCCTCGTGCGCGCGTACGCGAACCAGACGTTGCCCGCAGACCTGGCCGGGCAAGCATTGATGGACACTACGTTCACGCTCGCCGGCATGGACTTCGCGGCCGTGATCGCCGAGATGTTCAAGCAAGTGGCCGAGGACGCGAAGCTGTACGCGCCCGCGCTGGCGAAGCTCTGTCGACCGCGCGTACGACTCGTGCGCAGGGAACAATGGGTCGGCGTGCAAGCATTATGCGACGAGCAACTCACCGACCAGACGCCTTTTCAGCTGCGGTTCAAACCGCAACGGGACAGCGGGGTCGACCGCTACGACTCCAGGTACGCAGTGGGCGATCGGCCGACGTGGCGGCCGGCATCCCGGATACAGCATGGAGAGATCTGCGTGCAGGTCGGCGTACCGCTGGGCCCGAGCGGCATTCTGTACGAGCCCTGGACGTGCCTGCCCACTGCCGACGCAGCTGCCTGGGAGGAGACTGACAGCGACGAAGGATCCGATGAATTCGAGTAACGCTCAGTTGTCCGCCCCGCAGGTGGGGTTCGTGCAGTAGGCCTTGCCGCCCGTGCGATCCAGCGAGACTTGGCGCTTGTCGCACTCCCAGCCTCCGGGGCATTGCGCGTCGCCGGTGCAGCCGAGCACGCACACGTTGAGCTCCGGGTGACAGAACATCTTGGTATCCATGTCGCCGTTGCTGAGCGCCACGACGCACTTCGAATCGTCGGCGAACGGCGTCATGTCGGGCTTCGCACTCGTGCACGCCGCACCGATCTGCGGTTGGTTCGGCATCTCGTCGGTGCGCGTCGTGGACACGCGCTGCGTCTCGTTCAAGCACTCGAGCTTGACCGTGACGCCCGTCGGCGGCTTCGCTGTATCGCTGAACGACACGCGCTGCGGCTGGCTCTTCGGACACTCGTTGGCGCGCGCCGTCGTGAAGTCGTCGTAGTACCAGCCGTCGCCATCTGGCACCTTGTCGAGCGTCTTGACCGGCAACTGCGTGACCTTGCAATTCCTGCCGCCGCGCTCGTTGACCGGCGTGCGCCCCGGATCGACGTTCTGCAGGTAGGGTCGATCGCTGCACGCCGTCGGGCTCTGCGTGGGTGCAGCACCTGCGGGCGGAAGCTCCCAGACCACGTTGCAGCCGACCGAGCCGTCCGACTTGCGCACCAGCGGACGCGGCAGGCACACAGCTCCGAGCTGCTTGGCGATGACGTCGATGATCGCGTCCATCGCCGGCCCGAAGTCGTCCTGACAGATCGACTGCACGATGGCGTTTTGGCCGAAGCCCTTCGCCAGCTGGATCGAGCGGCGCGGCGGGAAGGCGGTCGAGTTCTCGCCGAGCTTGTCGAGGCGCGTGCACGACGGCGCGAGGTTCGCGATCGAAGGAATGTTCTCGTTCATCGGCCGCTCCTGCATGCGCGTGTCGGCCAGGATCGAGTCGTAGTAGGCATCGCGCGCCGTCGCGTCGTCGAACTGGACTTGCTCGCGAGCCTCGGCACTCACCAGATCACTCGGCACACCGACGATGGCGCCGAAGATCACGAGCTGCTCGGCGCCAGGCCGCAGGCCCTGATAGCCCTTGATATAGCGATCGACGTCGAACAGGTCTTGTGGGTTGTAGAAGCAGCGCAGGTTGATACCTTGCTTCGAGAGCGGGTCGTTCGGATCGTTCGTGGAACGGAAGTGCACGTCGCTCTTGGAGGAACAATCCTCCTCGTCGCTGACGACGATGATCGCGATCAGCGAGACGCCCTTGGTCCGGTCGTTGCGCAGGAAGCCTCCGTTGCCCGCGGGCGGCGGCGTATCGCCATGGCCGTAGCGGCCCTCCTCGTTCGTCGCCAGGAACAAGATCGGGTTCTTTGCTGGCGGAAACACGTCGCCGTCCGCGTCGACGTAGTTCTTCGGCCACAGCGCCTTCAGCGCCGCCTCGAACGGCATCTCGAAACCGCAGCCGGTCGTGCCGAGGTTCGCGATGCAACCGAAGTCGGTCGCGATCTGCTCCGGCTTGTCTTTGCCCTCGACGAACGAGAGAAAGGGTGGATAGTTGGCAGCACAACCCGGGCCCGCGTTGCCGGGATGCAGCAACAAACCATCGTCACCGCCGTGGTTTACGTGTCGGTCGGTATTACAACCGGGATAGTTGTTAGGGATGCCGACCAGTCCCATGTCGGTCGACACCACGCCCAGGTGTAAGTCCTTGACCGGCGGAAACGTCTCGCCGTTGCTCTTCTTACCCGTCGTCAGCGTGCTGATGAGCTTGGGAAACTGCTCGCGCAGTGAACCCTGCTCCTGTCGCATGGAGCCCGAGTTGTCCACCACGAACAATAGATCCACGTAGTCGACATTCGTGACAGCGACCTTGCGGGTCACGCCCGACACCAGGCATGGATTGAGCGGCTTGAGTTCTCGATCGAGGCAACCGCCGCAGAGCGCAGCGAAGCAGCCGATGTACACGCATGTGAAGATGATGCGGCGAAGCTGGGCGATCATCGTGCTCCTTCGCGAGCCGATCGCCCGCCTCGCGGATGCACGAGCAACTAGCGTTCCAGCACGAGCGCCCGGAAATGGCCCTCCGGGCGCGGCCGCCGTGGCGGATTCGCAACAGGGTTCCTGTTGCGCGTTGAGTTGTGCAGCAAGCCGGGCTTCAGGCGTCCAGCGCCGCGAACCAGGCTTCGGCGATGGCTTCGAGCGTCTGCTCGCTAACGGTGCCACCCTCGGGCACGCCGTTGGCAGCGCCAAAGGTGTACACGATGCGCCCCACCGGCTCCCCCTCTACGAGCACCGTGAAGGTGTCCGCAGCGAGCGGCTGGATCCTGTAGGTGGTGCCTTCGAAGGCGACGGTCTGTTCAGCGACATTGGCGATTGCGGCGGCGGTCATGCCGCGGCTGATACCACGACCCGCAGGCCCGGCAAAGCGCCCGAGGAGCTCACTCGGGCTGATTTTCCAGCAACTCGGTCAGGTCCGCGAACTGCTCCCGCAGCTCGTCCAGGAAGAAGCCCACGAGCGCGGCCGACAGCAGCTCCTTCTGAACTCCGGCACTGTTGCTTCCCTTGCCGTTGAGCGCGTTGATCACGGCTCGGATGCGGTCGACACGTGCTTCGTCTTTGGCTGTAGTCATGCCCGCGATTGTATCTCAGGCGGGGTCTCTCATTGCAGCACGTTATCCCATGCCGGATCGCCCTCGAGCATTCGACCGAGCCACTGTGCGACCGAGACGCCGTTCACTGCCGTGGTCTGGATGTTACCCACCGTATGCTGCGTGCCTTCGACGAGGAAGCGCTTGGCGCGGGTCGGTGCCGACTCGACGACCTTCGCCGTTTCCTCGAGGAGTGCTTGTTTGAACACGGCAGGGTCGAGCATCAAGAACGTCCCCGAGATGACACTATCCTGATAAGAGCTAAACATGCCGAGGGTGATGCCCGGATCATGTGCGAGGTTCCAGCTCATCCAGGGTGTGAGATGCGGGCTGGCCTTACACATCTCGCAGGTCGCCGGGATGAACTGCTGCGCGCCCCACTCGCCGAGCACGGAGCGGAATCCGTCCGGGCTCGCCGGGTTCGAGATCGCGATGCCGGCATCGTTGAAGACGAAGAGCCTCGAGCTCGGGTAGACCAGGCGCACGAGCGCGGTCGCCCAGATCGTCGCGTAGCCGCCTGCACTTGCACCGGTCAACAAGATGCGGCGCGGATTCGGGAACTTCTCGCGCGCCACGTCGAGCGATGCGCTCAAGTTTCGCAAGCCGTGATGCTTGCGATTCTGATCCGGGATGTCGCTGTCGCCGAAGTGCAGCGATCCATCGCAGTAGGGCGAGTAGACCACGTTCCAGCCGGCGACTGGATTCTGCGTGTCGGTGGCGTTCAACACGCCATAGGTCGGCATCACTGCGGTCGTCGTCTCCGTCGCTCGGCACAACGCCGTCGTGCACGAGCCGCCGCCCTGCAGGTAGATCACCAGATCCTGCGAACCCGCGTCGCGCGTGCTCATCCCGAAGCGTCCACCGCGCAAGCAGACCGGTCCGTCAGCCTCGTTGAAGAAGTAACGAGTCTCGCTGCCTACCTGTTGCATCTCGGCAGGCTTGGCTGCGCCCAGGTACTTGTTCAGACCCGTGGCCATGAATGCAGCGAGGTCAGCGGGTGCCTGCGCCGGCGCTGCGGAGCCGGCGCCCGCGGGCGCTGCAGCTCCGGCCATCGACTGCGCCGGGTTCATCATGGACGCGGTCTCGGAACCGTCGTCACCACAAGCAGCCAAACACACGCCGCATACGACCAACCATCGCCACGCCTTCATCGCCCGCATGAAACACCTCCCGAGCCATGTAGCCCGTTGCCGGGCTCACGTGTAGATGGTCGCGACAGCCTCACACCGAGAACGCCGCGAGCGTGCGCTTGCTTTTGTCAGGGGTTCAACCCGAACCGCCACACACTTAACCAAGCATGCCGCGACAGCCTCGTGCGCGAGGTGCGATCAACGCCGCCACGCCGTCCAGGATGTGTAACCCTGCTTGCCAATCCGAGGTCGCGTTTTCGTTCCAGCGGCTGCGCGGTCGCACGATCGTGATGAACTTCATCTTCACGCACTGTGCCGCGAGCTGCCCCCTGCAGGTTCGAGCGTTGACTGCCGTCCAACACGCGCTACCGGCAGACCTCTCGCAGAGGGTGCAGTTCGTGTCCGTCACGATGGATCCCGCGCGGGACACGCCTTCCGTGCTGAAGGACTACGCGGCGAGGATGGGCGCGCAACTCGAGAACTGGTCCTTCGTCACGGGCCATCCGGCGGAGATTGCCTGGCTACATCAGCACTTCGGCGCGCAGGTCAAACGGTTGAGCGGAAACACGGGGCGCTTGTACCTGAACGGCACGCTGGTCGCGCAGAACACGAACGTCGTGCTCAACCCGATCGACCTCGGCGCGACCACCAACGTCTGGCTCGGCCGCTCCCAGTACACCACTGATCCATATCTCAACGGCAGCTTGGACGACGTCCGTATCTCCTGCCGTGCGTATAGCGAAGAAGAAGTCGCGGCACTGTCTGCGATGTAACTGGGCCACACGAAGATTCGCAAAATGGACCGCCTCGAGCCACAGACGGAGCGAGGAGACGGCCTGACATGCGGCGACTTCATCTTGCGCTCTGGCTCATACTGGCGGCCATGGCACTAGCAAGTTGTGGGGAGACGGATCGCGTGCAGCTCGGGGCGCTCGCTCCCTCGGTCGATTTCGGCAAGTGCCTGGGGGATGACACGCATTGCGAGCAGGAGTTTCCGCCCGCGCGGGTGGTCGAGCCAGAGTTTGCGCCCACGCAATGTGAGCGCGTCGAGGATGACGGATGGCAGGTGGCGTGGTGGCGCAAGCTGACGCATCTCCGGTGCGCACCCGTCGGGTTCTGCGACGCGCGACTGATGAGCGTCGCGGAGGATGGAACGGTTTGGACCGCCGGCTTGGGCCAGAGTCCGGTCGTCGACAGCGACGAAACGCTCTTTGGACTATTCCTCGTTCACTACGATCAGGACGGGGAGATCGTTGCGCAAGAGGTAGTCGAGACCCGACAACTCGTGGGCAGCGGCAGCGCATTCGGTGACAACGCTATCCAGATGGCGATCGCGGCCGATGCGCGCGGACACGTGATCGTGGCGATGGTGTGGACCGAGGATGAGGCCTGGGTCGGTGAATTCGACGCGGCCGCGCGAGCCGTGGGGCAACGCGTTCGGCTTCAAGGCTGGCACGGAAACATGACGCCGGGGTTGTCAGTGGCAGCTGACCGTTCGGTGCTTCTCTCCGCGCACACCAGCCCGCCGTTCACCACGCCATCCGCATTCAACGCGCTCGCGAAGCTCGACTCCAAGTTCCGGCCCATGTGGCTGCAGACTCGCGCACTACCGCCGTCCGGATTCTCCGCGATGCTGTCGGGTGGACCGCGCATCGCGCTCGTCGGGGACCCAGAGTTGGACCTGGGCGCCTTGGGCGTGAGCCAAGTGGGCACGCTGGATCCGGCAGGCAATCTCATCGACTTGTTGCATGTTCCGGTCATGGACACGCCCTTTGCAGTGGACCAAAGTGGCAATCTCTTCGCGCTGGCGATGGGAGTCCACGCGTCGACCGCAACGAAGATGACGCCGCAAGGCGACATCTTGTTCCAGGTCGAAATCACAGGTGTCCAGGATCCAAACGACGCCCACGTCTTCCACAGGCTGAGCGGCAGCGTGGATCTGGAGGGCAATAGCTTGTACGCGATGCACTGGGACTCTCGAGACGAGCAGGGGATTTACAGCGAGACTCTCACGCTGTGGCAACTGGATGCCGGTGGCGAACGTTGCCGCGTGTCGAACCTCGTGAATGGGCTGGGAGGAGCGATCCAAAGCACCTCCCAGCTCAATGAGATGAGCGAGCTGCTCCTAACCAACGACGGCGACCTGTACGTCCGTACCGAGAGCGTCTTCGCCCGACTCACACGCTGAACCGAGCGACTCGCGTCGCGTGCCGCTGTCAGCTGCAACGGCGGACTATCATCCAGAATCGGGAATCTCCCCTACTCTCCTAGTGGCTAGCCGCTTCCAACAATTTGTCCGTGACAGGTCCCGTAGCCATGCTAGGTATACTGCTCTGGGACGGAGTCTCACATCGGGGCTCACAGTCAGTTAGTTCCCAGTACGCCTGGTAGCAATTCCGGGCAGTTGGAGCATCGAAAACGAACCCGTCCGTCGGGAATTAGCTTTGGGCGTACAGCGCCTGAAAGGCAGGGTCATGTCGTTCCTCAAGCCTGTAGTTCTGGGATTGATGGCAATCACGGTCGATTTGGTCTGCCAACCGGCTTACGCACAAGATGGATTTCCTCCGGCTTCGGAAGACGTGGTCCTGTGGTCGGCGCGTAGTTGTTATGCGGAGGCGACCTGGTCATTCGCCGACTGCACCGCGCTGCTCCACGTGATCCGAAAACGCGCGGAACGCACCAACTGGTCGTTCCTCAAGATGCTGAAGCAATACAGCGTCTCGAACTGGGTGCAGAGTGGTCACGGCAAGAAGGCGATGCGCCTCAAGCTCGGCTTCGATCCGAAGCAAAGCGCGACGTGGAACGAGAACTGGCGTTCGCTCGTCGATCACGTGGTCACAGTTCTCAACTCCGGCGTGAGCGATCCATGCCCGCGCGCCGATCACTGGGCCGCCGAGTACTACGTACCCCGCTCGCCGATGCGCCGCGTCCGCTGCACCGAGAAGGTCGCAAACGCCTTCTGGGTGAGCGTGCGCGGCTGATCTACGGCAAGCCGTAGACGCGGATGCCGCCGACGGAGGCGTCGCCTGGGCCGGCTTTGACGAACTGGAACTGGAAGCCTTCGGTCACGATCACGTATCCACGCATGACCGTGACCGCGCTTCCAACGCGATAGGCGACGGTTCCGCCCCCGGCGCTGCTGTTCCACAGCTCGGTTCCGTTGAGCGCGTTGAAGGCGTAGACGCGGCCGCCGCTGGTTCCGGTGTAGACCACGCCACCGGCATACGTGACCGCGCCGAGGCACGCGGTCGGGCGCGTGATCTGCCACTTCAAGGCACCCGTCACTGCATCACGCGCCTGCAGGTGGCAGGTGATGCTGGTCGAGTTCCAGTTCTGCGCGGCGAGTGCCGACAGCGGAAAGTCATGACCGCTGATGTAGAGCACGCCGTCGTGGTAGGCAGCCGTGGCCATCACGCCGCCGAGTGCCGAGCCGCTCGAGATGATCGCCTCCCAGACGCGCTGGCCGGTCCCGCGATCGAACGCGCGGTAGATGCCTTCCTTGCTGCCGACGCCGACGAAGTCGCGGCAGCCACGCGTGTAGAGGTTCGGCGAGGCGCCGATGTCCCAGTCGGGCTCGGTGGTCGCGTCCAGGCTGAAGTTGTCGCCCGATTCATACTGGTCGGACCACAACAAGTCGCCGTTGGTGTAGTCGAGGCCGAGCAGCGCGTCGCTGTAAGGTCCAGCCGGCGCCTTGTACGCGTTGCCGGTGCCCACGTACATCATGTTGCGTTCCTGGTCGATCGCCGGCGTGGACCAGACACTGACACCCGCGCCGTATTGCGTGGGCTGCACCAGCGTGCGCCAAAGCTCGGCACCGGTGCTCTTGTTGAGCGCGATGATCTCACCGCGGAAGGTGCGGTTGGCCGAGTCCGGGGTGTCACCCGTCGCGACCAGCAGGCGATTACCGACGACGCGCGGCGACGACCACAAGAACTTGCCGCCATCGAAGCTCGGGTTGCTGACGTCCGCCGCCCAGATCGGGCTGCCGTCGGCCAGCGAGAATGCCTTGACCATGCCGCCGTGGTCAGTCGTGTAGATCACCCCGCTGTCCACCGCAGGCGTCGATGTGGAGCGCGCTGCCGTGCCGATGCTGCGTGACCACAACAACCTGCCTGTGCTCAGCTCGTGCGCTCGCAGGATCGACTTCCAGTCGATCCAGTACACCGTGGAGCCGATCACGATCGGGTTGCTCACCGCGCTGACGTCCTGCAGCGTCCACTTCGAGCGGATGTTCGCCACGGTGGACGGCGTCAGGATGTTCTCGTCAGGATTGGCGAACGTGTTGCTGAAGCCGCGTCCGTACGTGGGCCAGTCGGCCGACTCGCTCAGCTCGGGTGGGTCGATGCAGCACTGCACCGCGTTGGACTGGCTGCCGATCGGGCCGAGGCGCCTGAAGCGGACGGCGTCGGCGATGGTGTAGCCGTCGCCGGCACCGCGGATCTGTACGTAGCCGCCCGTCCCTGGCTGCAAGTCGTACACGCCGAGCACGTTCCAGCGGCCGCCGTTCTGCTCCTGGTTCACGGTGCGGTTGTCCGTGCAACCCGAGAACGCCACCGTCACGGGCGCTGCAGCGGGGCGGTTGCTCGCTGCGGACCACCACATCGAGACTTCGTAGGCGCCGCTGCTCGCGATGTTGGGCGTGAAGCGTGCGGTCTTCGTGGCGTCGCCGCTGCCGCCGTGCACGTAGTTCGTGTTGAAGTAGCCGGGAGACGAGGTCGAGCTGGTCCAGCTTCCCGTGGTCGTGAAGCAGCAGCTGTAGGGAGCGCCGGCTACGTTGTCGATGATGATCTCGATGGGCGCCACGCAGTTCTCGTCCAGCGTCCCGTCGCAGTCATCGTCGATGCCGTTGCAGGTGGAGTCGTCGCTCGCCGGGCTCCCGGGCAGGCAGCTGTTTTGCACGACACCGCTCACGCACGAGGTGGCGCCCGATCTGACACAAGCGCCGACGCCACAGCTCGTGGGCATGGACGCATAGGCTTCGTCGACCCGAGTGTCGCCATCGTCGTCGACACCATCGCAGTCGTTGTCCGGTGGCGGCGGCGCCACGCAACCGTTGCTGCCCGAGGCGGCCTCGCGCTGGAACCGCACCGCATCGGCGATGGTGAAGCCGCTGTCGGCTGCAGTGATGCGCACCTGCTTCGGGTTGTCGAAGCGCGCGCTCGCGCCGCCGAGCCGCACCCACTGACCGCCGGAGACGCCCTGGTTCACCGTGAGCTGCTTGGTGCAGCCAGTACCGCTGCCGTAAGTAATCGTCACGGGCACCGCGTCTGCACGGCTGACGCTGCTCGCCGGCCACCACATGAACACTGCGTAGGCGCCGTCGTCGAGGTTAGTCGCCGGCCAGCTCGCGAAGCGGCTCGGTGCGGCGCCGGTTCCGCTGTAGTGATAGCTGCCGCCTTGAGCACCCGACAGGCTGCGAGTCTGCCAGCCACTGCTGAACGTCGCCCCGGCGCTCGTGTCGTCGACGATCGAGTCGGTCAGTGCTTGCACCTGCACTGCGACCTCGACTTCCTCGCGCGGCGCGCTGAAACAGCTCGCGAGAAGCAATCCCAATGCACCCACGGCAGACAGATCCCTAACAACACGAAGCCCGGAACCCAATCTGACCTGATGCATGAAACAGACCTCCCCCGGGTTGTCCCCGCGAACGCGACACTCACCCGCCCGATGACCCGGCGGACGATAGCTCACAACTAACGTCGTGTCACTTGCGCCCAGTTGACCCGTGATGTACTCAGGCTTGGATGGGGAGACTCGGCGTACTTGTTCTGCTTGCAACAACCTCGTTGCTGAGCTGTGCGAACGAGCAGAATCGCGATGCGGCAACACGAGGCGATGCCGCACCGCATCGCAGGACTGCCCGCGACGCGATGGTTCGAGAGGAACCCACCCTCGACGCCAGCGTCGACAGCATGGTCAGAGAACCGACGGGGTTGGACGCCAGTGAGCGAGGCGATCGGGCCGTCGATGCCAGCGATGCACGCACAGACGCGGCGCGCGATACGAGCGACGCACATCTTGACGCTGCAGGTAGTAACCGCGACGGTGCCCAGGCCGACGCGGCGTTGCCTGATGATGCGGACGGCGGCGTACCGGGCGACGCCGCGACTGCCGCGCCAACTCGCTGGGCGCCGCCTCCGGGCGCGCTCCCGAAAACCATCAACTACATCTACATCGAAAGCGACCCAGGCGACTGGGTGCTACGAGGCCACTCATACCTCTACACCCAAGCCAACTCCGTCATCGGTCTCCGACCGAACCAGCAGGGTACTGTCCAATTCGACGTCAGTGGCGATCAATCCTGGACGGGCAGCTTCCAGCCGACGGCCGACGCCGCGCCTCTTGTTGCCGGCTACTATCCCGATTCTCATCGCTATCCGTTCTACAAACCGGGTATCGCCTGGACCGGCGAAGGTGCTGCCTGCAACACGATCAATGGATGGCTGTCGATCGATCACGTGAGCTACGTGGCGAACGCACTGACCGAGATCGATCTACGTTTCGAGCAGCATTGTGACGATGACGTTCCCGGTCTGCGCGGCGCAATCCACTGGCGCTCGGACGATCGGACCGCACCGATGGGGCCCGGTGAACCCTCCCCCGCCAGGCCTGTGGCAGCCCGCAGCAGGAACGACCCCAGTCAGTGGCAACTACATCTACACGCAGTGGAATCTCGACACTCCGGAGATCCTCGCCGCTCCGGAGGTCGTGATTCAGGTGTCGACCTTCACGAACAGCCCGGTCGGGCACATCATGATCCTCGACCGAATCGGAAGTCAGAGTGACTTCGTCACCATGGTGGGCCTGGCAAAGCTCCAACCTGGCTACTACGGAGATGTGCTCGAATACCCGTTCCACAATCCAGCGCGGGGCGGCATGCGTTGGATGCTGGGTAGCAGCTGCGGCTCGCGCGCCGGTTGGTTCGTCGTCGATCACGTCACGTATGGGAACGACCTGGTGCGCGAGCTCGACCTTCGTTTCGAATCTGGGTGCATTGGGCAGTCGCCTCCGCTCCACGGACAGGTGCACTACGTCGCACCATGATGGGACGGCTCAACGCCCGCGCTTCAACTTCGCTTCCACTTCGTCTGCGAACGTCTGCAGGGGTCGGTCCAGCGGACGAGGTCCGCGCGGCAGCCGCTTCTCGACCTCTTCCCCGAGCCACAGGCCGTTGGTTCTCGCGCGCTCGCGCTGCGCTTCGACCGCGGCGTGGTACACCCGGCTTTGCCGTTGTGTGGTCGCGGGTTTACGCGGCGAGAGCTCGGCCTCGTCGAAGTCATAGGTCGTCGCGCCCGCCCGAGCTTGCAGACCCCCAGCTTCGAGCCGATCCAGTGCAGCCTGGCTCAACTGCTCGGGCTCGACGTCGAGCCTGTTCAGCACGCGATAGGCGGCGCAGTGACGTTCGTGAGCGAGGACGTGCAGCAGGTGCAGAGGAAACATCCGCTGCATACCCATCGCGATCGCCAACTTCCTCCCGCGTTCGATCACCACTTCGATCGTGCTCGGGCGTTCGTCGACGAAGATCAGCTCCGCAGCCAACCGCACGTCGCGCAAGCCGAATTGCGCGCAGAGTGTCAGCACGCTCGAGTCGTACCGATACAACGAGACGAGCAGGTGTGCGGTCGACGGAACCTGACCGCGCCGCCGAGCGAGTTCCTTGGCCGAACCGAGTGCGTCCGAAAGCCAACCGCGCATGCCAGCTTCCGATAGCAAACGGCGCAAGGCGCACCAAATTCTTTGCGCGTTTAGCTCGCGATGTCCCCCCGTCCAGGAGCGGACACGGGGGGCGTGTTTTCAACCGTGATTCACGGGACTTCGGAGTCCTTCGATGGAGCTGGCAGAGGTGGTAACATCGCCCGCCATAGCCTATGCGACCCCCACCCATATTCGGACGCATCAACGCGGAGTGGCAGCGATTTACCCGAGCCCTGCCGGGTGAACGCTTCATCGAGTACTACGAGCACCATCAACGCCGCGCGTCGGAGGGACTGCTCGCGCTCACGTATTTCGCGACGTTCTTCTGCGTGGGCATGGCGATCCTGCTGTGCTTCGTGTCCGGCCCGGCGTGGATCTACTGGCTGCTGAGCGCGGTGTTGCTACCGGGGGAGTCGCGCAGAGCGGCCGTCGTGCTCGATCGCGTCGAGCGCACGATTCGCAGACTCGTCAACCCGCGCGCGCGACACGGCGGGTACGACGTGGTCGAGAGCGAGATCCTGCCCAACCCGCCCCGACCTCGCCCGACGCTGCGGCCCAGGCGCACGACTTCAGCGCCGCCGCCGCCAGCTGCAGCCGTGGCGGCCCCCGAGCGCCGGGTCACGGATCCGCGCGCCGTGTGGCTGAACACCCGGGCCGGCGGAGTATCCGGGGCCGCGCGGATGCGCAGAACGCAGAAACTCTGGGCGCCTGAACCACCGCCCACTCGCACGCCGGTGCCGGTACCGGTGCCTCTCGACCGGCGCACGCCGACGCCGACCTGAAACGTCTGCCTTCCAGCCGTCGAGCGGGGCGCTGCGCACTCTGGCGCGGCGAGTCACCGGTTGTGTCACGCGCCGGTCATTGCCTGGTGCGTGCCGAGGTGCGTCTAATCCGCCCATGAAATTCGGCATCTTCTACGAGCTTCAGCTGCCTCGGCCCTGGGATATAGACAGCGAATGGCGGCTATATCACGACGCGCTGGCGGAGCTCGAGCTCGCCGATCAGCTCGGCTACGACTATGCCTGGCAAGTCGAACATCACTTCCTCGAGGAGTACTCGCACTCTCCCGCCCCCGAAGTGTTCCTCGGCGCGGCGAGTCAGCGCACCAAACGCATTCGCCTCGGTCACGGCATCGTCCAGCTGACGACCAGTCATCCTGCCAAGGTCGCCGAGCGTGTGTCGGTGCTCGATCTCTTGAGCAACGGGCGCGCCGAGCTCGGCACCGGGGAGAGCGCGAGCATCACCGAGCTCGAACCGTTTGGCATCACGATGGAAGGCAAACGGGCGCACTGGGAGGACGCCATCCGCTGCCTCGTGCCGATGTTCGGCTCCGGCGGCGTGAGCTACAAGGGCACGCACTTCGACTTCCCGCTGCGCAACGTACTCCCGAAGCCACGCCAAAAGCCTCACCCACCGCTCTGGATGGCTTGCTCGCAGCTGGAGACCATCGCCTACGCAGGCAAGCGTGGCATGGGCGCGCTCGGCTTTCAGTTCGTGAGCGCGGACGCAGCGCATGCCTGGGTGCACGCCTACTACAACGCGTTCACCAAGCGTCGCGAGCTGCTCGCTGACTACGCGACCAACCCGAACATCGCGCTGGTCAGCATCTTCATGTGCGCCGAGACCGACGAGGAGGCGCGCGCGAAGGCCGACGGCGCCACGTTCTTCCAGTTCTGCTTGCGCTACTACGGCCAGAGTACGGCGCGACAACGGCCCGCACCGGGTACGGTCGATATGTGGCAGCTGTACAATGAGTGGAAGCGCAACAACGCGGAGTCCGCGGCCAAGGCGCTATCCGGAGGTCTCATCGGCTCACCCGAGACGATCCGTCGCAAGCTCCGCAAGTTCGAACAGTCGAATATCGACCAAGTCATCCTGCTCAATCAGGCAGGGCGCAATACACACGGCGACATCTGCGACAGTCTCGAGCTGTTCGCGCGCGAGGTCATGCCGGAGTTTCACGCCAACATACCGGAGCACGAGGTCTGGAAGGCGAAGGTCCTCGCGGGGGAGATCCAACTCGAGGAGATCGATACCGACCGCTTCACTCAGCGCTTCGGGGACAAAGCCGTCCGCGTGTAGTTGGTGCGCTCGGACTCACGGATACGCGCGCACAACTCGAGAGGCTCGCCGCGTAAGCGCTTTCACCGCTTTCGTTGCGGCTCGCGAACAGCCTGTAGCAGCGACCGACAAACGCAGCGGAAGGGCCAGTTTAGGGGCAAGGGTGTCCACCTTTTCTTGCCCTTGGACGAGGGCGGGGGTCACGGAAAAGGGCAAGGGCACGGGCAGGTTTAAGGGTACGGGTGGGCGGCACGGGAATGGGGCGCTTGAGCGACGCAACTGCGGGGGAGCGCGTCCGATGAACCGGCATGACGCTGGATCACGAAAAGCTCAACGTCTATCGTCACGCGCTCGCGCTGCTGAAGATATGTGACGAGATCATTCAACATCTCCCCAAGGGCCGAGCCCACGTCAAAGAACAGCTCGAAGACGCCGCAACTTCGGTCGTCGCGAACACCGCAGAAGGCGCAGGCGAATTTAGCGGCAAAGAGAAGGCGCGCTTCTACCGCATGGCGCGCCGCTCGGCGACAGAGATCGCTGCGTGGGTCGATATCATCGCAAAACGTCGCGAAGCCCCGGAACCGCTCCTCCAACGCGCGAGGCACGAGTTAGAGATCGTCGTGCCCATGCTCGTCAAGCTCGTCCGAACCTGCGAGCGCTAAGCCAACCCGCCCATTCCCGTGCCCCAACCCGGGCCCTTAAACCTGCCCGTGCCCTTGCCCTTTTCCGTGACCCCCGCCCTCGTCCAAGGGCAAGAAAAGGTGGACACCCTGGCCCCTAAACTGGCCCTTCTCTCTTGCAACCCACGCGACGGCGGGCGGCGACAGCTTCGGCAAAGAGCGACAGCGGCGGCGAGGCGAGGCGAGGCGAGGCGAGGCGACAGCCCAAGTGCTGCGACCACTGCTCTAGCGCCTATTCAGCGCCAGTCAGCGGCACGGGCATGCTCGAGGTACTCGTACCATTCGTACAGCGTTCCGTCGCACCATCCAGGCGGGGATAGTACATGCCGTGCAACAGGCACATCTCCGCCGTCTCGGCACTCTGACCAAACTTGAATGTTTGATCCGTGGTGTTGTGATAGGTGCAGGAGATCGTCAGCTTGGAGCCCGCGTGAAGCACGATCGGCGGATCGGCGGGATAGGTTCGGATGACCGGATCCTCCCAACCGTTGGGACCCGGTTGATCGTACACCTCCATGCCTCCGAGCTGTTGCATCGCCATCGGATCGTCGGTCCAGGCCTTGAACGACCAGCCCCGTGCGTGCATGTGAGACCACAACAAGCCGAGGCTGATGTCCTTCGTGATCGGACAAGCACGCGTGAATGTGGCCTCGGTGTGCGGTTGAATATTGAGCGTCGTGTTCAGCAGGAAGAACGTTCCCGCCTCGCTCCTGATCGTGGTCGGATCCGCCCTGTGGAGTCGGAACTCGATCTTCGAGTCGATCTGCTCTTCGGTCACGTTGAAGTAGTGCGCCGTCATGATCAGGATCTCGCCGGGCTGGAACACGTGAGCGACGCCGGGCGGTAGATCGCGACGGGAGTTCGGGACCTGCGCTTCGTAGTAGCTGCCGGTCGAGCCCTTCCCGGACTCACCCGAACCGATGCCGTTCTTCTCGCCCGCGACGGCGACCGTGTTGTCCGGCTCGCCGCACACGTGGGATTTGTCCCCGCCGGCAGGAATGCTCGTCAGGTTCGTTCGAAACACGAGGAAGTGATGGCTTCCGGGCGTGTAGTGCGACTCGGCACTGGGCACTGCGGTGGTCGCGTCGGTCGGCATCTGTATGTACTGGCAGAACATCGCTTCGGCGCCCGCCTCGATCAGGCCATGCATCGAGAACACGAGGTCCGGTAGGCCGGAAGGCTCCGGCGCCTTCGCCGGCTCCTGCATCGGCATACTCGGCTGGGCGGCGGCGGGCGCGTTGCTCATCACGTTCGGGGCATTCGATCCCGCAGCCGCCGGCATGGCGGGGCTCGACGGCGCGGGTGTCACGGGCTCCAACTGATTCGGCTCGACCTTCGCAGCTGTCGGCGGCGGCGCACTGGGCTCCATGGCCGCGGGGCCGGGCGCCATCACGGACCCATCGTTCTGGGACGGCGGCGCACCGCCGCTCGAGCTGCAGGCGCTGAACAAGAGCGCGAGGCCCGAAATGCTCGCGCCGTACCCTCGCCGCGTGATCCCCTCTGTCATTGCGCGTGTCTCCTGTCGACGTGACCATTCGATCGAACGAGCAGCGCAACATTAGATATCTCGCACGATCAGCGCAACGTGGAGCGCTCGAAGGTCGAGCAAAACGTGAGACCTGCGTTGAGGTGCGCGCAGCCTTTCAACGTGATGTTGCGAATAACTGCGCTGGATGCCTTATCTCATCACGTCAACACGCCATATCTAATGACGTGAACTGCATAGACTACATACCTACCGAAGTGTTTGATTGCCGAAAGCTGTTCGAAGACCGCGGGATTCTTCGCCGGTGACCAACCGCGACGCACGTTTTTGTATCGCTCCGGTGCTCGACGTCGCGACGCCGAGTGCTGTATCACTCGCACCGAGTGTGTCCGACCCAGCATCGATAGGTCGGATGTCTCGAACATGCGGGTGTCGACATGAAGAACGGAACCCTGCCTGGTCGCGGCGTAAAACGCCGAGATCTTCTCAAACAGGTCGGTGCCGCTGCGGCGGTTCGATCGATCGGCGGATGCGCCTCGGAGCCGGGCCAGGACCTGCCGCCGCAAGAGCAGACGCCCCAAGCGGGATCGGGAGCGCCGGCCGAACCGGCCTCGCCGCAGATGCCGCAACAGCCGAGCACGCAGGCCCCGACCTCACAGCAACCGGCGGGACAGCAGCCGAGCGCGCAACAGCCCGCCGGACAACAGCCCGCCGGACAACAACCTGCCGGGCAACAACCGCCCGGGCAGCAGCCGAGCGCGACGAAGCCTCCGGCCGCGCAGCCGCCGCCCGAACCGAAGAAACCGACGCAAGCGGGCCCTGGCGCCGACACCACGCGCTTCTTCCCCGGCTTCACGTCCGAAAAAATTACCGCGAGCGGCGCCACGATCAACTGCGTCAAAGGTGGCAGCGGTCCGCCGCTGCTGCTGCTGCACGGCGCGCCCTACACGCACGTGTCGTGGCGCCTGGTCGCGCCCGAGCTCGCCAAGAGCTACACCGTGGTCGCGGCTGATCTGCGCGGCTACGGAGACAGCAGCAAAGCGCCGGATAGCGCGGACCACTCCGGCTATTCGAAGCGCAACATGGCGCTCGATCAGGTCGAGGTCATGCTCTACTACGGCTTCGACAAGTTCGCCGTCGTCGGGCACGACCGCGGCGGTCGCGTCGCGCATCGCCTCGCGCTCGATCACGCGGATCGAGTGACTCACATCGCGCTGTTGGACATCGTGCCGACGTACTACTCCTACACGCACGTCACGCTCGGGTTCGTACAAGCCTACTTCCACTGGTTCAACTACCTGCGTGCCGCACCCGGGCCGGAGAACGAGCTGATGATGCAATCGCGCGGGGGAACCACGGACGTGGCGCGCGAATACCAGCGTACGCAAGGCACCGCAGAAAACATCCACGCAATGTGCGAGGACTACCGCGCTGCCGCATCGATCGATCTCGAACACGACGCCGCGGACCTCGATCAAAAGATCAAGGCGCCCTTGCACGCGATGTGGGCGAAGAGCGGTCAGATCGGCGGCATCTTCGACGTGATGGCGATCTGGAAGGAACGCGCGCAGACCGTCACCGGCAAGGCGCTGAGCGGCGGCCACAACCTGCAGGAAGACTCGCCGGACGAGGTGCTCGCAGAGCTCACGGCATTCCTGAAGACCTGACGCGCCGCTGCCCTTCCGCCGACTGGACGCAGCTGCTAGACGTAGCCGCGACCGGAGGGCGGAGATGAACGATTCGACGGGCAGCGACCTCGAGCGGCATTTTACCCTGACTCATAACGGCAGCTTCATGAGCCGCGACGGCGCGGCGGGGCGGTCGGGAGCTTTTTCGCAGAAGAAGCTGTGCTTCGTCGCGACCGACAAGCCGTTCCTGGTCGCTCTGCTCTACGCGCTGTCGCTGCGCGACGACTGCGCTTTCGTGAAGTATTCGACTCTCCCCCGTGAGGGCATGTACCTCGGCCGTTGCTTCCTGACCACGGACGACGCGGCCGGCCACCTGTGCCAGTCGTACAAGGCCCACCCCAAGCTGCGGGTCACCCTACAAGACGACGCCTTCTTCGACGCGTACCGCAAGCCTCGTTGACACGCGCGCCGCGGGCCGTCGTATCTGGTACCGTGTCGTGGGGTGACAGCGGATTCCCGAGAACGAGACGAGCTCGACGCATTGCGTCGAGAGGTTGTAATACTGCGCGCGCGCGTCGCGGAGCAGCAGCGTGCAGCCGCGCTCCACGAGGAGACCGAGGGGGTTTCGCTCGCCGAGCGCGAAGAGTTGCTGCGCGAGGCCGAGCGGGTGTGTCACTTCGGCACCTGGATGTGGGATGTGGCGAGCGGCCGCGTGACGTGGTCGGACGAGATGTACCGGATCCTCGGGCTGGAACGCGGCAGCATCACGCCGTCGGTCGAAGGGTTTCGCGCCCTGGTCCACGAGGAGGACCGGAATCGGGCGGCGGAAGCTGCGGAGCAAGTGGTGCGCGACGGCATGATGCCGCTCATCGATTGCCGCATCGTGCGCCCGGATGGCTCCATCCGCCACACGACGCACATGAGCGTGCAGCTGTTCGACGCGCAGGGCATGACCCGCCGCGTCGTGGGCAGCGTGGTCGATCGGACGGATATTCTCGCGGTCGAACGCAAGCTGCGGCGTACGCTCGCGCTGCTCGAAGAGGCACAGCGCTTCGCGAAGCTCGGGAGCTGGCGCTGGAGCCCACGCAAGCCTGAGATCGAGTGGTCACTCGAGTTCCGCCGCATCACGGGCATTCCGGAGAACGTCGCGCCCGATTCCGAGCTCTTCTTCGAGCGCATCGTGCCCGAGGATCGCGCGCTGTTCCGCGCGGCCTACGAGCGACAGCTGACCAAGCTCGAGGGTGAGAGCGTCGACGGCCGCTTGCGACGGCCGGACGGCGAGCTGCGACATGTGCGGCTCGAAGGCTTCTCCGTGGTCGGCTCCGAAGGCGAGATCGAGCTGCGCGGCACGATCCTGGACATCACGGACCAAGTGCGGCTGCGCGAAGAGCTCGCACACGCCCAAAAGATGGAGGCGATCGGTCGCCTGGCTGCGGGTATCGCGCACGACTTCAACAACCTGCTCACCGTGATCAGCACGAACCTCGAGCTGCTCGCGGAGAGGATTGGTCCTGCGCGCGAGCTCGATGATTCGCATCGGGCCCTCGCGTCGGCGGCGAGCCTCACGCGCCGGCTGCTGGCGTTCGGCCGCAAGGCGCAGCTCTCGCTCAAGTCGATCGATCCGAACGAGCTCGTGCGCTCGACCATGACCCTGATGCATCGACTCGTGGGGGACGAAGTGCGGCTCGAGACCGAGCTCGGCTCGGGGCTGCCGCAGATCCGTGTAGATCCGCTGGAGATCGAGCGCGCGCTGGTCAACCTCGTCGTCAACGCGCGAGATGCCATGCCCAAGGGTGGCCTGGTGCGGATTCGCACGGGCGAGCGGAAAATCGCCGGTCGCGCCCATGTCGAGCTGTCGGTGGAGGACGAGGGGCCGGGCATCGACGAGGCCGCTCAAAAACACATCTTCGAGCCGTTCTACACCACACGAGCTGATACGGGCGGCACGGGGCTCGGCCTGGCCACCGTACTCGGCACGGCGGAGCAGCACGGAGGCACCGTGCGTGTCACGGCACGCCAGGGTGGTGGCTCGGCGTTCACGATCGTCCTGCCTGCGTACGCCTGGGAGCCTGCGCCCGAAGACCGCGCGGCGGACTCGGACGTACGCGTCGCAGCAACGCGGCCGTTGCAGCTCTTGGTCGTCGATGACGAGCCGATGATCGCCGACGTGGCGCGACGCGTGCTGGAGTCATACGGGCACATCGTGCACGTGGCGACCAAACCCGAAGAAGTCTTCGACATCTGGGAGAAGCATCACGCGGCCATCGACCTCGTGATCTGCGACGTGGTCATGAGGCACATGCGCGGACCAGAGCTGATCAAGCGCCTCAACCAGGGAGGCAAACCGCCGCGCGTGCTGTTCACCACGGGCTACAGCGACGAGGCGGTGCGTTCGGAGCTCGCTCGTCCGGTGCTGGCCAAGCCGTTCACCGCTGCAGCGTTGGTGCGTGCGATCCACGACGCGATGCGCTGAAACATTCAAGCCCAAGCCTCGACGGGTGCTTCAGCGGCGAGCATCAGGCGCTGGTTGGCCCAGGCGCGAAGCTCGGGATCCAGGTCGCGACTGTAGGCCGCGTACAAGCCGAACGAAAACTGTGGAGCGTTCGGGACGAGGTGAAGTACACCCGACTTGAGGTGAGGTTCGATGGCACGCGTGCGGAAATAGCCGCAGCCGCCCAGCTTGATCAGATAGCGCAACGCCAACGGACCGAGATCGACGACCAGTGCCGCGTTGTGTAGCTCCGGAAGCGCCTGATCGTGTTGTCCGCGGAACTCGGGACCCCAGTCGACGTAGATGTAGTCGTCGACGTCGAGCTGCGCGTTCGGACGGTTGGACACTGCGACGAGTTGCTCTTGCAAGACGATCGTGTTGTCGACACCCGGGCGGCGTTGGCCGGAGTAGAGGACGGCCATGTCGAGTGTGCCGTTCTGGATCTGTTCGAGCAGCCGATCGGCGGGATTCACCTCCGCGCGGATCGCGACCGAGGGCCGATCGGAACGCAACGTCACGACCCAGTTGAGCAGCACGCCGCTCCACAGACTCATCTCCGCACCGATCGACAGCGACGCCTGCCTGACCGGCCTTCGCGACACCTCGGCGCGCGCACGTTCCCACACTCGCAGCAACTGCGCCGCATGGGGCAGGAAGGCATGACCTGCCGGAGTTAGCTGGGCACCGCCCTTGTTGCGAACGAACAGGCGTTGGCCCAGCTCCTCCTCCAACGACTGGAGCCGCGCGGTGACCGCAGCTTGCGTCACGTGCAAGCGTTCGGAAGCCGCGAGCAAGCTGCCCGCTTTCGCCACCTCCAGGAACGTGCGTACCAGCGTGAGATCCATGGCGTTCTTTCAATCAAACAAAATCTATAACGACTATTAAAACTTATGTATTGCGTTGAATCGACAATCAATTCAACGTCCCTGCGATGCCAAACGGGAGCTGGAAGGAACTGCTCGGCGCGAAGGTGCGGGCGGATTGGGCGGCCGAAATTGACGATTTCGAGCTGCAAATTCGTCTGCGCAAGGCCGGCAAGATCGACGAGAAGGTGTTCGCCGAGACGCGCCTGCGCCGCGGCGCGTACGGTCAGCGCTACGACAACGGTCAGCGTCACGACGGCGAGGAAGCCCGCGCGTTGCGCTATCCCTGCGCCGAGCTCACCAAGGGTCCCAACACGGTGTGGGACGCGCCGGGCATGCAGCGCATCAAGATCCCGTACGGCAAGATGAGCGCCGAGCAGCTCGATGTCCTGTGCGAGGTCGCCGAGGAGTACTCGGACGACATTCTCCACATCACCACCCGCCAGGACGTTCAGCTGCACTTCGTGCACATCGACGACACCCCGGACCTGATGCGGCGCCTGGCGGCGGTCGGCATCACGACGCGAGAAGCCTGCGGCAACACGGTCCGGAACGTCACCGCCTGTTCGATCGCGGGCGTCTGCCGCGACGAGACGTTCGACGTCGTTCCCTACGCCCACGCCACGGCGTTCTTCTTGCTCGGACACCCCGACACGCAGGACTTCGGGCGCAAGTTCAAGGTCGCTTTCTCGGGCTGCGCTGGGCACGCCTGCGGCATCACCGGCATCCACGACATCGGGTGCATCGCGCGCACTCGCACCGTGGGCGGGACGGTCGAACGCGGCTTCGAGGTGTACGTCGGCGGTGGCCTCGGTCCGGTGCCGCAGCAGGCGCAACTGTTCTCCGAGTTCGTGCCGGAGCGTGAGCTCTTGCCGCTGTGCCAGGCCATCAGTCGCGTGTTCGCTGCGCACGGCGAGCGGGCGAACCGGGCGCGCGCGCGCTTGAAGTTCGTGCTCAAGAAGGCGGGGATCGCACAGTTCAAGGAGTGGGTGGCGCAGGAACGCGCCGCGCTCAGCCCCGATCCGCGCTGGACCGCGTTCCTCGACGATCTCCACACGCAGATGCCCAGTGGGCTGCGCCCGGCCGGCAAGGCGTTGCCGCCTGCGCGCAACGAGGCGATGGCGTTGTGGTTGAAGCGAAACATCTACTTGCAGCGTCAAGCCGGCTACGCAGCAGTCACCATCCGACTCCCACTCGGCGATCTGACCACCGCGCAAGGTCGCTTCCTGGCAGACGTCGCGCGCGAGCTCTCGGGCGGTGAGCTGGTGACGACCGTAGACCAGAACCTGGTGCTCCAGTGGGTGAGCCTCGACGACATCGACGCGCTCTACGAACGCCTGGTGTCCGAACAGCTGGCCATGCCGGGGGCGGGGTCGATCGCAGACGTCACCTCGTGTCCCGGCACCGACACCTGCAAGCTCGGCATCTCGTCGTCCCGGGGCCTCGCAGCCAAGCTCCAGTCCGAGCTGGCGGCTGCCGCGGCGGCTGGCGACGCGGTGAGCGACCTGCACGTGAAGTGCAGTGGCTGCTCCAATTCCTGCGGCCAGCATCACATCGCCGACATCGGCTTCCTCGGCGTGAGTCGCAACGTCAAGGGTAACCGCATGCCTCACTTTCAGCTCCTGCTCGGGGGCCAGTGGGAGAACAATGGTGGGTCGTTCGGCCTGGCGATCGGCGCGATTCCCTCGAAGTTGGCACCCACCGCGGTGAAGCGTCTGACCGACGGGTTTCGCGCGGAACGTCAAGACGGCGAGTCGTTTCAAGCCTGGTCGCAGCGGGTCGGCAAGAAGTCGCTGCGCGATCGCGTCCAGGATCTGATCGACGCGGGCATGAACAGTGGAGAACCATCGCTCTTCCAGGACTGGGGCGATCCGAGGACGTACTCGATCCACGACCTGGGCGTGGGCGAATGCGCCGGCGAGGTGATCTCTCCGCTCGAGTTCAGCCTCGCGGCGAGCGAGCAGAAGATCTTCGAAGCGCAGCTGGCGCTCGAAGCGAAGCAGATGGATGACGCGAGCACCAAGGCGCGTGCTGCCATGATCGAGGCGGCTCGAGGCATGATCAAGCACACCGCGCCGCTGATCCGCACGGATGACGACGCCTCGGTGATCACCGCATTCCGCAAGCACGTGCAGGAAAGCGAACGATTCGCGGCTCTCGCGAGTCGGTTCGCGTTTCAGCTGCTGCGCCCCGCGGACGCGGAGCTGGGTCCGAGCGATCAGAACGCCGTGCACCAACGCATCGGCGAAGCCCAGGCGTTCCTGGAGGCAGCTTACGAGGTCCAGGCGCAAGGCGCGCCGAGGAGTTGATGTCAATGTCGTCGACCGATCAGGATATTCTGTCGTTGGGTGAGCGCCTGCAGATCTCGATCCATTCGGAGCCGCTGCGCAACGCGGACGTCGACATGGAGCAGTACGTGGGTGTGTTCCACGACTGGATCCGCCAATCGGCCCTCGGAGGAGGAGGCTTGCTCATCGACGTGGCGTCGTACGCGCACGTGCCCGATGGGCCGGGTGTGTTGCTGATCGGCCACGAGTTCGACTACGGCGTGCGCATCGTGCCCGGACGCGTCGAGCTCACGTGCCGGCACAAGCGCGACCCGGGCGGCGAAGGCAATGCGTTGAAGCGCTGCTTGCGTCAGCTGCTCCAGGCGGCCCAGTTGCTCGAGGGCGCATCCAAGCTCTCCGAAGCTCCGTCGTTTCGCGCATCCAACTTCGTGTTTCGCAGCAATGACCGGCTTCGCTGCCCGAACACTGCCGAGCTCGGCTCGCGCGTGGCTCGGACGGTCGGCGGCTTGTTCTGCAAGACGTTGGGCATCAGCAACCTGGACGTTGCCAGCATCGGTCCGGCACGGGAACCGTTGACGCTCGTCATCAAGCGTCCTGCTGCGCTCGGCGATCCGGACAGCCTCGCGATGGCGATGCGCCGTTTGAACGCGGCTTGAGGCCACGGCTTCGGGTACCCCCCCGTGCGCCGCCATTGGCTGCAGCCATCGCACCGGCATGGCCCGCGATGCCCGCGTCACCGCGACCGGCTTCATCTTCAATAGCTCCCCAGATCCGACTGCATCCGCGGCGACACACGATCTCCCACGCGGACAGATCGCAGCTTCCGTGTCCGACTCAGCTAAGTAGCGTCACCGCGACGAGTGCTCGTCAGCGAAATCGGCGTGCGCCTCATGCATCGGGTGCTACTCAGGCAGCATTGCAGGAGGCGCGAGGATGCAAACTGATTCGTTTCGCAGTGAGTGCAGATTTAGTCTCATCACGAGCGGGCTCGCGATCGCGTTCGCCGTGGCCTGCTCGGGATCGGACACGCCAGCGCCGCCGCAACCCACTGCAACCGCGGGTGCAGCAGCACAGCCGGCTTCGCCAAGTACTACGGGCGGAACTTCGGGAGCGACACCCGCAGCGCCTGTCGCAGGCAGCGCAGGCATGATGGGTGGTGGCGCGGGCCGCGGAGTCACACCGCCGGTCGCGGGGAAGCCGGCTGTCGATGACGACGACGCGGGCGTGGCCGGCACCGGCGGTTCGAGCGCGGGCGCGAGTGGAGCAGCGGGCGCGGCCGGTGCAGCCGGCAGCGGCGCGATGCAGCAAGGCCCGATCGACTACACGAAGCGTGGGCCGTACATGGTCACGCGCATGTTGAACGAGGCGATGGGGACGATCAGCGGTGGAACTCGCGCGTCGATCCCTTCCGGTCACAACAATGATCCGAGCGCGTTCACGCTCTACTTCCCCGCGAACCCTCAGGCCGGCGACCGCTTCCCGATACTGACGTTCGGCAACGGCACCTTCTGCTCGCCGACGTTCTACGACGAGTTGATCGGGCACGTGGCGTCTTTCGGCTACGTGGTCATCGCGCCCAACACGTCGAGCACGGGCAGCGGCGAGGAGATGTTGAAGGGCGTCGAGTGGGTGCTCGCGCAGGACATGCAGACCGGCAGCCCACTCTTCCAGAAGGTGAACCGCGAGCAGATCGGTGCGTTCGGACACTCGCAGGGCGGCGCGGGGACGTGTCGCGCCGGTGCCGATGCGCGAGTCAAGACCGTGGTGCCGCTGTCGGGCACCACGGCGCCCGCGAACATCAAGGGCCCCGCGTTCTTCGTGACGACCGGCGGTGAAGCGATGTCGTCGTCCGGCATCGAGAACGCGTTCAACAGCGCGAAGGGTCCGGCCGCCTATGGCGTCACGATGAGCGGCAACCACGACGAATACACCGACGCCGAGGACGATCCGATGGTGTCGGGCTTGACCTCGGAGGACGCCAAGCAGAGTCGCGCCGCGGTCGCGGCCTGGTTCGACTGGCAGCTGAAGAATCGCAGCGCGAACAAGGATCTGTTCGTCGGCGACAACTGCGGGTTCTGCAAGAACTCGACCTGGAAGACGATCAAGACCAAAGGCTTTTGAGCCTCAGTCTGCGAACGCACCCCAGCCGCCACCAAACTGTGGCGGCTGCTCGGTGACTCCGCTGCAGCGCTCGTCGTGGCGCGAGAGCGCGATCGCCCGCGGCTCTTCCGGCCAAGCGAACTCCGGCCAGCCTTCCAGGTGTTCCGCCGGCCGCACCCGCAGCGCGCCGCTCGTGCCGTCCGGGTGCGTCGCGACCTCGACCTCGACCGAAGCCAGCGACGCTAGCTCGCGCAGTCGTGCCGACTCGCCGCCGTCCGCAGCCGTGAGCTGCGAGCTGCGCGTGAGGGCGCGGCCGCTCAGGCGCACCCGAATCGCCTGAAAGTTCGACCACGAAGGCTCCACGACCAACCCGTCGGGACCGGCCGTCGCCTGGAGGACAGCGGGTAGATCGAGATCGAGTGTCGCGTCCGCCGTGCGCGCGCGCACGATGACCGGCGCGGTGAGCGCCACGTCGTCTGGACCAGAACCGGATGACGGCCGGGAGCAAACGGCGCCCTTGGCCTTCGCCACGCTGAGTTCCAATTGCGTGCCGCCTGCGCCGACGCGGGTTGGAATCGTCTGCGTGCCGACGTCCTGCAGCTCGGCGAGCGCATCGTCGAGCGAGTAGCCTCCGACGCGTGTGTCCCACTCGATCTCGCGGCCTCCATCGGCGTCGCAAGGCCGCGAGCTG
>DATEOF010000355.1:0-81590 GCA_035274465.1 Polyangiales bacterium
GCCTCATCTCTGGGTTGTTGAAGCTGCGCAGCGAGCTTGAGGCGCAGGTGCCGAGTACCGCGCCCGATTCAGTGAATGTCCTTTCGGACGATGCGCGACTGATCAGTTTTCTTGAAGACAAGTTTGGAGCCGAGCAATGAGCACTCATTCGAGCGATTCTGATGACAAGTTGATGGCCCTGTTGCGGCGAACGACCGCATCGTTGCTCAGCGCAGAGAAGAGCCTCAAGGCGGAGCGCGCCGCGCGCCGCGAGCCGATCGCGATCGTATCGATGGCGTGCCGGCTGCCGGGCGGGATCGACAGCCCGGAGGCGTATTGGCAGGTGCTCGCCGGTGGGCAAGACGTGGTGGAGAAGTTTCCGGCGCGCTGGGAAGGCATGGATGTGTATGACCCGCATCCGGATGCGCCGGGCAAGAGCTACGCGTGCGAAGGTGGATTCGTGCACGAGCTGGAGCTGTTCGATCCGGCGTTCTTCGGTGTGTCGGCACGCGAAGCACACGCCATGGATCCGCAGCATCGGCTCATGCTCGAGACGACGTGGGAGGCGCTGGAGCGGGCAGGGATCCAGCCGCGATCCCTGAATGAAAGTCTGACCGGCGTGTACGTGGGCTGCATGGGTTCGGACTACGGCCTCGTGGCCGAGCTCGAGGCGCTGGACGGTTATGTCGCGCTCGGCTCAGCGACGAGCGTGCTCTCCGGGCGAATCGCGTACTTGCTCGGCCTGCAGGGGCCCGCGCTGACGGTGGACACGGCGTGCTCGTCGTCACTGACTGCGATCCACCTGGCATGCGCGGGACTACGCAATGGAGAGTGCGACCTGGCGCTCGCGGGCGGGGTCACGGTGATGTCGACGCCCGGCACTTTCGTGTCGTTCAGCCGTATTCGGGCCCTGGCACCCGATGGCCGTTGCAAGAGCTTCTCTGCGCGGGCGGACGGTACGGGTTACTCCGAGGGCTGCGGCGTGCTGGTGTTGAAGCGGCTGTCGGACGCGCAGCGGGACGGTGACCGGGTGTTGGCGTTGGTCCGCGGCAGTGCGGTGAACCAGGACGGCCCGAGCCAGGGTATGTCTGCGCCGCACGGTCCCTCTCAGGAGCGCGTGATTCGCGACGCGTTGAAGTCGTGCGGTCTCTCGCCTTCGGAGATCGACGCCGTGGAGGCGCACGCAACCGGGACGCCGCTCGGCGACCCGATCGAAGTGGGGGCGCTCTCGGCGGTGTTCGGTCCGGGTCGCTCGCGTCCGCTGTACCTCGGTTCATCGAAGTCGAACCTCGGTCACGCGCAAGCGGCTGCGGGTGTGGCAGGTGTGATCAAGGTCGTGCTTTCGCTGCAGCACGAACTGTTGCCAAAGACGCTGCATGCGGAGGAACCGAACCCGCACGTGCCGTGGGAGACGAGCGGTCTGTCGCTGTTGCAAGCGGCGCACGCGTGGAAACGTGGTCAGCGCGTGCGATACGCCGGGGTGAGCTCGTTCGGAATCAGCGGGACGAACGCGCACGTGGTGCTGGAGGAGGCCCCCGTGCAGGCGGTTCGCGAGACGGCCGCGGTACTGGAAGCGGAGCCTGCCCAGCAGGTGTTGTTGGTGTCGGGCCGCGATGAGTCGTCGCTGCGTTTGCAAGCGGAGCGTTGGGCAGCCTGGCTGCGCGCGCATCCGGAGCAGCGATTCGTCGACGTGGCGTACACCGCGGCGTTGCACCGCACGCAACACCGGGCGCGCGCGGCGCTGGTGGTGAGCTGCGCGGCGGAGTGCGAACAAGGCCTGCGCGCGCTGGCGGAAGGCCAGAGCCATGCGTGCCTGGTGACGGCCAAGCAGGAGGAGGTCGGCAAGCTGGCGATGCTGTTCTCCGGGCAGGGCAGCGCGCGCGGGGGCATGGGGCGCGAGCTGTACGAGCAGTTCCCGCCCTTCCGAGCGGCGCTCACCGCGGTGGATGCAGCGCTCGAACCGTTGCTGGGCTGCTCGATCCGAGCGCTGATGTTCGCGCCGGAGGGATCGGCGGAGAGTGCGTGGCTGGATCAGCCCGAGTACGCGCAGCCCGCGCTGTTTGCGCTGGAGCTGTCGCTGTGCCGGCAATGGCAGGCGTGGGGTGTGAGGCCGCGCGCGTTTCTGGGGCACTCGGCCGGCGAGCTGAGTGCGGCGCACGTGGCAGGGGTGCTGAGCCTCGCGGATGCAGCGAAGCTGGTGTGCGCGCGCGGCCGGCTGGTGTCGGGCGCGAGCGACCTCGCGGCGTACGCGGAGGTTGTCGCGAGCTGCAGCTATCACAGCCCCATGCTTCCACTCGTGAGCCTGGTCAGCGGGCAGCTGGCGCAAGAGGGCGACTTCGTCAGCGCGGCGTACTGGGTGCGTCAGGCGCGCGAACCAGCGCGCTTCGAGGACGGCATGCGAGCGCTGGAGGCGCTCGGTGTGAGCAGTTACCTGGAGTGCGGCGTCGATGGCCTGCTGAGCGCGATGGCTGCGCAGTGCGTGGGTGAGCGCGCTCGCTTCGTGTCGAGTCTACGAGCTGCGCAGAGCGAAGCGCGGACGCTGCTGGGAGCGGCAGGCGCTCTGCACACGCAGGGGCAAACGGTGGATTGGAGGGCCGTGCTGAGCGGCGACGGAGGACAGCAGGTCGATCTGCCCACGTATGCGTTCCAGCGCGAGCGCTTCTGGCTCGAGCGTGGAAAGGAGAGGTCCGACGCGCGCTCGATGGGCTTGATGTCGGCGGAGCATCCGCTGTTGGGGGCGATGACCCCGCTGGCGGACAGCGACGGGTACCTGTTCTCGAGCCTGCTGTCGGTGCGCGAGCAAGTGTGGCTCCGGGACCACGCGGTGGCTGGCACGGTGCTCTTGCCGGGCGTGAGCATGTTGGAGCTCGCGCTGCATGCGGGTCGCGCGCTCGGGTTCGGCGTGGTGCGCGAGCTGATGTTGGGGCAACCGCTCGTGCTGCCGCCAGACGGCGGGGTCCAGCTGCAGCTGTCGGTGGGCAGCGAGGAGGAAGCGGGCAAACGCAGCGTCTCCCTGCACAGCCGGACGGGTGAGGGCGCCTGGGTGCAGAACGCGACGGGCGAGCTTTCGATGGGTGCAGGGCTCCCGGCGGGTGGGGAGTTCGAGGAGCTGAGGAGCTGGCCGGTTGAGCACAGCGAGCCTGTGGATCTGACGGGGGTGTATGCCCGGATGACAGCGCTGGGCTTGCAATACGGGCCGGCGTTTCAAGGACTGGTGGAGCTGCGGCGAGCGGGGCAGGTGGCGTATGGGCGGGTCGTGCTGCCTGAATCCGTGCGGGCCCACGCGGGCGAGTACGACTTGCACCCGGCGTTGTTCGACGCGGCCCTGCACACGTTGTTCGCGTTCATGCTGGAGAACGACGCCCGGGAGATATTGCTTCCGTTCGAGTGGTCCGATGTGCAGCTGTACGCGACGGGTGCGAGCGAGCTGCGGGTTCGCGCCGAGCTCAGGCAGGATGATGCGACTGGGCAGCTGACGGCTGCGGTCACCATGTCGGATGGAGCGGGCGAGCCGGTCGCGCGGGCGGGAGCGTTGCACATGCGGCGAGCGCTCCTCTCCGAGCTGCGCGCGGCACAAAGCAAGCAGAGCGAGCACCTGTACCGCGTGGAGTTTCGGCCCGTGCCGCTCGAGGTGGCGAGCGCGGTGGTGGTGGAAGATGCGATCGTGCTGGGCGGCTCGGGTGAGCTGGCGCGGCAGCTGGGAGCGCCGTGGTACGCGGAGCTGGAAGCGCTGCTCGCACGAGTGCGCGAGGGGCTGCGCCCGGCGCGCGTGATCGTGGACGCGACGCGGGTGAGCGTGCCGCGAAGCAAGCACCCTTTGGGTGCGCCGCTGAGCAAATACCCTTGGGGTGACGCGGCGCTGTTGCCTTCAGTGCACGCGAGCACGGCCGAAGCGCTGTCCCAGCTGCAGGCGCTGCTGTCGGAGCCCGGTCTTTCAGAGAGCGAGCTCTCGTGGGTGACGAGCTCGAACGACCTGGTGCACGCTCCCGTGTGGGGCCTCGTGCGCACCGCGCGCAGCGAGCATGCAGAGCGTTCACTGCGGCTGGTAGATCTCGAGAGCGTGGCGCAGGACCGCGAGCTGCTGGCTCGCGGGCTCTGGGCCAGCCGTGAGCCGGAGCTGGTGTTGCACGGCGGTGTCTGGTCGGCGGCGCGGCTGGTGCGCGCGGGTGCTGCCGCGGACAGCGGCGCCGAGCAGGTGCGCTCGCTCGATCCCGCGGGGACGGTGCTGATCACGGGCGGCACGGGCGAGTTGGGTTCGGTGCTGGCGGAGCACCTGGTGTCGCGCCACGGGGTGAAGCACCTGGTGCTGGCGTCGCGTCGTGGGGCCGATGCGCCCGGGGCTGCCGAGCTGGTCGCAACGCTGTCGGGTCTCGGCGCAGAGAGCGTCGAGCTGCTCTCGTGTGACGTGACGGTGCGTTCGGAAGTGGAGGCTGCGCTTGCACGCATTCGGGCGGATCACCCGCTGACAGGTGTGTTTCACCTGGCGGCGGTGCCCGAGGACGGTTTGCTCTCGTCCGTGCTGGCGCCGAAGGTCGATGGTGCGTGGCACCTGCACGAGCTGACGCAGCACCAGGATCTGGCCTGCTTCGTGATGTTCTCTTCGGCCGCCGGGACGTTCGGCAGCCCGGGTCAGGGCAGCTACGCAGCGGCCAACGCGTTTCTGGATGCGCTCGCAGCGCACCGGCGCGCGCGCGGGCTATCCGGCATGAGCTTGGCATGGGGCTTGTTGCAACCGTCGGGCCGGGGCCTGACCGGTCGTGTGACTCCGGCGGACCTGGCGCGCATGGCTCGTGGCGGGATCGCGCCGTTGTCGCAGGAGCAGGGGCTCTCCTTGTTGGATGCTGCGCTGTCGCGAACGGAGCCGCACCTCGTGCCGCTGCTCCTCTTGCTCGGGACGCTGCAGCGCAGCTTCGCGCAGGCCGGTGCCGTGCCTCCGCTGTGGAGCGTGCTGCTGCATCCGCGCCTGCGCCGTGCGTCGGCGAGGAGTGGCGACGTGTCCGCGGTGCGTGCGCGGCTGGCCGCATTGCCGCCGCCGGAACGGCTCGTCGCCGTGCAGGAGCTGGTGCAAGGCGAGGTGGCTTCCGTGCTGGGCCTGGCGGGGCCGAGCGCGGTGGCGATCGATCAGCAGCTGCTGAAGCTCGGCCTGGACTCGTTGATGGGGGTGGAGCTGGGCAAGCGGTTGCGTCGCCTGCTGGGCGTCGAGCTGCCGATTGCCGACCTGTTCTCGGCGAACGTGATGCAGCTGAGCCCGCGGCTCGCAGCTGCGCTCGATGGCGCCCCGACCGCGATCGACAGCGCCGCGGTGCAGTCGCCCGCGTTGCCGACGTTGCCAGCCGATCCCTTCGCTCCGTTCCCGCTGACGCCGATTCAGCAGGCGTACTGGGTCGGTCGCCAGTGGGGACCCAAGGTTGCCTACCACCACTACCAGGAGTCGGAGAGTCGCGGCCTGGATCTGGCTCGCCTGGAGGCGTCCTGGCGCAAGGTGACCGCGCGTCATGAGGCGCTGCGGATCGTGTTTACGAGCGACGGGATGCAGCGGGTGCTTCCAGAAGTGCCGGACTACGTGCTGCCGGTGGAGGATCTGCGCGGGCTCGACGAAGACGCGCGCAATCGACGACTCGAGGAGGTGCGCGCGCAGATGTCGAGCGCATGTCGTCCCGTGGACGTGTGGCCGCTGTTCGAGTTTCGCGCGCTGCTGCTGCCTGACGACAAGGTGCGGTTGTGCGTGGACCTCGATTGTCTGTGCCTGGACGCCGCGAGCATGGTCGTCGTTTCGGCGGACTGGAACCAGTTGTACGAGGACCCGGAAGTGCGTCTTCCGGAGCTGATGCCGCGTGCCTTCGAGGCGGTCGTTCGGGCAGGCGTCGAGGCACGTGCCACCGGGCGCTATCAGCGCGACCTGGCTTATTGGAATGAGCGCCGTCCGAGCTTCGATCCCACCCCGCAGTTGCCGCAGGCGCGCGGAGCGAGCGCGCTCGAGGAGCATCGGAATACTCGTCATCTGGCGCGGCTGGAGCGCGACGCCTGGCAGCAGCTCTGCGCCAAGGCGCGCACCCACGGCATCACTCCGACGATGACGGTGTGCACGGCGTTTGCGGAGGTGCTCAGCCGTTGGTCCTCGGGCGCGCCGTTCCTCTTGAACCTGACGAACTTCACCCGGCCCGAGCTGCATCCAAACATCTACCGCATCGCGGGCGACTTCACGAACCTGGTGTTCCTGGAGTGCCACCACGAGCCTGGAAGCGCATTTTCGACGAGGAGTGCGGCGCTGCAAGCGCAGCTGCACGCGCACCTGGAACATAGCTCGGTGGACGGGGTGGAGATCATGCGTTCCTGGCGACAGGCCGGGACCGCGGTGAGCCTGCCGGTGGTGTTCACCAGCACGCTCGGTCTACCTGTACAGCCCGAGAGCGAGGGTCCACGGGAGTGGCAAAGCGAAGAGGTGTTTGCGCTCAGCCAGACGCCGCAAGTCTGGATGGACTGCATCATCCGCGCGGCCGACGGCGGGATGGCTTGCGTGTGCGACGTCGTCGAAGGTCTGTTCCCTGCCGGGATGGTCGAAGACATGGTCGCTGCGTTCCAGGCTCGCCTGGAAGCGCTGGCGCTCGATCCTGCCGCCTGGACCGATGGCTGGCTGGAGCTCAGACCCGAGCGTGAATGCGCGCGGATCGCCGCCGTGAACGACACGGCGGGGTCGTTGTCGCCACAGACGTTGCACGGACTGTTCGCCGAGCAAGCGCGATCTCATCCCGAGCGCGTGGCGTTGATCCAGGACGGCCGCAGCTTCAGCTACGGCGCGCTGCATCGGCTCGCTCAGCGGCTGGGGCGTCAGCTGCGGGAGCGCGGCGCACGGCCCAACGAGCTGGTGGCGATCGTGATGCGCAAGGGCTGGGAGCAGGTGGCCGGTGTGCTGAGCGTTCTGTACTCGGGCGCTGCGTACGTGCCGATCGACGCCGGGCTACCACCGCAGCGGCTGGCGAAGCTGCTCTCGCACAGCGGTGCGCGCCTGGCGTTGGTTCAGGAGGAACTCGCGCTGGATGCGTCCGATGTCGAGTGCGTGGTGGTGAACGATGCGTGGCTCGAGGGAGACGAGCAGGCGGAGCTGCCGTTCGTGCAAACGCCGTCGGACCTCGCGTACGTGATCTACACGTCGGGGTCGACTGGCGAGCCGAAGGGCGTGATGATCGAGCACCGTGGGCCGGTGAACTACCTGCTCGCGATCAACGCCGAGCTCGGCGTGTGTGCCGAAGACCGAGCCTACGGTCTGTCCTCGCTGTCGTTCGACCTGTCGGTCTACGACATGTTCGGGATGTTCGCCGCGGGCGGCGCGTTGGTACTTCCGACCGTCGAGGAGCGCAGCGATCCAGCGCTGTGGGCGTCGCCGTTGGCGCATGGCGTGACGGTGTGGAACAGCGTGCCTTCGCTGCTGCAGCTGTTGGTCGAGCACGTGCCCGGCCGGGACGCGCTGCGGGAGGCGGCGCAGGGCGTCCGCAAGGTGATGCTCAGCGGCGACTGGATTCCGGTGCAGTTGCCGGACGCGTTCCGGGCTGTCGTCCCGGAGGCGCGGGTGATCAGCGTGGGCGGTGCGACGGAGACGTCGATCAACTCGGTCTTGTATCCGATCGAGCGCGTGGAATCGGACTGGACGAGCATTCCCTGGGGCTGGCCGATGCCGAACCAGACGGCGTGGGTGCTGGATGCGGGTCTTGCGCCTTGTCCGAGCCACGTACCCGGTGAGATCTACGTCGGGGGCGTGGGCATCGCGCGCGGCTACTGGCGCGATCCGGAGCAGACGGCAGCGCGTTTCATCGAGCATCCGCGGACGGGTGAGCGCTTGTACCGGTCGGGCGACTGGGGTCGCTGGCAGCCGGACGGGAACTTGGAGTTCCTGGGTCGCCGCGATCAGCAGGTGCAGGTGCAGGGCTACCGCGTGGAGCTGGGAGAGATCGAGACCGCCCTCGAGCGCCATCCGTTGATCGAGCGCGCGGTGGTCGTCGCGATCGGCGATCGCGAGAAGCGCCTGATCGCACACGTGGCCTTTCGCCAGCTCGGAGCAGAGTTCGGCGCGGTGCCTCGGCTGCCCGAGGTGGAGCTGACCACGGACCCGGCGCTGCGCCTGGCGCTCTGGGAGCAGGCACCGAGCTCGGAGCGCGCCGGGCAGTTCCGCGCGCTGCCGGCGCCGAGCGAACAAGCTTCGCCGCGCCGGGGAGCGGCCGAATCACTGTCACTGGCGGGAATGGGGCGGATGCTGGAGCGCCTGCGACAAGTGCCGAACAAGCACACGCCGATCGCCAAGGCGCTCTATTCGTCGGCTGGAAGCTTGTATCCAGTGCAGGTACTCGTGAGCGTGCGGCCATCGGGTGTGGATGGGCTCGAGGGCGGCACCTACTACTACGCACCGGATACGCATGAGCTGCGCTATCTGAGCGCGCAGACGATCGTGGATCGTCCGGGCGCCGACTTTGCGTTCGTGATGCTTGGTCGCTTGAGCGCGATCGCGCCGTTGTACGCGGAGCAGAGCGAGCCGTTCTGTGCGATCGAGGCCGGCGCGATCGCGCGCTTGTTGGAACGATCTGCGATCGAGCAGGGGTTCACGTTGTACCCGATACCCGGTGTAGAGCTCGAACGACTCGCGCCCGAGCTCGGTATCGAGCCCACGGACATCTGCCTCCACGTGCTGTCTGGCGGGGCGCAGCTGGCTGGTGGGCTCGCCGACGCGGACATCCTGGCTGCAGCGCAGCGCGATGTGGCGCCCTCCCGCTCGTCGGCGCTGCCGCTCTTGAACGATCCACTGGAGCGTCTGCGCTTCAAGATGGAACGTCGTGGCCTTCGCGCAAAGGCCGGAGCTTCGATCGCGCTTCCACGGCATCGCTCGGACGACGAGGTCGAACAGGAGTGGGTGAGCCGTCGCAGCTTCCGCATCCATGAGCGGCGCGCGTCAGCGCTCGAGGATCTGTCGGGTTTGCTGGGCACGCTTCATGTCGTGGACAGCACTGCGTTGTCACTTGGTTCGCTGAACGCCGTCGAGGCGTACGTCTCCGTGCAGCCGCAGGCCGTGGAAAGCCTGCCCGCCGGTGTGTACCGCTACGATGCGCGGGGGCATCGATTGCTGCAGGTGAGCGCCGAGCCGGCGATCGACCCCGGTCGAGCGGCATTCATCAACCAGCAGACCGTGGAGCAATGCGGATTCGTGGTCGTCCTGGTGGGCAAGTGCGATCGAGTCGGGCGCCTCTACGGCGCACAGACTGAAAGGCAGTGCTGGCTCGAAGTGGGCCGTGTCAGCCAGATCCTGGAGAGTGCAGCCTCGAGTCATTCAATCGGTTTGTGTCACATCGCGAGTACGAGCTTCGACGGCCTGGAAGCTGCCCTGCACTTGGAGCCGGGCGACACGTGCCTGCATGCCCTGGCGGGTGGCAGGGTCGATTGGTCGGGGACGAAGCGCGGCTGGTCGTTCCTCGCGGAGGCTTTGCCGGCGGCGCCGAAGGTGGATCCCGCGGCGCTGCGCAAGCACTGCGAAGAGCTCCTGGCACCCTACATGGTTCCGTCGCTGTTCCAGCTGCACGCGGCGCTGCCTCTGAACTCGAACGGGAAGGTGGATCGAGGGGCCCTGGCGCGCGCGTCGACGGCGGTCGTGGCACCCGCGCGGAAGCTGCAAGCGCCGACGGTGGCGCGCGAGCTCGATGCCGAGGCGGCAGCGCTCATGGAGGTGGTTTCGCGTGTAGCGGCCGAGAGCCTCGAGGTGGCGCACGTCCCGCCCGATGTGCCGTTCGTGGAGTTGGGCGCCAACTCGATGATGGCGCTGCGGTTCAGGGATCGGCTGGAGCAGGAGCTGGCGCGTTCGTTGCCGGTGACCATCATGTACGACTACCCGACGGTGGCCGACCTCGTGGACTGGTTGCAGCCACCGGTGGCCAAGAAGGCGGCAGTACCGGCGAAGCGGATCGATCCGCGAGAGCCGATCGCGATCGTCGGGATGTCGGTTCGCGCGCCTGGCCACGTGATCGATCCGGAAGGCTATTGGGAGTTGCTGCGCGAAGGACGCGATGCGATCGGCGCGTTCCCTGAGCGGTGGGACGGCTTCGATCTGTACGACCCGAATCCTGACGCCCGCGGCAAGACGTACACGCAAACGGGCGGCTTCCTCGATGGGATCGAGCTGTTCGACACGCGGTTCTTCGAGATCGCGCCGCGCGAAGCGATGTCGATGGATCCGCAGCAGCGCCTGGTGCTCGAGGTGGCGTGGGAAGCGCTGGAGCGGGCCGGGATTCAGCCACGCGCGCTCAAGGACTCAGTCACGGGCGTCTACGTGGGGACGATGGGGTCGGACTACCAGCAGCAGTGGGCGAGGTCGCTCGAAGACCTCGACGGCTACGGTACGGGGAACGTGAGCAGCGTGCTCGCGGGCCGCCTGTCCTACGTGCTCGGCGTGCACGGGCCTTCGCTGACGGTGGACACGGCATGTTCATCGTCGCTGGTGACGCTGCATCTGGCGTGCGCGGGCCTACGGCAGGGTGAGTGCGACCTGGCGCTGGCCGGTGGCGTGCAGCTGATGGTCATGCCTTCGTACTTCGTCGAGTTCAGCCGGTTGCGAGGGCTGGCGGTGGATGGGCGCTGCAAGAGCTTCTCCAAGTCTGCGGATGGTCTGGGGTGGGCCGAAGGCTGCGGGATGATCGTGCTGAAACGCCTGGCAGACGCGCAGCAGGACGGTGATCGGGTGCTCGCCGTCGTTCGCGGCAGCGCGGTAAATCACGACGGGCGTAGCCAGGGACTGACTGCCCCCCATGGCCCGAGCCAGCAGCGCGTGATCTGGAAGGCGCTCGAGGAGAGTGGCCTCGATCCGCGAGACATCGACGCGATCGAGGCGCACGGCACAGGCACACCGCTGGGAGATCCGATCGAGGCCGGCGCGCTGGCGCAGGTGTTCGGTCCTCAGCGCGATCCGGCGCAACCGTTGTACCTGGGTACGGTGAAGTCGAACATCGGGCACAGCAGCGCCGCGGCGGGTGTGCTCGGTGTGATCAAGGTGGCGCTGTCGTTGCAACACGAGCTGTTGCCGAGGACGCTGCATGCGGAGCAGCCGAGCCCGAACGTGGTCTGGGAAGGCAACGGCCTGTCGCTGCTCCAGGAGGCGCGGGCGTGGAAGCGCGGCGAGCGCATCCGGCGAGCCGGTGTGAGCGCGTTTGGGGTGAGCGGGACGAACGCTCACGTGGTGATCGAGGAGGCCCCGACGCAGGCCAGCGCACAAGAGGCGCATGCAGCAGAAGTGCCCTCCGCGTTGCCCCTGCTGGTTTCGGGTCGCGACGAGGCGGCGCTGCGAGCGCAGGCGCAGCGTCTCGGGGAATGGCTCCGCTCGCACACGGAAGTGCGCTGGGTCGACGTGGTACACACGGCGGCGCTGCACCGTACGCACTTCGAAGAGCGCGCGGTGGTGATGGCTCCGGAAGCCCTCGAGGCGTTGGCGCAAGGACAGGACGACGCGCGTGTGGTGCGCGCGCGAGCAGGCCGGCGGGGCAAGGTCGTGTTCGTGTTCCCGGCGGAGTGCAGCCTCGAGCTGGGCGTGAGGCTGTCGGCGCTGTGGCGATCTTTGGGTCTCGAGCCCGCTGCGGTGGTGGGTCAGGGCCAGGGTGAAGTGGTAGCGGCCGTGGTGAGCGGCGCGTTGACGCTGGAAGACGGCGCGCGGGTGATCGCGGAATGGTCACGCAGCGGACAGACGGACGCGCTGCCGCCGGGTCTGAATTTGGACCGAGCGCTGCCTCAGCTGCTGGAGTCCGGACATGGGGTGTTGGTGGAGGTGAGCGCGCACCCGGTGCTCGGCGCAGCGCTGCGAAGCGCGAGCGAAGAGCGAGGTGGCGTGGTGGTCGGAAGCTTGTCGCGCGAGCAAGACGAGCTTTCCTCGCTGCTGCGTGCGCTGGGCGAGCTGCACGCACACGGTCACGCTGTCGACTGGAAGCGCGTGCTGAGCGGGTACGGCGGGCATCGCGTGGAGCTTCCAACCTACGCGTTCCAGCGCGAGCGCTTCTGGCTCGAAGCTCGCAAGGGAAGCTCGGACGCGCGTTCGATGGGCCTCATGGCCGTGGAGCATCCGCTGCTCGGTGCGATGACGCCGCTGGCGGGTAACGACGGGTACATGTTCTCGAGCCTGGTGTCGGTGCGGGAGCAGAAGTGGCTTCGCGATCACGCGGTGCAGGGCACGGTGCTGGTTCCGGGCGTGGCGATGCTGGAGCTGGCGCTTCACGCGGGTCGCGCGGTTGGATTCGAGGTGATGCGCAAGCTGACGTTGGCGCAACCGCTGCTCCTGTCGCCGGACAGCGGAGTCCAGCTGCAGCTGTCGGTGGGCAGCGAGGACGCACAGGGCAGGCGCAACATCACGTTGTACAGCCGGACGGGTGAAGGCGCCTGGGTGCAGAATGCGACGGGCGAGCTGGAGAGGGGGGCTGCGCAGGAGACGAGCGCAGAGTTCGAAGAGCTACGGCATTGGCCGGTGGAGCACAGCGAGGCGGTGGAACAGCCGGCCTTCCATGCGCGGGCAGCGACGCTGGGGCTGCAATACGGGGCGGCGTTTCAGGGACTCCTGGAGCTACGGCGAGCGGGGCAGGTTGCGTATGGGCGAGTCGTGCTGCCCGATTCGGTGCGGGCAAACGCGGGCGAGTACGACTTGCACCCGGCGTTGTTCGACGCAGCGCTGCACACGGTGCTCGCGTTCATGTTGGAGGACGACGCACAGGAGATGTTGCTTCCGTGGGCGTGGTCCGATGTGCAGCTGTACGCGACGGGTGCGAGCGAGCTACGGGTTCGCGCCGAGCTCCGGTGGGATGAAGCGACCGAGCAGCTGACGGCGTCAGTCCACATGTCGGACGGAGCGGGCGAGCCGGTCGCACGGGTGGGCACGTTGCAGGTGCGGCAAGCGCTCCTCTCCGAGCTGCTCGAGCTGCAAAGCAAGCAGAGCGAGCACCTGTACTGCGTGGAGTTTCGGCCGGTGCCGCTCGAAGTGGCGAGCGCCGTGGTGGTGGAAGATGCCGTCGTGCTGGGCGGCTCGGGTGAGCTGGCGAGGCGGCTCGGAGCGCCGTGGTACGCGGAGCTCGAAGCGCTGCTGGCACGAACGCGCGCAGGGCTGCGTCCGACGCGGGTGATCGTGGATGCGACGCGGATGAGCGCGGCGTTGTTGCCTGCGGTGCACGCGAGCACGGCCGAAGCGCTGTCACAGCTGCAGGCGCTGCTCTCGGAGCCCGGCCTTTCAGACAGCGAGCTCTCGTGGGTGACGAGCCTGGACGACCTGGTGCACGCACCCGTGTGGGGCCTCGTGCGGTCCGCGCGCATGGAGCATGCAGAGCGTTCGCTGCGGCTGGTGGAGCTCGAGAGCATCGAGCAGGAGCGCGAGCTGCTGGCGCGCGGGCTATGGGCAAGCCGTGAGCCGGAGCTGGCGTTGCGCGATGGCGCCTGGCTGGCGGCGCGGCTGGTGCGCGCGGGCGCGGCCTCGGAAAGCCGTGCCGAGCAGGTTCGCACGCTCGACCCGGCTGGAACGGTGCTGATCACGGGCGGCACGGGCGAGTTGGGCTCGGCACTGGCGGAGCACCTGGTGTCGCGACACGGAGTGAAGCACCTGGTGCTGACGTCGCGTCGCGGGGCCGACGCGCCCGGGGCTGCCGAGCTGATCGCGAAGCTGTCGGGTCTCGGCGCGGAGAGCGTCGAGCTGCTGGCGTGCGACGTGACGGTGCGCTCGCAGGTTGCTGCAGTGCTCGCGCAGATTCCGAGCGAGCGTCCGTTGACGGGCGTGTTTCACCTGTCGGGGGTGCTGGACGACGGGCCGATGCAGGCGCAGACGGCCGAACGGCTATCTGCCGTGCTGGCGCCGAAGGTGGACGGAGCGTGGCACCTGCACGAGCTGACCGAGGACCAAGATCTAGCTTGCTTCGTGCTGTTTTCTTCGGCTGCAGGGACGCTCGGCAGCCCGAGTCAGAGCAACTGCGCGGCGGCGAACACGTTCCTGGATGCGCTGGCGGTGCACCGGCGTCACAGCGGGCTTTCGGGCATGAGCTTGGCGTGGGGTGTGTGGCAGCCGAGCGCGGCCGGCCTCCCGCCTGCAGACCAAGCGCGCCTGGGCATGACGCCGCTGTCGGCGGCGCAAGGGCTCGGCTTGTTGGACGCGGCGCTGTCGCGAACGGAGCCGCACCTGGTGCTGCTGCCCCTGTCGCTCGAGACGCTGCAGCGCAGGTTCGCGCAGAGTGGTGTGCCAGCGCTGTGGAGCGCGCTGCTCCGGCCGAGCCTGCGTCGAGTCTCGGCGAATCGGCGTGCTGACGCGTCCGTCGTGCGGGCGCGGCTCTTGGGGCTGTCCGAAGCAGAGAGGCGCGCTGCGGTGCGGGAGCTGCTGCAAGGCGAGATCGCCGCCGTGCTCGGGTTGCCCGGGCCGAGCGCGGTGCCCATCGATCAGGAACTGCTGGGGCTCGGCTTGCAGTCGCTGACCGCGGTGGAGCTGAGCAAGCGGCTGAGCTTGCTCGTGGGTGCCACGGTACCGGCGCCGGAGCTGTTCTCCGCGCACGTGCTGGGGCTTGCCGTGCGGTTGGCCGAAGCGCTGGTGAGCGGCGCAGCGGCGTTCCCGGCAAAGCTGCAGCCCACGTTGCCAGACGACCCCTACGCACCGTTCCCACTGCTGCCGATCCAGGAGGCGTACTGGGTTGGTCGACAGTTGGGTGCCAAGGTCGGCTTCCACTACTACCGAGAGCTGGAGACTCGCGCTGCGGGCACGGATCTGCCGCGGCTGGAGGCCTCGTGGCGCGAGGTGATCGCGCGCCATGACGCGCTGCGAATCGTGTTCACGAGCGATGGGATGCAACGTGTGCTGGCGGAAGTGCCGGAGTACGTGCTGCCGGTCGAAGATCTGCGCGGGCTCGACGAAGACGCGCGTAACGCTCGACTCGCGGAGGTGCGAGCGCAACTCTCTGGAGTACAGCGCCCGGTGGACGTCTGGCCGCTCTTCGAGTTCCGAGCGCTGCTCTTGCCTGAAGACAAGGTGCGGCTGTGCTTCGACATCGATCTGCTGTGTCTCGACGGCACGAGCGTGAACATCGTCCTCAACGATTGGCGGTTGTTGTACGAGGAGCCTGGGCGAAGTCTTCCGGAGCTCATGCCTCGTGGCTTCGAATCGGTCGTACGTGTCGGACTCGAGGCGCGAGCGAGCGAGCCCTACCAGCGCGATCTGGAGTACTGGAACCAGCGGCGTCCGAGCTTCGATGCAGCGCCACAGCTGCCGAAGGCGCGCGGTGCGGATGCGCTCCCGGTTCATCGGAACGTTCGGTATCCAGGGCGCCTGAGCGCCGAGGCGTGGCGGCAGCTGAGCGCCAATGCGCGAGCTTGCAGCATCACGCCGACGATGACGCTGTGCACGGCGTTCGCGGAGGTGCTCAGCCGCTGGTCCTCGGGCGCGCCGTTCCTGCTGAACCTGACGCGATTCAGCCGACCTGACCTGCATCCGAGCATCTACCGGATCGCGGGAGACTTCACGAACCTGCTGTTCCTGGAGTGCAACCACGAGCCAGGGACCTCGTTCGCGAGGAATGCTGCTTCGCTGCAGACGCAGCTGCATTCGCACATGGAGCACGGCTCGGTGGATGGAGTGGACGTGCTGCGTGCCTGGCGACAGGCAGGCACCGAGGTGAGTGCGCCGGTCGTGTTCACCAGCATGCTGGGTCTGCCGGTGCCGGCGCCGAGCTCCGGCGAAGTCTGGCAGGCCGAGGAGGTGTTTTCACTCAGCCAAACGCCGCAGGTCTGGCTGGACTTCATCGTCGGTGAAGTCGATGGCGAGCTGCAGTGGTCCTGGGACGTCATCGACGGTCTGTTCCCCGCCGGGATGGTCGAGGACATGCTGGCGGCGTACATCGCGCGCCTGGAAGCCCTCGCGAGTGAGCCGTCCGCCTGGCGCGACGCGTGGCCCGAGTTGAGACCGGAGCCAGAATGCGCGCGGATCGCAGCGGTGAACGCCACGTCGGCAGCGTTGACGCCGCAGACGTTGCACGGGTTGTTTGCCGAGCAAGCGCTGTCGCATCCGGAACGCGTGGCTCTGATCCACGACAATCGCAGCTTCAGCTACGGCGCGCTGCACCGACTTGCCACGCGACTCGGGCGCCAGCTGCGCGAACGCGGCGCGCGCCCCAACGAGTTGGTCGCGATCGTGATGCGCAAGGGCTGGGAGCAGGTGGCCGGCGTGTTGTCCGTCCTGTACTCGGGCGCAGCGTACGTGCCGATCGACGCGGGGTTGCCGCCCGAGCGGCTGAACAAGTTGTTGCGGCATAGCGGCGCGCGTCTGGCGCTGGTTCAGCGCGGAGGCACACTGGGGGGTTCAGAGGTCGAGTGCCTGGTGGTGGAAGAGGACTTGCTCGAAGGCGAGGAGCGCGCGGAGCTGCCGTTCGTGCAAACGCCGTCGGATCTCGCGTACGTGATCTACACGTCCGGGTCGACCGGCGAGCCGAAGGGCGTGATGATCGATCACCTCGGGCCGGTGAACTACGTGCATGCCATCAACGCCGAGTTCGGCGTGTGCGCAGACGACCGGGCGTACGGCTTGTCGTCCCTGTCGTTCGACCTGTCGGTGTATGACATGTTCGGCATGTTTGCGGCGGGCGGTGCGCTGGTGCTTCCGACCGCGGAGGAGCGCGGCGACCCGGCCCTTTGGGTCTCGCCGCTGTCGCATCGCGTGACGGTTTGGAACACGGTGCCGTCGCTGTTGCAGCTGTTGGTGGAGCATGCGCGCGGCCGTGAGGCGCTGCAGCAAGCGGCGCGCAGCGTCCGCAAGGTGATGCTGAGCGGCGATTGGATCCCGGTGCAGTTGCCGGATGCGTATCGCGCGCTGGTTCCGGACGGGCGGGTGATCAGCCTCGGCGGCGCGACGGAAACCTCGGTGGCGTCGATCATGTACCGGATCGAGCAAGTGGATCCGGAGTGGTCGAGCATCCCGTGGGGCCGTCCGATGCCGAACCAGACGGCGTGGGTGTTGGACGCGGGCCTGGAACCATGTCCGACGCACGTGCCCGGAGAGTTCTACATCGGGGGCGTCGGAGTGGCGCGCGGATACTGGGCAGACCCGGAGCAGACGGCGGCGCGCTTCATCGAGCATCCGCGCACCGGAGAGCGGTTGTACCGCACGGGCGACTGGGGCCGCTGGCAGCCGGACGGGAACCTGGAGTTCATCGGCCGACGAGATCAGCAGGTGAAGGTGCAAGGCTATCGGATCGAGCTTGCGGAGATCGAGCTGGTGTTGGAGCGCCACCCTGCGGTGGAGCGAGCAGCGGTCGTCGCGATCGGCGACCGGGAGAAGCACCTGGTCGCCCACCTCGCGCTCCGCGAAGCAGGCACGCAGCCATCCGCTGCGGAACTGGCGGAGCTCAAGGATTACGACCGAGCGGTCCCCGAGGCGTCACCGGTGGAGCTGGTCACGGATCCCGCGGTTCGTCTGCAACTCTGGGAGGGGGCGCGGCGCGAGAGAGAGGAGGCGACGACCGGGCCATTCCTCTCGTTGCCGAAGTCCAGCGAGCAAGGCTCGCCGCGCACGGCGGCGCTGCACGAGCTGTCGCTCCGGGACGTGGGTCGCTTGCTGGAGTGCCTGCGGCAGGTGCCGAACAGGCATACGCCGATCGCCAAGGCGCTGTATGCGTCAGCGGGGAGCCTGTACCCGGTGCAGGTGCTGGTGAGCGTGCGGCCCTCGCGCGTGGACGGGCTCGAGGGCGGCACCTATTACTATCGACCCGACACCCATGAGCTCTGCCGCTTGAGCGGGCAGACACTCCTGAGCGAGCCGAGTGCTGACTTTGCGCTCGTGCTGGTGGGGCGGTTGAGCGCGATTGCGCCGCTCTACGGGGAGCTGAGCGAGTCGTTGTGCACGATCGAGGCCGGCGCGATCGCGCGCTTGTTGGAGCAGTCCGCGCTGGAGCAGGGGTGCCCGCTGTATGCGATGGCCGGTGTGGAGGTCGATGAGCTGGCGCCCGCGCTCGGCATCGAAGCGACGGACCTGTGTCTCTACGGGCTCCAGGGCGGAGCTCGGCTGTCCACTGGCCCGCTCGACTCCGAGATCCTCTCGGCAGCGCGGCGAAGTGCGTCGCCCTCCGATCTATCGTCGCTGCAGCTATTGAGCGATCAGGTGGAGCGCCTGCGCTTCAAGATGGATCGCCGTGGCATTCGTCTGGACGCTGGACCCTCGCTGGCACTCCCGAGGCATCGCTCGGACGGAGAAGTGGAGCGAGAGTGGGTAAGTCGGCGCAGCTTCCGTAGCTTCGAGCGGCGCGCGTTGGCGCTGGCGGATCTGTCCGGCTTGCTGAGTGAGCTGTGTGAGGACGAGAGCCCGGAGTTGTCAGCTCGTTCGCTGGCGCCCATCCAGGCGTACGTATCGGTGCGGCCGGGAGCGGTGGAAGGGTTGCCGGCCGGTGTCTATCGCCACGATGCGCTGAAGCATCGGCTGCTGCAGGTGAGCAGCGAGCCGGTGATCGACAGCCGGCGGGCGGCGCTGCCCAACCAGGCGATCGTGGAGCAAGCTGGATTCGCGATCATCCTGGTGGGCCGGTTCGATCGGATCGGGCGGCTGTACGGCACGCAGAGCGAAAGGCATTGCTGGATCGAAGTGGGTCGCATCGGCCAGCGCCTGGAGAGCGCGGCATCGAAGCACGCGGTCGGGTTGTGTCAGATCGCGAGCACGAACTTCGACGGCCTGGAAGCGGCTTTGCAGCTGGGACCCGGCGACAGGTGCCTGCATGCGCTGGCAGGTGGCCGGGTGGATTGGTCGGGGAGAGCCGGCGGCTGGTCTTTCCTGGTGGAGGCCGCGCAGCCCTCAGCTGCAGCGGCATGGGCTCCGGATTCCGCGGCGCTGCGCAAGTACTGCGAGGGGCTCCTGGCTCCCTACATGGTTCCGTCGCAGTTCCAGCTGCATCGGGCCCTGCCTCTCAACGCGAACGGGAAGGTGGATCGAGGTGCGCTGGCGCGCGCGTCGAAGCCGGTCGCGGCGCCCGAGACGCGGAACCTGGCAGCGCTGGAGCTCGGCGATGAGTCGGCAGCGCTCATGAACCTGGTTTCGCGCATCGCGGCCGAGAGCCTCGAGATGACGCACGTCCCGCCCGATGTGCCGTTCGTGGAGCTGGGCGCCAATTCGTTGATGGCGCTGCGGTTCAGAGACCGGCTTCAGGAAGCGCTGGGACGTTCGTTCCCTGCGACCCTCATGTACGACTATCCGACCGTGACTGCGATCGTGAACTGGTTGCAGCCGCCGGCGGCGAAGAAGCCCGTGCGCGCGCCGCGCAAGCTGGCTCCGGCCAACGGAGCTGCGGAGCCGATCGCGATCGTGTCGATGGCATGCCGTCTACCGGGCGGTATCGATGGTCCGGAGGCGTACTGGCAGCTGCTCGAGGGCGGGCTGGATGCGGTGGAGGAGTTCCCGTCGCGCTGGGACGGCCTCGACTTGTACGACCCGAATCCGGATGCGGCAGGCAAGAGCTACGCGCGCGAAGGCGGCTTCGTACGTGATGTAGAGCTCTTCGACGCCAAGTTCTTCGGGGCGGGTGTGCGTGAGGCGCAAGCGATGGACCCGCAGCACCGGCTGCTGCTCGAGACCACGTGGGAAGTGCTGGAGCGCGCTGGAATCCAGCCCTCGTCTCTGAACGAAAGTCTGACCGGCGTGTACGTGGGTTGTATGGGCTCGGACTACAGCTTCAGCCAAGGCGGCGGGCTCGAGGCGCTCGACGGTTATGTCGGAATGGGTTCGGCGACGAGCGTACTGTCAGGCCGGGTCGCGTACGTGCTCGGCTTGCAGGGTCCTGCGCTGACGGTGGACACCGCGTGCTCGTCGTCGCTGACGGCGCTGCATCTGGCCTGCACGGGACTGCGCCAGCAGGAGTGCGATCTGGCTCTCGCAGGCGGCGTCACGGTGATGTCAGGCCCAGGCGTCTTCGTGGAATTCAGTCGCCTTCGGGGCATGGCGCCGGACGGTCGCTGCAAGAGCTTCTCCGCGCGCGCGGACGGTGCGGGCTGGGGCGAGGGCTGCGGCATGTTGGTGTTGAAGCGGCTGTCGGACGCTCAGCGGGACGGCGATCGGGTGCTGGCTGTCGTGCGCGGCAGCGCGGTCAACCAGGACGGTCGCAGCCAAGGTCTGTCTGCGCCCAATGGCCCCGCTCAGCAGCGCGTGATCCGCGACGCGTTGTCGTGGAGCGGGCTATCGGCGTCCGACATCGATGCGGTGGAGGCGCACGGCACGGGGACGCCGCTGGGCGATCCGATCGAGGCCGGCGCGCTGTCGGCGGTGTTCGGCCCCGAGCGAGCGCCGGAGCATCCGCTGTACCTCGGTTCGTCGAAGTCGAACCTGGGTCACACGCAAGCGGCCGCGGGTGTGGCCGGCGTGATCAAGCTGGTCCTCTCGCTGCAGCACGAGTTGTTGCCGAAGACGCTGCATGCGGAGGAGCGGAGTACGCACGTGGCGTGGGAGGGCGGCGGTCTATCGCTGTTGCAAGAGGCGCGCGAGTGGAAGCGTGGTCAGCGCGTGCGACGAGCTGGTGTGAGCTCGTTCGGAATCAGCGGGACGAATGCCCACGTGGTGCTGGAAGAAGCGCCGGTGCAGCAGGGGACGGCCGCGGCAGTGGAGGGGGAGCCTGCCCTGCAGGTGCTGCTCTTGTCCGGCCGCGATGAGTCGTCGCTGCGTTCGCAAGCCGAGCGTTGGCGCACCTGGCTGCGCGCCCACCCGGAGCAGCGCTTCGCGGATGTGGTCTACAGCGCGGCGCAGCACCGCACGCACCACGGAGTGCGCGCGGCGCTGGTAGTGAGCGGCGCGGCGGAGTGCGAACAAGCTCTGTGCGCGCTGGCGGAAGGGCGCGGTCACGGGTCGCTGGTGACGGGCCCGCAGGAAGAGCGCGGCAAGCTGGCGGTGCTGTTCGCTGGGCAGGGCAGTCAGCGCGCGGGCATGGGTCGGGAGCTGTACGAACAATTCCCGTCGTTCCGCGCGGCGCTCTGCGAGGTGAATGAAGCGCTGAGCCCGTGGCTCGGCTGCTCGATCCGCGGCTTGATGTTCGCGGCCGAGGGGTCTGCGGAACACGCGCAGCTGGATCAGACCGAGAACACGCAGCCGGCGCTGTTCGCGCTGGAGGTCGCCCTGTACCGGCAGTGGGAGGCGTGGGGTGTGAGGCCGAGCGCGCTGCTGGGACACTCGGTCGGCGAGTTGAGTGCGGCGCACGTCGCAGGGGTGCTGAGCCTTGCGGATGCTGCGAAGCTGGTGTGCGCGCGCGGGCGGCTGATGGCTGGCTGCCGTACGGATGGAGCGATGGCTTCGCTCGAGGCGAGTGAAGCGGAGGTCCGTCAGGAGCTCGAGTCGTTCTCCGAGGTGGAGATCGCCGGGTTGAACGGCCCGCAGCAGACCGTGGTGAGCGGCACGTCCGGTCAGGTGCAAGCGCTGCTGCAACGGTTTCAACAGCGCGGGCGTCGGGTGCGCTCGCTCGCGGTGTCGCACGCGTTCCACAGCGCGCACATGGACGCGATGCTGGAGGAGTACGCAGAGGTCGCAGCGAGTTGCAGCTATCACGCGCCCAGGCTCCCGTTGGTGAGCCTGGTGAGCGGGAAGCTGGCGCAAGAGGGCGATTTCGTCAGCGCAGCGTACTGGGTGCGTCAGGCGCGCGAGGCGGTTCGCTTCGTCGACGGCATGCGGGCGCTCGAGGAGCTCGGAGCGAGCAGCTACCTGGAGTGCGGTCCCGATGGGGTGCTGAGCGCGATGGGCGCGCAGTGCGTGGGCGAGCGGGCGCGCTTCGTGCCGAGCTTGCGAGCGAAGCAGGACGAGGCGCGGACGCTGCTCGGAGCGGCGGGCGCACTGCACACGCAGGGACGACGCGTCGACTGGGAGCAGGTGATGCAAGGATCGAGCGGGCGCCTGGTCGACGTCCCGACGTACGCGTTCCAGCGCGAGCGCTTCTGGCTCGAAGCTGGCAGAGGCAGATCTGACGCACGTTCGATGGGCCTGGTGTCCGTCGAGCATCCGTTGCTCGGTGCGCTGACGCCGTTGGCGGACAGCGACGGGTACGCGTTCTCGAGTCGACTGTCGCTGGCGGAGCAGAAGTGGCTGGGTGACCACGCGATGCAGGGCACGGTGCTGGTCCCGGGTACTGGGCTGTTGGAGCTGGCACTGCATGCGGCGCGTACGCTCGGGCTCGCCAGCGTGTCGGAGCTGACGCTGGAGACGCCGCTCGTGCTGTCGCGCGAGCGCCGCCCACAGCTGCAGCTATCGGTGGGAGCCGCCGACGCGCAAGGGCAGCGCAGCGTCAGCGTCTACAGTCGCGAGGACGAGCACGCGGGCTGGCAGCGCCATGCGAGCGGGACGCTGCAAGCAGCTTCGAGCGAAGGTCAAGCAGTCGCGCCGGAGTTCGAGAGCCTACGCAGCTGGCCGGTGGGAGCTGCGGAACCGGTGAGCCTGGAGGGGTTTTACGCAAGAATTCGCGAGTTCGGGCTGGAGTACGGTCCGTCGTTCCAGGGCCTCGTGGAGGCGTACCGCGCCGGCTCGGTGGCGTACGGCCGGGTGGTGTTGCCGGAGCCGGTGAAGCGGAGTGGGGAGCAGTACGGCCTGCATCCTGCGCTGCTGGACGCGGCGCTGCACCTCATGCTCGTACTGACGTCGGGCGAGACCGATTCATTGCAGCTCCCGTTCGCGTGGTCGGACGTGCGGCTTCACGCGACGGGCGCGAGTGAGCTTCGCGTGAGGATGGAGCGGACGGGCCCGTTCGGTGTCTCGCTGCTGGTAGCGGACGGAGCGGGCGAGCCGGTGGCGAGCATCGGCTCCCTGCACCTGCGGCCGGCGCGTGGGGCTGATCTGCAGGCCCCGCAACACGCCGAGCATCAGCACCTGTACCGTGTGGAGTGGCATTCGGTGCCGCTGCCGCTCGTGGCGGACGCTACGGATTCCCAGGCGCTCGCGGTCGTGGGCGGAACGGGTGCGTTGGCGCAGCGCTTCGGAGCGAGGTGGTACGCGGACCTGCCGGCGCTGCGGGCGCAAGCCGAGGCTGGACCAGCACCCGAGCGCGTGATCATCGACGCAACAGAGCGAGTGGGCGAGGGCGCGTCCCTGGCAGCGCTGCACGCGCACACGGCGGGCGCGCTGTCGCTGCTGCAGGATCTGCTCGCGGACAGCTGGCTTGCGCAGAGCGAGCTCGTGTGGGTGACGAGCTCTGCGGTCGCGTGCGGGCCTGCGTGGGCGGTGGAGGACCTGGTGCACGCGCCGTTGTGGGGCCTGCTGCGCGCGACGCGCAGCGAGCATCGCGAGCGTGTTCTGCGGATCCTGGACATCGACAGCGCGAGCAAGGATCGCGAGCTCTCGATGCGAGGCCTGTTGGCGAGCCAGGAGCCGGAGCTCGCGCTGCGTGGCGACACGTGGCTGGCTGCGAGGCTGTGCGCGACGCGCGGTGCGTCTCGAGAGGGCACGCTCGAGTTGCCCAAGACGACCGGACCCTTCCGCCTCGAGCAGCGCGAGAAGGGTCGATTGGATCGCCTCGAGCTGATCGCGTTGCCAGACCCGGGTGCATCGCCCGCGTTGGCTCCGCAGGAAGTGCGCGTGGCGATACGCGCGGCCGGGATGAACTTCCGGGACGCGTTGAACGCGCTGGACATGGTGCCCGCGCCTGCGCTGGGGCTCGAGTTCGCGGGCGTGGTGCAAGAAGTCGGCGCCGATGTGACGAACGTGTCGGTGGGTGAGCGGGTGTTCGGGCTGGCGCTCGGCGCGTTCGCGAGTGAGGTGCGCACCGACTCGCGGATGGTCGCAGCGATCCCTGCCCGGCTGAGCTTCGAGCAGGCGGCGACGGTGCCGCTGGTGTACCTGACGGCGCTGTATGGGCTTTCGGACCTGGGCGGGGTGCGCGCGGGTGACAAGGTGCTCGTGCATGCTGCCGCCGGTGGTGTGGGCATGGCTGCGGTGCAGCTGGCGCGTGCTGCGGGCGCCGAGGTGTTCGGGACGGCGAGTGAAGGCAAGTGGTGGAGCCTGCGAGCGCAGGGCCTGGACGAAGCGCACATCGCATCGTCGCGCGACCTGACGTTCGAGCAGAAGGTGCTGGAGGCGACGGGCGGCGCGGGCGTGGACGTGGTGCTCAACGCGCTGGTGAAGGAGTACGTGGATGCCTCGCTGCGCGTGCTGCCGCGCGGTGGGCGCTTCCTGGAGATGGGCAAGCTCGACATCCGCGACGCAGCGGAAGTGAGCCGCCAGCATCCCGGGGTGCGTTATGTGGCGTTCGACCTGATGGAGGCGGGAGCCGAGCGCATCGCCGCGATGCTGGAGAAGGTTGCGCAGCTGCTGCGCGATGGCGTGGTGGAGCCGCTGCCGTTGGCTGTGTTCGACGTGCGGCAAGCGCCGGCTGCGTTCCGCTACCTGGCGCAGGCGAAGCACGTGGGGAAGCTGGTGCTGCAGATGCCGCGGCGGATGCAGCCGGAGGGCACGCTGCTGATCACGGGCGGCACCGGCGAGTTGGGCTCGGCGCTGGCGGAGCACCTCGTGTCGCGACACGGAGTGAAGCGCCTCTTGCTGACGTCGCGTCGCGGGGCCGACGCGCCGGGGACAGCCGAGCTGATCGCGAAGCTGTCTGCTCTGGGCGCGGCCCACGTGGAGGTGGTGGCGTGCGACGTGACGGTGCGCTCGCAGGTTGCGGCGGTCCTCGCGCAGATTCCCGGCGAGCATCCGCTGACCGGCGTGTTCCACCTGTCGGCCATGCTGGATGACGGGCTCGTGCCGGCGCAGACGGCCGAGCGGCTGTCGCGGGTGCTGGCGCCGAAGGTGGACGGCGCGTGGCACCTGCACGAGCTGACGCAAGGCGAGGATCTGGCTTGCTTCGTGCTGTTCTCGTCGTCGGCGGGGACGCTCGGCAACCCCGGTCAGAGCAACTACGCGGCGGCGAACGCGTTCCTCGATGCGCTCGCTGCGGAGCGTCGCAAGCGCGGCCTCGCGGGTACGAGCCTGGCGTGGGGTCTATGGCAGCCCAGCGGGGCAGGCCTGACGGCACACCTGAAGCCTGCCGACCTCGCGCGCATGGCGCGGTTCGGGTTCGGGGCGTTGTCGCAAGAGGAAGGTCTCGCCCTGCTCGACGCCGCGCTGGCACGTCCGGAGCCGCACCTGGTGCCGATGCGAATCGACCTCGCGGCGGTGCAGCGCGTGTTCGAGCAAGGGGTCCCGGCGCTGTGGAGCGCGCTGCTTCGGCCGGGCTTGCGCAAGGCATCGACGAGTCCCGCCGACGCCAATGCGCTGCGCGCACGGCTGACCACGGTGACCGAGGCGGAGCGGCTGGACGTCGTGCTGGAGATGCTGCAAGGCGAGCTCGCGCTGGTGCTCGGGCTGGCTGGGCCGAGCGAGGTGCCGGCGGACACGGAGCTGCTGAAGCTCGGCCTGGATTCGCTGATGGGGGTGGAGCTTCGCAACCGTCTCGTGGCGCTGACCGGGACGAAGCTGCCGCCGACGTTGACATTCGACCATCCGACGCCGCGAGCGCTTGCGGCCTGGCTCTGCGAGCAGATGTTGGCTACGTCCGTTCCGCCAGTCTCTGCTCCGCCGGCTTCGCCGGAGCAGAGCGAAAACGTGGAGCGCGAGCTGTGGAGCGCGCTCCGCGCCGACGACGACGGCAGGGCGGCGGCAGACCTGCTCGAGCTGTCGAGTGAAGAGCGCCAGCAGTTCGCGCCGCTGCTACAGCGCCTGGCCGCCTGGACGGAGCGTCGCAGCCGCGACTCCGGTGTGACGACCATCGGTCGCGCTGCGAGCCCGCGCGTCGAGCGCTGGGTGTCGGCACGCGGCCGCCCGCACAACGTGTCGAGCTGGGGCGATCCAGCGGATCCGGCCGTGCTGTGTCTCCACGGCTGGCGAGACCAGGGGCCGATCTGGGAGGAGCTCGCGCTTCATCTGCTCGAACAGAGGCTGTACGTGGTCGCGCCCGATCTGCGAGGGCACGGTCTCACCGAGCCGGACCCGGCCGGCGGTGGCGGCTTCGCTGACTTTGCCGAAGACGTCCTCGCGCTGTGCGATGAGCTGGGACTCCGCGACGCGGTGTTGGTCGGCCATTCGTTCGGAGCGACGGTCGCGACCGCCTGCGCACTCAGTCAGCCAGGCAGGTGGAGGGGCCTGTGCTTGATCGAACCCTTGGTCCTGGCACCTGCCGTGAGAGACGTGGTGATCGAGGCGAAAGCGTCCGCGGCGTATTACACCTCCGAGAGCGAAGCGATGGAGACGCACGCCAGCCTTCATCCGCGCATGCATCCATCATTGCGTCGGTTGGTGGTGAAGCGCAGCCTCCAGCGAGTGTCTGACGGGCGGCTGGTTTGGCGTGGCGACCCCAACTCGTTCTCGATGAGCTCTCTGCCAACGGCGGAGGAAAGCCTGCGTCTGCTCGGGCAGGTCCAAATCCCGGCGGCGGTCGTCTTCGGCGATGCCAGTCCACTCGTGGGGCCGCGCGAGGCATTGCTGGCTGCGGAGGCGCTACGCACCAACCAGCTCGTGCGCATCCCGGGTGAGCACTGGATCCACTACGAGCAGGCGGAACGAGTGGCCCGCCTGATCGCCCCGCTCGCGGGCCCGAGGGCGCAAGCGGCGTCCGCCGAATGACGGCGCTAACGATCGCCCGGTTGGAACGGAAGCACGAGCTGCTTCAGGTAGTCTTCCGGGACGATCGTATCGTCGAGACCGAAGCGCTGAGGCATGCGGTCGTGCGGCATGTAGAAGGTTCCGAACAACCGGTCGAAGATGCTCAAGATGTTGGCGAAGTTCATGTCGCCTCCTTCCGAGGAGTGCGTGTGGTGCCAGCCATGAAATCGCGGGCTCACTAACCAACCGCGGAGGGGCCCGAAATTCCACCTCTGATTGGAGTGCGACATCACCGACCACATCGTCATCACGGGCAGGAGCGTGACCACGACATGCAGTGGCACGCCCACGAGCAGGCACGGAAACAATCCTGCCAGATAGTTGAAGACTTCGTTCACTGGGTGGGTCCGGCCGGCCGAGGACCAGCGAAGCGTGGTCGAGCTGTGATGGATCCGGTGAAAGCGCCACAGGAAAGGAACCTGATGCATGGCGCGGTGCAGCCAGTACGAGCAAAACTCGCTGACGACGACTGCGACGAGTGCGGCCAGCGGCCAAGGCAGACGTGACAGCGGTCCAAATCCTGCCGTGAGAGCGCTCGGTTCGGACGTACCGAGCCACACCGCAGCGAAAGCCAGCGCGCTCGCGACCAGCCACTTCTCGAGCTGCCGTACGATGGGCGCGCTGGTCCAGTACCAGAAATCGGTGAGGCGTCCGGCTGGAGGATTGCCGCTGATCGACCGGCGCGTCAGCACGCGTTCGGCGAGCATGAGCGCCGCGAACATCGCGATGGAAATGATCTCCATGCCGATGAAAGTGTCGAACGCCGCACCAATTCTCGACATGTACTTCGTCCAGTATAACACGTCGCACACCTCACGCGGACCCACCGGAGCTCAGGGCGCAAACCGGCGCACGGACCACGTTGGGCGCAATAGTTTCGCGCTGGTCTGCACGGCCTCAAGGCGGCGGCGCGCTGAACAGCACGAGCCGCATGGCTTCCACCTCGGCCCGAGCCTCTCGCGCGAGGAGATCACGGAAGCACTTCCTCGGGAGGTCTTCCTTTCGCCGAGTGGACCGGCAACTATGGTCGTGTGAAGCCTCGTCGAATCGCTAGTTGGATCATCGCTTTGACTGTCCTGCTGTGCGCATGCAGTTCGGAGGGCGGCTCGAGTGATCCCGAGATGGATGCCGCGACGAGCGGCACCGGTGGACGCGAGATATCCGAAACGCCCAGCGGCGGCGCAGGCGGTCGCAACTCCGGTGGCGCAGGTGGCGGTGGAGTGAGCGGCGATGCGGCGAGAGGCGGTAGTGGCGGGCGTGGCTCGATGGGTGGGGCGGGAGCCGGAGGCATGACGATGCCGTCGCCCAGCGATGCCGGCGTCGATGCTGCCGCGTGCGAGAGTGGCAGCCTGCAGTGGCGCTCGGCGAACAAGACGAACTACACCTCGTATCCAGATCCGGGCAGCGACGAATGCGTGAAGTACAACGGCTGCATGTGGGCGGGGCAGTTCGCGGCTTGCGACGGCAAGAAGAGCGAACAATGGGTCGCTGCACACAACATCGTCGCTGCGTTCCCGGGCTTTGCGAGCTTGAAGCTCCACGATCTGTGCTTGCGCGCCAGGGGTAAAACGATCGTAGTCACGGTCTACGATACGTGCAGCGATAGCGATTGCGATGGTTGCTGCACCGAGAACCGGGGCCGCGCCGATCAGTTGATCGACGTGGAGAGCTACACAGAGAAGCGCTGGGGCGTCGCGGATGGCCCGATCGAGTGGGCGGATCTCGGCCCTACTCGATCGGGGGGCTGCAACTAGCGCGCTCGGGCCGCGCCCAGGTCAGTCGCAGACCCACGCCGGCAGCTGGCCTTCGCCGTCGACGCGGTTGCAGGTGCAGTGATGGGTTGCGCCGCTCGCGGAGTAGTGGCACGCGTCGCCGAGCGTGGCGCAGGACCAGAAGCCGAGCGCGGCCACGACCTTGGGGCAGCATCCGCCCGGGAGCGAGGCTTGTGGGATCGCGCGGCCGTCGGGCGTCTGGGCTGCCTTGATGATCGCGTCGATGTTGCCGGTCGGCGCGGCACAGCTCGAGCTCGAGGGCCCTCCCGCAGCGCCGGAGCCCATACCGGCCATCGGTGGAGGCGGCGGCCGACGACGGAAGCGCAGGCGCAGCCCCTCTTGATCCGCGGCGGCGGTGCCCTCCGCAATCGGCGTCCCGATCGCGCTCGACGCGTCTGTCCCGGGACCCACGCAGCCTGCATACGTGAACACCAGGACGCTCGCTGCAAGCGCACTCGCCAAGAACTTGATCGGTTTCATGGGCTCCCCCTCGGTTTTGGAAAAAGCACAGTTTGGGTTCATATCGCACCAGCCGGCCTGTCGACCTGACGAGCTCTTGCCAGCCTCCAGCTTGAACTACGACGGCGAGAGCCGGACGGCTACAGACGCTTCTCGCGACAACTGCGTAGCTACCGCGGACACCTGCAGGATCGTGTCCTCACACGCATTTTCGAGATCACGTTTCAGGTCGTCCGCGACATATGCATGCAAAGCATCGCTCACATCGCGGCGTTCGCGTCCCGGTGGTGTGAGACGTCTTGGAATGGTGAACCACGGCGTGGAGTAACCCCGGGAGATCGGCATGCACGCACTGAAGGCCAAGCAGCACTGGATCGCTGGCGTATTCGTCTGTGGCTTCGTGGGATGTGCCGCGGATATCGGCGCTCCCGCGGACGGGGCGCCAGTCGACGTGCCTCAGACGCTGCCAACCAGTCCCGCACAGGCGCCCGGGATGGGCGCTGCCGCACCCACAGCCACTGGAAAAGCCGCGTCCGGAGCGGCCGGGGGCGCCGCAGTGATGCCGCCCGCGGGGCAGGCTCCCTTCATGACCCCCGTGCAAGCCGCCGGCGCCGCGCCCTACAGTGAGCTGCCGGATGGTCGCGGTGGCATGAATATCGAGCAGGTGTCGTACGCCACGGTCAAAGGCTTCGACAAGGCCGCTTCACTCGCGGCATTCCAGCGCACGTTGTACCCGCTGCTCCGCGCGAACTGTGCGGCCTGCCACAGCACGGAGACTCGCGCCCAAGCTCCGATCCATTCAGACGTCGATGTGAACGTCGCACACGACTACGCGCTCACGCGGATGAACTTCGCGCACCCTGAAGACTCGAAGTTCGTGGTGCGGCAGTTGATCGATCGTCACAACTGTTTCGGAAAGACCTGCAAGGAGTCCGGGGCGCAGATGCTCACGGCCGTGCAAGGTTGGGCGGACGCCGTGCGCCCCACGCTGCTCGCGACGCCGCGCTCCGTCCCGGAGGGTACGAAGATCGGCGATCAAGAGATCTCGCAGTGGATCGCCAACGACCGCGCGAAGCTCGCTCCTGGCGACGCCGACTTCATGGTCTACACCTCGCTGCACGAGATTCACAACGCGGGCGTCTCCGCCGACCGCCTGAATGTCGCGCGCGCGAGCATTTCGAAGGCACTCAACTCCACCGCGCGCTGGGCGCCGGCGATCGTCAACCCTGTGGACATCAACGGCAAGGGAATGGTCTATCGCTTCGATACTCGCAGCTACTGGGGCTTCAACAAGGGCGTCAAGAAGCTGATCTACGGCGGTTCGGACGACGATATCTTCTTCGGCGATCAGACGGCCACTCTCAGCTTCCGCTTCAACTTCACGCCCAACGTGAGCCCCGATCCGAACTTCGCGCAGATGATCTGGAACCGGGTGAAGCTGGGTAGCGTGGAGGCCTACAAGCAGTCGGGTGCCGCCGCGAACATCAAAGGTTTCAAACCCGACTACGTCGAGGCCGGTCAACTCGTCTACACGTTGAGTCGACCCGACGTCTACAACACGATCATGTCGCTGCCGACGTACGCGCCCGAGCTCGAGAAAGAGCTGGGTGTCGTGAAGACCAACGAAGCCAAGTCGTACGAGTGGGTGATCATCGAGCAGGCCATCACGATCGACGCACGCATCGTGTTCCGCGCCAAGACCAGCTCCGGTGGCTTCTACTGGAAGACGTTCGACATCTTCGCCGGGAGCCAACAGAAGTTTCCGTTCTGGGAGCACCCCATTCCGAAGTTCGTGTCCGCCGCGGGTGCGACGCCCAAGGACGTGAGCCTCATCGCCTCACTGCTGCAGCCGGTCAATACAGACCCCAGCGAAGGCTGTGGTTCCTCGGGAACCGGAGGGTTCACGCTCTGTACCAACTACACCGGCGAGAGCGGTGTGCAGCAGTCGGCATCGGAAATCATCTGGAACATGCCGAATGGGTTGCAGGGCTACGCGATCTACGGCGGGCTCAACCAGCGTCGCACGGATGCGTTCTCGTTCATCGTCCACGACCCGCGGCGTATGCGCAACGCATCCGATGCGGCCATCAACACGGGCGCATTCGCGGGCGGAGACATCCGATTGGTCGTGGGTGCCTCGTGTATGGGGTGCCATGTGGACGGGATGAACCGCGTCAGTAACGACATGCGCGACCGCCTGGACCAGAATGTGCTGATGACCTCGTGGATGGGCGATGCCACCACCGTGAGTCAGGTGCGTGAGCTGTATCCGCCGAGCAGCGTGGTTCACCCGACGATCGAGAAGGATCGCCGGCTGTTCTTCGATGCCATGGCGAAGATTCGCGGCGGGATGATCCTGGGCGAGAATCAGAACCTGTACGTCGAACCGATCGTCTGGGCATTCGAGTGGGCACAGAAGTACTACAGCTACACGGACACCGTCTCGAACTGACGAGCGAGACTGTCGCTCGCCGCTGCCACCGCTCTTACCAGCTGCAGCCGATGCCACGCTAGGAACGCAGCCAACGTGTCGTCAGCATGTTAGGTCCAATGGCATGATGGCCGATCCGTCGAGCGCCACGGTGGCGGCGTTCGCGCAGCGGTTCATGAACGTCGAGATCTGACGACTTCGGCTACTTCTACGGATTCGGTGCTCACGATCGGCTGTTCTTCAACGTGCGCTGGGACGTGTCTACGTAGAGCTGCTCCGCGATCGACGTCAACAGCAACGTCTGGCGCGGATTCGCCTTGTCCTGCGGACCAGGCGCCAGCGCAATCACACCGACGATCGCCGCCTCCTGCTCGCTGAGTCGCGAAAGCAGCAGGAGCTCGTAGTCCGCGCCATCGACGCGTGTGAGCGGGGCCATCGTCAGCTCCGGAGTACCGTGCACCGCGACCGTCTGCGTGTCGAAGCGGTCTTCCTGCTCGTCCAGGTACTCGCGGATACATTCCGCGAGGCGCGCGTTCGGCGCCGGTAGCTCGCGCGTCGCTACGAGCGTCGGCACCTGATCCTCGACCAGGTACAAGTGTCCGCCGCGAGCCGCGCGTGACTCGCAGATCATCTCGAGCGCTCGGCCGTAGCGATCCGACGTATCGTTCGCGCGCGAGAGCGTGTTCCGAACAAGGCTCGGTAGATCAGTCGACCAGAGCTGCTCGCCGCGGTCGATCTGAGTGGGCACGAAATCCTCGAGCGAGACGCGCAGCTGAATGCCGCGCCGGCGAGCTTCGTTTGCCAGGCGCTCGTAGCGTGCGCTGAGCGGGCAATCCGAGCCGTGACGATATTCGCGCGCGGTCAGGCTCGCGAACGCTTCGAACTTCGCGGCATCACCAGCCCACAGCGCAACCTCGGCACGCGCTTCGTAGGTGACGCCGAGCCGCAGGCCGGAGACTCCGAGCTCGGTCTGTGCCGCGATCAAGCTGTCGAGGCGTGCAACCGCGGCGTCGAAGTCCCCGAGCTTTGCTTCGGCGAGTGCGAGCTGGCGCTCGACCTCGTACGCAAAGGCGCCGACCCCAACCTGCTTGCAGATCGCCAGCGCCGCGATCGCAGCCTGGCGTGCCTCGGCAGCGAGCTCGAGCGCGAGCAGCGTCTCGCACAATCCGCCCTGTGCGGCCAACCAAACTGCCATGCACGGAGAGCGCAGGTCCGCGTCGGGTGCGGTCCGCTCGCTCAAGCGCTCGAAACAGCTGCGAGCCCTGGCAAAGTCGCCGCGGATGAGCTCGAAGCGGGCCTCCGCCTCGAGCAGGTACGGGATCCATCCCGGATAGCGTTCCGCTTCGACACGTTCGCGCTCGATGACGCCTTGCACACCGTGAAGGTCTCGCGCCAGAACGTGCGCCGAAATCTCCACGGTGAACGTGGAGTTGAACAACGGAGGCAAGCGCGAGCGCAATGCCAGCAGCTCGGCGCTGCGCTGCAGGCGTGCGGCTCCGGCCCAGTCGCCCTGCTCGAGCCGGACGATCTTGCGCAGGTACAGCCCGTTGACGCGCTGCAACGGATTTTGCTCGAGCTCGTCGGCCCAGTGGGCAGCAGATGCCAGGCCGAACACGGCCTCGACCAGGCCGATACCGTAAGCGTTGGCATTGCGGATTGTCTCGAGGTGCCGCACGTCCGCACCTTGCACGTCGCGCAGCGTGGCGTGCACCGCGGTCCAGCGTGCGCGCGCGGCTTCGTAGCGGCAAGCCTCGTGGCACTCGCGGATTCCGAGGCCGTTCTGCCACAGCGCATTCAAGAGCGGCGATAGCGGCGCGAACGGCTCGAGCAGCGTCGGCGTCGACTGAATGAGCGCCAGATCCATCGTCCGGACGGCGATCGCAAGCGCATGCCCGGAGTACTCCGCCAGGAGGGCGATCGCCTCATCCGGCCGATAGCAACGCTGCGCTTCCGACTCCGCCTGATACCGCTCGAACGCCTTCGTCAACGCCTGCGTCAGGCGCGCGCCCGCATCCTTGTTCTGACTATCAGTGCGCCACAGGCCGAGGCCGCTGTCGCGCACGAGCTGCTCGAGATACTCGGGTGCGGCCTCCCGATAGTACTCGATCTCGCCCGTCACGACGGCCAGGCCGAGCATCGCTCGCCGCAAGTCCTGTTGATGCCGCAGCGGTCGACCGAGGCGCTGCGCGAGCGCGAGCGCGCGGCGGTGACTCGGTGCGAGTTTCGGCACCTCCTGCTCGAGCAGCTGGCTGACGTCCTTGCTGACCGTGGCAGAGATCGCGAGCAGCGCGTCGATCGCTGCCTCGTGCTCGCCTGTCTCGCTCGCGAGCGCGTGATGGATCCAGGCGTTGTGTTGCTGCAGCTTGAACCACGCCGCGAGCGCCCGGTGTGCTCGCTCGCGCGTCTCCACCTCCAGCGCTGTCTCCAGCGCGACGCGCCAGACGCGATTCGCGACTATGTAGCTCTCACCGTCGCTGATGAGCGCCTGCTGCACGAGCAGTTCGCGCACGGCGACGTCCACGGCGTGCGGTTCTGCGCCAGGCGCGAGACCGCAGTAGTCCGCGGTGCTGAGCCGCTCGATCAGGGACAGCGCATGCGCCTGGCCGAGGAAACGTGCGAGCAGACTCAGCTGCTCGATGCGCGCGCGGATCGCATGCTCGGCGCTCGCCGGCAGGTCGCCCTGGTCGAGCCGATTCGGAAGTGTCCAGGTGCCGCCGGAGTAGGCGATGACCTCGCGATCGATCAGGTGCTGAGCCAGATCCAGCGACGCCCGCGGGTTACCTCGCGCCAGAGCGTGAATCTCCTCCGAGATCCGCTCGAGGTTGGGCACGTCGCCGAAGATCGAGGCGAGCAGGCTCTGTGTTTCTTCCGGGCGCAGCGGCGGCAGGACGATCTCCTCGCAGCGCTTGGCCAGGACGTCGAGTGCCTGAGACGGCGCGTCCGATTCGCCCAGGGCGGTGAATACTGCGAACGCGCGGCCGTAGCGGAATCTATCCACGAGCGTCGCCAGCACGGCGGCCGACGCTTCATCGATTGTCTGAGCATCGTCCACGGCAAACACCAGCGGTTGTATCTTGCTGGCGAGCCGCATCAGTTGCACGAGTGAGCGCTCCAGGCTTGCACGATCGCTGCAGAGCTCGGACAGCGGGAGCAAGCGAGTCGCCTCGGACTCGGCGACGAACAACTCGGGAACCTCCAGTGCGAGTTGCTCGCGAGGCATGGATTCGACGAGATGTTGGGCGAGCGCGAAGACGACCTGAAAGTCGCGCGGCTCACCGAGCGCGTTCGCGCGAAGCACGCACGCGCCGAGCAGCTTGGCCTCGAGCGCACATGCGTCGAGCATCCGGGAGCGTCCGATGCCAGCCGGCCCGCGCAGCAGAACGGCGCGCCCGCCCGTGCTCAACACGCGCGGCAGGAGCTCCCGTACCCGCTTGAGCACGTCATCGCGGCCAGTCAGTGCGGGGGTCGTGAGGTAGGCGCGCGAGACACTCGCAGCCTCCGAGTGTTCGAAGCCGGCGAGTGCAGCCAGCTGCTGCATCACGGCAAAGGCACTCGGTGGTCGCAGGCCCGGTTGCAGGCTGAGCATGGACAACAAGAGATCGTCGAGCGCGACGGGAACGTCCGGGACGAACCTGGAAGGGGGCGTCGGAGGGACCTTCCAGCTCTCACTCAGCTCGGCGAACGAGCGCGCCTGGTACGGAACGCGGCGGCAGAGCGCGTAGTAGAGCGTCGCGCCGAGCGAGTACAGATCGCTGCGGCCGTCGAGGGCGGAGCGTTGCATCATCTCGGGGGCGATGAAAGGCGGCGTCCCGACGACGAACCCGGTAGCGCCCGACATCGGCACGACTGCACCGAAGTCGATCAGCTTGGCGGCCTCGTTCGCCGTGCAGTAGACGTTGCGCGGGCTCACGTCGCGATGGAGCAGCCCGCGTGAGTGCAGCAGTGCGAGCGCGGAACAGACATCGAAGCCAATTCGACAAACCTCTCGCCAGCCGAGCGGTGAGCGCTCGCGCAGCGATGTGCCCTCCAGCAGCGCCATCGTGTAGTAGCAAGCGCCGTCAGCGGTGATGCCATAGTCGTAGACATCGATGACGCACGGATGCCGGAGCTGCGACAGCGTGTGAAACTCGCGTTCGAACAGCAGCTCGAGCTGCGCGTGCTGATCGAGCTGCTCGTGACGGAGCAGCTGCTTGAGCGCGAGCACGCGTCCGGTGCTTTGATCGGTAGCGCGGTAGACGACCGCCATCCCGCCGCGGCCGAGCTCTTCGTGAAGCTCGTAGCGCTGGGCGAAGCGGGCGACTGTGTCAGGTGCGTGCGTCATGGTCCCGCGGCCAGATGCCGGTAGGATCATGGTAAGCGAGTCTTCGAGGAGCCGGACGACTGGAAGAATGGACCGATGTCCGTCCAATCCACACATTGTCTGCCCGGAGATCGTTTCTTACGCCACCAGGTTGGTGAGTGCCCCCGTGCAAACGCCCGGGATGCCGAAGCTCTCCACGTCGTCGTAACCCATTGCGTTACACACGGAGACCAGCAGATCGTTGTGCGGTCGATCGAACTGCAGATGGCGGCCGGTCTTGAGGTATCCACCGGCGCCGCCGGCGAGCAGCCACGGGATGTTCTTGTGCGTGTGCGTGTTGCCGACGCCGATCTCGTTGCCCCACAGCAGGACGGTGTTGTCGAGCATGCGGCTGCCATCGGATTCTTCGCGCTGGGCCAGGCCGTCGATGAGATAGGCCACTTGCTCTGCGTGCCAGCGGTTGATCTTCACCAACTTCTCACGGCTGACCATGTCGCCATCGCCCGCGTGGGAGAGCTCGTGGTGCTCTTCATTGACACCGATCCAGGGGTAGTACTGCCAGCTGTCCGCGTTGGCCCACATGAACGTGGAGACGCGAGTGAGGTTGCACGCGTGCGCGAGCAGCAACAGATCCATCTGCAGCTTGCCGATCGTCGGGAAGTTCGCCATGTCGCGCGGGTTCAGCTTGGTCGGGAGCGCCAGCGGCGTGCAGCTGGTCGCGGCGCCGTTCAGGCGCTCTTCCAGGCTGCGCAAGCCAGTCAGGTGCGCGTCCAGCCGTGCGCGGTCCGCACCGGCGAAGCGCGTCTCGAGCTTGCTGATGTCGTCTTTGAGGAAGTCGAGCACCGAGCGCTGCTCGGCGAGGTTGCGCGCGAGCTCGGCCTCGCTGCGCTGGCTGTCCGCGAACAGGCGGTTGTACATCTGCCACGGGTCGTCGAGCGCGGTGTTGGGTTGGTTCGCACCCCGGTACGAGATCACGCGCAGTGGCTCCTGGCCCTCGATGCGCACGCCGAACTCGAGGGACGCGAACTTGGTCTTGCCGCTGCTCGCCGCAATGCGGTTGGCGATCAGCTGGTCGACCGAGATCCGGTCGGCGTAACCCGCCGGACCGCCCGCGCCACCGAAGCTCCCCGCCATCAGCGAGCCGCCGGTCAGCATCGCGCCCGGGCCCTTCATGTGCGGGCCGCCTGGTTTGTTCATGCTGGGCTTGCCCAGCTCGTCCTCGACGGTGGAGCTCATGTGTAGGCCCTTGAGCACCGAGAGCTGCGCGACGTGCGCTTGGAACGGCTTCAGGATCTGCGGCAGGCTGCCGGCGCTGAGCGCGGCTTCGCTGCCGTTGCCCGCCGGAAAGAACTCGGAGGCGATCGTTCCGTTGGCCGTGAACACGCCGATGAAGCGGCGCGCCGCCTTGGTCTTGAGGTCCTGCCCGAACACCGTCGCAGGACGCCAGACCGGGCTGGCCAGCAGAACGCCGAGCGCGCTCACACCTTGCAGCAGCTTGCGGCGGCTGAGCCGCGTGCGTGGATCGATACTCGTCACGGCTTCTCCTCGAAGTCGAGTCGGCGGCGCGTCAGGAACGCGGCCTGGGTGACCAGCAGCTCCGGCAGGACGCGCAGATCTGCGCCTGCGCGCGCAAATCCGCTCGACAATTTTTGAAGTGTGCAGGCGTCGACGTCTCGCTCGAAGCGCGCGAGCGCGTAGCGAAACCACTGCCGCGTCATGCACTCCTGCACCTCGGTGCTGCCGGCGAGCCGTTCGCCGAGCGCGCGCGCCCCCTGAAACGCTCCGTTCACGTCGCGCGTCGCCCGCAGCTCACCGCGGCCATCGATGGTGGCGCCCGAATCTTGGCTGCGGTAGCGACCGATGGCGTCGAAGTTCTCGAGCCCGAAGCCGATCGGATCCATCAGCTGATGGCAGCCGCTGCAGGCCGGATCGACCTCGTGCTGGCTCAGGCGCTCGCGCGTGGATACGCCCTGCTCGACATCGGGAGGCTTGGGAATGTTCGGCGGCGGCGCCGGCAACGACTGACACAACAGCGCCTCGCGGACGAACTTGCCTCGGTAGATCGGCGAGCTCTCGGCTGGCTTGGCCAGCACGGCGAGCAGCGCGGGCAAGCTCAAGATGCCCGACGCCCGGTCGTCGCCGGGCTCGATGCGTTGAAACGCGTCGCTCGCACTGACACCGTAGTACGACGCGAGCTCGGCATTCACGAACACGCGCGAGCTGGTGAGCAGCGCGCGCAAGCTCCCGCCTTGTTGCTCGAGCACGTCGTCGAGCGTGCGCGTCGCCTGTTCGGCGAGCGACGCGCGCAGCTTGGGCCGGGCGGTCCACTCCGGATAGAAGCGCTCGTCCTTGACCAGCGACTCGAGCCGCTCGAGGTGCAGCCAGCGCTCGAGGAAGGTGCGCAGCGCGGAGCGACCGCGCGGATCGGCGAGCATCTCGCGCACGATCTCGCTCACGCCCGCCGCGCTGTCGAGCCTCCCCGCGCGCGCAGCTTCGCTGAGCTTCGCGTCGGGCAACGTGTTCCACAGCGCGTACGAAAGCCGCGCCGCGATCTCCTCGCCGCTGAGCCAGATCGAATTCGAGCCAGCTTCGCGCGCAGTGCCGAGCTCGACGCGGTAGAGGAAGCGCGGCGCTTGCAGCATGCCGCGCAGCACGAGCTCGATGCCGCGCTCGTGGCTGGTCTTGGCGCCGGCATCGTAGAGCGCCATGTGGCGTTCGGTATCCGCCGCCGGGAGCTGCACACGGTAGGCACGCGCGCCGAAGCTCTCCACGAAGCTACGCGCGCACTCGCGCTTGCTCACACCCGTCGCGCAGGGCGCGATCGCCTGCAGCTTGGCCGGCTTGCTCGCGACAAAGGCGGCGACCGTCTCGGCCGTGTGCTGGTAGACCTCGAGCTCGACCGGCGCGACATCGGGCTGCACCAGGCCGAACTCCGACGGCTGACTGCTCGAGTCGAGAGCCGCTTGAAGCCCCGGGACTTCGCCGAACAGGTCGCGCAGTGTATTCCTGTACTGTTCCTGGGTCAGCCGGCGCAGCGGTGCAGGACCTGGATCGAGCCCTGTGCCGCAACTGTTCGAAGGCGAGCTCGGGCTTGCTGTTGGATTCACGACTGCGGGCGCCTGTGGCGTGTCATCCCAGGTCGTGGGCCCGCCGCCGTCCGCTGCAGCGCGCGTGGGGGCGGGCGAATCCCAAACGGGACCGTCTGGTACGTGCTCGCCCGCGAGGCGGTCACCGATGTCTCCGGTGCAGGCCGCGAGAGTCAGCAGCACGAGTCCCAGTCTGAGCGGCATCGTCCACGCTGAGTGGGCGCAGCTCGCGGCTGCGATCACTCAAGGTTCGATCACGCAGCACACGGCACAATCGTAGGTCGCCAGCACCGTTCGACCCTGACATGCTGGCCCGCCGCATGCGGTCTTGCCATGGCTGCCGCAGCTCGGCTCGCAGCGGCCCTGGCGCTCGATCGAGTGGGGCGGTCTGCAGGGCGTGTCGTTGCCCGGCGGTGTGTCGCCAGCCGAGGTCACGAACAAGCGATCCAGCCCCACACCGTCGACGCAGTTGGCGATCGTGAGCGTATGCGCGCCAGCCGCCAGCTCGAACTCGAGCGGGCGATCGTACGTCACGTCTTCATGGAATGAGTCCCAGTACCAAATGTCACCGGTGCTGATGCGCCACTTGTGCCAGCTGCCGCCATCGAGCCGAAACCAGAACCGGTTGCGCGAGACATCGGGCCCTTGAATGCGCCCCCAGATGCGATAAGTGGCGTCGCGCGGCACGTCGAACGCATAGAGCGCGCGGGCGTCGCCGGGCTCCCGATCCGAGTCGATGCCGTCCGGCGGCGCGAGATAGCGACCCGCGGACGCGGCCTCGTCGGTCTCCACTCGAAAGCCGCCGCTCAGCTCGCCGGCTTCCGCCTCGAAGTACTGGCCCGGCTCGGGCTCGGTCGCTGCATCGACCTCGACGTCGCTGGAGTCGGGCTCCTGCCAGCTGCCGAGCGTCGTGACTCGTGGATCGCAGGCTGCGACCGAGACGCACAGCGCGGCCAGTGCCAGTTTCATGGCGCCGCCATCAGCCGCGAGAGTCGAGCCGCGTGCGGGCTCTCCGGGTGGGCGCGCAGGAAACGCGAGGCGAGCTCGCGAGCCGCGGAGTGCTCGCCACGCGCGCGAAGCAGCTCGATCTGCAGGACTTCGCGCTCCTGTCCCAATACGCCGTGCGGGAAGCGATGTTCGAGTTGTTTGATCGCGCGCGCTGCCGCATTCAGCTGACCTACCTGCAGCTCGGCGCGCGCGGTTTGCAAGAGCGCGCTCTCCGCAGCGAGCGCATCCACACGCGGTCTCTTGCTCATGACGCGCGCCGGTTCAGCTGCTGCTGGCGGCGGCGGGCTCGGCGTCGCTGTTGCTGCTGATGGCTGCGAAGGTCGGGGTGCGACAGCAGCCGGTGCCGCTTTCTGACGCACGGGGACTTCTACGTGTGCGCTGCGGCTGCTGACCCAGACCGCGCCACTGACCACGCCCGCGCCGAGCGCGCCGACCAGCACCACCTTCGTGACCAGCAGCGCAGCGGCCTTGGGCGCCGCGGCAGCTCCGGTCGCTGCAGCCGCGGTCGCAGGTGCCGCTGTGGCCAGGCCTGCGGCGATGCCTTGCCAGGCCGCGCGCCGCACGTGTTCGGGCGCGTGCTCGTCACGCAAACTCGCGAGAAGCTCGCGCTCCAGTGGATCCGCGTCGGCTGCGCTCAGCAATCGTTCGGGGTCGCGCATCACACGGCCTCCTTCCGCCCGCCGCTGGCCGCGGCATGCAGACGCTTCACTTCGCGCGCGAACGTCTCTCGCGCCAGCCGCAAGCGCGAGCGCACGGTGCCCACCGAGATCCCGAGCAACCCTGCGATCTCGTCGCCTGACAGCTCTTCGAGCTCGAACAACATGAACACCAGGCGCTGCGGCTCGGGCAGCTTGTCGAGGATGGCTTCGGCCAGGTGCGCACGCTGGCGTGCCTCGCTGCGGTCGTCGGCGTGCGCGCTGAGCAAATCGATCTCTGCGGCGTCGGTGGTCACCTCGCGGCGGAGCGGCGCCGAGCGGCGATAGTCGCTCGCCACGCGCTGGCAGATCGCGAACAGCCAGGTCCGCAGCCGTGAGCGTCCCTGGAACTCGGCCAACTTGGCGTGGGCGGTCAGGAAGACCTTTTGGGTCTGGTCCATGGCGTCGGCCTGGCGCACCCCGAGCCGGCGTAGCGAGCGCCACACGAAATCGAGGTGCGCGTCGTAGATCGCGCGAAAATCGGCCGATGGGGCGCTCATGCAGCGGGGGATGACGATACCACCCGGGTGCTCAGTGGAGACTCCGGTCGAAATCGATCACTCGATTCTTGGCCTGGACGGCGGCCCCAGACTCGCGACAATGCGGCAGGCGTGGATGCGCAGGCGTAGGTTCGCAGAACAGGTGATCTGGATCGGGATCTGCGCCTGCGCCATGCAAGTCAGCGCGCAAGCGGGCGAGCCACTGCGCGTCGAGCGCGCGCCGGGCGCCGAAAACTGTCCTGATACCGCGGAGCTAGCTGCGCGCGTCGAAGCCATCCGCGGCCAGGCTGCGGCTCCCAGCGGCGACTACTCGGTCGAGTTCGCGCACGAGGGCGGGGCGTACTCCGCGCAGGTGCGCGCCGACCGTTCGGGCACGCGCAGCCTCGAATCGGCTGCGGCCGACTGCTCGGCCCTGGCGCAGGCCACTGCGGTCACGCTGGCGCTGCTGTTCGATGCCGATGCCGCGCGGCCCGCGGAACCAGTCGCCAGCGAGCCTGTCGCGTCACAGCCTGTCGCACCGCCGCCGCCAGCTGCCGAACCGGTGCGCGCGGCCGGTGTGCAGCTCGGAGCGGCGCTCGGTGGAGGCGTCGCCGCGGGCGTCGTGCGGCCGTGGGCAGCTGGCCTGCTCGGCGAGCTCGGACTGCGCATCGATGCGTGGCGATTCGGTGCCGGGGTGGTATGGCTGCCCGCGGGTCAGGTCGAGCTCGCGCCCGGGGTCACCGAGCTGGCGCTGATCGCGGGCAGCGTGCGCGCCTGCTACGCCGTGGTGCGCCGCCCTTGGCTGCGGGTCGAAAGCTGCAGCGGAGTCGTGCTCGGCTCGGTGTCCGCAGTCGCCAGCGGTTACACGAGCGAGCTGCCGCAGACGCATCAGCTATACGCAGCACTGCCGCTCGAGCTCACGGTAGGTCAGTCCACGCAGCGCGTCGGCTGGGAGCTCAGTGCGTGCTTGCTCGTACCGTATCGCCGCAACCAGTTCGAGATCGAAGGTCTGGGATTGGTGTACGACACACCGGCCGCGGCCTGGCTCCTCAGCATGAGAGTGAACGGTTGGCTCGTATCGAACTGAGCCAAAATGTCGAGCGGTTACAATGGGTTGAACGCTGGCCGGGGCACGGACCCGCGATTGCCCTCGCGCAGCACAAGGGTGTTGCGTCGAGGCTCCTGGCGATGGTGTGCTCCCGACCCGGGATGAGCGCCTGAGTCATCCGAGTCGGAGGAGCATGACGAGAGACGCGTGGGGCTGGCTTGGTGATGGCGGTGGCGAAGCGGCCGGCATCATCCGTGGCGTCGACTGGGCCAGCACCGCGGTCGGATCCGTCGAAAGCTGGCCACCGGAGCTCAAGAGCGTCGTCTCCATGATGTTGTATGCGCGCCACCCCATGTTCTTGTGGTGGGGCCCGGAGCTGATCCAGTTCTACAACGACGGCTACACTCCCAGCTTCGGCGTGGGTCGACACCCGGCAGCGATGGGGCAGCGCGGCAGGGAATGTTGGAGCGAAATCTGGCCGGTCATCGGGCCAGAGATCGACGGCGTCATCGCCCGCCGTGAGGGCACCTTTCACGAGGACGCGTTGGTGCCGATCTTCCGCAACGGTCGCATGGAAGAGGTGTACTGGACCTACGGGTACTCGCCGGTGTTCGACGCGCGAGGCGAAGTGGCGGGCGTGCTCGTCGTCGTGACGGAAACCACGACGCGCGTGTGGACTTTGCGTCGCCAGAGCACGGCTCGTCGTTTGGTGGACACGTTGTCACTCGCCGAGAACCAAGATGACCTGGCGCAGCGCGCCGTCCACGTGCTGCAGGATGCGCCGGAGGACGTGGCCTGGGCTATCGCGGTGGACAGCCTGAACGGCACGTTGCTGGCCAGCACGCGGAACCTCTCGGCTGTCAGGGCGGCAGATGTCATTGCGTGTGTCCGCACCACAGAAGGTGCGCTCGAGCTCGAGCCATGGGACGTGCCAGTTGCGGGGCTGCCTGGTGGGCCTTGGCCCGAGCCGAGCACCCGAGCGGTCGTGGTGCATCTGCGGCCACCCACCGATGCAACACCGCAAGGGCTGCTCATCGTCGGGCTGAGTCCGCGTTTGCCTTACGACCGCTTTTACGAGGAGTACATCCTCGACGTGTCCCGTCTCCTGCACGAAGCAGCGCAGCGCATCGCCGCACGCGTTGATTCCGAACGCACCGCGGTGGAGCGGGAAGAGTTGGTTCGGGAGCTTCGCGCTGCCTCCCGCAGCAAGGATGAATTCGTCGCCATGCTCGGTCATGAGCTGCGAAATCCGATCGCCCCGATCGCCACCGCGTTGAGCCTCCTCGAGATGCGCGAGATCAAGGGTATCGACCGCGAGCGCGCAGTCATCGCGAGACAGGTACGGCATCTCACTCGTCTCGTCGATGATTTGCTCGATGTGGCGCGACTTGCCAGCAACAAGGTCAAGCTATCACTCGAGTTGGTCGATCTCTCGCAGCTGGCCATGCAAGCGCTCGAATTGGCGACCCCTCTCATGGAAGAGCGCGCTCAACGCGTGCGCGTGGAGGTTCCGCCCGGTTTCCAGGTGTGCGTGGACGAAGGTCGGCTCACCCAGGTGCTGGCCAACCTGCTCACGAACGCTTCGAAGTACAGCAACGCAGACAGCGAGATCGTGATCCGCGCGGAGCGGCGAGGCGACCAGGTTGCGATCAGCGTGCGCGACAGCGGCATCGGCATCGACGAGGAGATGCTGCCGCGCGTGTTCGACATGTTCTCGCAGGAGCGGCAGTCGCTGGCCCGCTCGAGCGGAGGTCTCGGACTCGGGCTCGCCATCGTGCGTAACCTGGTCAGGATGCATGGCGGGACGGTATCCGCGGAGAGCAAGGGGCGTGATCAGGGCTCGACCTTCACCGTCGTGTTGCCGCTCTGTGAGGAGCCAGGAGCGTCACAGCCGAAGCTCGACGACGCAGCAGGGGCGAGGTCCTCCAACGAGGTGCGCCGCATACTCATCGTGGATGACAACGAAGATGCGGCCGAGTTGCTCGCCGCAATCCTGGGCGATTTGGGGCACGAGACGCGTGTGGCTGCGGACGGTCCCACCGCGATCTCGCTCATCGATCAATTCGCGCCCGACGTGGCGTTGCTCGATATCGGTCTCCCAGTCATGGATGGTTATGAGCTCGCGCAGCATTTGCGCGTCCGCGCCGGCGCGCGCCTACAAATGTATGCGCTAACTGGCTATGGGCAGGCCGATGATCGAGAACGCGCACGCGCTGCAGGCTTTGACGGGCATTTCGTCAAGCCGCTCGACTTGACCACGCTCATGCGCGCAATCGATCAGCGACAGAGTTGGTGACCGACGCATGACTCCATCATCCCCATTCATGACCTTCAGCAACACGATCCTGTGGCTGAAGGTGCTTCTCACCGCGGCGACGCTCGTGCTGTTGTACTTTCGCTATCGAGGAGGAAACAAGCCCAAGGCGCATTCGTTCCAGACGAAGGTGATGATCGGTCTGGCGGTCGTCTTCTCGTTTGCGGTCTTCCACGATCTCGGCACGTTCCGGGGTGGCACATTCGTGCACTACGGCGAGATGTTTCACTACTATCTCGGCTCCAAGTACTTCAAGGAGCTCGGGTACCACGAGCTCTACAATGCGGTCATCGTTGCTGACGCCGAGCAAGACAGCGCGTTGGCCAGGATGCCGTTCTATACGGATCTAAAAACGTACAAGAACATTCCGCGTGAAGTCGCCCTCAGAGATCCCGACAGGCTCAAGAGCGCCTTTTCGGAGGAGAGATGGAACGCCTTCAAAGACGACGTTTCCTTCTTCAAGAAGGCCACCGGTATGCCGCAGGCGCCCGGCCTCATGTTCCTGCTGATGGACCATGGATACAATCCGAGCCCGGTTGCGAGCCTCGTGCTTGGCGGCTTGACGAACGCAGTTCCAGTCGGTCAGTTGCAGTTGCTGGCGCTTCTCGACGTGTTCGTGGTGTTGACGATGATTGGGCTCGTATTTCGCACGTTCGGTGTCGAGATCGGAGGCGTCTTCGCCGTCTACTTCTTCGTGAACATCTTGAGCGGCCACGAATACATCTCGGGCAGCTTGTTGCGCTACGACTGGCTGCTCTACATCGTCGTCGCCGTCTGCCTGCTCGAAAAGGGGCGCTACGCATCGTCCGCATTCTTCCTGACCCTGTCGGCGATGCTGCGGATATTCCCCGTGGTGTTGTTCTTCGGCGTTGCCGTCACGATCTTTCGGAAGTGGAAGACGACGCGTGCGCTCGACAGGAATTCCAAACGGTTCATCCTGGGCGCCGCGCTGTCGGCGCTGGTGTTGTTCTTGCTGCCTGCCGCGTCCTTGGGCTCGGTTCTGCAGCCGTGGAAGGAGTTCTATACGAAGACGAGCCTTCACGACAGCGGTGTGTACGTCAACCATCTCGGGTTGAGAGGGATGGTGCTCTTCGAACCAAGTCAACTCTCGCTGGAGAGCTTCGTCGCGAAATACAAGAGCGCCGATGTGGTTCGCACCTGGCAGGATGTAAAAGAGAGCGAGCTTCGAGGCAGAAGGCCGGTGATTGCCTTGTTCTCGCTCGCTGTGCTCGTGGCATTGGCCGTCCTCATCTGGAAGAGAAAGGACGAAGAAAGCGTGAGCGTCCTCTGGCCGACGCTCCTCGTCTACACGACGAGCTATCTCTCCACCTACTACTACGTGTTTCTGTGCCTGCTCGTCCTGCTCTTCTTCAGGCGAACGCAACCGCGCACTGATTTCGTCTCACTGTGTCTGCTGCTGGGCCTCAATCTAGCTGCCCTCGTAACCGACTATCTCAAGCCATCCCCGATTGTCTTCTTCACCCTGATCAATATCTACCTCTTCATCTGCCTGTCCTCGATGCTCGGCTTCGCGCTGTATGCAAACGTCCTCAGTAGAATGCGGGTGGAAACAGCGCCGGCCCTGGAACCGCAGCGAGAACCCGTGGGACGGCGACGGCGCCAAGCCCGGGCGCGTCGGAAGTAGGAGGGGCTAGTCGTTTTTTCCGCCCGAGAGCATCGGCTGCCACAGCTCGAGCTTGTTGCCGTCCGGATCGAGGATCCAGGCAAAGCGGCCGTTCTGGTGTGACTCCGGCCCCTGGACGATCGCGATGCCGTCGCTTCGCAGCTGCGCCAACAGGGCGTCGAGATCATCGACGCGGTAGTTGATCATGAAGCTCGACTCGCTCGGGCTGAACCAGTCGGTGTCCTTGTCCGCGACGTGCCACACGGTGAGGCCGCGATCCTCGGCCTTGTCCTCCGGCCACTTCAAGATCGCGCCACCCCACTCCTCGAGACGCAGCCCGAGGTGACGTGCGTACCAAGCAGCGAGCTGCTTGTGATCCGACTTGGACTTGAAGAACACGCCCCCGATTCCAGTGATCCTCGCCATGGGCCGCACGATGCCAGAAGCCGGGTGGACGCGACAAGGTCGGCCGGGGTCGAGGCTGCTGTCGGCGTCTACGGTTGTCGTCGCGAATCCACGAACACCAGAGTGCAAACGTACACGAATAGTGTGGCTCCCACGATCAGTAGCGCGGGAACAACGTACGCGGCAAGGATGAAGGCGACTGCTTGTGGATGGGTCATCGACGCAAGTGACCCGAGTGGTCCTTGGCTTGGCTCATACTCGTCCTGGTAAGTGATGAGATACGTGCTCGTGACCAGATAGAGCACAATCGCAAACGTCGCCAAGCCGACGCCGGTGAAGCCTAGGCGCCAAAGGTTCTTCCGGGATGGAGGCTGTTCGCTCATCCGCTAGAAGCCTGTGGTTGCCGTGGGAAGAGGCGTCCAGCGGTTGCCGCCCGAGCCCGAACCCATGAAGGTCGCTAACTCAGCTACCGGAAGAACACCTTTATCTACTGGCGCACCAGTCAATTCGAGAACATCACGATTGTGTATCGGGAGAACTGAGCGTCTCTTGAGGCTGGCGTGAAGACCGGAGCTGGCGCTCGCGATGCCCATTCCGTGATCGATCGCAGGCACACAACGCCATCCGCTACATGCACTCGCCCCGCATCGCACTCTGCATCGTGCTCGCGCTCGGCGCGTGCAGCCAAGGCTAATCAGACAAGGGTTCCTCCGCTGCGACCGCCGGCGCCCCCGCGAGCGCTGCAGGCAGCTCCGGGATGTCGACCAGTGCGCCGCGAGTCGGGATGAGTGGTGGCAGCGCAGCGGGTAGCGGCGGCGCCAGCGGCAGTCGCGGTGAGCCGCCTACACGACGAATTGCAAGGGCAAGGTCGCGGCCTGGATCTCGCACGGCAACAAGGACGACATCGTGCCCACGATGGAAGGGCGCACCGCGCGCAACCTGTGCGCGAAGCAGAGCGGCTGCGACACATCGAAGTCCATGCCCGTCGAGCCTTCGCCGTGTGTCACGTACGCGGGCTGCGATCCGAGCAACCCCGTGCACTACTGCGAGTACGACGGCGATCACAACCTCCCGAGCTTCGGCGTTCAGGCGGTCTGGGACTTCTTCAAGGCGCTCTAGTCGCGAGGATCACCGCATCGACACCAGTGCCCGCGACCACGCGCGGCCGTTCCTCCGCGACTGGGAGCTGCCAGCCACTCGGATCGAGCGCGGCGACTGCAACCTCGACCGAGACTTGCACCTGACTCGCGGCGGCGGTCGGCTTTCCGCTGACGGGATCGATCGGACGATGCCCGACCATCAACAGCGTCCCGCCGGGCGCCACACCGCTCGCCATGCGTCGCACCATCTCGTCCACCGACCCCGCGATATGGACGTGGAGGCATACCACCAGGTCGAAGTGCTCCGGCTGCGGAGCCCACGTCGCCAGATCGCCCTCGACCCACGCGATACGCTCCGCGAACTCGGGACCCAGCGCCTCGGCCGTCGTTCGAGCATGCGTGAGCGCGCTCGTCGAGAAGTCGACCGCAGTGACTTCCCACCCGTGCGCCGCGAGCCACAGCGTCTCCGCCCCATGCCCGCAACCCGCGTCGAGCGCACGCCCCGGACGAAGGCTGGTGACCTCGGCGACGAGATGCACGTTCGGCGGACGCCGCGCGACCTTGTCCGGCTGCTCACGCAAAGTCTTCGCCCAGAGCTGTTCCCAAAACGCGCGATCGTAGGTCACGCGCAGCAGCTTACGTCGCAGCGCCGCCGTGTCCAGCGACGCACGATCTGAGCTTGGCAGCTGGCCGTTCGGGTCAGTGTTGTGTCCTCCGACATGTCGGCAGCACGATTTTGTTGGATGCGTCACGCCGCGAGAGTGCCGACGATCTTACGATCGTGCAGCACAGCGCGGGAGAGAACATGAAGCACGTCGGTTGGATCGTGATTTGCGCGGTAGCTCTGGGCTTGTGTCCGCGGAGCACGCTCGCCGCACCGCTCGATCCCGAGTTCAGCGAGACGTTGTGGAGCTCCGGCATGGGCCTCTACTGCACGGCCATGGCCTGGGCGCCAGACGGTTCGAACCGGCTCTTCGTCGCCACGCAGAACGGCTACGTGGCAGTGATCAAGGATGGCGTGTGGCTGTGGCCGCCGTTTGCCACGGAGCCGGAGGTTTGGACCCAGGATGAGTCTGGGCTGATCGGCATCGCGTTCGATCCAAATTTCGCCTACACGGGATATGTCTATTTGCTTGTGACTGTCTCGAAACACGAGCAACAGATCGTCCGCTACGAGCAGTATTACGGAACCGACCGTGGACATAGCCGCACTGTGATCGTCAGTGGACTTCCGAGCGGCGGGAGCGTGCACAACGGAGGTGCACTCGAGTTTGGTCCGGACGGCAAGTTGTATTGGGGCATCGGCGATCTCGGAAATGGCACAGGTGTCGGCGCCGATCTGACGACGCTGGCCGCCAAGATTGGACGCGCGAGTCGGAATGGAAGCGTTCCTCGCGACAATCCGTTCTACGACGGTGGCGGTCCGCAGAACGACTACGTCTGGGCGCGCGGCTTTCGCAACCCGTTCAAGATGCGGTTCGAACCGGGCAAGGATCGGTTGTGGGTGAACTCGGTCGGAACGGAGTGGGAACAGGTCTTCGTCGTGAGCAAGGGGGTGCACGCAGGGTACAACGCTTACGAGAACGACCAGCCGACCGGCTATCTCGCGCCGGCGATCGCGTACGTCACGGGCCAGCCCGCTGCTCTACAGCTCACTGCAGCAGAAGGCGCGACGCGCAGCGCGGGCGTAGCGACCTTTACGACGACCACCGATCACGGCCTGCGCAAAGGTGGACAGGTGACTGTCTCCGGCGTCGCGGATACGAGCTTCGAGGGAGTCTTCGACGTCGCGTCGATCGGAGGCGCCAAGAGCTTTAGCGTGAGTCAAAGTGGTTCCGACGCCGTCAGCGGCGGGGGCGCGGCGCTTGCGACCGATATCGGACATGCGATCACTGGAGGCACTTTCTGGGATTCGAGCGCGGTCCCCCAGGCGTATCGAGGCAACTTCATGTTCGTCGACTGGGGTAGTGGGGCACTGCAGAGGGTCACGCTGGCTGCGGATGGAAGTGTCAGCTCGATCAGACACCTGGCCACGTACAACTCTCCGACCGACGTAGCCATTGGCCCGGACGGCGCGCTGTACGTGCTCGAGATGGAAGGGAACGTGCACCGGGTCGCAAGCAACCCCACGACTCAAGCGCTCGTAGTCACGCCCTTGCACTTGCGGTTCAGTGGAGGCGGTAGCTCTACGGTCACAGTTCGGTTGGCAATGCAGCCCGCTGAGGAGATCGTCGTCGACGCCAGTGTGGTCGGTGATCCGGACATCTGGGTAAGATCGCCCCTTCGGTTCACACCGACGAATTGGAATCTGCCGCAGCGTGTCGAGGTACTGTTCAGCCGCCTTGTCGAGAAGGATACGACGGTCACCATGACGCTCTCGGCTGCAGCCGCCGGCATCCCAGCTCAGACCGTGGATGTGCGAGTCATCGATGCGGGTCCCCGGATAATATCCGAGGGGGCGACTACGGTCCGAGAGGGTGAGAGCGGTTCGCTTTGGGTTCGGCTGGACCGTCAACCTGCTGTCCCGCTGGAAGTCCGCGTGCGCACCAGTCGGGGTTGGGGTGTAGAGGAGCCCGACATGTTGGAGCACCCGGACTACGACAAGGGGACGCTCGAGATTACTTCCGGTGCCGTGCTGGTGTTCACTCCATTCGATTGGGCGATCCCACAGAAAGTCACCATCTTCGCCGGAGAGGACGACGACCGCTACGCGAGCTACAGGACGCTGTGGTTGAGCACACAAGATCAGATCTTCGCTGACGAGTTCTATGTGACAATCGAGGACGATGACGCTCCGATTCCGCCTATGTTCGTGGATACATTCGAGCGGTACGCGATCGTCAATGCGCCTTACACCGCTTCTGCCATGGCGACAGGAACGCCCGCACCCACCTTCGAGTTACTGCGTGGCCCCGCAGGAATGCAGCTCGATGCGAAGACGGGTCTGCTGACATGGACTCCGTCGACGATCGATCTCTTCGAGGTCGAGATAGTCGCTCGAAACGAGGCAGGCAACGATACTCGAGCGTTTTCGATCTACGTCGAAGAAGATCGACTGCCGCAGTGCACGCTCCTGGAGCCGGCCAGTGGAGGCGTCCTTCGGGGCACCGATGCGGAGTTCTCCGGCTGGGCCTCCGATGACGTGGACATCGCGCGTGTGGAGTTTACGGTGGACGATCGGCTGGTCTACGCCGAATCCAGCGCTAGCGAAGCGCACGACTTCCGAGGGCGCCGAGGTCGCTTCGATACCACCGAGTACACGGATGGAGCACACCAGCTGGGATTCACAGCATACGACAGCGCGGGTCACGCCTGTCACCGATCGGTTCGTGTCTCGATCGACAACGAGCTAGATCCCGCGACGGCTTCTCCCATGGACGCTGGAGCTTCAAAGTTCGAGGACGCGGCGGTGGATTCCGGTAAGCGAGATGCAATGCCGCCCGAGCCGATCGACGCGGCGCTCGCCGATGCAGGGAGCTCGAGCGTCGACGCTGGCAGCTCGAGTATCGACGGCAACGTCGAGGTGGATGCGAGCTCGGGCGACGTGGAGCCCGGGGAGCCGGACGCAGCCGTCGTGGATTCCGACTCGGGGCCGCGCGGCACCGCGATGGCAAAGAAATCCCGGCAGAGCCCCGATTGCTCGTGCAGGGCTGCTGGCAGGCGCCCGCAAGCTCCGAGCTCTGGCACGTGGTGGAGCTCGATCCTGCTGCTCGGCTTCATCCTGCTGCGCTTCCGGCGTCGTGGCTTGACGATCCAGCGCACGCCCCTATGTGACTTCCGGAGGCGACTGCCATGAAAGTTCCCGGACCCGCGCACCCGATCACGATCGAGCCCAACTCCCGGCGCGTGGTGGTTCGCTTCGGCGGTCGCACGATCGCGGATAGCACGCACGCGCTGTCATTGCGCGAAGCGAGCTATCCAGCCGTGCAGTACATCCCGCGCGCCGACGTCGATATGGACGCGCTCTCGCGCACCGCGCATTCGTCACACTGTCCGTACAAGGGTGATGCGAGCTACTTCAGCATCGTCATCGACGGGCATGAAGCCAAGAATGCCGTGTGGACGTACGAGGCGCCCTTTCCTGCGGTGGGCGAGATCAGCGAGTACCTCGCGTTCTATCCGAACCGCGTCGATTCGATCGAAGAGCTGTAGGCGCAGCCGAATTGTCACGGTGTGGCGACTCGGCCGCGCCGCTCATGCTCAATTCTGCACGATGGGCTTGAAGCCGCCCCAGAACATGCGCGCTCCGTCGAACGGCATGCTCGATGGATCCATGTTCATTCGCGGGTCTTTCATCACTTGCTCCACGCATCGATCGCGTACCTCTCGCGACTCGTACTCGACCCACGCGACCACCACGATCTCGCCGTCCTTCTGCTGAACTGCCTGAGGAAACGACGTGACCTTCCCGGGCTGGACGTCGTCGGCCACAGCCTCGGTGTACGAGAGCGCGCCATATTCGCGCCAGAGCTTGCCCGCCTGCTCGGCCATCTGGCGATACGCCTCCAGGTTCTTCTTCGGAACAGCCACCACGAAACAGTCGACGTAATTGTTCTTGGCCATGGCTTCCTCCTCGGTCCGAAAGACATAAGCACGAGGCAGGCTGCTTGACGCCCGAACGGCCTTGAGCTAATACTGAACCAAATGGTTCAGTTTAGCGAAAGCCTGGATCGCTCGTTTGGCGCGCTCGCCGACCCGACGCGCCGCGCGATCCTGTCTCGGTTGGGGCGCTCCGATGCATCGCTCGGCGAGCTGGCGAGTGGCTTCGAGATGACGCTGACGGGCTTGAAGAAGCACGTGCAGGTGCTCGAAGACGCCGGGCTGGTCACGACCGAGAAGGTCGGTCGCGTGCGGCAGTGCTCGCTCGGTCCGTGCGGGCTCGAGGACGTAGCGCAGTGGATCGCGTCCTACCGCAGCATGCTCGAACAACGCCTCGATCACCTCGAGCAGTTTCTCGAACGTACGAAAGGTAAGCCATGACTACAGCAACCCAAAAAGCCACGCTCTCCACACCGACCGATCGCGAGATCCGCACCGAGCGCATCTTCAACGCACCGCGCGAGCGCGTGTGGAAGGCGATGACCAATCCCGAGCTGATCGCGCAGTGGTGGGGGCGCGGCAACAAGCTCGTGATAGAGAGGTTCGAGTTCACACGCGGCGGCCACTGGCGCTTCGTGGAGCACAGCCAGCAAGGGGAGCACGGCTTCGAAGGTCGCTACCGCGAGATCACGCCGCCCGAACGCGTGGTGCAGACGTTCGAGTGGGACGGCATGCCGGGCCACGTGGTGGTCGAGACCATGACGCTCGAAGATCTCGGCGACGGTCGCACGAAGCTCGTGAACGTCTCGCTGTTCCACACGACGCAGGAGCGCGACGGCATGCTGCAGTCCGGTATGGAGGGCGGCATGAACGAGAGCTACGCTGCGCTGGACCGCGTGCTCGCGAAGCTCTGAGCACTCAAGGCGTACCCGCGTCCGCGTCCGAATCACCGGCGACCACGAGCTCGTAGCTCCGAATCGCCGGCACCGCGGCGCAGATGGGCTGCGCGATCAAGCTCACCTGCAAGGTGAACTCGAACTTGCCAGCAGTTCGCGGCGTGCCTCGCAGCTCGGCGGTCGCGCGAGGCGGCCTGTCGCTCGTCGTTTCCGGCGTGGGCACGAGGCTCCGGGTCATCGAGCCGGAGCGTCATGCAAATCGCGAACCGCGCGTGAATTCGCCACACCTGACTGGCACAACTCGGCTCAGTGTTTGTTGGCGCTCGGGCGCGTGTGAGTGAGCGCGGCCGAAGGCGCGGCGCGACGATTTTCAGCTCACCAGGTCGGCCCGCGCTTCGAGCGCCAGCACGGTTCGTGGCTCGCTGCCGTAGTACAAACGGTAGAGGTGTCGAGTCATCAGAGCTGCGGTCCCTGTCAGCACACCGACCTCGATGACGAGACGCAGGCTGGAAGGCAGGCCTGCCTGGGTGCAGCCGGTGCCCACGCACCAGGCGAAGTACTGCAGCAAGAACACCGGCAACGTCAGCTGGCCGAGCACGCCGAGCACGTTCATCGTGACTCGCGCCGCCCCGGTCGCGGGCAGCATTCCGGCGAGGCGCTCGAGCGCGATCAACACCCACAGCGAGCAGCCGCCGTAGAATAGCCACTTCCACGACTCGAGCTCGACCTGGTCGATGAAGTAGGCCGACTCCAGGTCCTGCAGGCGCGACCATGCGAAGCCGACTGCGATCATGAGCGCGCCGATCGCGAGCTCGCGTGCGGGAACGACGAGCTGCCGTTTCAAGCGCTGTCCGAACACGAAGCCCAGCAGGGACCCGACCCACATGTTGAAGTAGCCCCACTTGCCGACCAACAGCAACACGGGGCTGTGTGCGGCGGGGACTCCGATCAAGCGCTTCAGGCCTTGGTCTGCGAGCCCGCACGCGACGGCGAGGACCAGCGCGTTGCGCGTGGCGTTCACGGACCCCAGCAGGCGAAACCACAGCGCAGTGGTCGCGAGACCCGTCGCATAGAAGGTGAGCACGTTGGCGAATCGCGACTCCTCGGGTCCCATCACCTCGAAGTCGCTCATTCCCCACGAGGCAAGCCCGAAGATGACAGCCCCCGCGCCGACGATCCAGGTCGCTCGCCAGAGCAAGGCCCGTGTGCGTTCCGGGTGGGAGACGTATTGAGGGTAGTAGATGAAGCCGAGCGTCACGCCGAACGCGATCGCGAAGCCTGGAGTGCCCCAGTTGAAGAGCGGAAAGAGGTATTTCTCGTAGGCATGGATGAAGCCGGAACGCCGCCCGAGGCCCGGCAGGAAGTGGCCGCCGATGATCAAGAGGATCAGCAGCCCGCGAAAGACGTTGAGCGAGAGCCGCGCGCGCGCGTCGGGGCCCAGCTCCGCAGGCGGCACGTCCTCGCCGCCGTCTGCTGCGCGCGCGATCTCTGCGATCGTGCGACCCTGCAGGATCGCGCGGCACACCGACTCTTCGAGCCCGAGTACGCGCATGCGGATCATCACGCGCATGGCGGCCAGCGAGTCGCCGCCGACGTCGTAGAAGCTGTCGTGCACGCCGATCTCGGAGACGCCGAGCACCTCGCTCCAGATCGCAGCCAGCTCGCGCTCGCGCGCGCTCGTGGGCGCAGCAGATGCCACCACCGGTGCGCCGCGTTCCAGCGCCGGGAGCGCCTTCTTGTCGACCTTACCGTTGGCATTGAGTGGCAGCGCCGGCAGCAGCCCGAATGCGCTGGGGACCATGGCTTCGGGCAAGCGACTCCGTAGAAACGCACGCAGCTCCGCGATCGCAGGCGCAGGGGCGGACAACAGCGCCTGCGTCTTCGGCACGACGTACGCTGCCAGGTACTTGGATTCCGCAGCGTCCTGCCGCGCCACCACCACCACTTCGCGCACGCTCGGGTGGTGTCCGAGGGCGGCCTCGATCTCGCCGGGCTCGATGCGGATGCCGCGGATCTTCACCTGGCCGTCGATGCGCCCGAGGATCTCGAGCTTGCCATCCGCTCGGTAGCGGCCGCTGTCGCCCGTGAGGTAGATCAGGTCGCTCGGGTCGCTGCCGTACGGGTTGGGCACGAATGCACGTGCAGTCGCTTCGGGGTTGTTGAGGTAGCCCAGGCTCCGAAACGGCGTTCGGATCGCGATCTCACCGACCTCGTGCAGTCCGCACAGCTGCTGCCTGCGGTTCAAGATCAGCACCTGCGTGTGCGTCATCGGCTGGCCGATGCTCTGAATGCCGGGATCGGGTTCCTCGGGGATGCGGTGAAAACACTTCGCGAGCGTCGTCTCGGTTGGACCGTACAGGTTGATGATCTCGACCTGCGCTCCGAACACCGCGCGGCAGCGCTGCACCAGCACGTCGCTGAGCGGCTCGCCCGCAAAGAAGATGCGATGCAGCGCTGGAAACTCGAACCCCTGCGGCACGTGACTCAACCACAGCCGTGCGAGAGACGGCACGACGTGCAGCACCGACACGCGCTCTTTGGCGAGCCAGGCGAGGATCCGCTCCGGATCGGTCGCGTCTCCGCACTGCGGCAGGCACAGGCACGCGCCGCTGGTGAGCGCCAGGAACATGTCGCGCAGCACCACGTCGAACGACAAGGCTGTGAGTTGGGATGCGCGATCGCTCGGCTGAATACCGAACTCCTGTCGTTGCCAGGCCAGGAAGTGTGCGAGGCCTGCGTGGCGGCCCTGAACCGCCTTGGGCACGCCCGTGCTGCCGGACGTGAAGAACACATAGGCAGTTTGGCTCGGCTCGATCGCGGGGAGCGCGGCCGTGCCGCTATCGGCGGCCAAGAAGCCAGCCTCTGGCACACGCAACACGGAGCGTTGTGGTGAAGCCAGGGCGTCGCAATCCGAAGCGCCATCGACGGCCAAGATCAGCTTGGCGCCGGACTGCTCGAGCATCACGCGCCGGCGCTCGAGCGGGAGCGTCGGATCGAGTGTGAGCAGCACCGCGCCGCTACGGAACACTCCGAGCAGCGAGCTCACCAGCGCGAAGCTGCGCGCTCCCGTGACGGCGACCACGTCCCCGCGCACGACGCGTGTGCAGAGCTGCTGCGCCAGCTGCTTACTCGCCTGCGCCAGCTCGCCGTAGCTGTAGGTGCGATCCGCCTGCTGGATCGCCGGCTGCTCGGGAGCCCGTGCGGCCCACGCGGCGAATGCATCTCCGAGCGGCGGGTACACGGGCTGCTCGAGCGGCCGAGTCGGATCGGGAAGCTGCGCGCGGGCGGACGCGGTGACCAGCGAATGGTCGAGCACGCGGCGCTCGGGCTCCTCGAGCAGCCGAGGCAGAAGCAGTCGATATTGCTCGAGCATCTCGCGCATGCGTTCTGGTTGGAACTGACTGGCGTCGTAAACTAGCCGCAGAGACAGTCCGTCGCCGCCGTCCTCCATCAGCAGCGCCAGGTCGCGCGGCACGTCGAAGGTCGGCATCAAGCCGGACTCGGGATCGCGGTCGCTCGCCTCGCCGAACACCACGTTTGCGCCGACCTCAGGTCCGCGCGCCCTGCCTGCCGCCCCTAGCTGCGCTAGCACACCGAGGAAGTCGGTCTCGTCGGCGAACGCGAGACGAACCGAGCCGGCCACACTCGGCTGTGTTCGCCTTCCGCGAATTGTCCCAAGTGTGAGGTCTGCCTGTTGGGCGAGGCGGTGGAGCAACACCGCGAAACCAGCCAAAGCTGCGTCGAACCACTCACTATCGAGTCGCGCCGCCGCCGTCAGCAGCGCGTGATAGGTCGTATGATCTAACCGTGCCTCGAGTTGCGCCGCTCGAAGGGCTCGCGCCTCCGAGCGCCGGTAATCCGTTGTAAGAGCAACCTGGTCGCACGTGTTGTCAGCCACGGCGTCAGGCGGAAGCGTTCGCAACCGGCTACCGTCCATACCCCCCCTGCGGGCGCAAGCGTGCCCTGCAGGTCTGCTGCGAAGACGCAGCTACCGACCCACTCTGTTCATCGACGGGCACCCAGCCCGTGAAACGCCGTGGCAACTTGCCATTGTGTGGGCGGATGCGCCAGTGGCTTTGGAAACATTTAGGCTACAGGGTGCGCGAACGGCGCTCTAATTAGCGGCCCTGGTGCTCCAAGGGGAACCTGCGTTAGGTTGTGTCGCTGCAGATTGCAATGCTGTTAGGGTTTGCCCTCAGCGCTATAGTGGCGCGCGTGAACCGCTTCACAGCAGCTCTCCAACCGGTGCCGCACGGCGGGATGTTCGTGATCGTGCCGAGCAAGGTCGCTGCGAAGGCAGGGCTCGCGCACGCCGCGCGGGTGCGCGGCACCGTGAACGGCGTTGCGTACCGAAGCTCGCTGATGAAGTACAGCGGCGTGTTTCACCTGGGCGTCCACAAGGCCGTGCTGCAAGAAGCCGGCGTCGGGGATGGCGACTCGGTCAAGCTCACGATCGAGCTCGACGACGAACCGTTACCGACCGACGAAGTGCCTGAAGATCTCGCGACTGCCCTCGCGAAGAATGCAAAAGCGTCGGCCTCGTGGGCCCAGCTCGCGCCGTCCGCGCGGCGCGGGTACGTGAAGAGTGTGCTCGAGGCCAAGCAGGCGGAGACACGCGCGCGGCGCATCACGAAGATCGTCACCACGCTGCGCGCAGGTGTCCCTCCACGCCGGACGTGGACACCGAAACAGTGAGATCAGCGCATGCGCCTGAAGCACTCACGCAGCTCACGCACGAAGACTTCGGGTCGCTCGAGCAGGTGAGTCTACCAGGCCGTAGCCGACGGTTTGCGGGCGCGTGCTCTGCTGTTTGGAGTACCGCGAGTCCCAGCGGTCGTAGTGCGCCATGGCGTCCAGCGCGCTCTTCTCGGTCGCGGTGAGCTCGTTCAAGGTGTTTCGATCGGGGCCCACGGTCGGCATGGTCACGTGGATGCGCAGTGATCCGGCTCGAGCGCACCGATCGCCGTGGTCACGACCGCGCCCCAATCGCCACCCTGGGCGAAGAAGCTCGCGTGTATGCGAGCGGAACGCCCTGCGACCAATCGTCCACGCACTCGCGCTCGGGCCAACGCGTGGAGCGCAGCCTGCGCCTCAGGTCCTCGAGATCTGCGTCCGTGGCGTGGATCCGAAAGGGTTCGATGCTCTCGCTCATCGCCGGAGCAAACCACGACAGTCAGGCCTTGGACCAGCGCAATTCGTACTGCGCGCCGTCTCGCGTCCGGTCGAAGCTCATCGAGACCTCTCGTCGGCCTGACAGTTGCGCGATGGTTTGCATGCCGATGCCGAACACGCGCACCTGACGCTCGGGCACACCGGGCCAACCCGTAAGCCCCAGCTCGGCGATTCCGAGCTCACGCATGCCGGCGGTGAGGACTCCGGTGTTGCGCCCGCGCGAGTACATCGCCGGTGCGCGCTTCATCATCGCTTCGTCCGTCGTCAGACGCACGAGCATGCGCCAGGCCGTGGTGAAGGTACGTTTGACTGCGCGGCGCGTGATCTCGTCGACCATGGCTTCGGTCTCGCGGCCGGCCAGCCGTGCAACCGCCTCGAACAGCGCGGCGCTGGTGGTCACCGGAATCCACGACAACGCCGTCACCGTCTCGATCTCGGCGCGCTGTTCGGCGGGGAGCTGCGCGCGCGCTGCGTTCAGCACGTCCAGGCCGACCAACAGCTCGAGCTCGCGCAGTCCGTCCAGGATCGCAATCCCCGCACTGCACGGCACCTGCGGAGTGCCCGGTGCATAGACGGCCCCTGAGCTCGACACGAGATCGATCGTGCAACTGTTCGGCGCGAGCGCCAACTGCGAAAGCGTGTAGCAGCGGTGGCGACGCTGTGTGCGCCGGGAGCTACGGAATCCACCCGGGCAAGGACGCTGCCTGCTTCACCCACTTCGCCAGCTGTGCCTCGTCGAGCTCGCCCTCGCGGATGTCGAGGTAGCGCACCTCCGGGTGCTTGCTCGTGCCGGGTGGGGTTGGTTTGAGTGATGTGCCGCGGAAGAACGTCAGCTTCATGTATTGCGCGAAGGCGTGAAAGCTGAGGAACCAACCCTGGTCTTCGATGCCGTAGAACGGCGAGTTCCACTTCACGGCTTTACGCACGCCGGGCACGCTCCGCACGACGAGTGCGTCGATCTTGCGCCCGAGCTCGCGCTTCCAGCCCGGCAGCGCGGCCACGTACGCCTGCACCGGGGCGTCGCCTTCGCCCTTCGCGATCTGCGGATTGCCCCCGGACAGGAGCTTCACCGGTTTCTTGGTGCCGGCCTTGCTGCTGCTGGCCTTCCTGATCGACTTGCGCGGCTTGCTCGTGCGAGGCATCGACCTGCGATAACCCAGGTGCGGAGCGGCGTCTAGCTCCGGAGACGTGACGCGGAAGGGTTCTTGCTGTACTGGTGAGAGATCATGTCTGTTCCGTACCTCGAGACCGAACCGTCGCGCGCAGCCGTCGACGGCACGCAAGGGCCCGTGGTGGTCGAGTTCGGTGCGCCCTGGTGTGGCATCTGCGCCGCGGCGCAGCCCGCCATCAGCGAAGCGTTGAGTCAGTACCCCCAGGTGCAGCATATCAAGGTCGCCGACGGCAGCGCTCGACCGCTGGGTCGGACCTTCGGAATCAAGCTCTGGCCGACGCTGATCGCACTGCGCGACGGCAATGAGTTCGGACGCTTGGTGCGACCGACGAGTTCCGAAGCCATCGCCAGCCTGCTCGCGATGATCGCATGACCGCACGTCAGCCGGGCAGACCGCGGACCAACATCACGCCGATTGCGACCAGAACCAGCGCGAGGAGGACGTTCGCGCGGCCGGCATACGAGGCGCGGCGCCGCAAGGCTTGAGCTTCGATCGACTGCGGGTCACGCGCGATGGCGACCGTGGCTCGGGGCCCGAGCACGAAGTCGTGCACGGAGCTCAGCAGCAACACCGCCGCAAACACGCCGAGCTTCCAGAGCACGAGCGTTCCGAACGGCGATCCCAACCAGGCGCTCTGCACGAAGCTCGCCGGCCGAACGCCGCGCACCCAGAGGTTGAAGCTGCCAGTCACCAGCACGATAGCAAAACACACCCAACCGACGTTGCGAAACCGTGCCCCGGTCTCGCGCAGGAACACGGCCCCTTGCGCGCGGCCGCCCTCGCGCAGCCAGGGCACGACGACCAACACCAGAAACGTCATGCCACCGATCCACACCGTGGCCGCGAGGATGTGCAGCCACACCGAGATCAGGTAGAGGGTGTTCATCGCCGGCCCGCGAAGTCGAGTTGGTGCGCGATGTAGACTAGCTCACCTCGGCTCAACTGTGATCGGCGCGTGGCCAGCCACTGCCGCAGCGACTCCTGATCCACCTCGGTCCGCCAGTTCAGCTCGGCATCGATCGTGTGCAAGATGCTTTCGATGAACGCGCGCTCGTGCGCCGGATACGCGCCTCCGATCGCGTGGACCACCCAGTCCGAGCTACCCGCGCCGAGGATGCTCGCGCCGGCTGCCGCCAGGTGCTGGAAGAGGTGCCTGCCGGTTCGACTCTCGCCCGCGCGTCGGCCCTTGCGAACGCGCTCGTCCATGCTGTGGTGGTAGACGCCGATCAGCGCCTCGTCGGCAGCGTGCTCGGGTTGGAAGAGCGTCTCTCCATCGAAGTTGATCGAGAACCAGTACAGTCCGTTCGGCACGAGCAGCTTTAGCAGCGCGGGCAGCGTGGCCGGCACATCCACGAGATCGAGGAACGCATTGGCGATCAACAGATCGACCGGCGCACCGGCCGGGTCCCGAGCGAGAAAGTCCGCGATGTCCTCGCACACGCTCCGAACCGTGATGTCGACCGCAGGCGTGCCCCCGCTGATGCGCAGCACGCCCTGCGATTGCATTGCGCTGCGGCCCGTCTCGCCCGCCCAGCGCGCGAGCCAGCGGGGAGCTTCGTCGAGGCTCTCTCGATCGACGTCCAACAGCGTGTAGTCCGCGCCGCGCAAGACGTTCCAGTCGGCGAGTCGGGCGAGCATGGTGCCGACCCCGGCGCCGAGCTCGAGGACGCGCACACGTGGCGTCTGTGTCAGTTCCCGCTGCAGTACGTCGAGCACGTGGCGATTCAGTGCACGATCGTCGACCGACTTCTTGGCGATCAGGTACGACGCATACGATGTCATGCCGGCGAGTCTAGCGCGTCGAGAACGGAATGACGCCTACGGCTGTACCTCGGGGACGTGGTCGAGCAGGGCTGCGACCGGCGCTCGTTGCCTCGCGAGGTCCGCGAGCGCGATGTCGGCGACGATCCGCGCTCCCTTTTCCTGCAGGTGCGTGTTGTCCGAGTTGCCGTTGGGATAGTTGGGAGACTCGCCGGCCGCGAGGTTCAGAAACAGCTTCGTCGTCGCGGCCTGGCCGATGCCATCGAAGTACGCGTGCGTCAGCTGGGTCATGTCGACCAGCGTGAGCTTGCGCATCTGGGCGAGCTGCCGGACGGCTTCGGGGTAGTCGCCGTGGCTCTCGCTGAGCTTGCCCGACTTCCAGTTGTTGCGTTCGATCGAGCTGAGCAGGATCGGCGTGGCCCGGGCGGCGAGGGTGTCGTCGATGTACTTGCTCAAGTACTGTTGATAGCTCCCGAACGGTTCGGTGTAGCGCGCGCTGTCTTCGCGCTTCTCGTCGTTGTGACCGAACTGGATGAGCACGAAGTCGCCGGCGCGGAGCGCGGACTTGATCGGGGTCCAGGCGCCTTCGTCGTAGAAGCTCTTCCCGCTGCGGCCGGAGAGGGCCTTGTCTTGGACCTTGGCGCAGGCGGGCTTGAAGTAATCCTGAAGCGGTTGCGCCCAGCCCATGCGCGGGTAGAGGTCTTTTTCATAGACCGAGGCAGTGGAGTCGCCGATCACGTAGATGACGGGTGTCTTGGCGTCGGGTTGCGTGCGCTGACAGGACGCGGGCTCGGAGGACGGGGCCGGCGCACCAGCAGCCTCACTGACTGCACCTGCTGCACCACCCGCACCCGCGCTCGGCGGCGACGCGCTTGCGCCTGCGTTCATCGCAGGTGCTCCGGCGCTCGGCATGCCCGCTCCGCCTTGCCCGGCACTCGGTGCGCCCGCTCCGCCCTGCTCCGTGAACGTGCCGGCGCTGCCGCCGTCAGCTGCAGGCTCGATCAGCGGTGCACCGGCGCTTCCCGAGCTGGCGGGCGGAACCGCGCTCGTGTTCGCGATCGTCGCGGCGGTTGGAGGATCCGCGCAGGCAGCCAGAAACCCAAGGCAACACAGCACGCGCAGGTAGGTCGTTCGCACGAGAGGTGGGCCAGTTATCGGTCAGTTTCTGCGCTCCGCAAAGCGCCGGGGCCGGTCGGCGCAGTCATCGGCCTCCCAAGTGGCTGAAATGGCTGCCAATTTTTGTTGGACTTGACAGGTAAGGACTTCCTTACGTATTCTTGGACCCATGATGATTCAGAGCGAGCCCGGAGTGTTCGGAGCGATCAGCCACCCGGCGCGCCGGCGCATCCTCGACCTGATCGCCGACGCCGATTCGCCCGTGAACGCGATCGCCGCGAACTTCGACATGAGCCGCCCGGCCGTCTCGCAGCACCTGCGCATCCTGCTCGACGCCGGCCTCGTCACCGAGCAGCGGCACGGCCGGGAGCGGCGCTACCGACTCGCACCCGAGAAGCTCGGTCCCGTGCGCGACTGGCTGGCGCACTACGAGCGTTTCTGGGACGACAGCTTCGACCGCCTCAAGCGGCACCTCGAGCAAAGCGAAGACCGATGACCAACACGATCCGAAGAGAGCTGAAGTTCCCTCAGTCGCCCGAGAAGGTGTGGGGCGCGCTCACCAACAGCGAGACGCTCGCCGAGTGGATGTACCCGAACGACTTCGAACCGCGCGTCGGACATCACTTCACGTTCCGCGTCCCGCCCAAGGCACAACGCTTGCCCGAGGGCCTGATCGTGCGGTGCGAAGTGCTCAAGTGCGTGCCGGCGAGCGAGCTCGTCTTCAGCTGGATCGTCGGCGAGGTGAACGAGCTGAACACGCGCGTCAGCTACCGACTCGAAGCCGATGGCACCGGCACGCGCGTGCTCTTCGAGCACTCGGGCTTCGAGCAGAACCAGGCATTCAAGGGTGCCGAATACGGTTGGAAGATGATGCACGGCAAGCTGGCGAGCGTGCTCGACCCGGCTGCCCAGCAAACGTGAGAGATGGAGGCAAACATGAATATCGCATTGTGGATCGTTCAAGCCGCGCTTGCGTTGCTCTACCTTTCCGGTGGGGCATACAAGACGTTCGCGTTCGCCGAGTTGGCGAACCAGATGACCGCGCTCCCGCTCGCCGGCTGGCGCACGCTGGGCGTGATCGAGATGTTGGGCGGAGTACTGCTGATCATTCCAGCGGCGACGAAGTGGATGCCGCTGCTGACGCCGATCGCCGCCACGGTGCTCGCGCTCGAGACGCTGGGCCTGGTCGCGGTGTACGCGCAGTACTCGCTCCATGTGGCTGCCACCAACCCGCTGGTCTGGGCCGTCGTGATGGGCGCGCTCGTGGCCTTCGTGGCCTACGGCCGATACTCGCTCGCGCCATCGGTGTGACGGAACAGGAGGACGACATGAAGATCAAGCTGACGAACGTGTACGTGGACGATCAGGACAAGGCGCTGCGCTTCTACACCGAGGTGCTCGGCTTCACCAAGAAGGCAGACTTCACCAAGGGGCCATATCGCTGGCTGACGGTCGGTTCAGCCGAAGAGCCGGAGGGCACCGAGCTGCAGCTCTCGCTCAACAACAACCCGGCGGCCAGGACCTATCAGCAGGCGATCTTCGAGCAGGGCCAGCCGGCAGCGATGTTCTACACCGACGATATCAAGGCCGACTACGAGCGCTCCAAGGCTCGCGGCGCCGACTTCACCATGCCGCCGACCGAGGTGACCGGGTCGACGATCGCCATGCTCAAGGACGGCTGCGGGAACATCATCCAGCTCGTGCAGCTCGTGCGGCGCTGAACGCTCAGTTGTTAGTCCAGCCAACTGTCACCACTTCGGTGTAGCTGACAATTGTGCGCGGAGCCGGCATTTCTTCGTGCCCCGAACTTGCCGGCACCGCTCCACTCTCCGGTGACTCGCTGACCGCGGGTGCCTGGAGAACCAAATGCCTGAGTCGATCCTCGTGCGCATCGGAGGCTGCCTCGGGTGCGTGTTTCTGCTGGCTCACTGCGAGCATGAAGGCCCGAAGGCGTCATGCGTGGATGCGAACAACTGTGGTGCGATCCTCGGCGGCGGCGGATCGAGCGGAATGCCCGGCAGCTCGGCGACAGCAGGCGTGCCGGCCGTGACTGCAGGGACCGCGGCGACTGCCGGCGCGATGGCGAGTGCCGGAACGCGCGCGGTGACGGCGGGGTCCACGTCGCAGGCCGGGTCGATGGCGGCGGCAGGAGCGACCTCCAGTGCGGGCATGACGGCGAGCGCCGCCGGTGCATCCGGCAGCATCGCTCCCGCAGCCGGCACGGCCGGAAGTGCAGGTGCCTCGGGCGGCGGCTCGGGGATGAGCGGCAGCATGGCGTCGGCGGGGATGTCCGCGACGGCGGGAATGCCGGCAGCTGATGGCGGCGCGGACCAGGGTGGCGTGGCCCTGGCCAAGCCGGGCGACTCGAAGACCGGCTCGCGACAGTACCTGAACCTCGGCGACTTTCGCTTGCTCGTCAACAAGTGGGGCTCTGACGAGCTCAACTGCAACACCACGATGAAGGTGTTCGCCAACGCGGACAAGAGCATCGGTTGGAGCTTCGACCGCGGCGGTTGCGGCGGCAACAAGCAGAAGCCCGACTACCCGGAGATCGAGTTCGGCATCCATCCGTTCGGCGCAGGCAGTAACCTCGCGACGACGCCATCCTTCACGTCGACCAAGGTCTTGCCGCTGCAGATCAAGGACATCATGAGCGCGTCGGTGACCGTCGACGGCCTCAACGTCAGCATTCAAAAAGCCACGACGTGGAACGTGAACTTCGAGTTCTGGCTGAGCGAGAAGAACCCCGTCACGGAGGCCAATCCGGGCGTGTACGCCGAAGTGATCGCGTTTTGGGGCTGGCAGGACAGCTGGCCCTGCGACCAGAACGCCAGCGTGACCGCGGGCGACAAGAGCTACGGCCTGTGCCACCAGGACGACCACTGGGGCAGCGGTTGGCGCTACTACCAGTTTCGCGCGAACGGCGGCCCCTTCAACACCTACTCGGGAAAGATCGACGTCAAAGCCTTCCTCGACTGGGTCGTGAACACGCGCGGCTTCTCCAAGGACCTGTGGGTGACTCGGCTCGAGGTCGGCACCGAGCTCGACGACAACACGGGCGGCACCGTGAACCTCAAGAACATCACGTTCCAGGTCAACGGGGCGTCGAAGTCCCCGCAGTTCGCGCAGTAGCGCTCATCAGCACGCGCTGTTCGCCGATCTCCAGGATCGCCACGCGATCGTCGGCCAGGCCGTGGCGATACACCTGCCAGCGTAGCTCGCGTCCACATCCTCCCGGCATGTCATCCGAGTTGATGAAGGTGTCGAAGTGGATCGGGACCATCCAGCGAGCGCCGAGCAATGCGAACGCATCGAGCGCTTCGCTCGAGTCGACGTGCGTGTGATGCATGAAGTGCCGCGGAGCGTCCGGGCAGATCGGGAGTAGCGCCAGGGCGAGGTTCGGGAAGCGCTCGCGCGTCGCGCGGAACGCATTGGGCGCGTAGGCCGTGTCCCCGCCGAAGTAGACCGACAGGCCGTGGTACTCGATCACGTAGCCGGTGAACGCCTTGGGCTCGAAGGCCACGTCGATGCCGTAGCGTCCGCCCACGTGTCTCACCGGCACGGCGGTGATGCGCAGGCCGTCCTTCTCGTACGATTGCCAGCGATCGAGCTCGCGGATCTCGAACGCGTAGCGCGGCATGCTGGCCTTTACGCCGGGAGGTACGAGCGCCAGCGGCGTGCGATCTTCGATCTGGTCGAGGCTGCCGAACGACAGGTGATCGAAGTGCATGTGTGAGATCACGACTGCGGCGAGTGCCGGCAGGTGCTCCGGATCGAGCCCAGGCTCGACCAGGCGCGGTGAGAGCTGGCCGACGCTGTGCGTGAACACGGGATCGGTCAGCACGAACTTGTCGTCCAGCTGAACCAGCGCGGTCGCGTGTCCGATCCACAGCACGGCGAGCCGCGCGTCGCTGCGCACGGGGTCGTGGAGCTTGTGCGCGACCGGCTTCGTCTCGGGCGCGGAGATATTCCGCTGCAGAATACGGCCCACGAAGCCGCAGCCCAGCAGCAGCACGCTCGACCAGACGAGTAGCCAGGTTCGCGCTTGCATTAGAAGTACCTGATGTTGAGCGCCGCGATCACCTCGCGCCGGGAGAGCAGCGGCGAGACGGTCACGGTCAGTCCGAGCACGCCGAACAACGTGTAGATGCCGAGATCGCCCGCCGGCCCGAAGCCGTCGGCTGCATAGTAGCCGCTCGCGCCGACCGACCACGACAGTACCTCGCCGTGCTCGAGCAGCGGCAAGTAGACGCGCAGCCCCGCTCGCGCCAGCCAGCCGGAGTCGCCGTCCGGGGCGCAGCATGCCCACTCCGGTGAGAAGTGCAGCTCGACCGAGCCCGAGTGACGAGCGATCGGCGCTATCACGAAGCTCCGGAACGGGCGCGCTGCGATGCCGAACGAGTACAACAGCGGGGTCAACTGCCAGCGCATGCCTCCGCCGACGTGCCCGGCACCGACGACCAGCAACGGACTCGGGATCAGCTGAGCGGTGGCCCAGGCTCCCGCGGCGACGTGCGCGCTCAACGTGGTCGCCGACGCCGCGTCGTCCGCGACGACGGGCCGCGCCAGGCCCAGCGCGAGCAGGGCGCTGCAGCACGGCAATAAATAGCGACGGTTTGACATTTTTGCCAGGCGCTCGGCGCCTATATTGGGGGCGCAGGAGAACGAGCATGAAAGTTCAAGCCTCTACGCGACAAGTCCGTGGGATCGCAACTGTCATCCACGCGAGCGGCCAACCGGGCCCCGAGGCCATCGTCTTCGTGCACGGCAACCCCAGCTCGGGCCTGGATTGGTCGGAGCTGCTGGCTGCTGCGGGGGAGCTCGCCTATTCGGTCGCACCCGATATGCCGAACTACGGCCGCTCCGAGCGGCCGCCACAGTTCGAGTGCAGCGTGGAGGGCTACGCGAGCCACCTGACGGCGGTGATCGATCAGCTGGGGATTCGGCGCGCGCACCTGGTGTTGCACGACTTCGGCGGCCCCTGGGGCCTGACCTGGGCGGCCGCACATCTCGACCAGGTCGCGAGCGTGACGCTGATCAACGTGGGGATGGTGCCCGGCTATCGCTGGCACAAGTACGCGCGCATCTGGCAAACGCCGATCCTGGGCGAGCTGTTCATGGCGTGCGCCACGCCGGCCACGGCGCGCATGCTGCTCAACCTCGAGAACCCGCGGCCATTCCCGGAGGCATTCGTCCAGAACGTCCTCCAGAACCTGGACGCCGAATCGAAGCGCGCACAGCTCGCGCTGTACCGAGCGACGCGCGATCTGGCCGCGCTGAGCGAGCAACTCGGCCGGCAGCTCGCGCCGAGCAAGATTCCGGCACTGGTCGTGTGGGGCGAGGACGACCGCAATATGCCTGCGCGCTACGCCGCAGTGCAATCGCAGTACTTCGCCGTGTCTGCGACCCACGTCCTGCCCGGCTGCGGGCACTGGCCCTTCGTGGACGAGCCCGAGAAGTGTCGCGCGCTGCTCTTGCCGTTTTTACGCCAGCAGCTGCTCGGTGCCGCAGCCTGACTGTGTCCTGCTTCCGCTCGCGTTTGCGTTGTCTCAACTGAGCCGGCATTCCGCCGAGCTGCTCAGGAGACGACAGATGCGAGACTGTGTATTTCGTGCGCTACGGCTGTGGATCGTGTTTGCGTGTTGGACCGGTTGCGGCTTCAGCTCGCCCGTGGCGTCGACGTGTGGACCCAACGCGAGCCAGGACTTCATCACCTGCGCGCTCAACATGGCGCCGATCGTCGCCCCTGCCTCGGCGAGCAGGCACATCGTCTACCAGGCGCCCGGCAAGCTGCGCGTGTCGCACGGTCAGAGCTGCGTGAACGCCGCTCACGCGGCGGACAGCAAGGAGTTCGCGTTTCGCATCCAGGAGTCGGAGGTGTTGCCGGGAACGTACGGCGACAGCGCGACCGTGTTCATGAACGGCTGGAACCTGCGCTACTCGAACGGGGATCACCACGTGCAGGGCTTTGGTTCGGCGATCGTGAACATCCAGGAGTCTCGCACGGCCGACGGTCTGTTGTTGCAGTGGGAAGCCGGTGGCGTGGTCAGCGACAACAACGGCGACGACCCCTACGAGTGGTGTTATTCGTATACGATCGTGGGTTGGGCGCGTTCGAGCAGTGGGTTCGACGCGATCGCAGGCGAACGCGGGCTCGCCTTCATTCGGCCGACTGATCCCGGCAACAGCACGGCGCTGCACACCATCGATGGTTGGGCTCGCAATGTGTACGGTGCAGGTGTCGTGCTGCCGCAGGGCTTCGCCATGATGTGGGACGACCACGGCGATCGGCACGTCTTGCAGGCCGGCTTCGATCTCGGCAAGCACTACGCGAGCGGCACCGGCCAGATGGCGTGGACCTCGCGCGCGCTGTTCAAGGACAATGACAGCTCCAACGACTACTACGCCGCGGAGCTGGTCTCCACGATGACCTACTCCAGCCCGGAGTGGTACCACCCGAGCGAGGTGTCGGTCGAAACCGCTCAGGGCTTCGAGCCGCGCAACAACGCGGTCTCGCTGACGCCGATGGCGTCAGAGTCGTTTTGCACCGCGGTCGGCGACAGCACGCCGCGGGTCGCGCACTATCGCATCGACAACGTGCCGTACGCGTACGCCGTGCCGGTCCTGTCCGGTTGGGAGATGGGCTACCTGTGTACCGATCACCACGTCCGCGAGATCGGCGCTGCCATTACGGACTTTCGCTACGAGCGCGCGCCGGACGCCGTCGGCGGCGCGCTGTTCTACACCCTGCAGCTCGCGCTGGGCGACGACAGCGACAACATCAACTACGCCGCAGCGAGCGTCGACGTGTTGGGTCTGAAGCCCCTGTCGTCCGGTCCCCAACCCTTGTTTGCTGCGGAGGAATAGCCTGCGCTGGCCCGTGTCACCGCGCGTCTCGTTCCACTTGGTTGTTGAATGCGACGCGCGGCTCCTGTAGTCACTGCGTAGCCGAAACGTTGCCATCCGGAACACGTCCCCGAACGTGAGCCGCCGGCGCAGCAAGGCAATAGTTCGTGGCGCGCAACGAGTACTACTCATGGGGTGACACGATGACAAAATCAGATGGCTTGGGCGTGGATATTAGCCGACGCGCGCTGTTGCAGGCTGCGACGGCGCTGGCAGTGGTGCCCGTGATCGGGTGCAAAGACTCGGATGGCGATCGATTGGATCCCCGTTCGGGTGACGGAGGGACTGGCACCGGAACGTCGTGCATCGAGACCGACTCGACCAAGGATAACGAGTCGCCCACCGTGAACGAGCCCACGACGGGTCGCTCGTCTCGGAAGCTGTTCTGGACCACCGAAATCGCCACCGGTCGCGTGATGGGGCTCGCGAACAACGATATCAAGCAGTTCAAGGGCATCCCCTACGGCGCATCCACCGGCGGCAAGAACCGGTACATGCCTCCGCAGAAGCCCGAAGCCTGGCGCGGCGTCCGCGAGTGCTTCAACTACGGGCCGATCAGTCCACAGCTGCTCAGCTCACTCGACTCGGAGTACGGACGCTTGATCAACTGGGATCTGCACCCAGGTGGCATGGGTGAGGACTGTCTCAGCTTGAATGTCTGGACCTCCACGCTCGACCGCGGTGCGAAGAAGGCCGTGATGGTGTGCTTCCACGGCGGAGGCTTTGCCTCCGGCTCGGGCAATCAGCTCGGCTTCGATGGCGCCAAGATGGCACAGACCCAGGACGTCGTGGTGGTCACGGTCAACCACCGCTTGAACGTCTTCGGCTATCTGAACCTGGGAGATCTCGACGCGCCCGACGAGCTCCGCTACGGCGGCGTGGTCGGCATCATGGATCTGGCTGCCTCGCTCGAGTGGGTGAAGGAGAACATCGAGAACTTCGGCGGCGATCGAGATCGCGTGATGATCTTCGGGCAGTCGGGCGGCGGCGCCAAGACCTCGGTCATGCTCAGTAACCCGGCCGCGCGTGGGTTATTCCACCGCGCCGGCGTGCAGTCCGGCTCGCAGCTCCGGTTGGCCGACAACATGCGCGCGGGCCAGTACGCGGAGCTCCTGCTGGACGAGCTGGGCGTCAAGAGCAGCGACATGATGGCGCTTCAGAAGAAGAGCTGGCAGGAGATCCTGGAGGCCTCGGTCTCGCTCACACCGCCTGCGGGGAGCACGGCGGTGAGCTTCTCGCCCGTGATGGACGGCGACTACCTCAAGCATCATCCGTTTGATCCCACTGCGCCGGAGGAGTCGCAGGATGTGCCAGTGATCATCTCCAGCACCCTGCACGATTCGGCGCTCGCGCTCACGAACTTCGACCTGGATGACGCGGGCCTGCGCACGGCGATCGCCGGTCGCTTCGGCGACGATCGTGCCGACGCGATCATCAAGGCGCAAAAGGCCGCGCGCCCGAAGGACAGCAACTACCTGATCCAGGCTTCGGCGTTCACGGATTCCTCGCGCGGCAGCGCGACATACGTGCAGGCGGAGCGCAAGGCCGCGCTGAAGAAGGCGCCGGTCTATGTCTACCAGTGGGACTGGATCAGCAACATGGCGGACGCGAAGTTCGGTGCGGTACACGGCATCGACGTCTCGGCGGCGTTCAACAACGCGCGCGACACGATGCTCTCCACGGGCGCTGCCGCGGGCAAGCGCATCGCAACCAAGTTCTCTTCTGCGTGGGCCGCCTTCGCCAAGACCGGTGACCCGAACAACTCGGAGATCCCCAAGTGGGAGCCCTTCGACGCCGAGAAGCGCGCGATCATGATCTTCGACGAAGACACGCGCGCGGAGAACGACTACCGCGGCGAGCTCATCCGCCAGGTCGCACCGAAGACCTGAGTGCGGCCGCCGCCGACAGCGACAACACCAGCACCAGCCAACCGAGCGACCAGCCGTGGGTCGCGGGGGCCGGTTGCGCTGGGCAGGTGAGGTCGAGGCTGACGACGACCGGGTCATGGTCCGAGGCGCGGTAGGCGTCGGACGCGTACAGGCTGCTGAGCTGGGCGGTGCTCTTGAAGTTGGTGTTGTAGTCGAGCACCGCCGGCTCGTCGGCGTTGATGTGGGCCTCGACCACGTCGGCGATCTGATTCAGCACGGCCTCCGAGCCGAAGGCATAGTCCAGGTAGCCCCACTGCCCGTCGAAGACGTACGAGTACGCGGCGGCGCCGATCTGGTCGTCGATCAGGTTGGTATAGCCGCCCGCCTCCAGGCCGCGGATCGGATCCTCGCGACTGTAGGAGTTCATGTCGCCGAGGATCAGGATCCTGCTCTCGCCGGTCTGCGTGGGATCCGTGCTCAGCCACGCGACCAGCTGCTCGGTGGCGGCCTTGCGCGTCAGGTTGCATTCACCTTGCCCGTCGCCCACGTCCGGATCGGGCCCGACCGGACTGATGTTGTCCGCGCACGAGCTGCCCTTGGACTTCAGGTGATTGCCGACGACGACCACGCGGCCACCGCAGCTGTCTGCGAACGCCTGCGCGAGCGCGGGACGATTGCGCTGGAACGCGCCGGCGCCCGTCTGATAGACGCCAAACGCAGCCGTGTTCGCGACCGCAGTTCGGCCCACCGGCGTCGCGCGCGCCGGCTTGTAGACCATGCCGATGCGGATGGCATCGTTGCCGAGCGCGTTCGTCTGGCCGGTGTTGGCGTCGACGCGCACGAAGTCGTACGTGCCCGGGGCGGTCGCCGCGTTGAGCTTGTCGACCAGGTGCTGTAGTGCACTGCTCGGGCCGTAGCCGTCGTTCTCCAGCTCGTTGAGCACGAGGATGTCGGCGCTCGTGCCGACCGCTGCTTGCACCGTCTTCGGCCACTGGCGATCGAATTCGGCCTGGTTTTCGGCGCCGCGGCACTCGGTCGCGGCGCCGCCGACGCCGTTGCTGCAAGCCGTGCTGCCGAACGTGTTGAAGTAGTTGAGCAGGTTGAAGCCGGCGATGCGCAGCCGTCCGCCGCTCGCCACCGGCAGCGTGGGGCGTGGATTCGCGGCGAGGAAGCTCGCCGAGCCTCCGCCCAGGACGTTGAACGGCCTCACGCGGTACAGGACGGGATCGGTCGTCGCGGGCACGTTCGACGCGACCGTGGCATCGGACTGCGTGAGCACACCGACGATGCCTGCGACAGTGTCTCCGCCGCGCAGAGTGTTCGCCGCCGTAAGCTGCGAGCCCCCTCGGCCGAACTTGATCGGGTCGGGGTTCTGGGCCTGCAAGTCGTCGTCCAGCAGGATGCGGTTCAGGTTGTTGGCGGCCTGGAGCGCTGCGGCGGCCGGGCCCGGGTCGGCGCCGTGCGTCGGCTGCACCAGCCTGCTCCCGGCGCTCAGCAGCACCTGGCCGAAGCGGCCGAGCTGAAAGTGCTCGCTGACGTACAGCGTCTGCGGCAAGCGCACGAGCATGCCCTCGTAGCGCTCGAGCTCCGTCGCACCCGAGAGGGGCAGGGTGATGTCGGTCGGAGGCACGCTCGCCGATGCGGCGCAGATCTCGATCTGAGGCGAGGTCATCTCGGTCAGCGTGCCGCCCGTGCTGCCGAAGTCGAACTCGGTCACGTTACCCGTGACTTGCACCAGCTGTCCGACGTTCACGAAGTTGCCGTTGCCGCTGAACACGAAGATCGCATCCGACGTGTCGGGGTTGGCGTCGCTGGTGGCTGCGGTGTTCTGCAGGAAGAAGCCGCGCAGGTGGTCGGTGTTGGTTCCGGTGCCGAGGAATTCGTAGTCCCCGACGACCACGCCCTGCACGGTGCGGGTGCCGCTCAGGGCGGCGCTCGTCCCGGTGCCCTGGATCTGGCCGATCGGTGTGTCCGCGGCGCTGCACGGCGTGGACGTGACCGCGAACGTCGCGGTGTAGTCGGCTGACGGGTGATCCGGTGGATCGCTGGTATCCACGTCGCTGACGCCGCTGGCCGACACCGAGAGCAGGCAGACGCCGGCCGGCATGTCCTGGCTGGGCGTGAGGCTCGCGGTCGTGACGTTGCTGAACGCGCTGGAGTTCGAGGCCACCAGCGTGCCGGCAGGACACTCGATGCGGATCGCACTCGACGCGACCGCGACGGGTTCGCTGAACGTGACCGTGATCGTCGCTGCCGGTGAGACGTTCATCTCGCCCGGCGCGGGCGAGCTGCTGACCACGCTTGGCGCCGCTTCGCCGCACGTGACCGCCGCCGTGCTGCTGTTGCGCGGCGCCGGCGCCGCGACGCTGAAGTCGACCGAGTTGGCGTCGGTGTCCGTACAGCCGCTGCCGATGCGCTGCGCGGCGGTCATGGCAGAGAGCGCAGGCGTCGTGCTCCCTTCCGCGCACGAGCTCGCGCCGTAGCCCACCAGATCGACCAGGCTCGGCGCCCCGTTCGGGCAGCCCGCGCCGAATGCCGTGGTCGTGTTCGAGAGCGCCACGATGCCGCCGGTCGCGCTCAAGGCGATGGTTCCGGTCACGTCGGGGCTGGGCAGGTTCATCGTCCCGCCCGCGCCCTGGGCTTCCTGCACGAGCAGGTACTGGCCGGGCTGGATCACGCCAGCCAGCGCCGTGACCTGCCACGAGCCAGCCGAGCTCGGTCCGTACTGCACCGACCAGCCTGTCAGGCTGACGGCCGTCGATCCACGATTGAACAGTTCGATGAAGTCGTTGCGCAGGGTCGCACCGCTGTTACCGCCGCCGCCGTACACCTGACTGACGACTATGTCGGGACTGACCGCGTGGGCCCGACTGACCAGTAACAGCAACAGCGTGGCGGCGAGCGCCACGCGGCGTCCTGAACGTTCCATCGAATCACCTCGGCTGGGACCGCAGCGATAACGCACGCGTGGTGCGCAGCGTGCAAACACTATGAGACGACTCGGTGGCGAGCGACAGTCGAATCTCCGGCTTGTGTATAGTGCGTCCGGATCCCGAATGGCTGTCGCTCACATCGACCGACCTCAACGCCGCTTCGCATTGCGGTTCGCCGTGTTCGGCGTGCTCTTGTTCGGCCTGTACACGTTCCCGTACGAAGAGTACGGGTTGTCGGAGACTTGGTTCACGGCATATCTGGCGGGCTATGCGCGCATGGCCGGCGGTGCGCTTTCGCTGTTCGAACCCGAGATCCGCGTGTCGGGCCAGGACATCTTAGGCAGGTTCGGCCTGCGCATCGTCAAGAGCTGCGACGCGATGGAAGCCGTGCTGCTGTTCGCGGCGGCGGTGTTGGCGTTTCCCGCGGCGTGGCGCACGCGCGTGCTCGGGATCGCGCTCGGCATCGGCGTACTCGTGGGCTTGAACGTCGTGCGGATCTGCACGCTGTACTACGTCGGCGTGTATCAACCCGCGCAGTTCGAGTTCTACCACATGGAGGTCTGGCCGCTGGCGCTGGTCAGCGCGGCCGGACTCGCGTTCATCGTATGGTCGAGCTGGGTCACACGACAGCACGGCTGAGCCCGTTCGCCTGGCGCGGCCCGGCGGGCTTCGCGGTGCGCTGCGCGGGGTTGCTCGCGCTGCTGCTGGCGCCCTGGCCGGGGCTCGGCGAAGCGTACGGCCATGCGGCGACTGTCTTCGGCAACGCGGTGCTCGCGCAATTCGAGTCTGCGCGAGTGTCGATGGAGTTCGTCACGCCGGCCGCGACTGCGTTCACGACCGAGTTGCACGCGAGTTTATTTGTCGGAGGCCAGGGCGCGCGGGTCCCGATCGAGCTGCGCACGCTGGCCTTCATCCCGACGGCCGCGTTCATCGCGCTCTCGCTGGCCGAGGACCTGCCGCACCGGCGGCGCATCGGCTTGCGGCTCCTGGTCGGGCTCGGTGCGCTGCAGCTGTTCTTGATCTTCTCGCTGATCGTGCCGCTGTTGCTCCTGTTCGCCGCGCCGGAGCCGCTGCACTTGATCGAGCTCGAGCGGCCCGTGCACTGGGGACTGACGCTGTTCTATCGCTCGCTGGTTGCGCCGCCGGGCATGATCTACGTCGTACCATTCCTGTGTTGGTGGCTGCTGCGCACGAGCTACGGGCGCAACTCGCAGCCGCCCTTGCCGTCCTCCTGAAAGCTCTCGTCACACGCACACTTGGCTGGTTGTTTGGGATCGCAGTGCGCGTGAGGCGGGCACTCGGCGTCGAGGAAGCGCAGGAGATCGGCATCGCAGCGCTTGCGAATCGCGCCGTCGCACACGTGATCGAGCGGCAGCTTGCCGCGGCAGGGAACCGGAACGGTGGCGCAGCTGCCGCGCGGCGAGCTCGCAGGATCACACAGGGTATTGCCGGCGCAGCCGCCGTTGCTGCTCCACCTCCCACCCCAACAGACCACGCGTTGTCCACCCGCGTGCTCTGCACAGCGCGTCTCGCCATCCACGCTGCAAACGGCGCCGCTGGGACCGATCCCGGGCTCGCCGGTCGAGGCGCCGGAAGCGCCGCCGCCAGCTGCAGCCGATCCAGCCTTGCCACCTGCGCCAGCAGCGGCGCGCGCGCCAGCCGCAGCGGTGCCCGCGGGACCGAGTACGTCCATGCTGCCATTCCCGGCTTCAGCCACGGGTGCCGAGTCTCCTGCGAAGCTGCGCGCCGGCGAGGCGAGTGGCACGCACATGCCGCTCGCTCCACAGCCCTTGACCGGGCCGCAGCGCTCGTTACAGGCGCGCAGCAGCGACAGCCTGACGGTCACCACGCGCTCGGCCGCGAAGCTGACCAACGCCTTGGCTTGCGCGATGAACTCACCCTTGGCATCCACGCCCTCGACGATCACGATGCAGCTCGAGTCGTTCTCCGCGTTCGGAGCGACCGCGAACGAGAAGGGCGACGGTAGCCCGCCCGCGACCGAGATCGTGTGTGGCGCGCCGGACTCGCGATCGCGCGCGTCGCGAATGATGATCTGGAGCGTGGAGAGCTGTCGTCCCAGATCGGACGTCAGCTCCACGACCGCGCGCGTCGCGGGCTCATGCGGTTCGCATGCGGCGATCATCCAACAGCAGATGCACAGCCAATACCATCGCATCGTAGGCGCCTCTCCTAATGCGGAGCACTGAAGGTCAGGCCGGTCGTGCTGAGCGACTCTTCTGCCGCCTTCGCGTTCTCCTGGCGCACGACGTACACGGTCGCCACCGTGGCCGACGCCACGACGACACCTGTCAGCGTCCAAAACCACCACTGGCTGAAGATGCTCGAGCCCTCGTCCGCGGGAGGCTTGCTGGGCCCGGGCACCGGTATCGTGCTCGCAGCCAGCGGCGGCGGCGGTACGCGCAGGTCGACGGGCATCGACACCGGGATCAGCACGAGCTGTACGTGCACGGTCTGCCCACCGAGCACCATGACGTTCTCCTGGATCGCCTGGTAATCCGGCGCCGAGACGGAGATCACGTGTTTGCCGACGTCCAGGTCCAACGCGCGCTCGTTCGTCGGAAGACCGTCGATTGTCACGATCGTCTCCTCGGGCGTGATGTCCAACACCAGCCTCCCGACGTAACGATTAGCCCGCTCGAGCGCGACGCTGACCTCGGACCGTTGCACGTCGGTCAGCACGTTGCGCGCGTCGAGCAGTGCCGCCGTGAACTCTGCCGATGCACGTACGTAGCGCTTCAACTCGTAGTCGCTGAAGCCAAGTCCGCGCAGCGTACGCGCGCTGGGCCGCAGCTCGTGCGCGCGAGCGAACAACGTGCGTGCCTCGAAGAAATTGCCGTACTCGTACTCGCTCACCGCGTCCGCGATCAGCAGCTCGTAGTCGTCGGCGGGGGCCGGCGGATCTTGAGCCTCGATGCGTACGACGATCGAGAGATGGACGAGCAAGGCGAGCAGGCGGATCATTCCGCGAAGCGTCATCGCGGCGGAAACTAACAGCAGTGCGTGGCGCAAGACAGTCCTCCGACTCTCCGATAGTCGGAGGATCCGCTGCACCGGCAGTTGTCACGCGCGCGACATTCGAGAGCCACTCAGTACTGGATAAGTTCCAGGTCTGCCCAAGTTTTTCCGGCTTCGACGCCCACCACCAACGGCACGGTCAGCTCGAACGCGTGGCGCATCGCGTCGGCACATATGCGCGCGGCCTCGGCGAGCTCGGCTTCGGCGACTTCGAACAGGATTTCGTCGACGACTTCGACCAGCGGCACGGCGGACAGGCCGGACTTGCGCAAGGCGCGGTCGGCTTCGAGCAACGCGCGGCGCGAGACGTCCGCCACGGATCCTTCGTGGGTGCCACGCCGGGCCATGCGCTCGGCGTACGAACGCAGCTGCGAGTCGAGTGAGCTGAGGCCTCCGATCGGCCAGTGCCGGCCGGCGAGCGTGACGATGTAGCCCTGTTCCTTCGCCAGGCGCAGCTGTTCGTCCTGGAAGGCGCGCACGCGCGCGTAGTGGCGATCGAAGCGCGCGATGTACTCCTTGGCTTCGGCGGCGCTGATGCCAAGCGAGAGTGCGAGCGCGCTCGCGCCCTGGCCCGCGAAGGTGGCGAAGTTGACGACCTTGCCGAGCTGGCGTTCCTCGAGCGTGATCTGCTCGGGCGGCTTTTCGAGCACCGCGGATGCCGTGAGCCGGTGCATGTCGGCGCGCTCGCGCAGTGGATCGACGAGCGCAGGGTCCTGTGTGAGGTGTGCGAGCACGTGGAGCCCGAGCTGGTTGAAGTCGACCGACATCAGCAGGCAGCCGGGCGGAGCGACGAACGCGCGCCGGATGCGCGCCATCTCGGGCGTGCGGCCCGGGACGCGGCCGAGATCGGGGTTGGTGTTGACCAGCTCGCCCGAGAAGGAGCGCGCGGGGTGAAAGCGCGAATGCACCCGGCCGTCCTCGTGGATGCAGCGCCGCAGCGAGCTGACCCAGCTGTCGCGCAGGCGGCGCAGGCGACGCCAGCGCAGCACCTTCTGCACGATCGGGTGCGCGTGCTCGATGCGCTCGAGCGCTTCGTTCGAGGTGCTGAACCCCGTCTTGGTGCGCAGCACCACGGGCAGCCCGAGCTCTTCGAACAGCACCTTGCCCAGCTGCGCGGACGAGTTGATGTTGAACGCGTGCCCGGCCAGCGCCTCGATCTCTGCCTGGAGCTCCCGTTCGATCGCGGCGAACCGCACCTCGGTCCGATCCAGCTGGGGCAGGTCGATGAGGATGCCGGTCAGCTCCATCCGCACGAGCGTGTGCGAGAGTTCGAGGTACTCCTGCATCAGCGCGCCATCGACGTTCGGCAACAACGCGCGCGTGATGGCGGCCGAGGCATCCGCGCGCTGGACCGCGACCTCGGCGACTCGCGCAGGACTCAGCGCGCGCCAGGCCTTGCGCTCGCCGCCGGTGCCTCGCACCTCGTCGTCGTCCGGTAGAGAGCGTCCCAGCACGTGCCGCGCGACCAGGGGCAGCTCGTGCGGCGCCCAGCCACTGGGCTGCGACAGGTGCGAAGCGCAGGCGGAGTCGGCGGTGACGCCGGTCACGTGCACGCCGCTACGCTCGAGCGTTGCGAGCGTCGCCACCAAGTCGTGCCCGGACTTGGCAGCGTCTGCGCGCTCGAGCCACGCCGTCAACGCTGGCCATGCGGCGCTGTCCGCCGGCACATACCAACCCGCGCCGTCGCCCGCGGAGAGCGCCATGCCGTGGATCGATTCGGCTCGGGGATCGGCGTCCTCGATCAGCGCGAACAGGCTGGGCGTGGCCTGGGCCATCGCTTGCAGCGCGGCCGCGAGCTCGTCCTCGGTGGTGCACAGGCCGGCGCGGATGGGCGCGGAGGCGCTCAACAGCAGCTCCACGAAGCCGAGCGCATCCAGCCGCGCGTTGAGCGTCGAGGTCTCGGGCGCGCTCCACGCGCACTCGGCGAGCGGCAACAGTAGCGGTCGCGCGCCGTCGAGCCTCGCGTGTGCCAGGTGCGCGGGGATGTCCGCGCGCGCCGCCTCGAGCGCCTTGCGGGCGCGGCCTTCGAGCGTAGCCAGCGACGCGAGCGCAGCCTCGACTGTGCCGTGTGCCTCGAGCAGCTGCGTGGCTCCCTTGGCGCCGATGCCGCTGATGCCCTGGACCTGGTCGTCGTCGCCGACCAGCGCCAGCCAATCGCCGACCTGGCCCGGTGCGACGCCGAAGCGCTTCCGGACGATCTCCGGCGTGTAACGCGCGTCCTTGTTCGCGTCGTACCACCACACCGTGTCCGTCACGAGTTGAGCGAAGCGCTTGTCGACGCCCACGATCACCACATCGTCGCCAGCGGCGACTGCGGCGCGCGTGTAGCTGGCGACGAGCTGCACCTCGTCGTCAGTCTCGACCACCGTGAGGCCCAGCGCCCGCAGCAAGCTCGTGAGCTGCTCGAGTTGGGGCACGAGCAGCGGAGGCCACTCGCGCCCGCGTCGGTCCACGATCGCCACCGCGCGCGCCGGCGTCTTCCAGTCGAGGACGTGCAGCACCGCGCGAGCGACCGCGAACAAGCCGTTGACCGGCTCGCCCGCGCGCGACTTGCGATCGGTAGGGACCACCAGGAACCCGCGTGCGAGCAGGTTGGTGGCGGCGATGACCAGGGTACGTTCGCTCACGGCCCAAGGTGTATTCGCACCCGGGCCGATCCTCAAATTCGCACCCAGGCAGCGCCGGGACAGCCGATTGTCACCGAGGAGCTCATAAATCGACAACGCTGTCGATCAGTGACGCTCGGTCGCGTGCTCAGTCGAGCACGCGACCGAGAAATATCTCTCGCCAGAGATACTCCGGCACATATCGTGCGCTTCATTCACGGAGGGGGCGCATGCGCTCGATCACCCGTCGGCCGCACCCGGCGACCAGGTCGAGCTCGACAACTCGGTGTATCTCGCAGTTCAGACCTATCACCGGCATCAGGTCCCTTCACCCGACTACTACGTCTACGATCAATACCGCGACGCGAACGGTGCGCCGCTGCATCCGCAGCGACCGGTCGACATCACCAAGCTCTTCAACCAAGGCGGCATGATGTCCGGCAAGTTCAAGGGCAAGATGATCGTGGTCGAAAGCCTGATGGACGAGATCGCCTTTCCCTGGCAGGCCGACTGGTATCGATCGCGCGTGAAGGCGGCGCTGGGAGATGCGCTCGAAGACAACTACCGGCTGTGGTACGTCGAGAAGGCGATGCACACGCCGCCGAGGAACATGACCGGCGGCGTGCATCCCGCGATCACCACGCGCGCCATCAACTACGGCTCGGTGCTGCAACAGGCGCTGCGCGATCTGGCTGCCTGGGTCGAGAAGTCCAGCCCGCCTCCGGCGAGCACCGCGTACCGCGTGGACGACGGCCAGATGCGCGTCCCGGCCAGTGCCGCGGAGCGCAAGGGGGTGCAGCCGGTCGTTACTTTGACGGCCAATGGCGGCGCGCGCGCGGATGTCTCCGTCGGAGAGTTGGTGACGTTCGCCGGCGTGATCGAGGTGCCGCCCGGGGCAGGTTCAGTCGTGGGGGCGGAGTGGGACTTCGAGGGTAGCGGTGAGTTCCCGGTGACGTCTTCGCTGCCGGACAACAAGCGTGGCCGCGCCGAGGTTGCCACCAGCTACACCTTCGGGAAGCCCGGCACGTACTTTCCCACGCTCCGCGCCAGCTCGCAGCGCAACGGCGACGCGGATACGCCCTACGCGCGGATCCACAACCTCGGGCGTGTCCGCGTGGTCGTGCGGTACGCACTGGCGCAGGCGCTTCGCGCAACCTCGGTTTTCGGTCCCTTGTCCCTTGTCCCTTGTTCCTTGTTTTTTGTTTCAGTTCGAAGTTGCCGCTCGTTCATCGCAGCGGTTCGCGCGAGCCAGGACGAATACCCGAACGACGAACTGAAACAAGGAACAAAAACAAGGAACAAGGAATTGGAACGCGCTGAAGCCAGCGCGCTCATGTTCTGGATACTCTCTTGCCGGTCCGAACTACGGCTCGCAACAGCCGCTGCTCGCCGGCTGCGCGACGCACTTGTCCTTCGCGACCTTCACCACCTCTTTGGCCATCGCGGCCGAGCCCATCGAGTTCTCGTGGATGCCGTCGTCGGCGAACCAGTCCTTGTGGCCTTCGAAGATCGGCACGAGGTCGATGAAGTGGCAGCGCAGCTTGCCTTCCGTTCGCTGCTCGGCGTCTTCGCACAGCTTGCGCGCCATCGGCAGCGAGTAGTCGAGCAAGTAGTTCGGGTTCATCCCGCCGAAGCCGCCGCCGGGGATGTGCGGGTAGAAGAGGTAGATCACGTCACGCATGCCCGCGTCAGCCGCCTTCTGCATCAGCTTCTTGCCCGCTTCCATCGCGGTGGCCACGATGTCCTGGCAGGCCTTCACGGTCGGCGAGTCCGTTCGGTCTTTGCACTCGGTGCCGCCGGGGAACATGACTTCGTCGGCGATCAGGATGTCGTTGCCGCCGCCCGACATCACGCCCGCGATGATGTCCGGGTTTTCTTTGATGGCCTGGTCGAGCTGATCGGGGATCAAGCACAAGCCGCCGCTGCCCAGCGAGCAGCCGCCGACGGCGTACATGCGCCACTTCTCGCCGGCCTCACGCTCCAGGTCGTCCGGGAAGCTGTGCGTGATCCAGTTGATGTACGAGTCTCCGATCACGATCACTTGTTCCGGCTTGCTCTTGCACTTGGGCTTGCGTTGCGGCGTGCCGCTGCCAGCTGCACCCGCAGCACCCGCTGCGCCGGCTTCACCACCGGCGCCGGCCGTCGCACCCGCGGCTCCGCCCATTCCGCCGGTGCCAGCTGCAGGGCTCGAACCGGCAGTCGAGCTGCCTCCCGCGCCCGCACCGGCGCTACCTGCGCCACCGCTGCCCGCGCCACCGCTGCCTGCTCCCG
>DATEOF010000356.1:0-40654 GCA_035274465.1 Polyangiales bacterium
CTCCGCTACCTGCGCCTCCGCTACCTGCGCCGCCGCTGCCCGCGCCGCCGCTGCCAGCTGCAGGCGGCGGAGGCGGCGTGCTGCAGGTGCCGCGCGTCGAACCGAGCTCGGTGATGCAGCTCGAGCCCACGCAGCAGTCGCCCGTCACGGTGCACGAGCCACCCGCCGGTACGCACAGCTTGTCCTTGTAGCAGCGCAGCTTGCCCTCGGCGTCCGCCACGCACGGAGCGTCGTCGCAGCAGTCGTCCGAAGACGCGCAGGTCTCGCCGCTCGAGCGGCAGCTGTCGCCGAGGCCGTTGCAGCGCGGCACGCCCAGGCGATCCAGCTGGCACACGCCGGAGTTACCGGGCGCGGCACAGCAGTCGTTGCGCATGGACGAGATGCTGCACATGTAGTTCTTGAAGTGGCAGACGTTGCCCTGCGGGTTGCAGCCGGTCGGGTTGCGGCAGATGCCGACCGCCTGGCCGCTCTCCTTGATGCAACGCACGTTGCCGTCGCCGGGGAGGCCGGTGCCCTCCGCGCCGCAGCAGTCGTTGTCTTCGCGGCACAGGCCGCCGTTCGGGTGGCAGCCCTCCGCGGGCTGACACACCGAGACGCCCGTGTCCTTGTACGGCGCGCAGAGGCGGCTGCAGCAGCTGCCGCAACCGTTGCACACGGTGCCATCGACGGCGCCGGAACAGTTCGACGGGCCCTCGGGCGGCATGCCGCAGATGCCGAGCTGTGCGCCGTCGGCCTTGCTGCAGGTCGACGAACAGCAATCTCCGTCACGGCTGCACACGTCGCCAGTCTGCACGCAGAAGGACGCGCCCAGGCTGCAGTGCCCGCCGTCACAGAGCTGCGAGCAACACTCGTTGTTGTTCGCGCACTCGTTGCCGCTGGTCTTGCAGCTGGTGTTCAGCGCGCTGCACTTGCCTGCCTCGCAGTGACCACCGCAGCACTCGGCGTCGATCGCGCAGCTGGCGCCATCGGACATACAGGTCGAGTCCGTACAGCGGCCCGAGATGCAGCCCAGCGAGCAGCACTCCGTGGCGCTCGCGCAGCTGGCAGCGGCAGGTGAACATTGCACCACGCTCGAGCTGCAGCTGTGCGTCTTTGCGTCGCACAACCCGGAGCAGCAGTCGGTTGCGCTCTGGCACACCGCACCGAACGCCGCGCACTTCGGCGCGTCGGGTGGGATGTTGCCTCCGCCGGAACCTTCGCCACCAGAGCCACCGCCGCCCGACGATCCCCCGTCGCCGCCCACAGCGGCGTCGCCACCCCCGTCGCCTCCTGCGCCGCTCTGCGCGGCATCTGCTGCGCCGGAGTCGTCTTGAGGACCGGCGTCGTGCGGCGAACGCTTCTTCGCGCTACAAGCCGCCAGCGACGAGATACAAAGCAAGCACAGTACGTACAGACGCGCTCTTCCCACGTTCCACCCTCCAGATCTCAAGGTTAGTGGAACGAGCCATGCGCATGATGAAAAAATCCGCCGCCCACAGCTGCAGCGGATCAGCTACTTATGCGGCCCTGGCGTGGCTGCGCAGCCATTGCACGATCTGCGCGTGCGACATCGCCCCACTTTGGCGCGCGATCTCCCTGCCGCCGGCGAACAGGATCATGGTCGGGATCGAGCGGATGCCGAAGCGTGCAGCCGTCTGCGCTGCGGCTTCGGTGTCGAGCTTCGCGAATGACACGTGGCCGGCGCTGGCGCGAGCTGCGGCGTCGAACTGCGGCGCCATCATCTTGCAGGGTCCGCACCAGTCGGCCCAGAAGTCGACCACGACGGGCAAGTCCGAGCGCTCGATGTAGCTCGAGAAGCTCGCGTCGTTCAGCGCCACCGGCGGCCCGCCCCACAACGCCGCCTTGCAGCGGCCGCACTTGGGCGTCTGCGCGCGGCTGGGGTCGACGCGGTTGACCGAAAAACAAGCCGGACACGGAACATGGACAAGCTCGGGCATCGGGCACCTCGTCTGCCCAATGTAACCACGGCTTTCGCGAAGCAAAGATCTCGCGTCAGACGACGATGGCGCCGCTGACGTCTCCTTCGCGAACCAGCCTCGCCGTCAGCGTCGAGGCCAGGCTCGCGAGGTGGCTGGTAGGCTCGTTGCACTCCGCAAGCAGCGCCACACCGGCGACGGTCACGCGACCCTGCGCGATGCCGCTCATCAGCAGTGCGCGGCAGCGCGCACCGTCCGGCCCGAACCACTCGGCTTCCTGCACCGTGCTCCTCACTTCGGACACATCGACGCCGCTGCGCGCGAGCAGCGCTTCGGCGCGGATGCGCTCGACCTCGGACGTGAGGTAGCCGGACGCGAACGACAGCGCGTCCGAGAGGCCCGCGGGTGCGATGTCGGATGCGGCCAGGGCCAGCTGCTCGCCATTCAGCAGAAACAGGTGTCCGCCACGCAGGTTGCGCGCCTCGCACAGCAAGCGCAGCGCGACGAGCGCACGCTGCTCGGTCGTGTCGTGTCCGGCCATCGCAGTCTCCAGGCGATGGCTGAGCCAGGTCGAGTCGCTGGGGCGCCACGACACCATCTCCGAATGCCGCAGCGACACCCGCGCCTCGAGCAGACCAGCCGCCCGGGCATCTTCCTGCAGGCGTTCGTAGAGCGCGCTGAGCAGCGTGCCGTGGCCGGCGAGGTAGCACTCCGCGGTCAGCGCCGCGTACGTGGTGAACGCCCCGCCGTCGCGCGCACAGATCGCGATGCGCGCACAGGTCTCGTAGCTCAAGCCGAGCTGTAAGCCGCGCACGCCGAGCTCGAGTTGCTCCTCGATCACCGCGCTGGCGCGCGACATCGCCGCCTCAAAGTGCCCGAGCTTGGCGTCGATCAGCGCCAGCGTGCGCGACAGCTCGCGCGCGGTGTGGTGTGCGCCGCCGCTGCGATAGCGGTCGAGTAGTGGTATGCCCTCGGTGGCGGCCTGCTCGAGTCGCCCGAGCTCGCTCAAGATCTCGACGCGCGTGGCGCGCGCGGTCGGTAGCCCCAGCCAGTTGGCTTGTTGGGTCTCGGACTCTTCGATCGTGGCATCGATCGCGCGCAGCGCTACTCCGAAGTCACCGCGCAAGCGCGCCAAGTGGGCATCGGCCAGGTGCCGCGTGGCGAGCCAGCCGGGATACTTGTCCGCCATGCTCTGGATGCCGCTGCGCACCTGCTTGAGGCCCGTGAGATCGCGCGCCGCCACGTGCACCACCAGCTCCATCAGCAACGTCGAGATCGACGTGTACATCTTGGTGCGCAGCTTCAGCAGCTCCGCGCGGCGGCGGTGTTGCTCGGCCGCCTCCCAATCGCCCTGAGACAACGCGGCCATCTTGCGCACGTAGTAGACCTGAGCCAACTGCATGGCGTCGTGCTCGCCCTGCTCGATCCGATCCGCCCAGCTGGATGGGATGCCCAGCAGCGCATCGGTGGCTCCGAGCGCGAAACAAACCGCCGTGCGCACGCGCGTCATGTACGCCACGTTCGCGCCGCTGCCGGCCTCGAGCTCGGTCAGCACCTCGATCCACAGCCGTCGCGCGTCCTGCAGCCTGCCTTCGCAGCGGAAGTAGCGAGTCGCCAGGGCGTTGCGCGCCATCGCGTCGACCAGCGGGTCGAGCGGGGCGAAGGGCTCGAGCAGCGCGGGGAGCGAACCCACCAGATCCAGGTCGAAGATGCGCGAGCCGACCGGCAACGAGATCGCGACCCAACGCACCAGCGCCTTGATGGCGTCGATCGGCGAAAGCACGCGCTCGGCCTCCGGCAGCGCGTTGTGGCGCTCGAAGGCGTGGATCAACGCTTGCTCCGTGCGCTGCTTGGCCGGCAGCGTCGGGTCGAGCGTCAGCCAGAAGTCGTAACCGCTATCCTTTTGGTACTGGGCCAGGCACGCCGGTGCGACGTTGTAGTAGTAGTCGGGGTCGTCGCCCAGCGTGCTCATGTGCGCCAGTCGTTCGCGCAACGAGAGCAGCTCGCTGGCCGGCCGCGCTGCGCGCTCCGCCTCGTTCAGCGCCAGCTGCAGCGTGATGGCGACCTGTTCCACGCTCAGCTGCGACAGCGCCTGGTCCAGCGCTGCCTCCCAGCCGCTCGCGTCGGGCCCCAGTGCCGGCAAGAGCTGAAGGCCGCGCGCGGGCTCACCGGCGCAAAGCCAGTGATGGGCGACGACGAGTGGCTGTTGCCCCGAGCGCTGATAGATCTGCGCCAGCTGCGCGTGTAGCGCCTTGCGCTCGTCAGGGCCGAACAGCGCCTGCACGCGCAGCGCGAAGCCGTCGTGGCACAGCGCGTAGCCTGCGTGGTCGCCGATGACCAGCAGCGCGCCGAGCAACTCATCCAGGGCGCGATCGGTCGCGTGCCCGCTGGCGCCCGCTCGCAACAGCAGCTGAGAGCGGCTGAGCCTGCGCAGCAAGCCGAGGCTGAGCAGCCCGGCCAAGGTCCGCGCCTGCGGGCTGAGCTGCGCCGCCTTTCGATCCAGAACTTCCTCGATGCTGGCCGGCAGCTGGCCTTCGTCGTACGCCTCGGGCAACGACCAGGCGCCGTCGGCGTAGGTGATCACGCCTGCGTCGACCAGCTGCGAGGCCAGCAGCATGCAATCGCGCGGCCGTCCGCCGCACAGCGGGTGCAAGCGACTGCTCAAGAGCTGCAGGTTGGTCACATCGCCGAACACCGAGCCCAGCAGGCTGTTGATCTGGTCGCGATCGAGCGGCGGCAGCTCGATCGGTTCGGCGCGTGATCGCAGCACCGCGAGCGCGTCGCGCGCCGGGACCTGTGCGTCTGCATCCAGCGTCACCGCGTAGACCAGCGGCAGATCGTGGGCTTCACTGGCCAGGCTGGCGATCAACGCCGCCGAGGCGTCATCGACCTGGTGCAGGTCGTCGACGGCGATCGCCAGCGCGCGATACCGGGCGAGCTGCAACATCCAGGCGCACAGCGCGCCGTGGATGGCCGTGCGGCCGTGCGCTGCCCCGGCGATGTCGATCAGCTTCGGCGCGCTCGTCTCGGTCTCGGAGCGCTCGAACAAGAGCGCAGCCTCTCCCCCGGCGGCGATCACCTGGGCTGTCTCCTCGGGAAACGCGTCCAGCAGCTGCTGCGCGAGCACCTGGGCGACGCCGAAGCGCAGGCCCAGGCCGTCCGCGGCGCGCGCGCGCAAGCTGACCGCGCCGATCAACTTGGCCTCGAGCACGAAGCTGTCGAGCACGCGCGAGCGGCCGATGCCCGCCTTGCCCGAGATCAGGAACCCTCCGCCACGCTGCCGCAGCGAGCGCACCATCTGCCGGCGGAACAGCTTGATCAGCTCCTCGCGGCCGACCAGCTGCGGCGTGGTCAAGTACGCGTGCGTCACGCTCAACAGCTCGCTCGGCGGGGATCCCAGCAGCGGCAGCAGGTGCTCCATCACCTCGGCCGCGCTCTTGGGCCGAGAGCCGGCGTCGAGTCGGATCAGCGAGAGCACCAGCCGATCCAGCGCGGCCGGCAGATCTTTGACCAGCCGCGAAGGTGCGGCCGGGTTGCTGCGCCAGGCGTCTTGAAGCTGTTGCATGCGTTGCACCGGGTACGCCGAGCGACCGGTGAGCGCGTGGTACAGCGTGGCGCCGAGCGAGAACAGGTCGGCGCGCCCATCCAGCGACAAGTTGCCGATCACCTCGGGCGCGATGAAGGCCGGCGTGCCAGCCAGGAAGCCTCGCGGGCCCATCGGCGCGAGCAGGCCGAAGTCGATCAGCTTGGCCGTACCGTCGGCAGTCCTACGGATGTTGCGCGGTGTCACATCGAGGTGGATCAGTCGCCGCGAGTGCAAGAGCGAGAGCGCGGAGCAAACGTCGTAGGCGATGCGGCAGACTTCCTGCCACGGCAGCGGAGCCAGCTCGCGCAGGTCGCCGCCGTCGAGGAGTTCCATGGTGTAGTACGGGTTATCGTCGTCGAGCCCGTATTCGTAGGCCTGCACCACGCGCGGATGCGCGAGCTGCATGAGCGTGTGGTACTCGCGCTCGAACAGCTCGCGTGAGGCCTTGTTGGTCGAATCGGTGAGCCACTTCAGCGCGAACGCTGCGCCCGTCGCGCTGTCGCGCACGCGGTACACGCACGCCATGCCGCCGCGTGCCAGCAACTCCTGCACCTCGTAGCGCCCGGCGATCAGGCGCAGCGCGGGTGCCTCGGAGGGGCGTGCGCTCGGCATCTACCCAATTCTAAGGGGAGCGCGCGCGTCACGCGATTGTGTGCTGACGTGTGGCGAAGGGAGTCTTCCGAGGGCTTCGGGCTCCAGGCTGCGGGCTTCGGCAACGGCTCGGAGCCTGCGCTGCTGCTCTTCTGTCTGACGAAGTCTGAAGCCCGGAGCCGGGAGCCGACTGCTGAAGGGTGTGCGTTCCGCTCAGAACGCGGTCGACAAGCCCTCACGATCGTGCAGCGCCTGCGCAATGCTCTCGAGGAAGGCCGCGTCCAGCCAGGCGCTCTCGCTGTCCTCCAGGATCAGCCCGCCGACGACGATCGGCCGGCGATCGCGGTGCGTGGCCAGCATGATGACTTGATAGTCGCCGCCGCCCGGAGCTTCGGGCTCCAGCATGCGCGTCTCGTCGGCGTCATTCTCCTCGTTCTGCAGGCGCAGCGCGGATTCCAGCAGCTCCGCCTCCAGCCCGAGCGGCGGCTCATCCGGGCTGCTGGCGGCGACCAGGTGCGCGGCACGGTTACGGAGGACGTACAGGAAGCCATTCTTGGCGCGCGTGCGCCGCAGTACCAGCTGCAGCGCGTGCTTGTAGCGATCGGGCGCGCTCGCGATCTCCGCAAAGGAACGCTGGATGCTCACGCTCTCCGGCTCGGCGGGGCGCAGCGACGGGTCGGCCGCGCCGGGGTGCCGCAGCTGCGCGCGCGCGGCCAGTCGTTCGACCTGCGCGATCAGCGCGGGGTTCTTGGTCGCGCGGAAGCGCTCCTCCATCTGTGCGAAGTGCGCATGGAGCGTGGCCTCGTCGCGCATCTGCAGGGCGACCTCGGCGCGCGCCTCGTGCATGAGGCCGACGGCCAGGCGATTGTCCTGGTGGCCGTGTTCCGCGAGCATCGCGTCCAGCAGCTCGACGGCGCGCGCATGGTTACCGAGCCCCGCCTCGGCCAGCGCCAGCTGCCGGCGCGGCTCGAGGTGGAGCATGATGGCCACCGCGTCCTCGGGTCTCGAGCACGAAAGCGCCTCGAGCAACAGTTGCTTGGCGCGCGCATGCTGGCCCGCGCGGTTGAGTACGTCGGCGAAGAATGCGCGCACGAGCAGCCAGGATGGATACGAGTGCGGCGGAAAGCGCGGCAGCGTGTCCTCGAATGCGGCGATGGCCGCGGGCAGGTCGCCGCGCAAGCCGAGATAGCCGGCGTGCGCCAGCCGCGCGTACGGCACGAGCGACTCGACCTGCTCGGCGCGCCGTGCGAGCTGCTCGGCGTTGCGGCGGGCGGCGACCGTGTCGCGCACCAGCAAATTGGTGTCGAGCAGCAGCGCCGGCAGGAAGATCTCGACCTGCCACATCGACTCGCCCTGCACGGCGAACAGCTCCACGCGCGCCCGGCAGCGCGCGACCGCCTCCGATTCGCCGCGCACCGCGTGGTACAACAGCCTCACCTGCTCGGCCGACGCAGCCCAGGTGTGGATGCCGAGCCGTTCCATCTCGTCGGCCAGCTCGAGCGCGCGCCGGCCAAAGCAGTAGCAGTGCTCGATCGCGGCGATGTAGATCACGCCGCCGTACATGCCCCGGCACTGGCCTTCGCCGATGTCTTTGATCATCCGCGGCGTCATGAAGGCCGGTGCCAAGGCGCCGAGCGCCTCGGCGGCCTCGCGCACCCGGCCCTGGATGACCAGCGGCTGGATCTCGACGAAGCGGTACAGGAGCTTCGGCACCTGATCGGGCTTGCCGAGCATCCCGACCGGCTCGAGCATGCGCTGCACGCGCTGGATCGCGGGTAGATCGAAGAAGATCGAGTTGGTGCCGACCGTACCCGGCACCATCGCGCACAGCGCGCGGATGGCGTCTTTGAGTCCGTAGTCGAGGCCGCGCCGCTTTTGGCCGCGGAACTCGAGCGCCGCCGCGCTCAGCGAGAGCACCAGCGCGGCCCGCACGCCGATCCTGCGCGACAGGGCGTGCGCGCGCGCCAGGCCGGTGATCTCGAGGCCGATCGACAGACCGCGCATCGAGTGGTCGCGCACGATGCGCCAGTCCACGAAGAAGCCCAGCGTGATCAGCGGGTACAACACCGCCAGCATCTGGTACTTGGATCGGCCTTGTCGGTCGTAGATCTCGAGCGCCTTCTGCAGCGCGCGCACGACCAGCTCGCTGCTGTCGTAGGCATCGGTGTCGCGCAGATAGGCCCGGCCGGCCTGGGCGATGATGTCTGCGCCGCGCCCCTCTTCGCCTGCACGCACAAGGTGCAGCGCCGCCGCCACGAGCCGGCCGTGCTTGGGTCCTTGCGCGAGCATCTCGTGCGCGATCTGCAGGTGTCGCGAACGGCGGCGGGCCTCGTCCATCTGCAGCAACACGGCCTCGCGGAGCCGCGGCTGCGCGAAGCGGTAGCTGTCGTTCTCCACGACCAGGATCTGCTCCGCGATCAGCTCGGCCAGCGCCTGGTAGACGTCGGCCGCGCTGGCGCGGTTGGCGAGCGTCAGGCAGCGATCGATCGACACGGGCGCGCCGTCCACGCTGAGCGTCTCGACCAGATCGCGCGCCACGTCGCCGACGGCTGCGAGGCGCTCCGCCACGAGCTCATCCAGGCGATCGGGCAGCTCGCCGGCGTCGATGTCGAGCGGAAGCACCCAGGTGCCCGCGACGTACGTGGCGATGCGCTTGCGTACCAACACCTGCGCCAGCTCGATGCAGTGCTGTGGATTGCCGCCGCTGCGCTCGTGCAGGAGCCTGGCGATGCGGCCAGTGTTGGGTACGTCGCCGAACAGCGAACCCACCAGCTGCTCGCAGTCGGGGCGGCCGAGCGCGCCGAGCTTCAGGTGACTCGCCTGCTTGCGCAGCGCGCGTAGCGAGTCCGACGCGGCTGTCCTGGTCTCGCCCGTACGCTGTGTGGCGAGCAGCAGCATGCGGTTCTGTTCGCTCGCGCGGCCGATCGCGGCCAGGAAGGCAGCCGAGTTCGAATCCGCGGCCTGGGCGTTGTCGACCGCGATCCAGAGCGGGCACTCCTTCGAGGTCTGCACGAACCAGTCGTGCAGCGCAGATTGAAAACGCGCGCGGCGCTCGCTGGGATCCGTGGCCAGCGCGACCGGCGGCGCGTCGCCGAGCCGCTCGCGCAGCGCATCTGACAGCTGCACGAGCAGTCCGGCGTACGGCCGCGCCGCGCGCTGGGCCTGCTCTGGGATCGCCATCAAGAGCTCGACGCCGAGCCGGGTCGCCACGCCGAAGGCCTCGGGCGAAGCTTGCGCGTCCGCCTTCACCGCGACCATGCCCTTGAGCTGTGCCTCCAGGCTCAGCTCGTGCAGCAGGCGGGTCTTGCCGATGCCTGCGCCGCCGCTGGCGACCACCTGGGCACCACTGCCGGTGAGCGCGCGCGCGACGCGCTTGAGCAGCCAGCTGCGTTCGTGTTCGCGCCCGACCAGCGCGCTGCTGCGCAGGTAGCTCGCGGCGGCGTGATCGTGTTCCTCCGCGGGGAGCTCGCCGATCGCGGTCAGCTGATCGATCACGGCTGCCGCGCTGCTCGGGCGCGCGAGCGGATCGACCTTGAGCAGCGACAACACCAGGGCGTCGAGCGCCGCTGGCACACCGGGCACGCGCTGCGAGGGCGGCAGCGGTGCGGTGTGCCAGGCCCCGGGCAAGTCCTCGAGGCGCCGCACCGAATACGGCAGCTCGCCGGTCAGCGCGATGTAGGCGATCGCGCCCAACCCGAACAGGTCGGAGCGCTGATCGAGCGGCATGCGGCGCAGCAGCTCGGGCGCGATGCAGATCGGCGTGCCGACGATGCTGGTCGCCACCCCGAACGGCGCCAGTGCACCGAAGTCGATCAGCTTGGCGCGACCGTCCGGGCCCAGGCGCACGTTGCGCGGGCTCACGTCGCGGTGCACCAGGCCATGCGCGTGCAAGAGTGCGAGGCCGGAGGCCACGTCGCGCAGGTGCTGGCAGACTTCGCGGTACGGCAGCGGCGCGAGCTCCTTCAGGTCGCGGCCACCCAGGAGCTCCATCGTGTAGTAGGGCCCCTGCGTATCGAGCCCGTACTCGTAGGCCTGGACGATGCGCGGGTGCTTCAGGCGCACCAGCGTGTGGTACTCGCGCTCGAACAGCGCCTCGATCAGCTTGCGCTTGCTGGCCTGCGCCGCCGATAGCTGCAGCTGCTTGAGCGCCACGTCACGGCCGAGCACCACGTCGTGCGCGCTGAACACGGCCCCCATGCCGCCGACTCCCAGCTGCTCACGCAGCCGATAGCGGCCCGCCAGCAAGGGGTCGCCGCCGCTCGAAGGGCGCGCGCGTTGCGTTCCAGCCGGGGTCTGCGACAAGCTCGCCTCTGAGTTAGCCACGATAACGCGGCGAGCGTTCTGCGAACACTGTGGGGGTTGTGCCCGTACGTGTGTGCCGGAGCTACGCGTTTGACTCGCGCGCCGGTTCTGCTACCAGCACGCCCAACATGGCATTGACCGAGCACGCAGACCGCCTCGGCGCGGATCTGCTCGACGCGATCGAACGCAAGGGTTTCACGGAGTTGACGTCGGTACAGCGCGCCGTGCTGGACCCTGCGCTCGAGGGTCGCGACCTGCGCATCACCTCTCAGACCGGCTCCGGCAAGACCCTGGCCATCGGTTTGGCCCTGCGCGACCTGGTGAAGCTGGACAGCCCGGCGCAGTCCGGCGTGGCGCGCCCGCGCGCGCTGGTCATCGCCCCGACCCGCGAGCTCGCGCACCAGGTCGAGCAGGAGCTGCGCTGGCTGTACGCCGGCACGGCCACGCACCTGGCGACGACCACGGGCGGTGCGAGCTACCGGCAGGAGCTGCGCGCGCTGGCCAAGGGCCCGTCGGTGGTGGTCGCGACCCCCGGCCGCCTGGTCGATCACCTGGCGCGGGGCTCGATCGATCCCGGACAGGTGGGTGCGGTGGTGCTCGACGAAGCCGACCGCATGCTCGACCTCGGCTTCCGCGAGGACCTGGAGACGATCTTCAAGGCCGTGCCCGAGGCGCGCGCCACCCACCTGGTCTCGGCCACCTTCCCGGAGCTGGTCCGTTCGCTGGCCAACCGCGTGCAGCGCAACCCGGCGCACGTGCAGGGTACGCGCCTGGGTCAGGCCAACGCCGACATCGACCACGTGATCCACATCGTCGATCCGAAGCAGCGCTTCGATGCGCTGATCAACTTGCTCCTGGCCTACGAGGCCGATCAGACGCTGGTCTTCGTGCGCACGCGCGCCGACGCCTCCGAGATCGCCAACGCGCTGATCGTGAACGGCTTCGCCGCCAGCGCGCTGTCGGGCGAGATGCAGCAGGAAGCCCGCAACCGCACCCTGGCTGCGTTTCGCCAGAGCGGCCTGCGCGTGTTGATCGCGACCGACGTCGCGGCGCGCGGCATCGACGTGCAGGACGTCACGCGCGTGGTGCACGCCGAGCTGCCGACCAACCCGGACGCCTACACGCATCGCAGCGGGCGCACCGGACGCGCCGGCCGCAAGGGCACGAGCTCGCTGCTGGTGGCGCCCGCGGGAGCAGTGCACGCCACGCGCTTGCTGCGCAGGCTCGGCATCCAGCCGCGCTTCGAGCCGGTGCCGAGCGCCGAGCAGATCGAGCGCGCGCGCGAGGAGCGCCTGTTCGCAGAGCTCACCGCGGAGGGCGAGCCGGACGAGCGCTATCGCGGCCTGGCCGAGCGCTTGATCGCGGCCGGTGGCCTCGAACGCGCGCTCGCGCGACTGCTTTCCCAGCGCTACGCGACCAGCACCGCGCCGCGTGAGCTGCGCGTCTTCGGTGCGCCGCCGGCGCGTGTCGAGCGAGCCGAAGCGAAGCCGAGAGCTACGAACGAACGCCGCCGCGAGCGCGAGCGCCCTGCGCGGCGGCCCGCGCCCGAGGGCGAACGCGAAGACGCGCCGCGCGGTCACGAGGGCGGCTTCAGCGAGTTCCGAGTATCCTGGGGCCACCAGCGCGGCGCAGACCCCCGACGCTTGCTCGCGATGCTCTGCCGCCGCGGCAACATCCGCGGGCGCGACGTCGGAGCGATCCGCGTCGAGGCACGCCAATCGCTCGTGGGCATCTCGAACGAAGTCGCCGCAGCCTTCGCCGCCGCAGCGCGCAAGCCCGACCCGCGCGAGCCAGGGATCTTGATCCGACCCGCCTCGGAGCCGCTCGAACCCGAACGGACCGCACAGCCGCCGAGCAAGCGGCGCGACGCCCGGCCCGGCCCGCGCCGTGGACACGAGGGTGGCCGGAAGCCGCTGGCGCGCAAGCCGGCCAAGGCGCGCGCGCACTGATACGGAATACGCGCCGCTCAGCACACTAGACCGGCGTGGTGCCCGGCGCATCGCCCCACGTCACGAGGTGCAGGTTGAGCAGCGCGGCTGACTGCACTGGCTCGGATGCAGCCGCGATCGCGCGAATCTCACGGAACGCGCGGCGTAGCACGTCGCGGATGCGCTCGAGATCGGCGCTGGAGACGGAGATCGTATTGTACGCCAGCCAATCATCGGCGCGCGGCGCGTGAGCGCGCTCCGCGGAGACGCTGGCCCAGTGCGACTTGAGGCGGTTGATGTCGGCAGCGGGAGCTTGCATGTCGACCGTGAGCGGTTCGACGTCGTGGTAGCGCCCGCCTTCGCGGCGCACGATGCCCGCGTTCTCCAGGCTCTGGAGCAATGCTCGCTCGGCGTCCGCGGGCAGGCCGAGCCGCTCGGCGATGTAGCCTGGCGGATGCGCCGCGTGGCTGCGGTAGCCCGTGGTCTCCATCACGCGCAATGCACCGGCCGACCAAGGCGCGTCGAACGCGACGCGCCTTGCAGCCATCCGCTGCGCGTGAACTCCGGCGAGCTCTGCGACGTCTTGGATCGGCACCAGGTGTTGCACCAGATCCGAAGCGCGCGCGGTGATGGCTTCGACCAGGGCGAGAAAGTCTGGTAGGCGCGGCTGCGCTTGCCCGCTCAGCCAGCGCATGATCGCATAGCGCGAGTAGCCGCTACGGGCGGCGAGGGTCACCACCTTCAAGTCACCGCGCAGCGACGACAGCCAGCGCTCGACGTGAAAACCCGCGCCCTTGCGCAGTGCCGGCGCGCACGCCGGCTGGAACGCGGTGAACGCAGCGTCGACGTCGACCCCGAGCCGCCGGCACGCCCTAAGCACCTCGGCGGCGGTGGGGAACCGGCGCCCGGCCTCCCAGTCGCAGGCGACGTTCGAGCGGTAGCCGAGGCGGCGCGAAAAGGCGACCTGTGAACGCTTGCCGCGCAGCGCGCGCAGCAGCTGGCTCCCGGCACGTGACCAATCCATCTCCTCAGATTCGCACGTTGTCGTGCGTAGTCGAGGGCAATTATGTTCGAAAACGCGAACTACGGGCTTGCTCGTACCCCGGAGTCCCCGCAGTGTTTCATTGGAGGAGCTCTCGAGCATGACTGCTTCATCGAACCGCTGGAGTCTGGGCTTCGCGCTCGGCGTCTTGCTCTCGGTCGCGTGCCAGAACGCGCCAGGCGCAGAACCTGTCACGGGGCGACTCGGCGCGACACCGCAAGTGGGCGGTCAGAGCGGGGTAGAAGGGTCGTGCGAGTCCGGGCCGTGGCGCCCGATCGATCGGGCTGCGGTGCGCGAGCATGCCCAGGGTACACACCGCACGCACTTGCGCTGGACGCCCTGGTGGCGCTCCAACACCGAGGCGAAGGAGACGCCGCTGACGATCGACGTGGCGGCCGCCACGGGCGACCCGGAGGTCCGAGCTCCTGCCGACGAGAATATCTGCCGCATACAGCTGCAGCAGACGATCGAGGTGCAGCTGCGCAGCGACCATCGCGCGATGGATGTTGCGTTTCCCGCGCTGCTCAGCGCGTCCGATCGTGAGAACGCTCTGATCTCGACGCTCTTCGACGAGCTGACCTTGCTACCCAGCGAGCTGAAGTCTTCGCTCCAACAGGGCCTTGGCGAGTCTCTGGGCCAGCTGAGCTTGAGCATCGGCATCACCGAGGAAGGCCCTCACGGCGCGCTAGTGCTGCAGACTCGGAGCGGCGCAGCTTGCGAGATCGCCCGGATCGGCTCGGACTGCGACCCGGACGAGCGCGAGGTCGACGCCGAGACGGCGTTCGGCGGCTTTCACGCCAGCGACGCGCTCGCCGCGCTGCGCGATCAGGCGCCGCGGGCGCTGCGCTGGCGCGACGGCGCGGGCGATACGTTGAGCTTCGACGCACGCCTCGCGCGCCACTCGCTGTGCGTGCATCGCGTGGGCTACCGCGAACAGACGATCTTCACCGGCAACGAGCAGCTGGCGTGGAACGAACCGCCCGCAGACTTCATCGAAGATGGTCAAGTCATCACGATCTTTGCGGAGCTGCGGCTGACGAGCGGCGATGGCCGCCTGGACACGTGGGTGCCGGTGTGGATCCGCACGCTGGCTTCGGAGTCGCACGGCTGGAACGGGCGCATGTACTATCGAGGCAGCCTGTTCGCGCGACCGGCGGATCTCGCCGCACGCGGCGACACGCTGCGCGTTGGGCTGCCCGGAGGCGAGCTCACGCGAGTCAAGCTCAGCGGCGACAATCTCTCGCAGGCTGCCGAGCAGGGCGGGCTCGAGATCATCGCGTTTCCAGCGGATCCCGCGCTGCCGGCAGCCGGCCGGGTGATCGACGGCCACGCGTTGGAGCCGGAATGCCTGGGTTCGCGCGGTGAAGTCAAAGACATTGCATCGGGCTATTTCGTCGGCGTCGCGAGGAGCTTGCCGTGAGCGGTAACGGAGAATGAAGCTGGTGTTCGCACCGATGGGCGGATGCAAGCGTGTTACAAGGCCCCGATGGCTGCAGGGCGGGCCTGGCGAGCGGTGTACTGGATCGGCCTCGCGCTCGGCGTGCTGTTCATCGCCGTGGGCGTCGCTGCCGGCCCGCTACACGAGAACTACTTCATTGCCGACCACCTGTACATCCCGACGCTGTTCGCAGATCTGACGCGCTGGCACGGCCGGCTCAGCGATTGGCAGCTGACCCCTGCGCCCTACGTCTTCCCGGACATGCTGCTGTACGGCGCAGCGTGGCTGGTGACAGGAGCCAAGACGTCCGAGCCCGCGCAGTACCTGACCTGTTGCCTCCAACTGCTGCTGGTGATGGTCGCCTCGCGCGCGCTCCTGCGCCGAGCGCTCCCGGCCCGCGCCGCGGAAACCGCCTTGGTCGTCCCGCTGCTCGTCGCATGGTTGATGCTCTACGCCTGCGACGCCGCGGCGCTGGTAGGTCCGACGCTGATCTTCTCCGCGCACGGCGGCACGCTGCTGATCACTCTCGTCGTGTTCGCGCTGTGTCTGCGCCCCGACCATCCGCCACGCGCCACCGGCACGGTCGCCGTGGGCGTGCTCAGCGCACTGACGGGTGCATCTGACGGCCTGTTCGTCGCGAGCTCGTCGGTCGCGCTGGGAGTGACCGCGCTGGCCGCGGCGTGGTGGCAGCGGCGCGCGCAGCCGCCTGTGCTCGTAGTGCGCTGCGCGCTGGCTGCAGTGTGTGGACCCGCCGGCTTGTGGGCGGCCCGTCAGTCAGGCATCGCGCGCGCCGAGAACCTGCACGGCGGGACTTCGGTCGCGTTCGAGAACGCCGCCAGGCTCTGGCAAGATCCCGATCCGCTGGCGAAGTACGCGCTCCTGGGTCTCGCGATCGTGGCCGTGTTCGCGTGCCTGCTCGCCGCCAGCGAGCGCGCCACGCCGCGGCTGCGCATCCTCGCCTGCTGGCAGCTGCTGACCACGGGCAGTGTGCTGAGCGCGCTCCTCTACACCGGTGCGTACGGCGATCGCTGGACGCTGCGCTACTTGATCGTCCCGTGCGAGCTCAGCGTGGTCGTGTTCGCAGGCTGGCTGAGTGCGCGGCTACCCGAAGATTCCTCCGCCTGGGCCAGCCGCGCGCTGACCACGCTCACGCTCGTCTCGATCGGCGCGTTCGTCTGCAGCATCACGCCGCTGGCCCACGGCAACTACCAGGCTCCACAGCGCAAGGCCGCGCAGTGCGTGCGACGCGTGGGCGAGCGCGAGGGCGTCACCGCCGTGCTGGCCGACTACTGGGTGGCCAAGCCGCTCATGCTGTTCACGGATGATCGAGTGCACGCGCTGGCGGTCCGCAGCTATCTGCAGCCGTACTTCTGGATCACCAGCCGCGGCTGGTACCGCGGGCCGCATCAGTTCGGGCTGCTGATCACGAACGGCCTGGCCGTGTCGCGAGCCCGGAAGGTCCTGCACGACCCACAGTCCATCGAGCGCTGCGAGGACCTCGAGCTCTACATCTACCGCGACGCAGCCCGCGACCAGATGACCCGCCGCGTGCGCGCGATCTTCGACAAGGCGCTAGTGGCCTTTGCCGTACAGTGACATGCCCAGGCGGTAGAGCACGAAGCCAGCCGAAGCGATCGCGAACAGGATCTTGGCCCTGCTCGCGAGCTTCGCGCGCAACAAATGACTGGGTGGGCGGCGTTCAGGCATGACAGGCGCTGAGCTTAGCACGCGCCCGATCTCGTCACCGCCGGCCGCGGCGACCGAACCTGCTGCGCTGCTGATCCTCGTCGTTGCCCTGGTCGTCGTCATCGCCTTGATCTGCGCGTGCGCCCCGCCGCTGCGAGAGGCCCTCCCGGAAGCACATGTGTGCGCTCTGCACGCAGGCCGCGATCTCTTCGCGCGTGGCGTCGCGGCTCCGCAGGCCGGCGTCGTTCAAGCAGCTGAACAACTCGCCCACACACTTGGGCAGCTTGGGCGCGTGGTGTTCGATGCAGCCGCGCATGTCGCCCACACCGCCGTCGGCGACCGCGCCGGCGTCGTCGTCCGAGCGGCAGCGCTTCCAGCACGATCACTATCCTGCAGCCATCAGCGGCGCATGTTTCGTTCGGTTGCAGCTGTTGGCTGCGGACATCGTCGATCCGCGTCAGATCCGGTGTCGGCCTGCAGGTGCGGCGAGCACCGGGCCGGGGTAGGGCGAGGTCGTGCCCGCGGAACCCACGAGCCGTCCTGTCCGGGCGACGAAAGGCGGCCCCGGGGCGCCGAATCGCAGGTGCGTGCAGCCGGAAGCCCGCGGAGTTATTGTCATCCGGCCATGACCAGCACAGAGGAGCAGGTCGAGACCCGGCGCGCGCGTTCGCTGCGCGTGCTCACGGGCACCGCCGTGCTGGTGTTCGTGGTGGTGCTGCAGCTCCTGGTTCAATACACCTCGAGCCGCGACGCGGGGCGCCTGGGCTCGGTGCTCCTGCTGTTCGCGTTCGAGCTGCCGTGCCTCTTGTTGGCCCTGTCGGCGCTGTTCCGCTGGACCCGCCGAGCCGGCCATTCCTGGCTGTTGTTCGTCGGCCTGGGCATCGTGCTGGCAGCAGCCATCGGCAGCACGTGGGGCTGGCTGTTCTTCAAGCTCTCGGAGCTCGTGCCGGCGCTCAACCTGCGCATCTTCAGCTCGCAGCCCATGCGCATGGGTCGAGTCGTGCTCTACGGCCTGACCCAGGCCCAGAGCCAGTTCGGCCTGTGGACCCTGGCATTCGTGCTGCCCGAGTTGCTCGACGACGCGCGCGTGCGCTCGCTGCAGGCCGAGAAGCTCAAGGCCGAGAGCGATCAGCTGCGCACCGCCGCCGAGTTGGCTCGCCTGCGCAGCCACCTCGAGCCGCACTTCTTGCTCAACACGTTGAACGCCATCGCCGGCCTGGTCACGCAGGAGCCGCGCGAGGCGCGCCGTCTGCTGTCGGCGCTCGGCGACTTGCTGCGCGACGCACTCAAGGACGAGACCGAGCTGCAACCGCTGTGCAACCAGCTCGACTGGCTGCGGCGCTACGCGCAGATCCTCGAGACGCGGCACCGCGGTGATCTGTCGTTCAGCTGGGATGTCTCGGAAGACTCGAAGACCGAGGTGCTGCCGCGGCTCCTGCTGCAGCCGCTGGTCGAGAACGCGGTCAAGCACGGGGCGCTGCACGCGCAGGGGCCGGGGCATGTCTTGATCAAGACGCAGCTGACGGCGGACGGCTCACGCTTGTTGTGTCAGGTGCAAGACAATGGCCCGGGCATGAGTGATAGTCCGGTACGCAACGGCGCCTTCGGCCTGGAGTCGGTGCGCCGCCGCGTCGCACTGCGCTACGGCGATGCGGGAACGGTCACCTGGTCGGTCATGCCGGAAGGCACGACGGTCACGGTGGACGTCCCCGCGGGAGTGCCGGCGCCATGACCGACAGCGACAAGCTGCGCGCGCTGGTGGTCGAGGACGAGTGGCCTGCGCGCAACTACCTGGTCGAGCTGCTGGTGGACTCGGGATTGGCCGAGGTCGTCGGCGCGGTGTCGAACGTCGACGAGGCGCAGCAAGCGCTCGGTGCAGCGGCGGGCCTGCAGGTAGACGTCGCCTTCGTCGACATTCAGCTGGCGCGCGATGCCGGCAACCAGGCCGGGCTGAGCTTCGCGCAGGCGCTGCGGCGGAGTGCCCCCGACGTGCAGGTCGTGCTCGCCACTGCCTTCGAGCAACACGCCCTCGCGGCCTTCGAGCTCGGAGCGGCGGACTACTTGCTCAAGCCCTTCGGGGAGGAGCGCGTGCTGCAGTGCCTGTCCAGGCTGCGCCAGCGCCGCGCGCCAGCGCCGGCGCGCTCGCCGCGCATCGTCGCGCGCAAGAAGAAGAGCCTGGTCTTCCTCGATCCGGACGAGATCTGGGCCTTCGAGGCCGAAGAACGGCTCACCTTCGTGCACACGCGTCATGGCCGCTTCGACGTCGATCTCTCGCTGCGCGCGATCGAGCTCGCGCTGGGCGCCGCGGTCACGCGCGTGCACCGCAAGTGGCTGGTCAACGTGGTCCACGTGCGCGAGCTCACGCGCAACACCAGCGACACGCTGCTGTTCGTGGGCGACGCATTGTCCGAAGACGGCCGCGGCGTGCAGGTGCCCGTGTCGCGCGATCGCGTGTCCGAGGTTCGCGAAGCGCTGCTGGCACAATCGGTCGGCATGCGGCGGCTGTGATTCTTGCCGCGGAGGCAACGGTCTGTGGCCACGTGATTGACTGCCAGAGGGGCCGCCGGAGACACATCTTTGGATCCTCACACAGGAGGACGATGTGCCTTACGTCAACATCAAGATCACTCGCGAGGGCGTCACGATCGCCCACAAAGAACGGTTGATCCACGGCGTCACACAGTTGCTGGTCGACGTGCTGGACAAGGATCCGAACGCCACCATGGTCGTGATCGACGAGGTCGACACGGACGATTGGGGTTGGAAGGGCCGGAGCGTCAGCGCCCTGCGCAGATCGGAGCGACACACATGACCACCGTACTCATCACGGGCGCGTCGAGCGGCATCGGCCTGGCTCTCGCGCGTGCCTACGCGCGCGACGGCGCCAAGCTGGTCCTGAATGCACGCGACGAACAGAAGCTGGCGGCGGCGGCGAGGCAGCTTGGCGAGCCCGCGCTGGTGCCGGGCGACATCGCGCAGCCGTCGACGGCGGAGCGCATGCTGCAAGCAGCGGTGCAGCGCTTCGGCCGCGCGGACGTGCTGATCAACAACGCCGGTGTCATCGACAGGTACTCGTCGATCTCCGCCAGACCGTACTGCTCGATCGGCTTGACGCGAAACGCGAGCAGGCGGACACCGAGCATCCGCTCCAGCCCGGCGATGCGCTTGCTCACGGCCGAGGTGGTCGTGCCCATGCGCCGCGCGGCCGCGGTGAACGAGCCGCTGTCCACCACCTGGGCGAACAGCTGCAGCGCGGCGAGGTCGTCCAGCGATCTGTCCATGCCGCGGCGACTGTACATCTTCACCGCGGAGGTTGACTCGAGGGGGTGGGGTGAGTTAGCGCACACCGCGTGAAAGGCTGCGCTCTTTTCGCTGCGATCTTCGTCCTGGGCATCGGGATGGTCGCTGGCGGCATGGTCTACGACGTGATCTACGGCGGGATCGAGCTGCAAGATCCGAGACCTGGCCCTCAACCCAACTACGAGCGCGAGCGGGACATCGCTCGCAAGCTCGAGGTCGGAGGCGTGGCCGTGACCTTCGTCGCGATCTTCGGCGCAGCCGGCTGGGGCTTCTACCGCCGCCAGAAGGACCCGGATCGCGAGTCCGAGTCATAGGTGCCGATCGATCACCAGCTCTCCGAAGCGCCAGGCGTTCGCGCCGTGGTTGTGGATGTGCAGCAAGATCGGACAGCCGGCGGGAAACGTCCGCGGCGCGCGCCAGGTCGGAGTGTAGCTCTGGGCTGGGCTGGGGATCGGCACCTCGACCGACCAGGCTTCCTGGCCGCAGATCTGCAGCGCCGCGTAGGCGCGCGCGGATTCCTGCGTCGACAGCGTGTTGTGCCACATCAAGATCTCGAGCCTGTCGCCGCGCTCGATGCGCGCCCGCGAGGGCTGGCGCAACGTCAGGTAATTGCAGACGTCGGTGCGCACCTCGAGCGTGCTGAAACCCGCGGGATCTTGCTCGACCACGTAGGCGGGCGGGGCGCAAGGCAGGTGCCCTGGAACGGACGCCGAGAACGGATCCTCGGCGTCCGGCAACTCTTCGAAGGCGGAGAGGTCGACGACGTAGACCGGCTCGACGTCAGCCGGCGCCGCGTCGGGCTCGGCGGGATCGCTCGCCGCCGCACAGGCGGCGAGCAGGAGCAGAGCGCCGCTCAGCGCTGTACGACCAGGAAGTTGCCCAGGCACATCTCGTCCCGACTGCCGTCGCCCCACCACACGTCCTGCACCGGTAGGCGCTCGCCATTCACGATGTATTGATGGTCGGCCGTGTTGTCCCAGTGGCACTCGAGGTAGAGCGAGTCGCCGGGACCGATGGTCACCGGCTTCTTCAAGAAGAACGTCTCCTGCCACTCGAACTTCCAGTCGTCGACGCGCAGCAGGCATTCTCGGCTGCCGTCCGCGCGGATTACCGCCAGCTCGCCGCGGCTACCCAGCGTGTGCATGTGCAGATCCGCCCAGAAGATCTCGAAGTTGTCGCTGCGCCCGACGCGATTTCCGGCCGCGGAGACCTGCACGGTCGCGTCCGGATCGTTCGCCGCGATGTGCATGCTGTCGCGCGTCATCACGTTCAGCCATTGCGGGTTGACCAACCAGGATGCTCGAGCCGGATTCGGAACATCATCCTCGACCATGAACTGCAACGTCGACTGGTCACTAACAGGTCCACTAACAGGCAGTGTGTTGTAATGCTGTTGGACCACGATCGCCGAGCCAGGCTCGACACGGATGCCGGTGCCGTACGGGAAATGCGCGCCCAGCTCGGCTTTCTCGAACGCTCCGAGCAGTGACGACATCATCTCGGCGCCCGACGTGGCTTCGCCCTCGACCACCTGTCCGCCGCTCACGCCGGTGGTGAAGCACTCGTAGCCGGGGCCAGGGTCGGCGGCGTCGCGGTCTTGAAAGCGTTTCACGTTTTCCGGACTTACCAAGCTCACAACCGAGTGGTGCACGATCTGACGGTTGCCAGGCCGCAGGCCGACCCCTGTGATGTAGCTCGGCGCTCGCTCCGGCCACGGCAACACGAAGCAGCGATAGTCGTCTGGACTGCGCTTGGGGCTGTAGACCTCGGGCATTTCCAGCTCGACGTCGGGACGAAACGCGATCGTTTCCTCGTCGCCCTTGGAAATGGCGCGGCGCTTCGAGCTCGGTTTGCCGCGAACGGCGCCCTCCTCGGCCCAGTGCACGATGGTATCGATCTCGCCATCGCTCAAGCTGCGATCGCCCAGGTATTCGTTGCAGTCCGGACCGGCCGACCAGGGAGGCATCGTCCGCGCTGCGACCTGGCGCTTGATCTGCGGTGCCCACGCCTTCACGTCATCGTACGTGTCGAGCTTCATCGGCGCGATGCCGTCGGCCACGTGGCAGCTCAAGCAATTCGCTTCGATGATCGGCTTGACGTCGGCCTCATAGCTGAGCACATCGCTGTCAGGGTGCGGTTTATGGGTGGTAGGCGAGTCATCGCCGGTCGCGCAGGCGGCGAGCAGCGCAAGCATGCATGCGTAATACTGGTGAGAACGAGCTGAAAGCATCGGAACCCCGTGGCATTGAAACTGACTGATAGTCCGGCCTTACTAGCTAGATTGGCCTTAGGCAATGTTTAGGTTCACAGATGCGGACGAATTAACAGCGAAACGCCAATGGACCTACAACGAGTGAACGTCGTCGGTGTGAGTGGTAGTGGCAAGTCCAGCTTTAGTCGCCGCCTGGCCGCGCTGCTCGATGCGCCCTACCTCGAGATGGACGCGCTGTTCTGGGATCCAAACTGGACCGAGCCGCCCGACGAGGTCTTCTTCGAGCGGGTGCGCAACGCCGTTGGGGCCGAGCGCTGGGTGCTGGACGGGAACTACAGCCGCACGCAGTCCATCAAGTGGCCGCGTACCACGAGTGTAATCTGGCTGGATTACACGCTGCCGATCGCCCTGCGGCGCGTGATCACGCGCACGCTGGCGCGGGTCGCGACCGGGCGCGAGCTATGGGCCGGCAATCGCGAGTCATGGCGCACGCTGTTCTCGCGCAAGTCGATCGTGCTGTGGACCCTGACGACCCACGCGCGCAAACGCCGCGACTACACGCAGGCGATGAGCGACCCCGATTGGGCCCAGCTTCGCTTCATCCGCCTGCGCACGCCGGCCGAAGCCGAGCGCTTCTTGCGCTCGCTCGCAGTCTAAAGGCTCGACAGCTTGGCCGCGATCACGTCCAGCTTCTCGATGTGCGGGGGCTGGTCGAACAGCTCGGGCGCCTTGCGCTGGAGGGTGTGCGCGATCGAGCCGGCCAGGTGGAGCTCGCGACCGGACTCGTCGCTGAAGGCGTCGACGATGTAGAAGTCGCCGTTCTGGCCGCGGAACGCACACCACAGCGGCATGAAGCGTTCGGCTTCTGCCATCGGCAGCGCGCCGGCGAGGAACTCGGCGACCTCGGCTTCTTTGCCAGGCTTCGCGTGCATTCGGACTACCAACCCGAGCTTGAGCATGGACGCCTCCCTTTCGGTGCCGGCCTCTCGCATACTCGGCTGGGCGCGAAACTGCAAGCCGCGTGTGTTACACAAAAGCGGTGCGGATCGCGGTGGTTGGAGACGTGCACTTGGCCTGGGACGACCGCGACGTGTCGTCGCTGGACGGCGCGGGCTACGACCTGGTGTTGTTCGTAGGGGACCTCGCGGGGTACGGCGCGGAGGGCGCGGTGCGTGTCGCTCGTTCGATAGCGAAGCTGCGCACGCCGACGCTCGTCCTGCCGGGCAATCACGACGCGGTCACCACCGCGCAGCTGGGCGCCGAGGTGTTCTACACGTCGCCGCTGATGCGCGAGGCGCTGGCGGTCGGCATGGGGCGCCGCGTGAAGCGGCTCGCGCGCGCACTCGGGCCAGTGCCGCTGGTCGGCTACAGCCTGCATCGCTTCGGAACGCTGTGCGTGCTCGCTGCGCGACCGCACTCGATCGGCGGGCCTCGGCTGGGCTTCCGGCGTTATTTGAATCAGCGCTTCGGCGTCTCCACGCTGGCGGACTCCACCGCCCGGCTGTGCGCGCTGTTCGATGACATCGCCCCCGGCGAAGATATCCTCGTGCTCGCGCACTGCGGCCCGCGCGGGCTCGGTGCCACGCGCGACTCGATCTACGGCAACGACTTTCGAGCCGAGCAGGGCGACTGGGGCGATCCGGATCTGGCCGATGCGCTCGCCCACGCGGCACGCAGCGGCAAGATCGTGCGCGCGGTGGTCGCCGGACACATGCATCATCGGCTGCGCGGCGGCGGCCAGCGCACCTGGCAGCTCGAGCGCGACGGCGTGCTGCACGTGAACGCGGCGCGCGTGTCACGCCGCAAGCGCAGCGGCGAGCGGCACCACGTGCGGCTCACGCTGGGGCCGGCCGAGGTCACCGCAGAGGCGGTGTGGTTGCAAGCACCCCCTGAATGACACAGCGAGGCTGTTCGGCTCGTGACCCCCGGGACCCCGTTCGTGCGATGGAGCCCGGGGCTGGTCGGGATGCAGGCATGCCCCCACGCCCTGGGCGGTTACAACCATGCCATGGCTCTCTCCTTCACCCATCGCCCGCGTACAGGCGTCGCATTATGCCTGCTGGGGATGCTGTGGGTGTCGCCGCCGGCCCGGGCCGAGCAGCAGCAGGAGCGGACGCCGCGCGAGCTCTCGCTGAAGGACGCCCTGCGCATCGCCGCCGAGCACAGTCCGGTGCTGGCCCAGTCGCAAGCGCAGGCCGATGCGGCCGATGGTCGGACCACCCAGGCGCGCTCGGTGCTGCTGCCGCAGATCACCGCCACGGCCTCGTACGCGCGCCAGCACGGCGCGGGATCGCAGCTGGGTCTCGGCACGTTCTCGGCCAATGCCAGCGGGACGTACAATCGTTTCGCGTTCGGTGCCGCGGCGACCCAGACGCTGTGGGACTACGAAGCGATCGAGCGCTTGCGCGCCGCCGGTCTCAGCTTCGATGCTGCCAGGGCCACCGCGCGCGCCAGCCAGCTGCAGACCGCGCTCAACGTACGCACGCTGTTCTTCGAGGCCCGTGCGGCGCGCGCGCTGATCGGCGTGCAGCAGGCGGCGTTCGAGAACCAGCAGCTGAACCTGAACGAGGTGGATGCCTTCGTGAAGGTCGGCGTGCGGCCCGAGATCGATCTGCTACAAGCGCAGACCGACCTGGCCAATGCGCGCGTGGCGCTGCTGTCGGCGCGCAATCAGTACGGCCTGGCCAAGGCCAGCCTGCGGCAGGCGATCGGTCTGCGCGACGCCGATGACTTCGACGTCACGGACGACACGCTGCCCGAGCTCAACCAGGAGAACCGCGCGCTGCCGATCCTGGTGCAGGACGCGCTCTCGCACCGGCCCGAGCTCGAGAGCCTGAAGCACGAACGCGCTGCGGCCGAGGCCACGCTCTCCGCCGCGAAAGGGACTTATTGGCCCACGCTCCAGGCCAACGCCGGCGTGACCGAGGCGGGGCAGGAGCCGAGTCAGCTGGGGACCAACTGGACGGTGGGCGTGGCGCTGACCTGGCCGTTGTTCCAGGGCGGGTTGAGCAACGGCATGGTCGACGAGGCGCGCGCGCTCAGCGCCGTGCAGCAGAGTCAGTTCGACATCGTGGCGTTGCAGGTGCAATACGACGTCGAGCAGGCGCGCTCCACGATCGAGAACACGCAGGCGTCGCTGTCGGCTGCAGACGAGGCCCTGCGCCTGGCCAAGTCGCAGCTCGAGCAGGCCCAGGCTCGTTACCGGCAAGGCATCTCGAGCATCATCGAGCTGCGCGACGCGCAATTCGGCCTGACCTCGGCCTCGGCGCAGCTGGTGCAAGCCCAGCTCAACCTGTACCGCGCACGCGCGCAGCTGATGGCGGCGCTAGGACAAGAAGCATGACGCCCGACTCGGCACCCACTCCCGTAGACATACCTTCCAAGCCGCGCCGGCGCGGCTGGATCTTCATCGTCCTCGGCTTGCTGTGTGCCGGCGGGGTGTGGTTCTGGAAGCGTCACCAGGCCGCGCCCTCTGCAGAAGCTCGCGGCGGCGGCAACCCTGCAGCCGCGGCCGCCAAGCGCCCAACGCCGGTGCTGGTCGCCGAGGTCACGCTGGGCGACGTGCCGGTGATCCTCGAAGGCCTCGGCACGGTCACGCCGATCGCCAGCGTGACCGTGCGCTCGCAGGTCGACGGCCAGTTGCAGGCCGTGAAATTCACCGAGGGAGCATCGATCAAGCGCGGTCAGTTGCTGGCGCAGATCGACCCGCGGCCGTTTCAGGTGCGCCTGCAGCAGGCCCGGGCGACGCTCGAGCGCGATCGCGCCTCGCTCGAGAACGCTCAGCGCGATCTGTCGCGCTACGAGCAACTGCAGAAGCTGCTGCCCGAACAACAGGTCGACACGCAACGCACGCAGGTGGCGACCTTGGGTGGGACGATCAAGATGGACGAGGCGGCGGTGGCAGATGCCGAGCTGCAGCTGGAGTACACGCGCATCACCGCGCCGATCGACGGCGTGGCCGGCCTGCGCACAGTGAACCCCGGCAACCTGGTGCACGCCTCCGACACCACCGGCATCGTCACGCTCACCCAGCTCGATCCGATCGCCGTGCTGTTCACGCTGCCGCAAGACGAGTTGCCCAAGGTCGCGCGCGCGCTCGCGCAGGGCACGCCGCGGGTCGAGGTCTCCGATCGCTCGGGTCAGAACGTGCTCGGCGTCGGCAAGCTGACCGTGCTCGACAACCAGGTCAACGTCGACACCGGCACGCTGAAGCTCAAGGCCGAGCTGCCCAACCCCGATCACGCGCTGTGGCCGAACCAGTTCGTGAAGGCGCGCGTGATGATCGAGACGCGCAAGGGCGTGCTGAGCGTGCCCGCCGCGGCCATCACGCGCGGCCCCAACGGCGAGTTCGTGTACGTGGTCGGCGCGGACAACCAGGCCGAGCAGCGGCCGGTCCTGGTGGAGTCGCTGGAAGGCGAGCGCGCGTTGATCGCACAGGGCCTCTCGGCGGACGAGCGGGTGATCATCGACGGTCAGGATCAGGTCAAGCCGGGCGCGCCGCTGCAGCCAAGAGCGGCGAACCCGCCTGCCGGAAGGCTCGCGCCTGATGGTCGCGACCCTTCCGCTGATTATCGGTCGCCGGCGCTGCGCGGCGGCGGGCAACACGCGCAGCGCGACGCCGGTGCCGGTCACGGTAAGGACAAGGGCAAGGGCAGCAGCCCATGAGCATCTCCGAGCCGTTCATCCGGCGCCCAGTCGCCACCACGCTTCTCACGCTGGGCATCCTGCTCGCGGGCGTGGTCGCCTACCGCGAGCTGCCGGTGTCGGCGCTGCCCGAGGTCGATTACCCGACGATCGTCGTCTCCACCTTGCTGCCCGGAGCCAGCGCCGAGACCATGGGCTCGGCGGTCACCACGCCGCTCGAACGCCAGCTCGGTCAGATCCCGGCGCTGTCACAGATGACCAGCGTCAGCAGCCAGGGCAGCTCGCAGATCACGCTGCAGTTCGAGCTGGATCGCGAGATCGACGCCGCCGAGCAGGACGTCCAAGCCGCGATCAACGCAGCCAGTAACCTCTTGCCACCCACGCTGCCCGGGCCGCCGACCTACAGCAAGAGCAACCCGGCCGACACGCCCATCCTGACGCTCGCGCTCAGCTCCCAGAGCCTCGCGCTCTCGGAAGTCGACGACCAGGTCGACTCGATCCTCAGCCAGAAGATCTCGCAGGTGCCAGGCGTGGGTCTGGTCACGCTCAACGGCCGGCAGAAGCGCGCGGTGCGCATCCAGGTGGATCCGGTCGCGCTCGCCGGCAGCGGCTTGACGCTCGAGGACGTGCGCCAGGCGGTCGCTGCCGCCAACGTCAATCAACCCACCGGAGCCATCGACGGCCCGCGCCAGCAGTACACGCTCGCCACCGACGATCAGCTCGAGACCGCCGAGGCCTTCGCGCCGATCTTGCTCGCGTACAAGAATGGCGCGCCGATTCGCTTGAGGGAGGTCGCCAAGTCGATCGACTCGGTCGAAGACAACAAGCTCGCCGGCTGGGCGAACAGCGAGCGCGCGATCATCCTCAACGTGCAGCGCCAGCCGGGAGCGAACGTGATCGCCGTCGCCGACCGGGTCAAGTCGCTGTTGCCGCTGGTGCAGGCGTCGCTGCCGCCCGGCGTCAGCGTGCGCGTGCTGAGCGACCGCACCGAGACCGTGCGCGCCAGCGTGGAGGACGTGCAATTCACGCTGCTGCTCACCATCGGCCTGGTGGTGGTGGTCATCTACCTTTTCCTCGGCAGCTTGCGCGCCACGTTGATCCCGAGCGTGGTCGTGCCGCTGTCGCTGATCGCCAGCTTCGGCGTGATGTGGTGGGCGGGCTTTTCGCTCAACAACCTGTCGCTGATGGCGCTGACGATCTCGACCGGCTTCGTCGTGGACGACGCGATCGTCATGCTCGAGAACATCAGCCGCTACGTCGAGGCGAAGCTGAAGCCGTGGGACGCAGCCCTGCGCGGCGCGAAGGAGATCGGCTTCACGATCGTGTCGCTGACCGTGTCGCTGGTGGCCGTGTTGATCCCGCTGCTCTTCATGCAGGGCCTCGTGGGGCGCATCTTCCGCGAGTTCGCCAGCACGCTCGCCGCGGCCATCGCCATCTCGGCGCTCCTGTCGCTCACGCTGACGCCGATGATGGCCGCGCACCTGCTGAAGGCGCACGACCCGAACGCGCGACCGAGTTGGCTGGTGCGGCAATCCGAGCGCGGCTTCGAGGCGATGCTCGGCGTCTACCGGCGCAGCCTGGGCTGGGTGCTCGAGCACGCGGGCATCACGTTGCTCGTCACCCTGCTCACCGCAGTGCTGACGGCGGTGCTGGCGATCCAGATCCCGAAGGGCCTCTTCCCGACGCAGGACACGGGCCTTCTGGTCGGCGTCACCGAGGCCAGCCCGGACGTCTCGTTCCGGCGCATGGCGGACCTGCAGCAAAAGGCTGCTGCCGCTCTGAGCGGCGATCCCGACGTGGCGAGCGTCGCCAGCTTCATCGGCGCGGACGGCACCAACCCCACGCTGCACACGGGCCGGCTGTCGATCGCGCTCAAGCCGCGCGCCGAGCGCAAGGGCACGCTCGAGGAGACGCTCGCGCGCCTGCAGGACGTGGTCACGTCGCAGACCGAGCTGTCGGTGTACCTGCAACCCGCGCAGGATCTGCAGATCGACAGCCGGCTCAGCCGCACGCAGTATCAGTGGACGCTCGAGGACGCCAACCCCGAGGAGCTGCTCGACTGGGCTCCGCGCATCCTGGACGAGCTGCGCAAGCTGCCCGAGCTGTCGGACGTGACCAGCGACTCACTCGACCACGGTCCGGTGACGCGCGTGGTGATCGACCGCGACAGTGCAGCGCGCCTGGGCGTGTCGGCGCAGACCATCGACGACACGCTCTACGATGCGTTCGGGCAGCGCCCGATCTCGACCATCTTCACCCAGCGGAACCTGTACCGCACCATCCTCGAGATCACGCCCGAGCTACAAGCCGACGAGTCGGCGCTTGACAAGCTCTACGTGCGCAGCAGCGCCGGTGCGACGATCCCGCTGTCTGCGCTGGCGCGCTTCGAGCGCGCGACCGCGCCGCTGACGATCAGTCACCAGAGTCAGTTCCGCTCGGTGACCTTGTCGTTCAACGTCAAGCCGGGCGTGGCGCTCGGTGCCGCCGTCAAGGCCATCGAGCGCGCGCGCGATCAGCTCGACGTGCCGCCCGGCATCCGCGCCTCGTTTCAGGGCACCGCGCTGGCGTTCACCGAGGCGCTCGAGAGCGAGATCTGGTTGGTGCTCGCCGCGCTGATCACGGTCTACATCGTGCTCGGCGTGCTCTACGAGAGCTTCGTCCATCCGATCACCATCCTGTCCACGTTGCCTTCGGCCGGCGTGGGCGCGCTGCTGGCGTTGTGGGTGTGCGGCGAGGAGTTCAGCGTGGTCGCGCTGATCGGCATCGTGCTGCTGATCGGCATCGTGAAGAAGAACGCGATCATGATGATCGACTTCGCGATCGTCGCCGAGCGCGACGAGGGCCACAAGCCGCGCGACGCGATCTTCCAGGCCTGCCTGTTGCGCTTCCGTCCGATCATGATGACCACGCTGGCCGCGCTGCTCGGCGGCCTGCCGCTGGCGCTCGGTACGGGTACCGGCTCCGAGCTGCGGCGTCCGCTCGGCATCAGCATCGTCGGCGGGCTCTTGCTCTCGCAGTTGCTCACGCTCTACACCACGCCGGTCATCTACCTGGCGCTCGACAACCTCGGCCGACGCCTGCGCCGCGCCGCGCCGCAGCAGGCCGAGGCGCAGCCGTGAGCATCTCGGATCCATTCATCCGGCGGCCGATCGCCACGCTGCTGCTGTCGGCTGCAGTGCTGCTGGCCGGCGGCGTGGCCTACAAGGTGCTGCCGGTCGCGCCGCTGCCGCGCGTCGACATGCCGACCATCAACATCAGCGCCTCGCTGCCGGGCGCGAGTCCCGAGACGATGGCCACGGCGGTGGCCACGCCGCTCGAGCGGCGCTTCGGGCGCATCTCGGGCGTGACCGAGATCACGTCGAGCAGCTCGCTCGGCAGCACCTCCATCACGCTGCAGTTCGACCTGGCGCGCGACGTGGAAGGCGCCGCGCGCGACGTGCAGGCGGCGATCAACGCGGCCAGCGCCGATCTGCCGCCCAACCTGCCCACGCGCCCCCGTCACCGCAAGGTCAACCCGGCGGACGCACCCGTGCTGATCCTCTCGCTCAGCTCGCCCGCGCTGCCGCTGTCGCAGGTCTACGAGTACGCGAACACCATCCTGGCGCAGAAGATCTCGCAGGTGTCCGGCGTGGGTCAGGTGTTCGTGGGCGGCGCGCAGCAGCCGGCCGTGCGCGTGCAGGTGGATCCCGGTGCGGCCGCGGGCGCGAACCTCACGCTCGACGACGTGCGCACGGCGATCAACCAGACCACGACCAACCGCCCCAAGGGCGTTCTGCATGGGCCGCTGCGCGCGGTGTCCCTGGATGCCAACGATCAGCTGATGGGCGCGAAGTCGTACGCCTCGCTGATCGTGCGCAGCGACGGCGATCACGTGGTGCGGCTGGCAGACATCGCGGACGTCGTGGACGGCGTCGAGAACACGCAGGCGGCCGCCTGGACCAACGGCGTGCGCTCGGTGATCCTGCTGGTGCGACGCGAGCCCGGCGCGAACATCCTCGAGACCATCGCGCGCGTGAAGGCGCTGATGCCCGAGCTGTCGGCCTCGATCCACCCGAGCATGAAGCTGGAGGTCGCGCTCGATCGCTCGCAGACGATCGCCGCGGCCTTCCACGAGGTCGAGCGGACACTGCTCCTGAGCGTGGTGCTGGTGACGTTGGTGGTGTTCGTGTTCCTGCGCTCGCTGCGCGCCACCTTCATCCCCAGCGTGGCCGTGCCGCTCTCGCTGATCGGCACGTTCGCCGTGATGTACCTGCTCGGCTTCACGCTCAACAACCTGTCGCTGATGGCGCTGACCATCGCCACCGGCTTCGTGGTCGACGACGCGATCGTGGTGACCGAGAACGTGTCGCGCTGCATCGAGCGCGGCATGTCGCCGCTGCAAGCTGCATTCCAGGGCGCGCGCGAGATCGGCTTCACGATCGTCTCGATCACCGTCTCGCTCCTGGCTGCGTTCATCCCGCTGCTGCTGATGGGCGGGGTCGTCGGCCGTTTGTTCCGCGAGTTCGCCGTCACGCTGGCAGTGGCGATCGTGCTGTCCGCGGTGGTGTCGCTGACGCTCACGCCGATGCTGTGCAGCCAGCTGCTGCGCAGGCGCGAAGGGCCGGAAAGTAAGCTGGCCCGCGCGCTCGAGCGGCCGTGGCTGGCCCTGCACGGCGGCTACGAGTCGGCCTTGCGCTGGGTGCTGCACCACCGCGCGGCCACGCTGGTGCTCACGCTGGCGATGACCGGGCTCGCGGGCTGGTTGTTCGCCACCAGCCCCAAGGGCTTGTTCCCGCAGCAAGATACGGGCGTTTTGATGGGCTCCACGCAGGGTCCGCAAGACGTCTCCTTCGGCTCGATGCGCGAGCGTCAGGAGCGCGTGCAAGCGGTGGTCGCGCGCGATCCCGACGTCGACAAGGTGGTCTCGTTCCTCGGCTCGGGTCCGGGTGGCAACTCGCTCAACAGCGGCTCGATGTTCATCGCGCTCAAGAACGAGGGGCGCACGGCCAGCGCCGATGAGGTCATCGCCCGGCTGCGCAAGCCGCTCTCGCGCGTCGAGGGTATCCAGGTGTTCCTGCAGGCCTCGCAGGACCTGCGCGTGGGCGGCCGCAGCTCACGCACGCAGTTCCAGTACACGCTGCAGGACGCCCGGCTCGAGAACCTCAAGACCTGGGCGCCGCTGCTGGTCGACAAGCTCAAGACCTTGCCCGAGCTGCGCGACGTCACGAGCGATCAACAGACCGCGGGCCTGCAGCTCGACTTCCGCATCGATCGCGACACGGCGGGGCGCTACGGCATCACGCCGCAACAGATCGACAGCGCGCTCTACAGCGCATTTGGTCAGCGCCAAATCGCCACGCTGTACGCCGACACGAACCAGTATCACGTGGTGATGGAGATGAAGCCGGCGCTGCAGCGCGGGCCCGAGGCGCTCGACAGGCTGTATGTGCGCGCTGCGAGCGGGGGCCTGGTGCCGCTGCACGCGCTCGGGCGCAGGGCGCCGACCTATTCGGCGACGGCGGTCCCGCACCAGGGCCAGTTCCCTGCGACCACGCTCTCCTTCAACCTCGCGCCCGGAGTCTCGCTCGGCCAGGCGACGGCCGCCATCGAGCGCGCGCAGCAGCAGCTCGGCCTGCCACCGAGCATGCGCGCCGGCTTCCAGGGCACCGCGCGCGTGTTCGCCGACTCGCTCTCGCAGCAGCCGCTCTTGATCATGCTGGCGTTGCTCGCGGTCTACGTGGTGCTCGGCGTGCTCTACGAGAGCTACATCCACCCGATCACCATCCTCTCCACCTTGCCTTCGGCCGGCGTGGGCGCGGTGATCGCGCTGCGCATGTTCGGCATCGACCTCAATTTGATCGCGCTGGTCGGCATCATCCTGCTGATCGGCATCGTCAAGAAGAATGCGATCATGCTGGTCGACTTCGCGATCGAGGCCGAGCGGCGCGAGGGGCTCTCCCCAGAGGAGGCGATCGTGCGCGCGGCCAGCCTGCGCATGAGGCCCATCGTCATGACCACGCTGGCTGCGCTGCTCGGCGCGGTGCCGCTGGTGCTGGGCTCGGGCATGGGCTCCGAGCTGCGCCAGCCGCTGGGTGTGGCAATCGTGGGTGGGCTCGCGCTCTCGCAGCTATTCACCATGTTCACCACTCCCGTCGTGTACCTCGGGCTCGATCGTTTCAGTCGGCGGCGCCAGCCGAGTCCCCCGGCGGAACCGGCAGCGCTCGGCTGCAGTTAGCGAAACTAGGTAAGGGGGCGAACAATCGCTCCCGGCGGGCGGCGGCTCCGAGGTAGCCATCGATCACGACCTGCAGGGGCCTTTCTCCCCTCGTGAGTCTTGACGAGTGCACTGGCTAGCCGTTTCCATGCGGACCGTGGTCAAGTTCGAGATAGGTCGGTGGTTCGCCGGCGTGGGGGGCTTGGCGCAGGCATCTTCCGTGGTCGAGCCGCCCGATGTCGACTCGCGCGTCCGGCGCTGTATCGACGGCTTACCGGTGACCATGTTCGAGATCGACGGCCACGGCACGTACACGGCCGTGGCCGGCGGGATGATCCAGCACTTCGGCTTCGTGCCGGCGCAGCTGATCGGTCGCTCGATCTTCGAGTACCCGAGGTTCATCCCCGGCAAGAACATGATGGTGCGCCGCGCACTGTCCGGGGAGTCGGTGAGCTTCTCGGGAATCTGGCCGCGCGGCAGGTACATGATCCGGCTCGAGCCGCACTTCGACGAGCAAGGTCGCGTGACCAGGGTCTCCGGGCTGGGCTATGACCTCGCAAAGCCTGGTGCAGGTGACAAGCAGCTGGAGCAGCTCATGGACGCGCTGCGGCGCAGCGAGCAGCGCTTCCGCACCATGTGCGAGTGTGCGCCGCTCGGGATCTACGTCAGCACCGCGAGATTCGAGCTCGGCTACGTGAACCCGGCGCTGTGCAGCATGCTCGGGCGACCGTCGGGCGAGCTGCTCGGCAAGTGCTGGGAGACGTTGCTCCACACCGACGAGCGCGCGTCGCGCAAGGGTCCATCGGTGCTGGAGGGTGCTGTGCGCATGGCGCGTCACGATGGCGCCCCGATCTGGACGTCGTTGCGCATGGCGGAGATGCGCGACGACGGGGAGATCGTCGGTTACGTGGGCGTGGTGGTGGACATCACCCAGGAGCGCGCCGCCCGGCTGGCTAGCGAGCGCGCGCAGCAGGACTTGCGCCAGGTCATCGAGTGCAGTCCCGAAGGCATCGCCGTGGTGCGCGATGACCGCTGGATCTTCGTCAATCGCGCGCTGGTCGATGCGCTCGGCTACTCGGCTGCGCATCAGCTGATCGGCCGTCACGCCGGCGAGATCATCCATCCCGACGACCGCGAGCTCTACTCCAGCTCGAGCGACGAGCGCGCCCGCGAGCTGCGCTACCGCAAAGCCAACGGCGAGTACGCGCTGATGGAGATCCGACCGGCGGCGCTGGGTGAGTTCGAGGGCGCGCCGGCGCTGCTGCTGGCCGCGCGCGACATCACGCAACGCCGCAAGCTCGAGGCGCAGTCGCTCGTGACCGAGCGCTTGTTGTCGATGGGCACGCTCGCGGCCGGCATCGCGCACGAGATCAATAACCCGCTGGCGGCGCTGATCACCCAGCTGGAGTGGGTGTCGCTGCGGCTGCGTCACTCCCACGAGGCGTTGACCGCGTGCGCGCAGGCGGGTGTGCCGGAGCTCCAGCACTCGATCGGCGAGGCGCGCGAGGCAGCCGAACGCGTGCGCTCGATCGTCTCGGACTTGAAGCTGTTCTCGCGCGCGGAGGACGAGCGCCTGGGCCCCGTGCAGCTGAGCGGCGTGCTGGACTCGGCCGTGCGCATGGCCTGGAACGAGCTGCGACACCGCGCGCGCTTCGTGCGCGAGTACGACGAGCTGCCGCTGGTGCAGGGCAACGAGGCGCGCCTGGGCCAGGTATTCCTGAACCTGCTGATCAACGCCGCGCACGCCATTCCGGAGGGCCGCGCCGACGAGCACGAGATCTTGCTGCGCGCGGGCGCTCTCGACGAGCACACGGTCGTGATCGAGGTGCGCGACAGTGGCAGCGGCATTCCCGCGAACATCCTCGGGCGCATCTTCGATCCGTTCTTCACCACCAAGCCGCCCGGCGTGGGCAGCGGACTCGGCCTGTCGATCTGCCAGCGCATCGTGACCAGCATGGGTGGACAGATCGACGTCGAGAGCGAGCCGGGACGCGGCAGCAATTTTCGTGTGACGCTGTCGATCGCGCACGCCTGTGCGTACGTGCCGCCGCCGTTCGTGTCGCTGCCACTCGTGGAGTCCGCCGGCGTGCGCGGCCGCGTGCTGGTGATCGACGACGATCCGGCGATGGGAAGCGCGATCGAGCTGGTGCTGGCCGACGAACACGAGGTCGAAGTCTTCACCAGCGCCCGGCGCGCGCTGGCGGAGCTGCAGACCGGCAGCCGCTACGACGCGATCGTGTGCGACGTGATGATGCCCGAGATGAGCGGCATGGACTTCCACTCCGAGCTCGCCTGTACGCAGCCCGAGCTGGCCACGCAGATCATCTTCCTGACCGGCGGCGCCTTCACGCTGCGCGCGCGTGAATTCCTCGATCGCATCGACAACCCGCGCCTGGACAAGCCGTTCGACTCGCAAAGCCTGCGCACGCTGGTCAGTCAATGCGTGTCACGCGTCTGAGCTTCGCGTATTGCGCCGCCTTTGCGCTGATCGTTCTGGCCTGCGGCGCTTACTATCGGCAGCTCTGGGACGGCTACGCGACCTTCAGCCAGGACATCGAGCCGCAGTGCAAGGCGCAGTACTGCGACTTCACCTATTACTACTACCCGCAGGCGCAGCAGATCCGCGAGAGCGACGCGGTCGTCAAGAAGTACTACTACTCGCCGGCGTTTGCGCTGTTCCTGGTGCCGCTCGCGCAGCTGCCGATCGAGTCCGCCCTGTCCGCGTGGAGCTGGGTGCAGGCGCTGAGTCTGCTCCTGTTGATCGTCGCGGGCATCAGCCTCCTGACGCGTCTGCCGCGCTGGACGCACGCGCTCTCGTTGGGGCTCACGCTCACGTCCTATCCGATCTTGAACAACCTGAAGTGGGGCCAGGCCAACGTCACGTTCATGGCGCTGATCGTGCTCGGGCTGGCGCTCGTCGAACGCGGCTACCACAGGTCGGCGGCGCTGGCGGTGTCGCTGGTCATCGCGTCGCGCTACTACCCCGCGATGTACGCGCTCGCGTTCGTCGCGCGCGGGCGCAGGTCGGCGCTGATCTGGACGTTCGTCTGCGTGGGCCTGCTGCTGATCGCGTTGCCGGCCTGGGCGATGGGCGCGGAGCACGCGTGGAGCTTCTACACACGTAGCGCAGCGTCGATCCAGCGCGCCTACGACACGATGATCAACAATCCGACCAGCCAATCGCTGCCGAGCACGCTGCTTCGCCTGACGCACGGATCCAGCGCCGCGCGCGGCCCGTGGCTTGGCGTGGCGTGGCTGCTCGCGACGTGCAACGCGGCGGCCGCCGTCTGGGCGAGCCACAAGTCGGGCGAGCACCGCACGCTCTGGGCGTTTTGCTTCATCGCGCTGTCGACGCCGCTGGTCGTCTACACCTCGTGGATGCATTACTTCGTGTATCTGCCGCTGGTCCAGACGTTCCTCGCGGCGCAGCTCGCGACCCTACGTGGCTTCGGTCGTTTGCGCATCGCGGGCTTCGTGCTGGCGTGGCTACCGAGCGTTGTGTTCTCCAGCATCTTCTACTTCGAGTACGCCCCCACCAAGGAGCACTACGCGCAGCTCGGTCACCTGTTATGGGCCAACCTGGCGCTGCTCGTCCTCGCCTACCTGCTGTTGGGGCTGAATCGCAGGCAGGCGGCCGGTGCACGAGCGACAGCGAGTTGATAGCGTATGGGGGAGGGCCCCCGGATGCTCTTCGAACGCGCGCGTGCGTCAGTGGTCGGCGTGGTCTCGAGCATCGCGCTCGTGGCGCTGCTCTCGCTCGACGCACGGCACGCCGCGAGCCTGAAGCAGGCCGTCCAGCTGCACACGCCGGCGCAGGTGCACAGCGATGGTTATGTGTCGTCCGCGGAGTGTCGTAGCTGTCATCCGAGCGAATACGCCAGCTGGCAGCACTCCTATCACCACAGCATGACGCAACTCGCCACGCCGGCGAGCGTGATCGGCGCGTTCGACGGCGTCACCGTGAAGGCCGATGGGCTCGAGTATCGCCTCGAGCAGCGCGATGGACACTACTTCGCCACCGCGGCGAGTCCCGGCGCGAGCCCGCAGCCGATCACGATGCTGACCGGCTCCCACTACATGCAGATCTACTGGTTCGAGACCGGTGAAGGCCGCCGGCTGGGGCAACTGCCGTTCGTGTACCTGAACGCCGATCGGCGCTGGGTGCCGCGCAATGCGATCTTCATCGAGCCGCCGCACGCGCTGCAAGCGGGCGCGACCGGGCGCTGGAACGCGAGCTGCATCGCCTGCCACACGACGTTCGGTCAGCCGCGCATCGACAAGAGCGGCACGTTCGACACGCGCGTGGCCGAGCTCGGCATCGCCTGCGAGGCCTGTCACGGGCCGGGCGAGAGCCACGTGCAGCACAATCGCTCGCCGCTCGAGCGCTACCGGCACCACCTCGGCGACCGACACGCCCGCGACATCGTGCAACCGCACCAGCTCTCGCACGAGCGCTCCTCGCTGGTGTGCGGCCAGTGTCACGGGACCTGGCTGCACGATGGCCCGCGCGGCATGCGTCGCTGGAACGAACACGGCTTCGCGTATCGGCCCGGCGGTGATCCGGCCGAGACCATGCTGCTCATGCGCCCCTCGGTGGCCTCGAGCGACGACCGCGTCGCCAGCGTGCTCGCCCACGAGCCGGAGCTTGCCCTCGGTCAGTTCTGGAGCGACGGGGAAGTGCGCGTCTCGGGCCGCGAGTTCAACGGCATGGTCGACAGCCCCTGCTACGCGCGCGGCGAGCTGACGTGCTTGTCCTGTCATCGCATGCACGAGGCGGCGTCAGACCCGCGCGCACCCGCAGCCTGGGCCGACACGCAGCTGGAGCAACGCATGGACGGCGACGCGGCGTGCTTGCAGTGCCACCAAGGTCTCGCCTCGAACCACACGCACCACGCGCCCAGCTCGGACGGCAGCCGCTGTTACAACTGTCACATGCCGTTCACCAGCTACGGCTTGCTCAAGTCGATGCGCAGTCATCGCATCAGCGTACCGGACGTCGGTGCGAGCGTGGACACTGGCCGCCCCAATGCGTGCAACTTGTGTCACCTCGACAAGAGCCTGGGCTGGACCGCGCACTGGCTGCAGCAGTTCTACGGCCGGAAGCAGCCTCCGCTCGACGACGAGCAGCGAGACGTCGCGTCGGCGCTGTGGCTCGGACTGACCGGGGATGCCGGCCAGCGAGCGTTGATCGCCTGGGCGCTTGGCTGGCAACCGGCGCAGCGCGCCAGCAAGCTCCAGTCGGCCTCGGCGCTGCTCGGTACGCTGATGGACGATCCGTACGACGCCGTGCGCTACATCGCCGCGCGCTCGCTCGAGCAACGCTCGGGGCACGCGCCGCAGTTCGATTGGCTGCAGCGTCCGGACCAGCGCGCGCCGATCGCGCTGGAAGGCCCGCAGCTCTCTGCGCCGGAGCAGCACACCATCGAGCGCTTGCACCTGCTGAGGAATGACCGTCCGCTGCACTTGCTCGAGTAGAAATCGGGCGGACGCGTGCCGGAAGCAATGGCACGGATAGCTTGATGCATGAGCGAGTCGATCGTCCGGCACTTTCGACAGATCGTGATGTGGCCGCTGCAGCTGATACCGCTCAAGCCCTGGAGCCAGGTGCAGCATCACTGGGAGGCGTTCGCCGAGGCGGGCTCCGAGCTTCCGTGGGCCGAAGTGCTGGACGAGTTCACCGGTGACCCGAGCGAATTCCACGAGCGTCACTACCGCGAATTCGTGACGTTCCTGCCGCACGTGCAGCGCTTCCTCTACGGACAGGGCCGTTCCAGCTCGAGCTCGCGCGGCTACGGGGAATCGCCGATGCGGGTGTTTCGGCGCTCGGACATCACGCAGATGCGGTTGACCTTCGACGACCGCGCGACGCTGCTGGCGACCGTCAAGCACGTGGACCTGTACTTTTACTACGACGTCGACGTGGTCATGCTGGCATTCGAGTTCTTCGCCGACGACGTACCGCTGCACCGCGTGCAGGACATCCTGTACCGCTTTGGCCGCAGCTACCCAGCGCAGTGGGACGAGTCGGGCGTGCCCGATCAATGCATGCGCAACGTCGAATGGCTGGACGAGTCGGGCCGGGTGCTGTCCAGCTCGGACTTCTCCTCGCGGCAGACCTTCCTGAGTCACGCGTGCGAGCATCGCGAGGCGCGCATCGGCCGGCACTGGCAGTACTTGCTGCGGCCGATGGTACAGCACCACTCCGAAATCGAGGGTGAGGTGCGCTACCGGCAGCTCGAGTATCACCGCTTGCCGAAGATGACGTACCTGTCGTTCGACAATCCGTTCGCGCTCCGCCGCGAAGACTTCTTTCGTCTCGGCATGGCCACCGCGCCGGACGATGGCGGCGGCTTTCCGTACCCGGAGCAGTCGCTCGCGGCGTTCGAGCGCGAGCATTGCTACGACCACTTCTGGGTGCCCGGCCGCAGCGACATGCGCGCCAGCACGCGTATCCTGTGCAACGCGCGCTCGCTGGTGATGATCGGCTGCGCGCGCGATCGCTTCTACTCGGACTGCGAGACCGGCATGCTCGGCCAGTTCCGTCACCAGTACTTCCTGCTGGGCATGATCGCGCAGTTCCACCGCGCCGCGCTGCTGATGCTGTCAGATCGCATGGTGCTGGCGGTGAGCCGGCTGGACGTGGACGACCCGGAGTCGCTCGAGCGCTTTCGGCATCACATGCGCCACTCGACCGAGATCTTTCTGCGCTTCAACCATCGCTACTGGTTCCACGAGGTGTCCAAGCAGTCGCTGGCCAAGGATCTGTTCCGCATCTGGAGCCAGCAACTCGGCAACGACGCGCTGTTCCAGGAGGTGCGCGAGGAAGTGCTGGACATGGGCCAGTACCTGGACAGCGACGCGGCGCGCCGGCAGAGCGACGTGGTGTTGCGCCTGACCGTGGTCACGATCCTGGGCCTGATAGGCACGATCGCCACCGGGTTTCTGGGCATGAACCTGATCGACGAGACCTCCGAGCCGCTGTACGTGAAGATCGGGATCTTCCTGGCGGTCATGGTGCCTTCCGTCGCGCTGACGCTGTACACGGTGCTCAAGTCGGGTCCGCTGTCGGAGTTCATCGACGCGATGGCGAACGAGCGCTTGAGCACACGCAGCAAGTTCGAGCGCCTGGTGCGCGTGTTCCGCGGCCCAGCCGAGTCGCGCGCTCCGGCGCCCAAGCGGCTTGCGGTCGCGGCGCGCGAACGAAGCCGCGCCTAGCGCTATCATAATTTCTCGGCGCCGCGACCATGGCAGCAAGGCGGGTGCGCGCCGAAGAACAGGCGAGCATGGTGCAACGCAGCTGACGGCGACCTGATGCATCATGCCCGCGACCGAACTAACAACTGACTGCGAATGCCATGACACGCAGTGAGGGTTTGTGTCTTCACTGGCGAGCCGTTGTGCTGAGACGTTGGAACTTATGAGGTGCACGCCGAACAGTCTCAGGCGCGCGCGGAGGGATTGTCATGCGAAGCAATGCGCATTTGCTGACGTGTCTCGTACTGATCCTCGTGGCGGTCGGCTGCGGCAAGAGCAGCTCGAAAGAAGACAATGCCGAGCAAGGCGACGCGGCCGTCGAAGACGCCTCGAGCTCGGAAGGCTCAGAAGCCGACAAGGGCGGGAGCTCGGGATCTAACGCGGGTACCAGCGGCTCCCGCGCGACCGGTCGTGCTGGCAGCGGCGTCGCAGGTCGAACGGGAACTGGAGGCAGAGGCGGCGCGAGCGCAGCAGGCGAAGGCGGCGCAGGTGATTCCGGCGATGCCGGTAAGGGCGGCGCCGGGTCCGGCTCCGACAAAGCCGGTGCCGGTGGTGCGGGTTC
>DATEOF010000357.1:0-12725 GCA_035274465.1 Polyangiales bacterium
AGCTCGCCCGCGAAAAGCCTCGACATAGGCACCACTATGCCTGCGTTTTTCGCGGGCGACCTGACGAAAAATCGACGTAAAATCCAGGGTCCGAACAATCAGGGACAGCCCCGTCATGGCGCACATCTTCTACCTGGCTCCGAGCGGGACCAGTGTCGGCCTGACCTCGGTCGCACTCGGGCTCGTGCATGCGCTCGACAAACGCGGCACCCGCGTCGCGTTCTTCAAGCCGATCGGTCAAACCCACGCGCAGGACTGCGGCCCCGAACGCTCGACGCACTTCATCACCAGCACCACTGCGCTGCGCCCGGTGACCCCGATCCCGCTCGACGAAGCCGAGCGCTTGATCAGCGCCAAGCGCACCGAGGAGCTGCTCGAGCGCGTGATCGGCGACTTCCGCACCTCGGCCGGCGATGCCGACGTGGTGATCGTCGAGGGTCTGGCGCAGACGAACGACACGCCGATCGAAGACGAGCTCAACGTCGGACTGATCCGTGCGCTCAGCGCCGAAGTGATCATCGTCGGTTCGCTGGGCGGCTGCACGCCCTCCGAGCTCGATGCGCGCCTGCGGCTGACCGCGGGGCAATACGGCGGCGTCGATCGCGCGCACATCATCGGTTGCATCATCAACCGCGTGCCCAACCCGCAGGGCCTCTCGCCCGAGCTGTTGCGCCAGAGCCTGGCGACGTCGATCGGCCTGATCGGCCGGCACGGCGTCCAGCTGCTGGGCGCGATCCCCGAGAACAGCGAGCTCACCGCGCCGCGCGTGGTCGACGTGGCGAAGCACCTGGGTGCGAAGGTGCTGCATGAGGGTGATCTACACACCCGGCGCGTGCGGCGCTTCTCGCTGCTGGCGCGCACCGTGCCGGGGCTGATCGGCACGTTGATGCCGGGTTCGCTGCTCATGACGCCTTACGATCGCAGCGACGTCGTGCTCGCCGTGTCGATGGCCGCGGTCAAGAAGATCGCGCTGGCCGGCCTGATCATCACCGGCGAAGGCGAGCTGCCGGCGAGTGTGCTCGAGCTGTGCTCGCCCGCGCTCGCCACGGGCTTGCCGCTGCTCCACGTGACGAGCAACAGCTGGGAAACGGCGACCGCGTTGATGAAGATGAGCGGCGAAGTCCCGGCCGACGATCTCGAGCGCGCGCGCACGAGCATGAGCCACATCGCCGAGCACCTGGACTCGGCGTGGCTGCTCGCTCGGTCGGAGGCGCCGATCGAGGCGCGCCTGTCGCCGGCGGCATTTTGCTTTCGTCTGGTCGAGGTGGCCGCGCGCGCGAACGCCCGCATCGTGCTGCCCGAGGGTGCCGAGCCACGCACGGTCAAGGCTGCGATCGAGTGCACCCGGCGCAAGATCGCGCGCTGTGTGCTGCTCGGCGAGCCGAAGGAGATCCAGCAGGTTGCCACGGGCCTCGAGCTCAGCCTGCCGAGCGAGCTCGAGATCATCGATCCGGCGGTCATCCGCGCGAACTACGTCGCGCCGCTGGTGGAGATGCGCAAGCACAAGGGTGTCAGCGAGCGCGAAGCCGCCGAGATGCTCGAAGACAACGTGTGGTTGGGCACGGTCATGCTCGCACGCGGTGAAGTGCAGGGCCTGGTCTCGGGCGCGATCCACTCGACCGCCAACACCATTCGCCCGGCCTTGCAGATCATCAAGACCAAGCCGGGCGCCAAGCAGGTGTCGTCGGTCTTCTTCATGTGTTTGCCCGAGCAGGTCGTGGTCTACGGCGACTGCGCGGTGATCCCCGATCCCGACGCCGAGATGCTCGCCGACATCGCCATCCAGAGCGCCGACTCCGCGCAGCACTTCGGCATCACCCCGCGCGTGGCGATGATCAGCTACTCCACCGGCGAGTCCGGTTCGGGCGCAGACGTGGACAAGGTCCGCGAAGCCACGCGGCTGGCGCGCGAGCGCAGGCCCGATCTGAAGCTGGACGGTCCCATGCAGTACGACGCGGCGGCCATCGCCGAGGTCGGAGCCAAGAAGGCACCCGGCAGCCCGGTCGCCGGCCGGGCCACGGTGTTCATCTTCCCCGACCTCAACACCGGCAACACCACCTACAAGGCCGTGCAGCGCAGCGCCAATGTCGTGAGCATCGGCCCGATGCTGCAGGGCATGAGGCGACCTGTGAACGATCTAAGCCGCGGGGCACTGGTGGAGGACATCGTGTACACCATCGCGCTCACTGCGATTCAGTCGATGGACGGAAGCTGAGTACTGAGAGCGTCGCTGTTGCGTCTGGCGCAACCACGTTTTCGGTTCCTTGTCCCTTGTTTTTTTGTTCCTTGTTGCAGTTCCTTGGTTCTCTGTTCCAAGGCCTGCGAGAACGAACTAGGCACGACGAACTGCAACAAGGAACAAAAAACAAAGGACAAGGAACACTGCTGAACACGCCGCCGCTTACCAGCGCGTCAGCTGGATCGTCAGCAGCGCAGCCCGCTCGATCGGCTGGCTCGCGGCGACGATGCTGCGCACCTCGCGAAAGGCCGCGCGCAGCCGTTGCTCGATGAGCTCGCAGTCCTTCTCCGAGCAGCTGATCACGTTGTAGGCGAACCAGTCGTCGGTCCCGCCGGTCGCCCGCGCGGCTGCGACCTGGGCCCAGTGCCGGCGCAGGCGCTGCACCGCGTTCGCGTCGACCTTGGTGTCGACGACGAGCGCGCCGCTCACACGGTACAGACGCTCGACGCGCTCGATCACGCGCGCGCTTTCGAGCGCGCGCACGATCTCGCTGACGACCGGCACCGGGAGGGCGAGCGTCTCGGCGACGAACGCGTCCGAGTGCGCGGCGAGCGCGGCGTAGCGCGTGGTCTCGAGCACGCGCAGAACGGCTTCACTCCAGGGCAAGTCCACCGAGACGCGCCGCGCGGTGCTCATGCGCTTGTAGATCGGCTCGAGGCTCGGCACGCGATCGATCGGCACGAGCAGCGCGACCCACTCCGCGAGCCGCCCGTTGATCGCTTCGAGCAGGCGCAGGAAGTCGGGCAAGCGCGGCGTGCTCGCGCCCGACAGCCAGCGCGCGACCGAAAACCGCGAGCGTCCGCTCAGGCGCGCGAGTGCGACCACGCTCATCGAGCCACGCAAGGTGTCGAGCCACGACGCGACGCTCCACTGCGCCTTGGCGCTCGGGGGTGGAGCGGGCAGAAACGCCGCGAACACGCGCGTGAGGTCGACGCCTGCGCGGGCCGCCGCGCGCAGCGTCTCGGGTGCGGTCGGAAAACGCCGGCCGTGCTCCCAGTCGGTGATCGGATTGCTGCGGTAGCCGAGCCGTCGCGCCCACGCGACCTGCGAGCGCCGACCGCGCAGCGCTCGCAGGAGCTCGGCGGCGGCTTGCTCGAAGTGCCCAGGCGCGCGAGGCATGGACCCGACTTTACCAGATTTGCACATCTGGGGGCTGATCCGGGGCACGAAACGTTCAAAAGCGACAAACCCAGCAGTGGCGAAGCCGTCCGGCGCACGACATTCTCGGAGCATGTCCTTCCGGCCCACACGCGCCACCGCTTGGCTCTTGCTGGCCTCCGCGCTGCCGCTCACAGCGGCGTGCGCCGGCCAGTCTGGAAACGAGGGCTTCGACGGCCCGGACCTGGGGATGCTTCCGGCGGCTCCTTGCGTGACCGGCGAAACCGCACTGGTGCTCGGCACCATCGAAGCGCTCGCCGGCGGCTGCGTCAGCTTGCGCGTCGACCGCATCGTGGCGCCCGGAGCCGCCGAGGCCGAGGTCGGCGAGCTCGTGCGCGCGCGCGCCGGGACGGTCTATGCGTGGAAACGCACGTTTGGGATCGGAGATTCGATCGCGGCAACGGCGCAGCCAGCGGCGGCACGCATCGTCGACGGTTCCTTGTCGCGCTCGGGCCTCACCTGGGTCCAGCTCTTCCCGGTGAAGGATGACCGCGTGCAGATCCAGTGGGGCCGCGTGATGCTCTCGGCCGAGCTCGACGAGCTCACGGCGCCGAACTGCGGTGAGGTGCTGACGAAGCGCCGTGAAGCGAGCGACGACTTCGTACCCCGCAGCGACCCGACCTCGAGCACCACGACGACGGCTGCACCACGCGAAGACCCGACGTGCGAGTGAGCTCGGACGAGGATCAGGGACAGCCCTACTGCTCCGCGATTGAATACGGCCTAGAATCGTCACGTCGTCGCTGGGCTACACTAGCCGAGGGGAGGATTCATGAGGCGATTTCCAGGGGTATTCCTGCTGCTGGCAGCTGCGGGCTGCTCGACTCCACACATGGTCGTGCCGGGCGACATCGCCGGCTCCGAGGTGATCGAGGTGAAGGACCGCAGCTCGTGGTCCGGCTCGCTCGCTGATGAGTCGTTCAAGCTGGGGCCGTACGACGTCACCGACGTCGATCGCGATTGGAACTCCACCCGCACGGTCGGAGTGTTGGGCTTCTCGGCGTCGAAGACCGGCGGTGGCTACGGCTTTCACGTGAAGTACGGCGGCAACGACCTCGAGGCGGGTTGTGTCACCGAGTCGGGCGACAACTCGGGCTCGGTCATGGGTATCGAAGTGACCAGCACGTTCGCCAAGCTGGGCTGTACCTGCGGCGGGCAGGAGTCGGGCGTGAAGGTGGTCGTCAGCGCGCAGACCGACAAGCAGTTCACGGGCGAGCTGGTGACGCACAAGGGCAAGTACCAGGTGACCGCGCTCTACGAAGCGGACGGCATGCTCTCGAACGGCGATCCCACCGGCTACCGCGTCGACGGTGAATCGGCGCTTGGCGCGGTCGAGGTGCTGCGGCCCGGCCGCGCGTTCTTCAAGAAGGGGCTCGACAAAGAGGAGCACGCCGACCTGGCATGCTTGTACGCCGGCCTGATGTTGTACGAGCCGCCGAAGGAGAAATGACTAGCGCTTGCGCTGCTGGGCCGCGCGGGCCTGGTGGTGCGCCGTGCACTGCACGCGCGCGGCCTGCGCGATCGCCGTGAGTTCCTTGACCAGGTGATCGCGCAGCAGCGTGACCCGCGCGGGGACGAACGCCGCCGAGGGCAGGACCACGTGCAGCTCGGCGCCTCGCCGGTGGTATTCGGGCAGGACGACCTCGAGCTCCTTGCGCAGGATATGCTCGCGCACGAGCTGTGGACCCAGCGCCGCGATGCCCGCGCCTGCGACCGCCGCGTGCAGGACGAAGTCGACTTCGTCGGAATTGACTGGTCCGCGGACGTCGACGATCTCCTCGCGATCGCCGGTCTGTAGCGTCCAGCTGGAGCGACCGTTGCGACCGCGGAACAGGATGCAGTCGTGCTCCGCCAGCTCGCCCAGGGTGCGCGGGCGACCGCGCCGCTTCAGGTACGCGGGCGAGGCGACCAGCGGCTGGCCGGTGGTCTCGATCTTCTTGGCGATCAGCGACGAGTCCGACAGGCGCCCCGCGCGCAGCGCGATGTCGTAGCCCTCGCTGACGAGGTCGACTACGCGCGCGGACATGTCGACTTCGAGCGTAATCGAAGGGTATTGGCGCGTGAACGAGGCGATCACGTCCGCCAGGCCGATCGCGCCCGCACCCGGCGGCGCGGTCATGCGGATGCTGCCGCGGGGCTCGCTGCCGAGCTCACGCACGGTCGCCGCCGCCTCGTCGAAGCCGTGGAGCGCGCCGCGCACGCGCTCGTAGAAGCTCTGTCCGGCGTCCGTCAGACCGAGCTGCCGGGTGGTACGCTGTACGAGGCGCACGCCGAGCTCGCTCTCGAGCCGCGCGATGCTGCGGCTGACCGACGAGCGCTGCACGCCGAGTGCATCCGCCGCGCGAGAAAAGCTGTTGGTCTCGACCACGCGCACGAACACCGGGATGTCGTTGTAGTCCATTGTTGCGATTCTAGCACCAAAGCGTTGCGGCGCACGGCGCTTGTAGCGGACGAAGCAACGACCCAGGTTGATGGGCGGAGGACATCGACCATGAGCTTTCGCAACCTGGTTCCCATCGTTCGCTACCTGCTGGGCTTCGGCTTCGTGCTGTTCGGCTTGAACGGCTTCTTGCACTTCCTGCCACAGCCGCCGGCACCGGCAGCCGCCATGAGCTTCGCGGGGGCGCTGTTCGCCACCGGCTACATGTTCCCGTTGATCAAGAGCATCGAAATCGCCGCTGGCCTGCTGTTGCTGTCGAACCGCTGGGTGCCGCTGGCGCTCACGCTGCTCGCTCCCCTGCTCGTGAACATCGTGGCGTTCCACCTGTTCCTCGCACCCGCCGGGCTCGCAATCCCGATCTTGTTCCTGGCCGCCGAGCTGTACCTCGCCTGGAGCTATCGCGACGCGTACGTCCCCATGCTCCGGGCTCGGGTCGAACCAAAGGCGGCACCGGCTAAACGCGTCGCGCCGCGCACCGCCAGCGCTGCTGCGTAATGCGCCGAGTCGAGAACCCCGCAAGCCAACCTCACGGCCGGGCGTTGCATGCTCCGAGAAGCTGATCGAATCATCCGCCGAGCGGGAGGGACTCGGCGATGAAACTCGGCATTTTCTACGAGCTGCAACTGCCTCGGCCTTGGCAGGCAAATAGCGAGTACGAGCTGTTTCAAAACGCGCTGACGCAAGTCGAGCTGGCTGACAAGCTGGGGTACGACTTTGCCTGGGAGGTCGAGCATCACTTCATGGAGGAGTATTCGCACTCCTCCGCGCCCGAGGTGTTCCTGGCGGCGGCCAGTCAGCGCACGAAGAACATTCGCCTGGGGCACGGCATCGTTCAGCTCACCACCAACCACCCGGCGCGCGTGGCCGAACGCGTCAGCTCGCTCGACCTGGTCAGTCGCGGCCGCGTCGAGCTCGGCATCGGTGAAGGCTCCAGCGTCACCGAGCTGCACCCGTTCGACCGCAAGTTCCGCGACAAACGCCTGATCTGGGAGGACGCCGTACGCGCACTGATCCCGATGTTCAAGGACGGCGGCTGCGAGTACCACGGCGAGTTCTTCGACTTTCCGTTGCGTAACGTCCTGCCGAAGCCGCTGCAGAAGCCGCATCCGCCGCTGTGGGTCGCCTGTTCGCAGGTCGAAACCATCCAGATGGCGGGCCGGCGCGGGCTGGGCGCGCTGGCATTCCAGTTCATCTCGGCCGACGCCGCGCGCGCCTGGGTGCACGCCTACTACAACGCGTACCTGAAGCAGCTGGACAAGCTGGCTGACTATCAGACCAACCCAAACATCGCAGTAGTCAGCGCGTTCATGTGCGCCGACACGGACGAGGAGGCGATCCGCCGCTCCGAAGGCTGGACCTTCTTCCAGTTCACCCTCGGCTTCTACGCCAAGCAGGGCCCCATCGTGCCGGGCTCGATCGACCTCTGGCAGGAGTACTTGAAGTGGAAGGCCGCCGGCCGCGGACCCAAGCAGACCGGTCTGATCGGCTCACCGGCGACCATCCGCGAACGCCTGCGCAAGTTCGAGAGCTCCGGGGTCGACCAGGTCATCCTGCTCAACCAGGCAGGTAACAACACGCACGAACACATCTGCGAGAGCCTCGAGTTGTTCGCGCGCGAGGTGATGCCGGAGTTCCAGGCGCGCGATGCCGAGCATCAGCGCTGGAAGTCTGCCGTCTTGCGCGGCGACATCCAGCTCGAGGAGATCGACACCGAGCCTTACAACATCGCGGGTCGCGCCAAGCCGACGCAGCCGCCGACGCGACAGGCAAGCGAAGAGGCTTGAGCACGTCATAACCTAACGGCAGTTTGCGGAGACTGGCTGGCCGCTAGTATGTAGTTGACAATTGGGGGGCTCGCGCGGCCAACAGCCGCGCTGAGCAGATCTGCAATCGCGACCATGCAGGGCAGCAAGGCGCTATGATGCAGTTCACAACTCGCCACGTCGCTAGCGCTTCCGCGCGTGAAAACGAGTGCGGCACGCTGCGTGCAAGCGCACCGGGGCAGATTTCAGGAGTGCAAGTCCACATGCTTATCCGTTCCACGCAACACGCTTGTGTCGTGATCCTGCCCAGTGGTCTCACGCTCGAACTCTCCTACGACCAACACGTCTCCCGGTACGCCCATCCAGGCGAACATACCGAGTTCGAACGCGCGCCCATCACGCACGGCGTCTGGATCTTCCGCGAGGAAGTCGTCGCCGAGGTCAAAGTCGGCCTCGCCTAACAGATCCTGAACACCTCGAGATGCGCAGCGTGCGACGCGCGTAGTCGTGCGCGATTCTCTCTTCGCGGCAGACAAACTACCGCCTGCGCTGTGACAGCGCTGTCCTGCTGTGCAACCCACGGATCGCGCTGCGAGGACCCGGCTCGGCCGAAAGGCCTGGCGTCATGGTGGTTGCGGAGGCCCTGAGCTCGGATAGGCAGCGTCTGGTACATTGCGCGGCGTGACGGAGGCGTGGCGGCAGAAGCTCGAGGTGTTACCGGCGGGCCCGGGTGTGTACGTGTTCAAGGGCGTCGACGGCGCCTACCTGTACGTCGGCAAAGCCTCCAGCCTGCGCAACCGCGTCCGCAGCTACTTCCAGGCCGGCGGCTCTGACCAGCGTTACTTCATCGACCGGCTGGAGCGCGAGCTCGGCGACATCGAGACCTTCGTCACCGCCAGCGAGAAAGAGGCCGCGCTGCTCGAGAACGGGCTGATCAAGGAGCATCAGCCCCGCTACAACGTCAAGTTGCGCGACGACAAGGAGTACCTGTCGCTGCGGCTGGACGAGAAGGCGGCGTGGGCCCGGCTGGAGGTGGTGCGGCGGCCGAAGCAAGACGGCGCGCGCTACTTCGGCCCGTATCACTCGGCGACCGCGGCCCGCGCCACCCTGCGCCTGGTCAATCGGCACTTTCAGCTACGCACGTGCACGGACAGCGAGCTCTCGGCCCGCACGCGGCCGTGCCTGCAGTACCAGATCAAGCGTTGCCTCGCGCCCTGCGTGTTCGACGTCGACAAGCTCGAGTACTCGGCCCAGGTGCGCAACGTGGGCCTGTTCCTCGAGGGCCGGCACGACGAGCTGGTCGAGCACCTCGAGGGCGCGATGCGCGAGGCCTCGGAGCAGCTCAAGTACGAGCTGGCCGCGACCTACCGCGATCAAATCCGCGCGGTCGACTCCGCGCGCGAGGCGCAGCGCGTGTCGCTGGTACGCGACACCGACCAGGACGTGTTCGGCTACTTCCGCAAGGCCGACAAGGTCGAGCTGGCGGTGTTGATGCTGCGACACGGTCGCGTGATCGGCGTGCGCACCTTCGACCTGCGCGACGTGCGGCTGCCGGACGACGAGCTGATCGCCGCGTTCGTGGCCGAGTACTACAAGCTCGGCAGCTTCGTGCCCGACGAGGTGCTGATCCCGACCGACATCGAGGGCCAGGGCGGGTTGGCCGAGCTGCTCGGCGAGCAGCGCGGCGGCAAGGTCAGCCTGCTGCGCCCCCAGCGCGGCGGCAAGGCCCAGCTGCTGCGCATGGCCATGGAGAACGCGGCCCATGCCTTCCGCGAGAAGGCGCGTGCGCACGAGGATCTGGAGACGCGCCTGCGCACGATCGCCGAGAAGTTGGGCCTGCCCACGCTGCCGCACCGCTTCGAGTGCATCGACGTCTCGCACACCAGCGGCAAGGAGACGGTGGCCGCGATCGTGGCCTTCCGCGACGGCGAGCCCGATCGCAAGCGCTACCGCTCGTTCCACATCCGCAGCGTATCGGGCGGCGACGACTACGGCGCGATGCGCGAGGCGCTGACGCGGCGCTTCAAGCGCGGCAAGGCCAACGAGGCGGGCTGGGAGTTGCCCGACCTGCTGCTGGTCGACGGCGGCAAGGGCCAGCTGGCGATCGCGACCTCGGTGCTGGCCGAGCTCGAGCTCTCGCAGCTGCCGGTCGCCGCGCTGGCCAAGGAGAAGCAGAACGTGATGGGCAACGAGCTGGTCGATCGCGTGTACGTGCCGGACCGCTTGAACCCGGTGGAGCTGCGATCGTCCATGGCCGCGCTCGGCATCCTGGCGCAGGCGCGCGACGAGGCGCACCGGGTCAGCAACGCCCTGCGCGTGCGCCTCGGCAAGGGCCAGCGCCTGCGCACGCAACTCGATGACGTCCCGTTCGTCGGCAAGAAGACCCGCGTGCTCTTGCTCAAGAAGCTCGGCTCGATCGAAGCGGTATCTGCTGCCAGCTACGACGACCTGGTGGCAGCAGGCGCGAGCAGCCGCCAGGCAAAGGCGATCGTCGACCACCTCTCTCGCGCTCTCCCCTCGAGCGAAGGCAGCGAGGAAGACGCACTCGAAAACGCCTTCGAGCCCAGCGAAGAATCCACGCCGCCATCAGCTGCCGAAGACGCCGAGTCGCCGGAGCTGTAGGGATCGCGGCAGGCCGCTGAAGAAGAGATTGAACAGGAAGGTAGGAAGACGGGAAGCGAGAATTGTCTTGCTGCCGCGGGCTTGCATCGACCTGCTCAGCGAGTCCGCGGCAGCACAAATCTCGTCTCGCCTTCCTGTTGATTTTCTCGCTCTCTTGGCGTTCTTCGGCGCCTTGGCGGTTTAAATTCTCTTCCCGCCAGCGGTTACGAAGCTTCAGCGGCGAGGCTACGGCTGTCGGTGATGATGTGCTTTACGGGGACGTCGTGCGCCTCGCCCGGCACCTCGGCCAGCAGCTGGAAGTCGTAGACGACGCCGACCGAGAGGCCGCGCGCGTTCGTGAGTAGGCGATCGTAGAAGCTCTTGCCGTAGCCGAGGCGCATGCCGCGCAAGTCGATGGCCAGGGCGGGCACGAGCAGGAGGTCGATGTCGGGTAGGGCGACTTGCTCGCTGTCGGCGGAGGGCTCGAGCACGCCCCAGTCGTTCTCGACCAGCGCTTCACCCGGTGTGTACACGTGAAACGTCAAACCCGCGTCAGTCATGCGCGGCAGTAGCGCGCGCTTGCCGGCGCGATGCGCGGCCGCCAGCGCCTCGGCGACGTCGAGCTCCTTGCGCATCGCCACGTAGCCCGCGACCGTGCGCGCCGCGGCGAACTCGGGCAGCTCGCAGATGCGCTGGCAGGCGCGGGCCGAGCGCTCGGCACGAGGAACGTTCGGCAGCACGTTGCGCAGCGACTGCATGCGCTTGCGCAATTCCCGCTTGGCGTAGACGAACAGCGCGTGCCGCATCTGCTCGTCGGGGTTCGGCTCGGTGTCGGTCATGCCACGACTCAGGCACAGATCGGTGTGAGCGGCGTACTCTTGATCACGTCGATCGTGCAGAACTGCCTCACGAATCGCCGGCCCCCGTGTCCGCGGACGCCTGCGGCGGTTGGTCCTGCACCAGCCGCTGATCGATGCGCGCGATCAGCTGCGTGATGGTCCCACGCGCCAGCTGGTCGACTTCGCGAAGCTTTTTTTCGGAGCTCTTGAGATCATCGGCCAGGCCCAGCGCCACCAGCGCCAGCACTTGTGCCGCCGAAGCGCGGCCCGCACCCCCCAGCTTGGCAACACGCTCGTTCACCATGCCGGCCAGATCCGCGAGGTGCTTCTCGTCGGCGTCGGCGATCAAACGGAACTTGGTGCCTGCGATCTCGAGTGTCACCGTGTGTTTCACAACCAGAGATGTAGCTGTGAGGCACGCGCGCCGTCAAGCAACTGCATATCGAGTCATGTTCGACAGTGTTATTCTGCTCCGGCATTCATGCACATGTGCCGAGCGACATCGGTCTGCCTCGCAGCGCCGTCGCTGTCGATGATCGACGTCGTGGCGCGATTCGCGCTGCGTCGAATCAGCTTTCATCCATTTGAAACGCGCCGTGTGGGAGTCACGGTACCGGCGCGACGGTGCGGTCGTCCATGATCAAAGTCGAGTGCGTGTCATGTAAGTCTCCGTATGATGTGGACGAGCGCCGCATTCCCGCGACGGGCATGAAGATGCGCTGTCCGAAGTGCAGCACCAGCTTCGTGATCGCCAAGGACGGCAGCACGACACTGGTGGGCGCGCAGCCATCAGCGGCACCACCACCACCAGCCAAGCCGATTGCGCCGCCAATGGCTGCGTCGTCGGCCTTCGCCAAGCCGGCCGGCGGTGCGTTCGGCGACGTCAAGCCCGCGGCTCCGCAGCCGTCAGCGGCGTCTGCCTTCGGTGCCGCCAAGCCCTCGGCGGGTGCGGCAGCTGCTGCCTTTGGCGGCGGTGCCAACCTGAAGAAGACGCTGCTCGGTGCTGCGAATGCCGACCAGGCGCCGGCGGCAGCGGCCAAGACAGACCCGGACATCGATCTGGGTGCCTCCGATGCCGACTTGCCCGCGGTCAAACCGGCCGCCAAGCCCGCCGTGCCCTGGGGTTCGCTGGCTCCCCCCGGCCCCGAGTCCAAGGCGCCGCCCCCGATGCGCCCGGCAGCTGGACCGAACTTGCCGAAGGGCGCGATGGGCGTGCCCAGCCAGCCGCCGCTGGCAGCTGCGGCCGCCGCGATCTCGCAGAAATCGGTCAGCACCGCCTCGGCCTTCGGCACCGCGACGGCCAAGCAGACGATGATCGGTCATGCGCGCAACCCGGCGCAGGAGATGGGCCTGAATAGCGCGGCCGCGGTCGCGCCGGCCAAGCCGCCCGAGGCCAAGCTCAAAGACCCCTCGGATCTGCCGTTCGTCGATCTGCCTGCTCCGAAGCCGGTGGCAGCATCGGTGTTCGGTGCCAACACCAACGCTGCGGCGCCCAGGGCGAACGAGCGACCCATCAGCGAGCCGTCGATCGACCTGCCGGCCGCCAAGCCCGCTGCCGCCGCCAAGCCATTCGCTCCGCCGCCGAAAGCGGCAATGCCCGACTTGTCGATCGATCTACCGGCGCCGAAACCCGCGGCGCCGAAGCCGGCGTTCGGTGCGCCGATCGCGCCGCCGCCGCCGAAGGC
>DATEOF010000358.1:0-95947 GCA_035274465.1 Polyangiales bacterium
CAACGGGAGCAGGCGGTGCCGGTTCAGCCGGTGCTGCGACTGGCGGGGGCGCGGCCGTCGCGGGAGCCGGTTCTGCAGGTTGCCCCTGCGCCGCGCCGGCCCATACGGCCGCCAGAAAGATAGACCACGCCCCTAGCCCCAACCCTCGCATACTGATTGCCATAGTCGATCAGAGTCGTCCCTGCCCCATACAAAATCCGCGCAGTCCCAATACGGGAGACTCAGGCGCGATTCAAGCGGTCGTGGAGGGCCGAGGCGACGTCTGCGAGGAATGCGCGATCGATCCGCACGCGGCCGCCGATGGCGGCCTGCACGATCGCGCCACCGACGATACAAATGCGCCCGTCGCGCTGGGTGCTGAGCACGATCGTCTGGAAGCGGTTGTGCTCGTCGGGCGACGGCTCCGAGACCACGAACTCCGAGGCATCGTCGACCTCGAGCGCCGACACGATGTTGTCAGGACTCGGGGCAGCTTCCAGCTGCGTCTCGACGTCGAGCGAGCCCTGCGCGGAACCCGCGGGCGCACGGCTGAAGAATGGCGCATGTGGGTTGGCTCCCGGCTCGACGGCCTCGAACTCCAGCCGCTGGGCCAGCTCATTCAAGCGCTTCTCCAGATCGCGCGGCGGCTCCTGCGTTCCACTCGCTGCAGACAGCTGCATGCGCGCGCCGTCGTAGCCGTACAGGAAGCCCTCGTTCGCGCGCGCCCCGCGCAGGATCAAGCGCAAGGCGTAGGCGTGCGGATTGGCGGCCGTGTGCAAGTGATGCATGCCGGGCGCGGGTGCACGACTGCGACCGTCGGGCAGCAAGCTGCGACCGGGAGCCGGGGCGCGCAGGCCCGCACGTGTCGCCGCCTCGATCAGCTGCTCCCACTGCGCGATCAGCGCCGAGTTCTGCGTGCCGCGAAAGCAAGCCTCGAGCGCCGCGAGGTGCCGCTCGAACGCCGGTAGATCGCGCATCTGCAACGCGACTTCGGCGCGTGCCTTGTGCAGCAGACCGACGAGCAGCGGCTGGTCCGACTCGGCATGGCGCAAGATCAAGGCCTCGAGCTGCTGCACCGCACCCGCGTGATCGCCGAGCGCAGCGGTCGCCAGCGCGAGCTGGCGCTGCGGCTCGAGGAAGCGACCCAGCATGCGCAGATCGGCCTCGCTCGCCTGCGCGAGCGTCTCTTCCAGCAGGGCCTTGGCGCGCTCCGGCTCACCCGCGGCGATCAACGCCTCGGCGTAGTGCGCACGGATCGTCTGCCACGCCACGCGCGTACGCGGCGCGAGCTCCGGCAGCAGCGCCTCGTAGAGCGCGATCGCCGTACCGCTCTCACCGCGCAGGGCCAGGTATGCCGCGCGCGCGGCACGCGCATAGACCTCGAGCGAAGGCGTCTCGCGCGCACGCCGGGCCAGCTTCTCCCAGATCCGCCGCGCCCCGATGGTGTCTTTGCTCAGTAGCTCGGCCCCGAGCAGCAGCACCGGCAACAGCATCTCGGCCTGCCAGGTGGTGCTGCCCTGCACGGCCGCCAGCTCCACGCGCTCGCGGAAGTAACTCACGCGCTCCGACTCGCCGCGCAGCGCGTGGAACAGCATGCGCACCTGATCGGCGGCCATCGTCCACACGCGCACGCTCAGCTGCTCCAGCGCGCGCGCGGTGTCGAGCGCGTGTTCCCCGAGCTCGTACGGGTACAGGATGCCGAGCGAGAACAGGATCCCGCCGTACATCGCCTTCCAGTGCCCCGAGCCGAGCTCCTCGCGCAGCTCGGCGGTCCGAAAGCGCCTGTCCAGGCCCTCGAGCAGCTCGCGCGCTTCGCTCTCGCGGCCCTGGCACATCGCCAATTGCCCGCGCGCGAAGTCGTGCATCCACGTGGCCACGTGGTCGGGGCCGAACAGCCGCAGCGGCTCGAGCGCGCTCGTCAGGCGCGACACGGTCGCGATGTCGTAACAGATGTTGTGCGTGCCCACGGCGGCCGGCACGATGCCGCAGAACGCACCGATGGCCTCGCGCAAGTCGAAGCGCAGACCGCGCCGGCTCTGGTGCGCGAAGCACAGCGACGCGAACGCCAGCCCCAGCATCAGACCGAGCTTCTTGCCGAGAAACCGGCGGAGCTTTGCCGCCAGAGCCAGGCCGGTGATCTGCAGGCCCAGCTGCACCGCGCGCTCGGCGTACTTGAGGGTGACGCGCCGATCGACGAAGAACGCCAGCGGGATCAGCGTGAACATCAGGCCCGCCAGCTCGTAGCGCGACCGGCCGTGGCGCTCGTAGACGTTCAGCGCGGCATCGAGCGCGCGCACCACCTGCTCGACGCTCTGCTGTTGCGCGCCGTCGCTACGCAGGAACTCGCGGCCGGCCTCGGCCAGCATGTCGGCACCCAGCAACTCGTCGCCGGAGTGCATGACGTGCCAGGCAGCCTCGACGCGCTCGCCCGCGCCCTTGCCGTCGCGCAGCGTCTGGGCCGCACGCAGGTGCAGCGCGCGGCGGCGGTCATCGTCCAGCCGCGCGCGGATCGCTTCGCGCAGGCCCGGGTGTTCGAAGCGATACTGGCCGCGTTCGGCGATCAGGATCTGATCGGCCACCAGCTCGTCGAGCGCGGCGTAGATCTCGCGCTCGGGCACCTCGGCCGCCAGCGTGCGACAGCGCTCGAGCGCGACCGGAGTGGCGTGGACACAGAGCGCCTCGGCCACGTTGCGCGCGTTGGGGCTCAGCGCGCCGAGGCGTGCCTGCAGTACTTCTTCGATGCGGTCGGGCAGCTCGTCGCCCGAGACCTCGTGCGGCAGGTGCCAGCTGCCCGCGTCGTAGCGCGCGATGCGCTTTTGCACCAGCAGCTGCGCCAGGTCCATGCACTGGCGCGGGTTGCCGGCGCTGCGCTCGTGCAAGAGGCGGGCGATGCGACCCGCATTGTCGACGTCGCCGAACAGCGACTTCACCAGCTCCTCGCAGGCGCCCGCGCGCAGGCCCGCGAGCTTCAGGTGCCCGCTGCGCTTGCGCAGTGCGCGCACCGGCCCCGGCGCGGTCACCGGCTCGCCGCTACGCTGCGTGACCAACACGACCAGCCGCGCACGGCGACATTCGCGACCGATGCTGGCCAGGAAGGCGGCCGAGTCGTCGTCCGCGACCTGCAAGTTGTCGACCGCGATCAATAGCGGCAGACCGAGCTGCGTGAACCAGACGTGCAGCGCGGTCTGCAGCTGTGCGCGGCGCTCGTTCGGATCCGCCGGCAGCTCCGCGGGCTGCGGTACGTCGAGCTTGTCGCGCAGCTCGGGCGAGAGCTGCGCCAGCACGGCGGCGTGCGACTCGGCGGCGCGGCGCGCGATCTCGGGTGCCACGGTCAGCAGCTGCAGCGCCAGGTTGATCGGCACCCCGTAGGCGGACGGAACCGCCTGGGCGTCGACACACAGCGGCGTGATGGCCTGCAACTGCGCGTCGAGACACAGCTCGCGCAACAGGCGCGTGCGACCGATGCCCGCCGGACCTTCGATCACAACCTCCGAGCCTTGACCGGACAGCGCGCGCTCGAAGCGCTGGCGCATCCAACCGCGCTCGAGATCGCGGCCCACCAGCCGGCCGCTCGAGAGATAGCTCTCCGCCGCCTGTTCGTGCTCGCCGTCCGAGGTCAGCTCGGCGATCGCGGTGAGTTGATCCATCACCGCGGCCGCGCTCGAAGGCCGCGCGAGTGGATCGGGGTTGAGCAGCGCCTGGCACAAGCTGTCGAGCGCGGGCGGGATGCCGGGCACGCATTGTGATGCAGGCCGAGGCGCACGCAGCCACGCCTCGGGCAACTCGGCGAGTGACCGCACCGGATACGCAGGCCTACCCGTGAGCAGCCAGTACGCCAGCGTGCCGAGCGAGAACAGATCGGTGCGCTGATCCAGCGGCATGCGCTGCAGCGCTTCCGGCGCCATGCTCATCGGCGTACCGATCACCTCACCGGCCACGCCGAACGTGGTCAGGGTACCGAAGTCGATCAACTTGGCGCGACCGTCCGCGGTCAGCCGCACGTTGCGCGGCGAGACGTCGCGATGCAGCAAGCGGTGCGCGTGCAGCAGCGCGAGCGACGACGCCACCTCGCGCAGCACGCGACAGGCGTCGCGAAACGGCAGCGGAGCCAGTTGCTGCAGGTCCGCGCCCTCGAGCAGCTCCATTGTGTAGTACGGCCCGCCGTCCGCCACCCCGTAGTCGTAGACCTCGATGATGCGCGGGTGCTTGAGCCGCGCCAGCGTGTGGTACTCGCGCTCGAACAGCGCCTTGAGCTTGTCGGAGTTGGGCGTATTGGCGCCGAGCTCGAGCTGCTTCAGCGCTAACACGCGGTCGAGTGTCTCGTCATGGACGCGATAGACCGCGCCCATCCCCCCCTTACCGAGCGAGCTCAGCAGCCGATAGCGACCGGCCAACAGGACGCCCGTATCCAGCGCGACGCTCAAAACGGCCCTCGCCGTCGCGGAGAACACATCCCGATCATCGTACGCCAATCAGCTGCCCATCACAGGTCCGACATGTGTTGTGTGCTCGGCTTGCGGAGCCGCGTGGGCGCTCTTATGCTGCAAGCCATGCACTTCACCGAACGCATTTGATCGCGTGCACTTGCGGGACGTGCCTGGCTGGCAGCTTCGGCGCTGGCCCTGGTCACGTTCGGCGATGAGCTGTGGAGCGGGGTGGCTGTCGTGGCCGCCCCCGAGGTCGAACGTCTGCACGAGGTCGACCACGCAGCGTACACGCTGTGGGTGTTCGCGGTGCCGATGCTGGCCGCGACGCTGATCGAGGCGCCGATCGCGCTGCTGTCGGATCGCTGGCCGCGACGCCGAGTGCTGGTAGGCGGGTTGCTCGGCCTGGGCTTCGCGCTCGGGCTCTGCGCGCTCGCGCACTCGGCCTGGGTCTTGGCCGTCGGACTCTCGCTGGCCGGCGCATCGAGCGGCGTGGCGTGTGCGGCCGCGCAGTCGGAGCTGGTCTCGACCTTCCCTGGCGGCGCGCAGCGCGCGATGAGCCGCTGGATCGCGCTGGCGGCGGCCGGAGATGCGCTCACGCCGCTGGCGGTGGCCGCCGCGCTCTGGGTGGGAGGCACCCACCGCACGACGTTCGGCGTGCTGGCCGCAGCCACGGTCGCCTCGGCGCTGCTCGTGTTGCGCCGCGCGCCCGCGCAGGGTGCTGCCGGCACGGACGAGGAGCCCGAGCTGCCGCTGATGGCTGCAGTGCGCACGGCCGCCAAGCGACCGCGGCTGTGGTTGTTGCTGTACGCGGCCTCGACTTGCATCTTGCTCGACGAAGTCGTGGTGGGCATGGCGGCGTTGCGGCTGCACGAGCTCGCCTGGTCGCCGAGCGCGATCGCGGCCGCACTCAGCGCGCACTCGTGCGGCGGCGTGGTCGGTGCTTTGTGGAACGAGCGACTGCTGGGGCGCTGGTCCCCGCGCAGGTTGATGGCCTGCAGCGCCCTGGGCAGCATCGGTTGCCTCGGCTTGTTCATCGTCGCGCCGTCGGCGCCGCTGGCGTGTGCCGCATTGTTTCTTCTCGGCATCTGCTCGGCGCCGCACTATCCGCTGATCCAGGCCAGCGCCTACGAGCTGAGCCCGAACCAACCGGGCGTGGTGAACGCGCTCGCCAGCGCCTTAAACTTCCTGGAGCTCCTGCTGCCGCTGGCCGTCGGCGCGCTCGCGGAGCGCCACGGCCTCCACGCAGCGCTCGCCTCGCTTGCGTTCGAGCCACTGTTCGTGCTGCTCGTGGCGCTGGTCCTGCGCCCGCGATAGCTTGCGACATGACACAACCGCGCCGACTAATCTCATCCGGCAGCCCGTACGAACCGCAGATTGGCTTCTCACGCGCGGTCCGCGTGGGCGACCAGGTCTACGTGGCGGGTACCGCGCCGGTCGGGGCCGAGACCAGCGAGGTCGCCGGCCAGGCCGAACGCTGCCTGCAGATCATCGGCGAGGCGCTACAGAGCGCCGGCAGCTCGCTCGCCGACGTGGTTCGCACGCGCGTCTTCCTGACCCGGATCGAGGATTGGCCCGCGGTGGCACGGGTCCACGGCCAGGTGTTCGGGCTGATCCGGCCGGCGTGCACGGTCATGCAAGTGTCGTGCTTCATCGACGCCCGCTGGCGACTCGAGATCGAAGTCGACGCAGTGGTCGCAGGGAGCGGCGGCACGAGATAAGCTCTGCGCCATGCTGCAGGATGCCGATCTCTACGGCCGGATGCGCGCAGGTCTCGTGGGAATCATCGGCCTCTTCGGCACGGCCTCGCAGACCTCCAGGCTGGTGCGCTGGCCCGGGGTCACGGCCTCGATCGTGCCGGTGACTCCCGAGCGCTCGCTGTTCAACACCGCGCTGTTCGACTCGCAGGCGGCGCTCGACGCCGAGTACGACGCGCTGGAGCGCGCCTACGCCGAGGCGGGTGTCCGCGCGTTCTCGGTCTGGACCGATCCAGGCGACGACGTGCAGAGCGAGTACCTCAGCGCGCGCGGACTCAAGCTGGACGGCAAGCCGCTCGCGATGGGCGCGGAGATCGAGCGACTGGCATTGCCCGAGACCCGAGATCTGGCCTGGTCGCACACCGACTCGGCGAGCGCGGTCGCGCAGCTCAACGAAGCGGCGTACCGCTTGCCAGGGCCGGCCTGGCAGCTGGCCTTCACGCAGCTGCGCGACCCGCGCACGCGCATGTACATCGCGATGCAGGACGGCGCGCCGGCAGCCAGCGTGCTCACCTGGGACGGCGACTTCGGCGATTGCGCGGTGTGTGGCGTCGCGACGCTGCCGCAGCACCAGCGCCGCGGCCTCGCCAGCAGACTGCTCGCGGTCGCGTTGCGTGAAGCCAGGCAACGCGGGGCGATCACGACCTCGTTGCAGGCGAGCAAGCAAGGCCGCGCGGTCTACGCGCGCATGGGCTATCGCGATTTGGGCGCGCTCAGCGTCTGGGAGCATCGATGAAAGTCTTCGTCGCGCTGTTGCGGGCAATCAACGTGGGTGGCACCGGAAAGCTGGCGATGAGCGAGCTCAAGAGCTTGTGCGAAGACGCCGGATTCAAGGATTGTCGAACGTACATTCAATCCGGCAACGTGCTGTTCCGCAGCAACCTGGCCGAAGCGTCGGTGAAGACGAAGCTCGAGAAGGCCCTGGCGGCCAAGCTGGGCAAAGCCAGCGCGGCCATGGTGCGCACGCGCGCGGAGCTGGAGGCAGCGATCAAGCGCAACCCGTACAAGACGGCGCTGCCCAGCCGCGTACTGGTGTTGTTCCTGGACGAGTCGCCGGCGCGAGACGCGCTCTCAGCCCTACACATCCCGGGTCGCGAGAAGGTCAAGCTGGAGGGACGCGAAGTGTTCGTGCACTACCCGGACGGGATGGGCCACTCGAAGTTGAAGCTGCCGTTCGCCGCAATGGGCACGGGGCGCAACTTGAACACGGTGATGAAGCTGGCGGCGATGGCTGCGGAGCTGGAGCAGAACTAAGTGGCACTGACCGCAACCTTGCATACCCTTCGCGTGGTGCTGAACGATGCCGACCGCGGCGTATACGAGACGTTCGAGCTGCGCATTGCGCGGCACCCCTCGGAGACGCTGGCGTACATGCTCAGCCGCACGCTTGCGTATTGCATTTACTGGGCGCCCGACATCGCGTTCTCGAAAGGCCTGTCGACGACCGACGAGCCGGCAGTCTGGATCAAGAGCCTGGATGGTCGGATCGAGCTCTGGATCGACGTCGGGCAGCCGAGCGCTGAACGCCTGCACAAGGCCAGCAAGGCCGCGCAGCGCGTGGTCGTGTGCAACTTCCAGGATCCGAATGCGTTGATCCGCACGCACGCGGGCGAGCGCATCCATCGCGCGCACGAGATCGAGCTGCTCGGTCTGCCCAAACCGCTCCTCGAGCCGCTGGAGACTCTGGTCGAGCGTCGCATGGACTGGGACGTGGCGATCAGCGGCGGCCAGCTCTACGTTACGACCGAAGGTCAGACGCTTGCCGGCGAGCTCACTCGCTGCACACTGGGTTCTTGAGATGGCCACACAAAATCCCATGTCGCTCGTCGAACCCTGGGATCTCGTCGCGGAAGGCTACGCCGCCGCGGCTGGTGCCGTGACCACGCCTTTCGCGGTGCGCGCTGCCGAGCTCGTCAAGCTCGATGCGCGCTCGCAGGTGATCGACGTGGCCGCGGGCCCGGGCGCGCTCACGCTGGAGATCGCGGGTCGAGTCGCCGGGGTGACCGCGGTGGATTTCTCGGAGCAGATGATCGAGCAGTTGCGCGTGCGAACTGCGCAGCGCGGGCTGTCGAATGTCCGCACGTTGCAGGCCGATGGTCAGGCGCTGCCACTGGCCGATGCGAGCTTCGACGCGGGCTTCTCGCTGTTCGGTTGGATGTTCTTCCCGGACCGGGCGCGCGGCCTGGCCGAGTTGTACCGCGTGCTGCGACCCGGAGCCGGGCTGGTGGTCTCCAGCTGGGCACCGGTGGACAGAGCGCCGCTGATGGCTGCCATGTTCGGCGCGCTGCACGCCGCAGACGAGACGTTCGTCATCCCCACGTACAACCCGGACAGCCTCGAGAACCCGGAACGCCTGACGAAGGAGCTGCGCGCCGGCAACTTCGAGGACGTCAGCGTGCAAGCGCACACGGTGACGCCGGCGTTCGACGACGTGGATACGCTGTGGTCGCGCATGACCTTGAGCTCCGCCCCGCTGGTGAGCCTGCGCAAACGCGTGGGCGAGGAGGCGTGGCGTGAACGCAACGAAGTCGCGCGCAACTATTTGCTGAAGGCGCTGGGCAGTGGACCCATCAACCTGTCCACCAGCGCATGGCTCGGTTACGGCGTTCGGCCGTGAGGGAGTAGTGCTTCGCGACTGACTTCGCTCACCCAGCGGTCGAGCACCTGCTCGCGCAGGGGCACCGCGTCAGTGCGTTCGTGCGGCGCGCCGACGCGGCGTTGCCGCGAGACGTGCACGTGATCACGGGCGATGTGATGAACGCCGGCGCTGTCCCCGCGACCGTCTGAGCCTCGTCGACCGCATCTTCTTCGCGCTCGTGCTCAAACCCCAGATCGCCGACACCGAGCTCCAGGAAGCCGACGTGATCGCGAGCGGCCTGGACTGGGTCCTCGTGCAACCCGGCATCTCACCGACGCCAGTGAAGACTCCACCGCGTTCGCGTCGATCTCAGGCGACACGGGCAAGCTGAGCGTCTCGCGCCAGAGCGTCGGACGATTCCTGGCCGGGGCGGTGACCGACTCCGCCTGGATCGGCAAGTCGGTCGCGCTCTCCGGCGCTGCGTGAGAGCAGGGGGGTATACTCCCGCAGACCCATGCCACTACGAGTCGTGAGCTGGAACGTCAATTCGCTGCGCGCGCGGCTGCCCCTGGTGCTGCGCTACCTCGACGAGCGGCGACCCGACGTGCTGTGCTTGCAAGAGACTCGCATCGCGGCTTCGCAGTTCCCGCGCGCGCCGTTCGAGGAGCGCGGATATGGCTGCGAGGCTGACGGCGAACGTTCGTATGCCGGCGTCGCCACCCTCAGCAGGTTGCCTGTCAGCGATGTGACGCGTGGGATCGAGTCCTCGCCCGAGCACACGGCTCGCCGGCTGCTGTGCCGGGTCGGGGATGTCTGGATAGACAACCTGTACGTGCCGACGCGCAAGGCGATCGGCAAGGTCGAGTTCCTGGATCGGCTGCGCGACGACTACCGTGCGCGCTTCGAGCTGGCGCGCGACGCCCTCGCGCTGTGCGGCGACTTCAACATCTGCTTCGATGCGCGCGACCTCGCGTCGCTGCGCTTGATCTCCGAGGCCGAGAGCTTCGGCCAGCGCGTCGAAGATCTGGCGTTCAGGCGCCTGGTCGAGATCGGCCTGGTGGACTGCTTCCGCAAGCACCACACCGAGGGCGGAAGCTTCAGCTGGTTTCCACTCGCGCCATGGGCGCTCAAGAGAAACTATGGCATGCGCCTCGACTACGTATTCGCCACAGCGCCGCTCTACCAGCGCTGCTCCGCCGCCGAGCACGACCGCGAGCCACGCCTCTGGCCGCGCCCCAGCGACCACCTGCCGGTCAGCGTGGAGTTCGAGTGAGGACATCCAGCGCATCTGCCCCCGCATGCTTCACGGGGGCAGAATACGCGGGATCAAGTCGCTCAGAACAGGCCGTTCTTCAGCGCTGAGAGCAGACCTGCGGGGTTCGAGATGTACATCGAGTGGACCGCGTCATCGGCGACGATCGGTCGATACAACGTGTTACCCGTGCTCGGCTTGCCCGTCAGGAAGGTGTAGAGCGCAGGTTGTTCCGTCGCGCGCACGAGCGCGTCCTGGCTGAACGAAAGCACGCTGAGAATCGTGCCATTCGCTGAAGCGAACGCGTTCTGACGGCACGCCGGGCGCGTATCGGGATTGCCGACCACACCCGTCAGCTCTACCGCCGTGGAGCTGGGCTCCGGCGAGGACCAGTCGTTCGCGACGAATACTTCGACCGGCGGTACGTTCGCAGGAATTACACCGTCCGTGATACGCGTGAATCCGCCCGTGGAGCGCGCGAACTGAGGCGGCACGTCGAAGATCCGGCCCAGGACCGGATCGATCACTACGAACGGGCTCGGTGGCGCGCTCAAGTCGGTCGGCGTGTGCGTCCAGGCGACGTTGCGGTTGGGTACGGCAGCGATCAAGATCGCGCCGATCACGCCCTTCTTCGCCAGGCTCGAGTTCGCAGCGAGCAAGGCCTCTTGCACGCCCTGAACGGCGAGACCGCCCATGCTGTGACCCATGATGATCTGCGGCGCCAGGTTCGCGGCGCGCAGCTTGTCGATCGCCTGGATCACGACGCTGATGTTGTCCTCGATCAGCAGGTCGCCGTACGTCGTCGGCGCGGGCAGCGTCGGATTGCCGCTGCTGCCGTGCGCGACCAGGTCGATCGAGATGATGCGCTTGACGGCAAACTTCAACACCGAGTCCGCGTAGATCGCGTTCGCGAGCGGCTCGAACATCGTCGCGCGCTCGGTGAAGCCATGGACGGCGAGTATCGTCTTCACGCCGCGGTTGCCCGGGTTGTTGTAGATGCTGGCGTGAATCGTGGCGGAGCCAGTTCCACGCAAGGCCACGGGGAAGGAAAAGTCGACCGGGGCAGCGTACGCGCGCTGCCCGTACAGCGCAGACAGCAACAGCACGGCGGCGAGCAATTTTGGAATTCGAACAGCTGTAAACATCCCCTGCCTCCAACGTTTGGTGAAACGAACCGACTACGAAGAGAGCGTGCATGGCTAGCACGCTCGAAACAAATCGAGCAACAGTTCGCAACGTCGGACGCACAATAGTCAAACAGTCAGACTGTTAACTTGGACGGACATCGCTGCTGTCCGGACAGCGAATTACAGTCCGGCAAACCACATGCGAGCACGCAAGCCGAGCTCGGTCGTATAGCCGACCTCGCAGAACTGAATCTCGCCGCTCTCGTTCAGCACGAGTGTCGTCGGATACGCGTGGATCCCATAGCGCTTGGCGAGCGCGCCGGGAGCATCGACCACGACGGGCGGCACCACGCCGTGTTGCTGCACGAAGCTGCTCACCTGATCCGCGCTGCCCGAACGACTCGCGACACTCAACACCGGAAGCTCGCGCGCGATCGAATCGATCGACGACTGCTCCGCACGACACACGCCGCACCACGTCGCCCAGAAGTGCAACAGTACGGGTCGCCCTCGATAGTCGTCGAGTGAAAGCTGCCAGCCATCGAGCCCGATGCCGGAGAGCGCGGGAGCTGCGCCGCGGGGCAAGTCGCGCTGCTGATAGGCGCGAATGGCGAAGACCGCGACCGCGAGCAACGCGAGGTCGCGAAGCCATCTCCAGCTCTTCAGGCCTCCAACGCGCATCGGTGTGTGTAGCTCGACGGGCAGCATGGCGCTACCCGGGACTCGTTGACCGGAAATCGGAATCGTCGAGCGTGCGCGTGTTGTCACCTGGGCAAGCTGGCGGTGTTGGGATGCGTGAGTAGTGTGCGCAGACCTTACGCAGGAGCGCGCTCGTGATGAGAGGCTTGGGCATTGCTTCACTGTCCATCGTGCTATTCGCCATGGGCTGCAGCGCCAAGGTGCCTCCTGCGGGCGGCGTCACGCTGGCATTGATGTCTCCGGGCGGCACGGCGGTCACCGACGTCGAGTACACGCTGCGCGGGCCGAGCGGCTACCGCAAGAGGGGCACGTTCTCGGTCGCAGGCCCGGGTACCAGCTTCGAGCATTCTCTGACCGGCATACCAGCCGGCAACGGCTACCAAGTCGAGCTCGGCGCGTCGACCGACGACGGCCGACCCTGTCGCGGCCGCTCGGCCACGTTCAGCGTGCTGCGCAGCCAGAGCGTGCGCGTCGAGGTGACGCTCAGCTGCGAAGGCCAGGACCGCGCGGGCAGCGTGGTCGTCAACGGTGGGTACAACACGTGTCCGGTCGCAGAGTTCGCGGAGGCGGAACCCACGAGTGCGCCGATGGACGGTACGGTCGAGCTGAACGGCGGCGGTAGCGATGAAGACAGTGGACCGGAACCGCTCCAGTACTACTGGTACACGCTGAGTGGGATCGGGCAGATCGCGGACCGCAACGCGCCCAACACCACGTTCCGTTGCACAGCCTCCGGGTTTGCCACGATCGCGCTGACTGTGTCCGACGGCGACACGCAGTGCAGCGGAAACAACACGACGACCCTCAGAGTGACGTGCGGGAGCCCGGTGCAGACCGACTGTGACCAGTGCACGAGTCCGACCGGTACCTGCGCTCAGCGACTCTCTGAATGTTACAACATGCCTGGCCAGGTCAACGGCACGCCGAAGTCTCAGCTGTGCCGCAACGTGCTGGACTGCATGAGGACAACAGGCTGTGCGACCGACAGTTCGACGGACTCGCCCTCGGACTGCTTCTGCGGACTGGACGTCGACGTCGGCGTGTGCGCGAACACGCCGCTCAGTCAACTCACGGGCGAGTGCAGAGACCTGATCGCTGCAGCTGCCGAGGCGACCAATCCGCTCGACGTGTCCATCCGAATGGGTGATCCGACCTACGCCGTGGGCCTGGCGATGCGCGCGCTGCAGTGCCAGATGCGCTTCTGCCAGAATTGCCCCATCGACGACGTGGTCCCGCCAGACCCACCGGCGATCGAGCCTGGCTCAGGCACGAGTGCAACCGAGTGCCAGGCCTGCGAACAAGCGAACTCTACTTGTGCTCAGCGCGCGATGGACTGTGAGAGCCTCGCCGGGCAGATCGGGGGCGTATCGAAAGCCCAGCTCTGCCGCGATGTCGTCTCGTGCGTCCGCAGCACGCACTGCACATCGGACAGTCAGACCGACTCGCCGTCCGATTGCCTGTGCGGCCTGAATGTGGACGTCGGCGAGTGCTCGACGAAGCAGCTCTCGCAGCTGACCGGCGAGTGTAAGGACGTCATCGCCCAAGCCGCCGAGACCCACAGCGTCCTCGATATCACCACGCGCCTGGGCGATCCAGAGTACGCCGTGGGACGCGCGATGCGATTGATCCAGTGTGATCAGAGGTTTTGCGCGCTCGCCTGCGGTTTCTAGGTGAGCCGCGCAAAACGGCGCACCCTCCACGCCGAGTGCATCAGGACCGTGCGTACCATACGGAGCGCGCTCGTGCGTATCGACGGTGGTCGTTCGCGTCTTTGCGGCGCTCGCACCTCCGCTTGCGGGCCGCGCTGACTCGGCTCGCTCTCCTCATCCTCCCGATCGAGCAGCGAGACTTCGCGCACGCCCGGCTCGTTCTCGACCTCGTCGCTCGGCGGTGGGGGCGGCGGCTCGCGCAGCTGGTCGGCCGCGCCCTGCGTCCTCGTCTCCAGATCGACCGTCTGCTCCCAGATCGGATTGCCGGCCACGAAGTTCGAGCTCACCAGCGGCTGATCGTGCGCCGGACTCTCGAACAAGCTGACGGCGGTCCAACCTCGTTCGGGATCGAAGTCGCCCTGCTCGACCGCGTCGCTCAAGAACCGCGCACCGAGGTCCTCCGGATCCACGGAGAGCTCCGGTTCGGCGCTCGCCTCCAGCGCGAGCTCATCGGAAATCAGGCGAGGCTGCGCGCTGATCTCCGGGTCGAGACCTTCCGCACGGCGCACGGGGCCACGCTGCGGACGAGGCATGTGTTGATCGTGCTTGGACATGCCAGGCGTCCATGCAAAAGACGCGCGCGGCGCGATCCGCTGAAATCCTGCGGCTTCGCCCGAGCTCGCGCAGACACAAACGCCCAGGGCGTCAGAAATGCACCACTACGGCGTGAGCGCGAAGCAATAGAAGCCGCCGTAGCCACCGAGCGCGCCGACCGTGCCCTGCGGTCCACCTTCGGCGCCGGGCGGCGTGGAACCGGGAGCACATCCGCCTTCGTTCAAGGTGGAGATCCAGTGCGTGAGCTGGGCGCGCGGCCACGTCACGCCGCAGCGTGGTTTACCGCCTTCCTTCACCGCACTCGTCCAGTCTTGGCAGGTGGACATGAGGCCCTTTGCATCGAGCTTGCCCGCTGTGTCGCTGCCGGTGAGCACGTTGTGATTGTCGATGATGCCGGTGCCGGGGTTGTGGTTCGGCACGCCCTCCTCGTTCGGAAGGTCATCGACGATCAGCGGGTCCGCACCTTGCGGGCGCGTGCTCATCAAGCCCGCTTTGTTCGTTGCGAACATGCGGCCGAGCCGGTCGTACCAGGGGCCCTCGCCGATGCGATCGATCGCGTGGACCGGCATGCCGTCCGGACCCTTGGTCACGCTGAGGAACGCGCGCCAGGTCTTGCCGTTGCCCGGCGCAGTGGTCTCGGCGAGCCGGCGGCAGATCTCGTCCGCACCTGAGAGCCCGTCCGCCTTGTCCAACTTCAGGTTTCCACCGAAGCCATTCGGGTTGCCGGCGAGCTTCGCGAGACCGGCCTGACTCGTGACGAAGAAGCTGAACCGCATGCCGGTGCCGGTCCCGGGACCCGCGCCGCTCATGCCAGCGGAGCTCATCCCGGCGGTCCCAGCCGTACCGCGACCCGACACACCAGCCATCGGAACGCCGACCATGCCGGAGGAACCAGCGTTGCTACCTGCGCGGCTTCCCGAGCCAGCCGCGGTCATAGCGCTGCCAGCCGCGTTGCTCATGCCGCTGCCAGCGGCATTGCTCATACCGCCGCCGCCAGCAGCACCGCGCGTCGGAGCCGGCGCATTGCCTGCAGTCAACTCGTGACCGTCATGCTCCGCGCTTCCGCCGCACCCGAGCACTCCGAGCGTTAGCCAGGCCCGAGCAATGCTGTGAGCACGCCTGAAGTTTGGGACTCGCGACCTCGACACTGTCACGTGCACATCATCCAACATCCGATCGCCTTTAGCATGGGACCTGACGACTTTGCACGCAGCTCGTGCATGGGATCCCGGGCGGCCAGACGCTTTCTGCTTGATGTCCTGCAAGATCTTTCCTAACTACCGGCGATGCACCGATCCCCGCGGACCTGGTTCAACATCCTGCAGCTGTCGGCGACTTTGATCGGGTGTGCCGAGGCTGCGACTCCAGCAGCTGACGGCGGCGGGTCGGGCCAGCGAGCCATGGAGCTGGGTAGTGCTGGGACGGCCGAGTCAACTGGCGGCGAGGCGCACACCGGCGCGAAGCTGACCGGCACATTCACGCTGCACTTCAACCCACCCGTGGAAGCCAAGAGCGGAACACCGGCCCGACCGGCGCAGAGCTCGTTCATCGGCTCCGCGAACGACGGCCCGATGCCGGCCGCGAACACCTGGATCAAGGAGCTGGACGCCAATGGCTGCACGCTCTACACGCCAAAGGCACCGTTCTGCGATCCCGGATGCGGCGTGAGCGCGGTCTGCGTGAGCGATGACCAGTGCGTCCCGCACCCAACCTCGCAAACGCTCGGCACGATTCACCTCGGCGGCGTCGGCGAGAGCGAGATCAGCATGACGCCGATCGCGAACAAGTATCAGCCGGGGTCCGGTACGATACTGCCGTTTCCGCCATGCGCCGAGGGCAAGGAAGTTCAGTTGCGCGTCGAGGGCGGCACGTACTCGGCGTTCACGCTCGCGGCGACGTGCATCAGCGAGCTGAAGTTCGACGGCCCGGTGAAGATCACGCGCGGTCAGCCGATGAAGCTTCACTGGAGCGCACCGGGCAACGCCGACCTCGCTCGGATTCAAGTCCACGTCGACATCAGCCACCACGGTGGGGCTCGCGGCAAGATCGACTGCGACCTCAAAGACACCGGATCATTCGACGTCCCGGCAGCGCTGGTCGACAAGCTCGTGGAGCTCGGCGTCTCCGGCTTCCCGACTGTGGTCCTCGCGCGCGTATCGGCGGGCGGCGTGAAGAGCGGCGAACAGAATCAGGTGAAGCTGGTCGTGCAGGAAAGTATCGAGCGGGAGATCGAGATCGATGGTCTGGTGTCGTGCACCGAGGACAGCGACTGTCCGGCACCGAAGACGTGTCAGATCGATCTGCAGTGCAATTAGCCACAACGCTGGCGTGTCGAGAGATCACACCGGCGTGACACGCGTTAGCTTTTCAGGACCGCTCTTGCCTCAGGCGGGCAAAGTGGCGTGGACCCTCGCCGCTCGAGTGGCTTTCGTGCGCGAAGGGAGTACGGAACCACGTCATGGACCGCACTTGGTTGACCGCTCTGGCTCTCGTCGCAGCGCTGCCTGTCGGCTGCAGCGACAGCAGTGACATGCCTTCGCCGACCACGACCGCCGGGCAAGGTTCGAGCGGCGTCGGCTCGATCGCTGGTCAGCCTGCAGCTGGCAGCGGCGGTGCCGGCACCGCAGGCGCACGCAGCCCAACCGGGGGCACGGCGGCAGGAGGCGGCGGGAGCGGCGGAGCACGCGCCGGCAGCGGTGGCGCGGACGCCGACGATGCCGGAGTTCCTCCGAACGATGCCGCAGGCTCGGCCGCAGGCGGTGGTGCCGGTGCTGCAGCTGGTAGCGGCGGAGAGCCGTCGATGGTCCCGATGACGGGCACGTTCCCCGCCGTCATGGACACCGGAGCAAATGGGCCATTCACCGCGATGACGGTGAGGAATACCGGTCCGAACAACGGCTACACGCTGTATCGGCCGAGCGAGCTCGCACCGAACGGCGTGCTAAACCCGATCGTGTCGTGGGGCAACGGCAGCACGACCACGCCGAGTCAGTATCCGATGCTCCCACACCTCGCGACGCACGGCTTCGTGGTCATCGCCTCGAACAACACGCAAGTGACGGGCGAGCTACTGAAGGCGGGGATCGATTGGGTCGTGGCGCAGAACGAGGAATCGTCGAGCGCGCTCTACCACAAGCTGGACACGAAGAACGTCGCGGGCGTGGGGTACTCGCTCGGTGGCCTCGCGACCTACGCGATCGCCGACGATCCGCGCCTCACGACCGTGGTGATCATCTCGGGCGCCAACATGTCCAACAAGATGCCCGTCATGAAGCTGCACACTCCGACCGCGTACTTCTGCACGGCGGACAGCGCGAGCAAAGGAAACTGCGACGGTGACTTCGCGCTCGTGACCGTCCCCTCGTTCTACGGTGTCCTGGTCGGCACCGGACACATCGATGTCGTAACCGTCAGCGCGACCGCAAATCGGATCTCCAAAGCCACGACGGCATGGCTGCGCTGGCAGCAGATGATGGATGTCACGCAGAAGAAGGTGTTCGTCGGCCCTGACTGCACCTTGTGCAAGGACAGCATGTGGAGCGTGATGCAGAAGAATGGCCTGATGTGAGCGATTTTTGATACCCTCGTCAGACCTTGCTCACCGCCGAGGTCCGCAACCGACGCTTGGCTGTCGCCGCGCTGATCGCGCTCAGCGTGCTGCCGGTGATCTGGCCGCTCGACACGTGCTTCTTGAACGACGAGCCGGTGCTCGTCGGGCTCGCGTTGCAGCACAACGCTGAGGGCAAGGCAGCGCAGTTCGGACTGGTTGGCACGCGCGGCGCGCGCTACGGACCGGTCGCGGTCTGGAGCTATCAAGCGCTGCTCGCGCTCACCCATGACATCACCGCGCTCGTGCAGTTGCACGCCTGGCTGTGGATGTCTGCCACGGCCGCTGCGCTGTTTGCCCTGTCGCGCGCGCTGGCGGTGCCGAGTGCCTGGGCGGCGATCCCGCTGCTGTCGCCATACCTGTGGGTGTACGCACGCATGCTCTGGGACAACTGCAGTCCGATCAGTGCGGTTGCGTTCGCGGCCTACGCGTACTTCTTGGCTCGGCCTCGAGCCTTGATGCTTTCGCTCGCGCTCTCGGCGCTCGTGGCGTGCCTCATGGTGCACCTCATGGCGCTCGCGCTGGCGGTTCCGATCGTCGTGCACCTGCTGCTCACGCGCCGGAGTTTTTTGCTGTCACGCGCGGGTCTCCTCGCGATCGTCCCGGCGCTCGTCGTCGCCGCGGGCGGCACGCGCTTCTGGCTCGCCCTGTTCTCGATGGACACGAGTGCGATCTCGACGCAGGCGAGCGGGGCGCTCTGGTTCGCGAGTTTGGGCGGTCGCCCGCTCACCGCCGGTGGCCTCGACTACTTCTTCGGTGCGGCGTGGAGCGAACGCTTCCTCGGCGGTGGGATCGGAGCCGCGGCGATGCTGCTCTCGATGCTGCTCGGTCACGGCCTCGTGTGGGCAGGCATGGCGCGCGCGCTCTGGTGGCTGAAGCGCGCGCTCGCCGACCGGACCCAACGCGGCGTGCGCGTGGAGATCGCGATGCTCGCCCTGGGGATCTGGGCGGCCCAGACCGTGCTGAACCTCGTGACGCAAACCGCGCACCATCCGCACTACTACAATGCGACCTGGCTCGCGTTCGTGGTGTTCGCGTGGCTGGCGCTCGACGGTCTCTCTCGCTGGCGCCTGTCGAGCTACGTCGCCGGAGCCCACGCGCTCGCGCTGGCTGCTGCGCTCGCGATCATCGTGAACGGCCTGCACACGACGGCCGGCACGCGCTCGCTGCACTACGGTCTGGCGCTACGTGAGATCATGCGCGTGGCCGCAGAGCTCGGCCAGTCACACCCCGAGAGCCGCCTCGCTTCGAAGGTCGAGCAATTGCGCATTTTTCCACAAGAGCTGATGGTGCTGATGTGGCTCGCGCATATCCAACCCGATCGTTCGCGCCCGCTGCGCGGTGTGAAGGTCGAGTATGCATCGACTGACGTGACCGACGCGAAGCTGCGCGTCACGACGCAGTTTCTGAGCCAGAGTCGCTAGCCACTCAGTGGTGTTCTACTGAGCTCTCCATGTGCCGCGCTCCAGCGTGCATGTGTTTGTCGCCACCGCACACCGCGAGTTGGGTTTTCGAGCCCGGTTCGCCCATCAGCATGACGGATGCCTGTGTGGTCTTCGGATCCCAGCCCTGCTGGCAGTAGATCGCGACGCAGTACTTCAGCAATTGTTCTCCGTGGTAGTTGCTCTTGAAGTGGACTTCATAGGATGCGTGGTGTGAGTCGCTGACGATGCCGAAGTAGGCGAACTGATAAGTCCCCTGCGAAGGAACCTTGGCAGCCTCGCGCGCGGCCGCATTCAAGGCCGCCTTCGGGCACTCGAAGGTCATCGCAGCCAGGTCGTTCAAGCCGTTGTCTGGAGCGCGAACCTCTGTAACGGGTGGGGCTTGCTCCGGGGCCGGTGCGACGACAGGCGCCGGCGTTTGCGTCTGGGGTGCCGCAGGCGCTTGCGGCGGCGCCGGCGTTTCGGGTGGAGCTTGTGTTTGAGCCCCCGCACCACACCCGGCGAGCACGACTGCCATGGCTGCAATGATGTTCTTCATGGCTCACCTCTCAAAGTCCGTACTGGACGACTCGGTTGCTGAACGTTCCGACGTAGACCCTTCCGTTCGCCACCACCGGCGTCGAGTACTTGGCGAAGTTGCCCATGTCGTCCGCCGGCTTCGCGTCGCTGTGGAAGAGCTGCTTCAACTTGCCGTTGGCGGCGAGCGTGGCGTCGTACGCGACGAGTGCCCCGTGCACGACCTCGGAGTTTGCATTGCCCTGCACCGGGTACACGGCCCAGACGACCCCGGTACCTGCCGTCGTGCCATTCGACGACACGACGAGGCGCCCGCCCGGCATGCCGCCCGGCGCCGCCATGATGCCTGAAGCGATCTGAGTTCCTTCGCCGCGGAAGGAGACGATGCGTTTGCTGGTGAAGTCGTAGTTGTACGCCTTGACGCGTTCATTCTCGCCCCAGAGAAACACGATGCCGCCGGTCGCCGTCTCCATGTACACGGGCGTGCCGTGGATGTGGTAGCTCTTGCCAGCGGGCGTGTGCATGGGGAGGTTGCGGTCGCGATTGACGATCGGCCAGTTCGGATCGGGTACGGTCGTCGTCGGCAGGCCCGCCTTTCCATTCGGCGCGTTGGGTAGATACGAGGCGACGAACGGCAGGTTGAAGTGGGGAGTCCAGCTGTCTTTGCCGAGGTCGTCCTTGTTCAAGTTGTAGAGGATGCCGTCCTTGCCTCCGCCCACGAGGTTGCCGCGATCGGGGAGGATGAAGACGCCCGCCGCGCCGAGGTCTTGATCTTCGTCCTCGCGACCGAAGTCGCTGAACGCGCACCAGAAGTCGTTCACCACGAGCTTCGGCTTGCCGTTGTCGACTCCGGCGACGCCCGCCGTGTAGCGCAGCTTGACGAAGCTCTCGCCGAAGTTGCCGGGCATCGTCCCCGGGTCCATGCCGTTGCCCGTGGCCAGGTAGATGTCGTTGCCATCGATCGCGGGCCCGGAACCCGACATCCACACGCCGCCGGCGCCTCCCCCGGGTGTGACGTTCCAGATCGCCGGCGCAGGTGCAAAGCCGGCCTGGCGCTCGAGCCCGCGCACGTCGTACGCGACGACGAATCCGTGGCCCGGCCCGCGTGGATTCTCGCCGTTGATCGAGAACGGGATCACGATGGCCTTGTTGCCTGCCGCATCCGTCAGCAATCCCAGGCCCGCGCGCATCTTCTGGTACGGCGCGGTGAACCCGTTCGAGATCGCGCCCCCGCCGTTGTCCGCATTGCCTGCGATCAGCACGGGCGGCTTCTTGTCGGCGAGCGTGGTCGCGTCGAGAACCCACAACATGTTGTTGCGTTCGTTGTTCGGGCTGTTGGCGTTGGGCTTGCCGAACGTCGTCGCGTAGATGGTGTTGCTGGCCACGTCGATCACGGGCGTCGCCGTGATCCCCCAGTTGTGGTAAATCTTCCAGCGGTCCATCTGGGCGAACTCTGGACTCGGGTCGAATGGGGGCGCGAGCTGGCGCGTGGCGAGCTGAGCGCCGCTGTTCACGTCGAAGACGAACGCGGTATTCGTCATCGTGAACACATATAGTTTGTCGCCCACGACCAGCGGCGTGACGTCGATCTTCTCGTCGACCTGAAACTCGCGAAGCTTCTTCAGCTTGGGAACGGTCGCGCGCGTCAACACTGTTTCGAACTTGTTCCAACCCTGGCGCGTGTTGTCGACGCCGACGGTCGGCACATCGATCGCATGCGCCAGAGAGGCTGCAAGGAACGTTGCGATCGACATCAAGGCGCTCGCGCGCGATGGCGAAGTCATGCGGATTCCCCCGAAGTGCAGTGGTTGGACGCGGAGCGTAGTCCTCCTCGCGCGGGAGAGCCACATGTACACGATCGAACGCGTCGCGCGAGTGACGGCGTTCACTCGCGTCCGGTCAAATCAGCGTGAGGTGTTCGGGATCCGACAGGTGCTCGGTCGAGTTGCTACCTCTCGCGATGCCGCGGCGGTCCACATCCAGCTCGAGCAGTGAGACCGATGAATTGTAGAGGCGATGCCGCGTCGAGCCATTCGCCGGCGCGAGCCCCACGTGCTGTAGCAGCACGCCGATCACACCATTGGACGTGACGACCGCAACCTGGCGCCCAACCCCTTCGCGCTGCGCGATCTGGGCCAAGGCATCGAGCACGCGCGCATTGAACACGCCGGGTGCCTCCAGGTCAGCCGCAACGACCTGTCCCCCGTGCCACAGGCCGACCATGTAGTCGAACAACGCGTTGAGCGCCTCGTCGCGCACGCGTGGATCCACCGCGCCTCGCAGCGCTTGCACGATGACCTGCAGCTGCGGATCCTGCGGCAAGCGCGGCCGCACGTAGTTCTTCATCAACGGCTCGAACGGGCCTTCCGCCAAGCCATCGAGCACGGTCGCCGCGGGCCAGGCACGACCGACCTCGGCCGCTCCTTCCCGCATCAGGCGCAGCGTGTCCAGCTGGCGGCGCAAGGGTCCGACGTACACCGCATCGTAGTGCTGTCGCCGGCGCCCCAGGTGCTCGCCGAGCAACCGCGCCTGGAGCTCACCCAACGGTTGGAGCTTGTCGTAGTCGGCCTCGGTCGCGCTCGCGCGCCCGTGGCGAATCAAATGCAGGAGGGTCATGCGGTCTCAGCGCGGCAGCTTCTCACCCGCATTCAGGTCGGCCAGCGCCGAGAGCGAGCGCGTGATCACCATCTCACCGAGCGCACGCCCGCGCGGGTTGCTGAGGTCGAGCGAGCCGCAGATCGTCACCGGATACACGAGCGCGAACAGCGCGTTGAATCGGTACGACTCCCAGAGGTCGGAGAAGCTCAAATCCTTCACGCCGTGCTCCTGCAGCACGCGTAGATAGCCCTCGAGCGCCGGCCGTTCGATCGCGCGGCGTACCTCGGGCGTGACGCTCTGCGTCAGGTGATAGGCGACGTCGAACGGTCCGTATCCGCGCCCGACGATCTGCCAGTCGATGATCGCGACCGGCGCGTCGGGCAGGTCGTAGAACAGATTGTCGCTACGAAAGTCGCCGTGCAGCATCGTGCGGGGCTTGTCGAGCTCCGCCGTGAGCAGTGCATTCGTCCTGTCCGTCACCGCCAGGGCGAGCTCGCGCAGCGCGGGCGTGAAGTGCTCTGGAAACGCGTCGATCGTCGGCTGCACCGATGCGCGATAGGTATGATCGAGCGCGGCCGAGAAATCGGGCCGGCTGTAGTCGAGCAGCTGCGGCAAGTCTTGAGCCTGACCCCAGAACGTCCCGTGGTGCGCCGCGAGCGCCGCGATGGCCTTCACCGCATCCTCCGCGCGGTTGCCAAGCACCTGATCTCCGAGGCGGTGTTTGCCGAGGTCCTCGAGCAACAGCACGAAGTCGCTGCCCTGCCCGCGCGCGATCCCGTAGGTCTTCGCGACACGCAGCGGCGAGCGGCCGGCGAAGTGTTGGTAGAAGTCGCATTCGCGCTGGTACATCTGATAGAAGTCCGCGACCTGCCGGTTCTGCGGTGCGTCCATCGGGATCTTCGCGATCAGCGAGCGCGGCGCCGCGCTGTCAGCGCCCTCGTAGTCGAGCTCGACCCGGAACAGCCGCGCCATCAACCCCGCTCCCTCGGCGATGCGAGTGGCACGCGCCTTCGTCACGCGGCCGCGCTCGAGCGCGCCGCTCTGACGCAGAGTCTGTGTCAGCCATTCCGGAGTGAGCTCGGTTTCATTCGTGGGAAGGTTCATCGCGTTTCCTCCGCGGGGGCAGGGCAACAACCAAACACAACGTCCTCACACTTACAACGGGTGGTCTAAGCAATGCGCGATAGGTCCCAAGTCGGGGAGCGACAACGCGACTGCTGACGCACAAGGTTCAACACGGCGAGAATGCGACGGTCGCCGTGCTGACCACGCTTTGGAGCGCGGCCGTAGCGACCATCAGGCGTGCCGTCGCATCGCCGCGATGCTCACAGCAGTAGCCCGCAGCTGCCAGCTGCATGGCGACCGACAGGAAGATCCACAACCGGGTGACCTCACCGCGGTTGACGTTCCAGAGGTCGAGGACGACGAGCGTCGCGATGCACATCACGAGCATGTTGCCGGTGCGCGACAGCAGCAGGCGGCGTATGGCTTCGGCGAACCCCTCGCTGCGGCTGTCGACCCAGAAGACACGCCCGAAGTGGAGCAACGCCAGGACACTCACAGCCGCGTTGAACACACCGAGGCCGACTCCAAACTCGATCAGGTTCGTACCGGCCCAGCGCAGGTAAGGCCGGTAGGCGCGCTGGTTGAAGTCGACTGCGTCTTGGTACAGGTAGTCGAACGCGTGGAAGGCGTCGAAGCGGAAGCACAGCTTGAACAGACCGAAGGTGAGCGCAAACGCGAGCAGCGGCAGGACTACCAGCTTCCATGCCGCGCGCGGCGCGATCTGGCCCTCGAACCAGCGTTGCGCCACGACTCCCACGAACAGCGGCCCGAGCGCGAGCGGCAGCGGCTCGAAGACGAACAGTAAGTACACGGAAGTCCCGAGGAGCGGCAGCAGCCAGTCGCGTCGCGTGTCGATGTAGATGAGGAGCAAGTACAGGGGCAGGAGGACGAGCCCGGCCGAAATGCAGTTCGGCAGCAGCGCGAAGTTCACTCTCGCCGGCAAGACCGTGAAGAGCGCGAGGGCCAGGAGGGCTGCGCGTCGGTCGCGAAACCAGCGCCGGGCGACGCCGTACACGAGCAGGCCGCCGAGCGCCGCGAGTGCGAGCGTGATCACTCCGACCTGCATCGGGTCGTCGGTGAACCGCAAGATCGCCGCGTACTCGAGCGTCTTACCCGGCATGTTGGTCGCGGCGTGTATCGGCAGCGTGCTCGCGAGCGTCGTGAAGTTCGCGAGCAGCTCGAGCGGCGGATACATCCGCGCCGCGTTGTAGAACGCCGTACAGCGATCTCCCTGGATGATGCGCGCGAGCGTGGTTGGAGCGAACGCGAGTCCAGCCAGCGGTAGCGCCACTCCCACCAGCGACCAAACCGCGATCACCACGCTCCGGGAGCGCCCTGCGGATCTCTCGCTGAACCAGTACAGCGACGCGAGCGCCGCGCTGATCGACACGGCCACGAGGTACAAGCTATTCGAGCCGGTGGTCCAGTACCTGTAGTCCCAGTTGCCGCGCAACGAGCCGAATACGAACGACTGCGTCGCGAGCTGATGCATGAACAGGCACCAGATCACGAACGAGACGGCGCTTGGGAGAGGAACCTTGAACCGCGAGAGCATGGGCGGAGAAGGTCGCAATCAAATCAGAATCGAACGCGATCTTCGAGCACGATGCGCGCGCGGCTCCCCGCGAAACTGGCGGATGCGCGAGCTTGATCTTCGCGATTCGGAAAGATAGTGCTGATCCATGATCGGCCTCGAGCACGTCCGAGTCGTGCGCGTGCTCGCCGCGCTCGCACTTGCGAGCGGCTGCACCGTCGTGACTTCAGATCAGCAGCGCGCAGGAACATGGACGCCGCGCGCCGACGCCGGTGACACGGCGAGCGACGGGAGCGAGTCGGCGCCCGACGCCAGTGCGCCGGCCTCCGATGGAGAGGTCAGGGGCGCAGCCGGTGTCGGAACCCGCAAGAAGCCTGACGCGGGCTGGGCAGGCGCAAGCGCTGGTACCGACGCGGACGCGAGCGCGGCCGGCAACGACGGCGCCGCGGGCTCGTCGGGTTCGACCGCGGGTGCTCCGGCACCACAGGCAGCCGGCGCAGGCGGCGACGCGGGCTCGAGCTCGCCGAGTCCAGCGGCAGGCGCGAGCGGCATGATGTCGATGATGCCGATGACGCCGAGCATGTCCGCCGGGGGAGCAGGCGCGGCGGCGGCACCGATGTGCGGCTCCGGCAAACACCTGTGCGAAGACCAATGCGTGAGCGATGCTTCGGTCGAGACCTGCGGCTCGCTGTGCGAACCCTGTCCCGTGCCGAAGGGGGGCAATGCAGACTGCGTGAATGGCAAGTGCCAGCCGCGCTGTTCGGCATCGCAGCAACTGTGCGGCGACGCGTGCGTCCCGATGAACAGCTCGTGCCAGGGACGATGCCCGACGGGCAAGCACGATTGCAGCGGTATTTGCGCGGACAACAACAGCACGGCGACTTGTGGTTCGTCCTGCAACGCCTGTCCGAGCCCCAGAAATGGCGTGGCGACCTGCGACGGCTCGCGCTGCGACTTTCGCTGTGCCAGCCGGAAGTGCTCCGACCACTGCGCTCCGGAGTGCTGCACGAACTCGGACTGCCCGAGCAACTACACGTGCAGCAGCGATGGAACCTGCGACTGCGTGTCACGCTGCTCGGGCCGGGAGTGCGGCTCCGACGGCTGCGGCAACACCTGCGGAAGCTGCGGCAGCTCGAGTACCTGCAACACATCCACGGGCCGGTGCATGCAGCTACCGACCACCGGCGGCGGCTATGGATACAGCGGCGGCGGTTCGAGACCCGGGTACGGCTACGGCGGCGGGCTCGGTGGTTCGAAGCAGCTCTACTTCACCGCCCACGGCACGCAGTTGGAGGTGACGCGGAGCCAGGTGATCGGTTGGTGAGTCTCAAGCCGCGCGACTCTCGCGCGGAGCCCAGGGTGTAGCCACGCCGGAGGCGAGCCGCCGCAGCTGCCCGACCCACGCGTGTTCTGCGTTCGAGCTGTCCGGATATCTCGGCAGGTCGAGCGCCAGCAGGTACGGAACGATCGCCTCGGGCAGCTGTTCATGGCGGTTCAGAGCGCGAGCGAGTGCAGCACGGATGGCCGTCAACCGGCGACGCAGCGCGAGCCCCTCGCGCGTCTCGTTGCTGGCGGCGGATGCGATCACGCCGGCGCAGAACGCCAGCGCGATCGACGCGACGCCGAGCTCCGCCAGGAACATCATCCCGCCGTCGAGCCAGACGGCTTCCACCGCTCCGAGCGGCGGCAGCAGCGCCGGCACCACGAAGCCTGCAGCGGCGTCGAGCTCGAGCGCGAGCCGCGAACGCCAGTGCGCTGCGACGACTGCACCGACCAACGCCGGCAGCGAGCTGAGCGCGCACACCACCGCCGTACGCAGCGCGGCTTCACCCGGCGCCAGGAGCGAAGCGACGACGCCGGCGAGCAGGAGCGCGAGCACCGGACCGATCAACGCCCAGCGGGGCCAACGCGATCCGAGCAGTCGGTCGCGCTCGGCCAGCAGCGGGCGCAGGTACGCGCGCGGAGTGAAGCCGCGGGCCCGGTAGTGCTCCTCGAGGGCCTGCGCGCTGCTGACGTCACCGGCGAAGAACAAGCCATCGACGAGCTGGCGTTCGTGGCCCTCGAGCGCGTCGCGCGCCACGCACAGCTCGAGCTCCAGCTGCCCCTGCCGGTCGCGAGTCGCGATCCGGTGCTCGAGCACCATTCGCGCGAGTAAGGCGGCGACGGCATTGCGGCCCGGTGGGTCCCAGGCGTTCCAGAGCACGGCCACGAGCTCGGGCTTCCACTGCAGCAACTCGTGCTCGAGGCCCTGCGCGTCCAGCTCCTCGATCGGAGCCAGTCTGCCTCGCCACCGCTCGTACGCCAGCAGTCCCAGCACCAAAGCCAGCGGTGCGAGCAAGAGCACCACGAGCAGCAGCGAGCGCCGATGCTTCAAGCGACCGGGGAGATCGAAGCTCGCCTCGACGATCAACGGCTCGTTGGCAGGCAGCGCGCTACGCGTGAGGGCACCATCGAGCTTCGTCCGAGGTCGCCAGCTCGGGTCTACGCGCAGCTGCACGCTGACGGCGTCGATCGTACTGGTGCGTCCGAAGGCGAAGTCGTGCACGAGCAGGGCGTCCCCGCTCGACCACAACACACCGTACAGCACGTACTCGATCACGTAGACGATCTCGGTCCGATCGAAGACGGGATCGCTCGCCAGCCGGCTACGCCAGCGCAGCGTCATGTTGCTGCGTGAGTAGTCGTACTGGTCGACGCGCTGGAGGCCACCCGCCGTGAGCGGCCGGAGGGCACCGCTGGTCGGGTCGACGCGCGCGACGCGTTCGAGCTCGAGTGATTGCCCGGACTTCAGACCGAACACGCGCTCTGCACCATTCCAGTCACCCGAGAACACGATGGCGTGGCGTTCGCTCACGTGGAGCGCACCGTCGGCGTCCAGGAACGCGTCCACCGTGAATGCGTTCCAGTGCAGCTCCTTTTTGTCTGCACTGGCCACGCCCGGGGCCGCTGCGCCGCACACGAGCGCCGCGATGAGCCATGCTGAAGCGCGTCGCATCCAGGCCAGCCTACTCACTCGGCGTGAGCTCAGCGAGCACCAAGAATGTCGGCAACTCACGACAAGCTTACAGACACAAGCGCAGGTACCCGACCGAATAGCCGTTGTCGCCGTTGCTCGGTCGGATGAAGATCCGGTCCCAGCCCTGCTTCACGGCGCGTTCGTCGATGTCCACGGTGCGTGTGTGCGCACCGACTTGGCGCAACGACGGCGACACGGCCGAACCCAGGGTCTCGCCGCCGCGCCTGAACTCGATCACGTAGTCGTCGTTGCCGTCGAGCGAGAGCTGCAGCTGCGCGATGTGTGAAGGGGCGCTCAGGTGCACGAGCACGCCGGTGGCGTTCATGACCCGCATCCCGCGGCTGTTCCAGCCAGCGCCTTCGGCCACGAAGCCATCCAGCTCTTCGAACTTCAGCTCGAGGCGATAAGGATAGCGATAGCGCTCGTAGTCGATCAGGTGATCGTACTGGCCCAAGTTCAGCGCCACGATCGCAACGAACCTCGACCACGACCACAAGTCTCCAGAGACGACTTCGCGCAGTCGCGAGTAGTACTCACACAGATCGTGATCCTCCATCTCACAGCGACCGGATTCGACGCTCGCGACGTAGCCCTTGGGCACCTGGCGCTCGAAGTGGCCGCTGCGCCAGAACGGATCGTAGCGCGCCGGCAAGCGAGCGAGCAGCGGGTCGGTGAGCGCGTAGTGATCGACGATGTGCACGGACGGCCCGGACGCGAATCCCACGTAGCCCACGTTGCCGTAGTCGAGCACGCGCTCCTCCCTGGGCAGGGCGCGCAGGCGGATCCCGACGTCCGTCCAACCGTGCCGCGGTACGCGACCGGTGCGTGTCCACATCATGAAGCTGCTGGTCTCGCGGTAATAGGCGCGTTCGTCTGCGATGCCATCGTGGTGCATCGAGCCGACGGGCCAGGCCTCGGTCGCGTTCGGGTGCACGAAGAGGAGAGCCATCGCCGCGCCCAGGATGGCCACGTTCGCGGGCTGTTCGAGCGGAAGATCGGAGCTCGCGAGCAGACAGACCGCAGCGAAGAGCGGCAGGCTGAGAAAGCGGCACTGCATGAAGTCGCCGCCGATGCGTACGACGTAGAGCAGGTAGAGGATGGTCCCGACCGCGAGCAGCGTCGGCCGCAGCTGCCGCGTCGCGAGCGCGAGGCCGATGCCGACGGCGACGATCGGGAGCAGGGGCCGGTCCCAGGCCAGCGCGTCCTTGATGTAGACGACTCCCTGAATCAGCATCTCGAGCTTCGAAATGCCGGTGTTGAGCTTTGCGAGTGCCGTGTTGGGGACGAAGCTGCCGTAGTAGAACAAACTGAACGCTTCCCAGGCGAGGAATGGCGACGCTCCGAGCAAGAGCGCGCGTAGGGTTCGGCGTGCGCCCTGCGCCTGGATCGCGAGCCAACACGTGTGTGCGAGCGCAGGCAGCACGAACAGCACGGCGTCGCTGCGGTTGAGCGCGATCAAAGAGCTCAGCAGGGTCGAGCGCAGGACGTCCGCGCGCGCGACATAGGCCGCGATGAAGCAGGCGAGGAGCAAGTGCGAGAGCGGATTCTCGAGACCGCTGGTCGCGTAGTCGACGAACGTGCGGCTGCAGGCGAGCAGCAGGATCGCCGCGACCGCGTGGCCGGGGCTGCTGGCGAGCTTGCGCAGCACGAGCAGAGACGCGAGCGTCGTGAGCACCCCGAGCGCGACTGTGGCGGCGAAGTCGTTGCCGAGCACCGCGTACACGAGCGTGAGCGCGAACATCCACAGCGGGTGCGTATAGGCCTGCACGCGCTCGCTCGCGTTCCAGCGCAACCCGGCGCCGTGGAGCCAGTTGTCGATGGTTCGCAGCGTGATGTACGCGTCGTCAGATACCCACGCCGAGCGCAGGATCAGGCCGATCGCGATGGCGATGGGCACCCAGACCAACAACGCCTGATGACTCGAGGCGCGCGGCACGTCCCAATCCATGGCGACTCGCAGCGGACGGTTCTTGCTGTCGCGCACAGGCGACTCGACCGCGAGCTCCTCGCGCCGCGGCGCTGTGCCGGCGGAATCGCGTGGATTGGGCCCCTGCATCGCGGATGAGGTCGTAACGCGACTCACCAGTTTCCAGGTGACGGATTGCGCACGGACATGCGAGTTTTGCGCGTCGGCATCGAGCGGTGGTAGAGGTTCAGCATGAACTGGCAGCCCAATCGAGATGCATTGCGTGGACGCGTCGCAGTCGTGGCCGGAGCCACGCGCGGCGCCGGTCGTGGAATCGCCGCTGCGCTCGGTGAAGCCGGTGCGACGGTCGTCTGCACCGGCCGCAGCACGAAGGCGCGGCGTTCCGAGTACGATCGTCCCGAAACCATCGAGGAGACCGCGGAGCTCGTGACCGCGCTCGGTGGGAAGGGTATCGCGATCGCCTGTGATCACCTGGACGGGAGCCAGGTGCAGCGCCTCGCCGAGCGCCTGCGAAGCGAGCACGGGCACATCGACGTGCTCGTGAACGACATCTGGGGTGCAGAGAAGCTGAAGGGTGGCCCGGCGGAATGGAACACGCCGATCTGGAAGCATGACCTCGACAAGGGCATGCGCATCCTGCGGCTCGGCATCGACACGCACCTCATCACGTCGCACTACCTGCTGCCGCTGTTGATCGATCGCCCGGGCGGCCTGCTCGTCGAGATGACCGACGGCACGCTGGCGTACAACGCGTCGCACTACCGCATCTCGGTCTACTACGATCTAGTCAAGGTCGCGGTGAATCGCCTGGCGTACTCGCAGGGGCACGAGCTCGCGCCGCACGGCGGGACGGCGGTCGCGATCACGCCGGGCTTTCTGCGCTCCGAGATGATGCTCGAGGCGTTCCGCGTGCGGGAAGAGAACTGGCGCGACGCGCTCAAGGGCCATGCTCCGCCCGACTTTGCGCTGGCTGAATCCCCGCGCTACGTGGGTCGTGCGGTGGTCGCGCTGGCTGCGGACGCGAATCGAGCGCGCTGGAACCAAAAGTCTCTGCACTCCGGCGAGCTCGCGCGGACCTACGGCTTCACCGACCTCGATGGATCGCGGCCCGAGGTCTGGCGCTATATGGACGATGCGCACGACAAGGGGCTGAAGGTGAACATCGAGGACTACCGCTGAGCCAGGCCGAGCGAATCGATCTGATGCCCGAGGATCTTGAACTTCGTCGCGCCTTCTCTGCGGAATAGGTACAGCGTCTCCATCGAGCTGTGCTTCGAGTACGTGACCTTGCACTTGTACTTCAAGTACGTGCCCGGTCCGGCGAGCTGCCTTTGCTGTCGCTCGTCGACCATCACGTCGTAGCCCTGGAACGGGCCGAGCTTACTGGCGACGGATGCGAGTGCGCTTCGCCACTCGGAGCGAGTCACCTGTTCGAAGAAACGGTCGTCGTAGTCGGCGAGCGCAGCGTCGTACGCGCTGTGCGCCCGCATGTCGAAGTGGCGCGCGAGGACCTGCTCGGCCTGCTGTTTGTCGCTCTGCCCCGCACAGCTCACCACAGTCAGCAGGGACAGGAAGCACGCGACGAGCAACTGCGATCGGCAAAGCATGAAAAAAAGCAAACGCGGCGGCCGGTGTTCCAGGGGGGTAGAACGTTCCGACCGCCGCATCCATGGCTCGAAGGAGGGGGGACACCTTCGGGGAGCCACGTTTCGAGTGAGGTATTAGCGAGTATCGTGCCAACCTGGAGGGGCGTTGTAGCGGCTCCAGAACCGCAACGAAACGACTCGGGATTGCAGGTCCGCAAGCCGGCGTTTCATGCGCGCAAGCAGCCTCGCGAGTCCCACCCTGATCTGGGACCGTAGGCACAGGGCACTGCATCGACTACGCCACGCGCACCACGACCTTTCCACAGACCTTCCCGGCCTCCAGGTCTCGCAGAGCGGCGGGCACGTCCGAGAGCGAACAGCGCCGATCGATCAGCGGGGTCAGCTTGCCCTCTTCCGTCCACTGCGCGACCACCTGCATGTGCTCCCAATGCTCTCGCGACATCAAGCTCGCGAAGCGCTGCTTCACGAACAGCCCGAGCATCGAGGCATACAGCTGGCGCTCGAAGCCGAACGTCCAATCTCCACCGTTCTCGCCACCCACGAACACCAACCTGCCTGACGGCGCGAGCGCTCGCCGCAACCTCGCGACTGGCGTATTGCCACCGATGTCGAGCACCAGGTCGTACTGACTGGAACCGTTCGCAAAGTCGCTCCGCGTGTAGTCGATCACGTGGTCCGCGCCCAACGAACGCACTCGTTCGACCTTGGCTGCGCTGCACACGGCCGTCACCGTTGCTCCGTACGCCTTGGCCAGCTGCACGGCGTACGTGCCGACTCCGCCTGACGCACCGATGACGAGCACTCGTTCACCCGCGCGCAACTGTCCCGCGTCGCGCAACGCTTGCAGCGCGGTGATACCCGAGACCGCCAAGACCGCAGCCTCTTCGAACGAGAGGCGCTCGGGCTTCCGAACCAACTTGTCTTCCCTCGCACACGCGTATTCCGCAAACGCTCCGCGACCGATCCCAAACACCGCATCGCCGGCTCGAAAGCGCGTGACACCCTCGCCGACGTCGACGACCGTGCCTGCGAGGTCCAACCCGCAGATCGGGTTCTTCGGCGCCGAGAAACCGAAGCCCATGAGCCGCATGAGGTACGGGCGACCGGTCATGAGGTGCCACGTGCCTCGATCCAGCCCCGCGGCGTGCACGCGCACCAGGACCTCGCCGGGACCCGGTTGCGGGCGGACCGCCTGGCCGAGGTGGAGCACGTCGGTCGATCCGTAGCCAGCCTGCAGAAGCGCGCGCATCGAAGTCGAGTCGACCTGGGGGAGGGGCATCGCGGACGCGTTCATTTCGGTTCTCCTGTTCTCCGAACCTTACATCGTAAGGTCGATGGACAATCTGGACCTTACGTCGTAAGGTGTCAAGCCGAAGAGATGGCGGCGCGCAAGAAACCTCGTCGACAGCCGGTGAGTCGCGAACGCGCGCTCGAAGTCGCCCGCGCGCTCGCCGACGCGGATGGAATCGAGACGCTGACCATGCGCCGGCTGGCCGAAGCGCTCGGTGTGGAAGCGATGTCGCTCTACCACCACGTGCCCAACAAGGACGCGATCCTCGACGGCATGGTGGACCTGGTGTTTGCCGAGATTCCCCTGCCCTCGGTCAGCGACGACTGGCAAACGGCCATGCGGAAGCGCGCGGCCGCGGTTCGTGCCGTGCTGCTACGCCATCGCTGGGCGCTGCCGCTGATGGAGTCGCGCACTACCCCCGGGCCCGCGACGCTCCAACACCACGATGCGGTGATCGGGTGCCTGCGCGCCGGAGGCCTTTCGCTCGTACTCACGGCTCATGCCTACGCCGTGCTGGACAGCTACATCTACGGGTTCGTCCACACCGAGCTGAACCTGCCGTTTCAGACCCCGGAGGAAACCCACGAAATGGCCGCAGCGATCGCCGCGCAGGTTCCACCCGGCGCCTATCCGCACCTGATGGAGCTGACGACCGAACACGTGCTCAAGCCCGGTTACGCGTATGGAAACGAATTCGAGTTCGGGCTGGAGCTCATCCTGGAAGGCTTGCAGCGCGCGCTTCGGCGCGAGCGGGGCTGAAGCGCTCACTGGCCGCGCATCGCAGCGAAGATCGCGTCCACCTTGTCGTAGAGCCGCAGCTCTTCCTGGTGAGTGCTGTCGTGGAACGCCTTGGCGACGAAGCGTGCCTGCGCCACGAAGGTTTGCCGGTCCGCCTCGACCGCTTCTGCGTTCCAGGTGGATCGAAACTGGAAGAAGCCGTCGTACGTGCTCTTGAGCTTCTCGATCACGCTCTGAGCAAGCCGGCGCACTTCGGCATCCTCGTGCTCCAGCAGGCGGGGATAGAGAGCTTCGATCTCCATCGCGACGTGCACCTTCAACACCCCGCTCATGCGGCTCAGTGCCCGCTGGACGAGTTGACCATCGAAAGCGCCGTCTCCATCGATCGCCGCGAGCAACTCGTCGGCGTGCCGCCGCAGCTCGGTGTGCTGACGCCGTGAATTCTCGGTCGCGCGCTCCACTCGACAATTGTAGCAGGACGCGCCGAAGACTTCTTTCAGTCGGCGCGAGAGCTACCGTATGCCCCGCGAACCTGCATGTGCGCGCCACATCGGCTCTTACTGGTACACCACGCTCAGCTCGACGATGCTCGTGAAGCGGCCCGCGCCGCCGGGTCGACCGTACAAGCGGACTCCGGTCGGACGAGGTTTCGTCGAAACGCAGCACGTGGGTGGTGTACTCGCGCACGTTTGCGTCGAAGGACCACGAGGTCCGCGCGCTCGGCCAAGCTGAAGCCCGTGCTGTCGCCAGCGGCGACATAGAGCGCGCCGTCGTTCGACCAGCAGCTCGCCCACAGATCGTCCTCGTCGGCGTCGCGTTCTGCTCGCGGGTGGTGCAGCGCACGGCGGGTATCGTGGTCCGCACCGCTGCAGGCAGCTGCCGAGCAGCAACACAGCGCCCTGAGTGGCGTCCCAATCCAGCACCTGGGCATGCGAGCCTAACCCACCTACGTAGGCTTTACGGCGAGCGCCCTCGCGACAAGCGAATCCAGGCCACCTGAATGGCGACTACACTATTGCAATCGCGGTTTTGATGCAGCCACTCTCCCGATTGGAGGATGTTCTTGGACCGACCAGCCATCGCAACCCTGGGAGAACTGAAGAAGTCGTATCTCCCGCGTAGCATCCGCGAAGAGATCCGCGTCAACCTGCTCCGGAAGCTCCGCTCCGGCGAGCCGCTCTTTCCAGGCATGATCGGCTACGAGGACACGGTCATCCCCGCAGTCGAGAACGCGCTGCTGAGCGGGCAGGATCTGCTGTTTCTCGGTGAGCGCGGCCAGGGGAAGAGCAGGCTGATCCGCAGCCTCGTCGACCTGCTGGACGAGTGGATGCCCGAGGTCGCCGGAAGCGAGATCCACGACGACCCGTTCGCCCCGGTCTCTCAGTTCGCCAAGGCGGTCGTCGCGGAGCGGGGAGATGCCACGCCGATTCGCTGGGTGCACCGCAGTGAGCGATTCGGCGAAAAGCTCGCGACGCCCGACGTGTCGACGGCAGATCTGATCGGCGACGTCGATCCGATGAAGGTCGTCGAGGGTCGCTCGCTCGGTGACGAGCTGACGATGCACTTCGGCTTGCTGCCGCGCACCAACCGCGGAATCTTCTGCATCAACGAGCTGCCCGACCTGACCGAGAAGATCCAGGTGGCGCTGTTCAACGTGATGGAAGAACGCGACGTGCAGATCAAAGGCTACCGCGTGCGCCTGCCGCTCGACGTGCTGGTCGTGGCGAGCGCCAACCCCGAGGACTACACGAGCCGCGGCCGCATCGTGACACCGTTGAAAGACCGCTACGCCGCCCAGATCCGCACGCACTATCCGAAGACTCGCGAGCTCGAGCTGCGTGTGGTCGAGCAGGAAGCGAACCTCGCGTCAGTCGAGGGCGTGCAGGTCCACATTCCGGACTTCATGAAGCAGATGATCGCCGAGTTCACGTTGCAGGCGCGCAATAGCCCCGACGTCAGCCATGCGAGCGGCGTCTCGGTGCGCATGTCGATCTCGAACTACGAGACGCTGGTCGCCAATGCGCTGCGGCGGGCCATGCGCCACGGCGACGGCCAGGCCGTGCCGCGCATCTCGGATCTGCATGCCCTTCGCGCCTCGACACAGGGCAAGATCGAGTTCGAGTACGCGGCGAGCCATCGCAACGAGCACGAGATCCTCGACGACCTCTGGAAGCGCACGACGAAGGTCGTCTTCGACGCGGTCGCCGGCGACCCGACGGCGTACAAGCCGATCGTGGAGGCGTTCGACAAGGGCTGGATGGTGGAGCTCACGGACATGACTCCGGCCCGAGAATTCCTGGAAGGATTCAGCAAGATCGAGGGCCTGCGCGCTGCTGCGCTGAAGTTGTCGGGTGGCGACTCCGCGCCTCACATCGCCTCGGCGGTCGAGCTCATCTTCGAGGGGCTGCACCTCGGCAACAAGCTGAACAAGACCGTGTCCGATCGAGGTGTAGCCTACGGCCGACCATGAAATACACGCGCTACAGCCGCTGGGATGGCACTCAGACCGAATGGACGCTCGACGTCGAGCGCGCGCTGGATGCGCTCGCAGATCGAATGATGCACGGTCTGAGCGCCAGCGAAGCGCTCGAGCACATGCGCCACTACGGCTTCGACCTCGCCGGCCAGGACTTTCGCGTGATGGGCCTGCAGGAGCTCGCGCGCGAGCTGCAGAAGCAGATGCGCGAGCTCTTCAAGCGCCACGACATGAGCCGCGCGACCGACGAGCTGCGCGAACGGCTCGACGAGCTGCTCGACCTCGAGGAACCGACCGTCCGCGACCGTCACGGCTTCGAGTCGCAAAAGCTGAACGACTTCCTCGAGCGCCGGCACAGCGACGCGCGTGCCGTCTCCGAGCGGATCGAGCGCTTCTCGGACTACGAATTCGAAGACGAAGACGCGGCGCAAGCCTACGACGAATTGAAGGAAGAGCTCGAACGGCTGAAGGCGCTCGAAGAGTTTCTGAAGCAGCACGGTGAAAACTTCCGCGGCAAGGCTCCGGCCGACTACGACACCGCGCAGCAAGTGCGCGAGCAACTGCAGGCGCTCGAGCAGCTGCTGCAAGCGCTGCGAGAGGGCCGGCTCGGCGACATGGATCTCGAGCAGCTCGGCAAGCAGCTCGGTCAAAACGCGTCCCGGTCGTTGATCCTGCTGCGCGACCTCGACTCGCGCCTGCGCGAGCGCGGGTACTTGCGTGAACGCGACGGGCGAGACGAGCTCACGCCCGCTGCCGTGCGGCGCATCGGCGCGCAAGCGTTGGCCCAGGTCTACAGCAGCTTGAGGAAAGGCCGAGCCGGCAGCCACGAGACCGTGGACACCGGTGCTTCGCTGCCCCGTCCCGACGAGACGCGCCCGTATCGCTTCGGCGACTCGCTCGACATCGACGTCGTGAAGTCGGTCTTGAACGGCCTCGCCCGACAGGCCGAACGGGGCGAGCGCGGGCCCAGCCTACGCCTCACGCTCGATGACCTCGAAGTCCGCGAGAAAGACTTCACGACGCAATCGACCACGGTGCTGCTCCTGGACCTTTCGTGGTCGATGTCGTTCGATGACCGCTTCCCGGCGGCCAAGCGCGTGGCGCTCGCGATGCACCAGCTCATCCGCACGCAATTCCCGCGCGACAAATTCTTCGTCGTCGGCTTCTCCACGCGAGCCCGAGAGTTGCAGCTCGAAGAGCTCGCGGAGATCTGCTGGGACCCGAGCGACCCCTTCACGAACCTGCAGGAAGGCTTGATGGTCGCAGAGCGCCTGATCGTCAAACATCCGAGCCCTTCCCCGCAGATCCTCGTGATCACGGATGGACAACCGACCGCGTACTTCATCGACGACGAGCTCCACGCCGAGTGGCCGAGCGGCTACGGAGGCATCTCACCGCGAGCGGTCGCCCAAACACTGAAGCAAGTCGGACGCATCACCCAGCGCGGCATCACCATCAACACCTTCATGCTCCACGACTCCCCGGAGCTCGTCGGCTTCGTGGAACGAATGACCGAGATCAACCACGGCCGAGCCCTCTTCACCGACCCCCACCAGCTCGGCTCGTACGTCCTGGTCGATCACTTGTCACAGCGACGCAAGCGCAGGTAGCGCGAGTGTCCACGTTGAAAGTGAACGGAGCAGAGCTCGCCTTCGAAGTCCGCGGGGCCGGGCCCGATGTGTTGTTCGTGCAGGGCGTCGGATTGGCCGGAGCTGCGTGGTCGCCTCAGCTCGAAGAGCTCGCGCGCGATCATCGCTGCATCGCGCTCGACAATCGTGGCATTGGCAATAGCACCGGGGACACCAGCAAGCTCAGCGTCGACATCATGGCGCGGGACGCACTGGCCTTGATGGACGCGCTGACAGTGCCCCGCGCGCATCTGGTCGGCCACTCGCTCGGTGGGGTGATCGTGCAGCGAATGGCCCTACTCGCGCCGGAGCGCGTCGCCAGCCTGACTCTCATGTGCACGTTCTGCGGCGGACGTGATCTCGCACGGCCCAGCGCGCGCTTGATCTGGTTGGGCACGCGCTCGCGGTTTGGAACTCGCAGCATGCGGCGCACGGCGTTCGCGCGGTTGATCATGCCGGAGGCGTACCTGCGCGAGCGCGGCGAGGCGCAGGTGATCACGGAGCTCGAGCGCGTGTTCGGCCGTCCGCTCTGGGTCGCACCGCCGATCGCAGACGTGCAGCTGCTCGCCTTGCGCACCCACGACGAACGCGCCGAGCTGCCGAAGCTCGCGCGATTGCGCCCGATCGTGCTGAGCGGCAGACACGACCCGATCGCATCCCACGCCTCCAATGCCGAGCTCGCGCGCATCCTCGGCGCCCCGCATCGGGTCTGGGAGGACGCGTCGCATGCGCTGCCGATCCAACACGCCGCGGCGGTCAACGCGGCGCTGCGCGAGCACTTCGCGCGCGCGCCCAGCCTGTGAGGGCGCCCACTCGCGGCATGACGCGCAATGAGCGAGACTGGTTCGATGATCACCATCGAACGCGCCAAGGTCGAGGATGTCGACCTCATCAAGCAGGCCTCGAGTGAGACCTGGCTCGCCACCTACGCTGCCCATCTATCCCGCTCGACGATCGAGCAAGTCACGACCCACTGGCACGATCCTCTGTTGCTTCGCGCGCAGATAGAGACCTCGAAGGACTATTTCGCCGTCGCCAGAGACGCCGGAATCATCATCGGTCTCATCACGGCGGTCGCATTGAACCAGGACGAGCTGCCGCAAAAATCGGCGGTTCTTGTAGAACAGCGTTGGATGATTCCACGCGAGCCATCCCCATATGCCCGCGAGTGTGAATCCGAGCGCCGCTTCAAACGCTGGCGAAGCGTCCTTGGCGCCGAAGTCGGACGGAATGATGAAACCCCCGATGAAGCTGACGAGAGACATCGCGACGGCGATGAAGATTCGAAAGGCTTTCGGGACTTCCTCTGCGAAGGCCGTTTCAGTTCGGTGGCCGCCTGAGTAACGCCACCATGTGAGTGGGAATCGCCGCCCAGCGCAGGTTGCTCGAGGGCTGGAGATAGAGTGCGAAGTAGTAGATCCACGAAGCCCCGATGAGGCCTGTCGCGACGGTGAGTATTGTCCGTTCGGACATCGATCCCATTACTAGTCGACTCCCGGGCAGAATCAATGCGTCGGCGCAGTCGCACGCGACACCTTCGCCCGGTCCAGATATACCCACTGCTTCGCCCCATCCGCCGTGGTCAAGGTCTGGCCCTGCAGCATGTAGCTGTACGCAAGACCACGCATCGGGCGCTTGCAATCGGGGTCGTTGCCGCGGCAGGCCTTTTTCAGCGGCACCGGTCCCACCAGCTCCTGGAACGGTTCGACCTTGTACTGCGGCATCTTGTTGCTGAGCGCTTCATCGAGGGTGCGGCCTTCCGCGTGCGGGATCGTCAAGCCGAGCAGCCCTGCGACCGTCGGCGCCAGATCCAGGTTGCTCGTCGGGTAGTCGTCGGCAAACCCCGCGCGGAAGCTGGGCCCCAGCGCGATGAGCGTGTTGTGTACATCGACCGGCGAGAATGAGCCGTGCATGCCTCGAAGGCCTTGCGGGCTCGAGTGCTCGGTGCCCGGCGCGTTCGGGCCTGCTTCGCTCGATGCCGTGTCGTTCCAGTCGAAGCTCACTACCACGTCCGGCGTCGGCGGCGAGACCGACTGCGGTTGTTCCATGCCGATGCGCGCTAGCGGAAGCGTCCCTGCGATCGCGCCGTGCACCGAGCGCACGAACAGGGGGCCGAATGGTGCGCGCTCCTGCAACGCGGTCACCAGCTTCTGCACGAGCTTCGCGTCCTGGCTCGGTACGTAGAAGTATTCGGAGCCGCCATTGGCTGCGATCACGATCGCATCGGCCGCCAGCTGCCCCGCCGGGACTTTGTAGCTCGGCGTGGATGCCTTGGGCTTCGGCGCGCACGCGGCTTCATCGTGCGTCGGGTGCACGACCTCGCCCTTGGCACCGACGCCCACCAACACCGGGTCGTAGACACATCCCACGCCGTCGTAGACGTGCGCGAAGCCGGCACGCTGCAGCCAGTGGGCCGTGCGCACGTCCCCCGACACGACGTAGCCAGGGTTCTTCGGCGCACCGAGCTTCGCCTTGCCGTCCGGTGGACCCACCAACTCTCGCAGCGGGAACAGTTCCGCCTCTCCCGCCACGCTGCTGTGCCCATGATCCGACACGATCAACAGGTCGGTCGTCGCCTTACGGTCCAACGCGTCGAGCGTCGCTAGCAGCTGACCCAACAACTGGTCCTGATGCTGCAGCGCGTCGCGCACGTTCGGTGTACCCGGGCCATAAATGTGTTGTGTACTGTCAGGGTTTCGCAGCCAGATCATCGATAGGGCTGGATCCAGCTTCGGCAATACGTATTCGTTGAACACTCGCATCAAGTAGGCATTGCGCTGGTTGTGCGGCGAACCTTGAGTCGCGCGCGGGTCGGGAGTCACACCGTCCTCGAGCGCGATCAGCCCCGGTTCAGTCGGCGCGGTCGGATCGCCGTTGTCAGCCGCAAGCGTCAGCAGGCCGTCCGGATAGGCTTGGTTCACGGTGTTCTTCGGCAGCGCAAACCCGGCCGCCTGGAGCGCTACGCCGAAGGCGCGCGGCAGCACCACGTTCTCGTCGAGGACTACACCGCCCTGCCGATAGTCTTGCAGAAACGCGGGGCCGATCTTGCCGATCGTCGCCGTCTTCAGGCCCGCCTGCTGCGCTAGCTCGAACAGGGTGCTGACTCGCAACAGCGCCGAACCCTGCTTTTGGTAGAACGCGTCGAGTGTCTGCAGGATCGCGTGGTCTTCGCTGAAGAACGGCTGCGAATAGTCGACATCTGCACCCTTCGCATTCTTGCCGACGGGGCCCGGCTGATACTCGTAGTTGCCGTAGAAACCGTGAGCGCCCGAGCGCGCACCGGTCGCAAACGCCGCCGCGTTCATCATGGTGAACGTCGGGTACACCGAGTGATGGTTGCGAAAGTTGGTCCCGAGCTGGTCGCGGATCCGCGCGAGGTTCGGCGTGACCTGCGGATCGACAGAGTCGGGTCGGAGTCCATCCCACACGAACACGATCACTCGATGCGCTGGTCCGGTCGCGGCGGGAGTCGGCGGCGCTACCGGAGGTTGCGCAGCACTCGGAGTCGCAGGGCCCGGTGCAGCCGCCGGCTTCGCACAACCCAGCGCGAAGAGGCACGACAAGCTCGACACGAGACGCAACGAGCGCTTTTTCATGCGCGAGAGGGTCTTCGAGTTCATCTGCGGCGACAACCCCCGCTGCGTGACAAATGGCGCCGCAACCACCGGCGGCAGGTACGGTTCGACTTTTCTTCGACGGCCAAGGAAATTCGTCGAGTCCGAAGAGACAAACAATAGAGACCCTGGGGGGAGCCGCCGCAGTCGTTGCGATTGCGTCGAACGGAGCTGTCTGCGTCGGAGTCGAATCGACTCACGCGCGACCTCGTCGGCAAACATCGGGGGAGAGCGATCGCTCGATCGTTCGCACGCGTACGTCAAATACACCTAGAATACGAGGGGAATCCATATGCATGCGCGCAGGCACAGACACGCAGCTACTTGTTATATGTCACTTCTAACACTCTCCCTGACAGGTTGCATGGCAGCGACCGACGGCACATCGGTCGAGGGTCACACTGAGAATATCATCGGCGGCTTTCCTGCGGAGAGCGCCGCACTCGATGCGATCGGTACGATCGGAGCGATGAGCCTGACGGCTACGGGTCCGAGCGGCCCGGTCGAGGTCAATTGCTCCGGCACGTTGATCGACGAGGACACGGTCCTCACGGCCAAGCACTGCATTCGCCCTTTTGCGACACTGAGCGCCCAAAACCGCACGATGGTCTTCGCGATCGGGTCGGACTCGAAGCAACCGAAGCAGGTCGTGCCCGTGGTCGCCGTGGAGGGGGCTCCCGGCGATACCAAGGGCTTCGTGGGCATGGGTCACGACGTCGCGGTCTTGCACCTGGGCAAGCCGATCACTTCGGTCAAGTTCGCCAGGCCGGCCGCCCTCAGCGACGAGCAGATGGGCCAAGCTTTCGTCGGCATCGGCTACGGCATGCGCGACAACAATCGGCTGTACGGGCAGCGGCTCGTCGGTACCGAGCGCTTGAAGGCGACGAAGGGCCGAACATTCGAGGCGTTGCTCGGCAGCTTTGATGCGTACTTCGAAAATCTCTACCGAATCAAGCCGTCGGATTGCCCCGTGGGTGGTGCCGGTGCTCCGGCGCTGCCCCCTGTGCTACCGGCGCCACCACCTGGAGTCGTGGTCATCGGCCCCGTCAGCCCGTGCAGTCAGCTCGACAGCGCACGACGCGCGTACGATGCCGAGTTGCTGGAGACCGCGCACGAGTTCGTGATGAGCGTGGCCGACGGCGATGCGCAACCCTGCAAGGGCGACTCGGGCGGCCCGGTGGTGCAGATCGACGACGCAGGAGAGCTCGTGACCTACGGCGTCACGTCTGGAGGCCAGGGCTCCAACAGCATGGTGTGTGACTACGGAACCGTCTACGCCAGCTTCATGGCTCCGGAAGTGCTCGAGTTCGTCGAACAAGCCAAGAACTGGATCGATCCCTGCACCGATCTCGCCGCGAGCGGAGTCTGCGAAGACAACGTCGCGCGGCGTTGCAGCACGGCCGCAGAAGGCGATCGGCGAGTGCTCGAGTTCGACTGCGAGAGCGTCGGCCTGACATGCGCGGTGAAGGAGCCTGGCGGAGTCGGCTGCTTCTGAGCAGAAGAAATGAAGACGGCCGGCGTCGGTTAGTTACAGACGCCGGCCGCACTTACTTACTTCGCTCTGCCGCATCCTGACCTTCGCCCTGGAGCGCACCAACGCGCTGGCAGGCGCGATTCACGTGCTGCTGTTCCTCGGCTACCTGATCTTGTTGTTCGAGTCGCGAGCTTACAGCTCGTCGAGCTTCGGGAAGAGCTCGATGTCTTCCTTCGCGATGCGTGAGCGCAGCGCGTGGAAGATCTGGTTCGTGTCGTGCATGAAGCCCGCAACATCGGCTTGAATGGCATCGGTCGTCGACCAGCGCGCCATGTAGTCCCGGAACACCGCGAGGATTCCGCCCATCTCCTGCGCGAAGCGCTCGGCGATCTCGCGCACGGGCTGACTGCGATGGGCCGCGAGTCGCGGATAGAGCCCTTGATCTTCCATCGCCAAGTGAATCGTCAGCTTGCCAGCCAGCATGCTCAGCAGAGCGCGCACCTCGCTCGGATCGCGCTCGAGCTCGGCGCTCTTGAGGCGGCTCGACATCGCATCTACCAGCTGCAGCAGCTCGCGATGTGCGTCACGGAAGACCTCGCTTCGCCGTCGCTTGCGTTCCGCTTCCATCTGGCCCGATCACCCCTCCTCGAGGATCGTACTGCGCGGAGCGTGGAACTGTGCAGCTCGTCGCACAGTCAGGTATTTTCAGCGTTCCTGAAAATACCTGGTGAAACGGGACTGGATTTGTACCCCAACCTGGGACAGCTAACCCATCGTGCCAGCCACCAGACCTCGTCTGTACCTTAAGTCGTCGGAGTTGCACCGCTTTTGGCAGATTGGGCATTTGTTGCACACCGTTCCCTGAATTAGCCTGATTACCACTCGGTGAGCTTTGGCTCGTGCCGCAATCGGAGTGTCAGAGGAGGATACAGTGGTGACGCGTTATCAGTTCATATCGGCAATCATCCTCGGTGGCGTGGCTGCTATGGGATGCGGAAGCGATCCCGATCCCATGACATCCGGTCCAGCACCCGTCTCCACCCCGACCACGGGCGGGCTCGCTGGCTCACTCGGCATCGGAGCCGCTGCGGGCACTCACGCGACGCCCCCCATCGGCACGCCGGCGGCGCCCAATAACCCGACGCCCGCGTCGATGACGCCAGGCCAGCAGCCGGTGATCAATCCGCCGACGCCCGCAGTCAACGGCTGCGACGGCATGTCGATCGTGGCGAAGCACTGCAGCAACTGTCACGCTGCCTCGCCGATGTTCGGCGCTCCGATGCCGCTGATGTCCGCTGCCGACTTCACCAAGGCCAGCATCGGCGATCCACGCGTGACCGTCGCGCAAGCCGCGCGTCTGCGCATCAACGCCACCGACAACAAGCGCATGCCGCCCGCGAGCATGCCGGCGATGACGCCTGTCGAGATCGACACGATGAACAAGTGGATCGACGGCGGCGCGCTGGCCGGTACCGCGTGCGCCCCCGCGATGCCGAACGTCAACCCGATGGTCGACACCAAGCCGGCGCAGCCGAACCCGATGAACGATCCGAGCCTGAAGTGCTACACGTTCAACGCCCACGGCGCGACGAAGGACCAACCGTTCAAGGTCGGCGTGGCGAAAGACGCGTACTACAATTTCACGTTCAACGCGCCGTGGACTGGCACGCAATACGCGAGGTCCTTCCGCACGAAGACCGACAACCTGAAGGTCATCCACCACTGGTTGCTCTTCAAAGAAAATGGCGCGGTCGCCGACGGTACGCAGGGAGTTCCGTCGTCCGGCACGCACCCCGCAGGTCAGTTGGTCCATGGCTGGGCGCCGGGCGGCGAAGACCTGATCATGAACGAAGATGTCGGCATGGAGCTGCCCCCGACGGGCTTCACGCTCGAGCTCCACTACAACAGCACGGACGCCAACGCCATGGACAAGTCGGGCGTCGAAGTCTGCGTCACGCCGAACAAGCCGAAGAACATCGCCGGCATCTCGTGGCTCGGCACGGACGCCATCGGCGGCACCACCGCGACGGGCACCTGCACGCCTGCCGCCAGCGGCCCGATCCACATCCTCGGCGGTACGCCGCACATGCACGTCGCGGGCACGCACATGAAGGTCGAGATCCTGCGGACCGGCGGCAAGATCGAGATCCTCCACGACGCGGCTTTCGACTTCAACTATCAGCGCGCCTACGACTACCAGGCGATGAACCTCGTGCTGATGCCGGGCGAGTCGATGCGCACGACCTGCACGTACAACAAGCCGGTGAGCTTCGGCGAAGGTACGGGCGACGAGATGTGCTACTTCTTTACGCTGCACTACCCGGTGAACGCGCTCACCAGCCCAGGTCTCGGCCAAGTCATCCACGGCCAGAACACCTGCGGCGTGCTCTGAGGCACTCGAGCTAACCCTGACGAAGGGAACGCCGTTCGCCGTCGCGCGACAGAGCTGATGAGGCTCGAGTCGCGCGACGGCGATTCGCTTTAAAGGGTTGTGGGAGCGCGCCGCATGTCTCACAGGGCTACGTTTGGCAGGCGTCTGCCAGAAATCACCGCCCGCCCCTGATAAATTTGTATTGGCTCGAGCATGGCTCGTTGCGGGCGAGCGAGGTCGTCGACTGCCCGCGGGAGCGACCGCGATGAGGTGTCTCGAGTGCCCCCAATCGGGGCTGGTGACGTGGGCCATGTCGCTGCTGCTATCGGCGGCATGCGCGGCCTGCGCCGCGGACGTGCCGATGCGGATGGAGCCGACCGGGTTTGCGGGCGCGCCTGCGGTCGATCCGGGAGTGATCGCTCCTCCGCCGCCGATCTGCGAAGCCGACAACCCGTTCTGCGTCCCGCCGCCGATCATGACCGGCACGGCGATGCCGCCTGTGCCCACCACCCCGACGCCCTCGGATTGCGGCTCGGTGCCGATCGACCTTCACCCGGCGGGCGCGAACATCATGGTCGCAGTCGACGGTGCCGCCGGAATGGCCAAGCACTGGGACGACATCCAGACCGCGCTGCGCAGCCTGCGCGAGCGACACGCACAGGCATCCTTCGGACTGCATCTGTTCTGGGCCGATGCGATCGATTTCTTCGGCGGTCAGACCAACACGAACATGAGCAACAACGGTTGCAGCATGGTCCACGACAAGGTGCTGGACGTCGGCGCCAACAGCAGCCAGGACCTGATCAGCTTCCTCGGCACCAAGCCGCCCGGCGGTACGATCACCGACGCCTATCAGGTCGCGCCGATCATCGATTCACTGAGCTACTACCTCTCGCACGCCAGCAAGCTGGCGGATCCGAAGCGCACGAACTATTTGCTCGTGGTCACGACCGGCAACGACAACTGCTTTGGCTCGGCGTTCGCGGACAAGTCGGACAAGCTCGCCGCCTATCAAAAGCTCGCGATCGAGCTGGGCAAGCTCAACATCCGCACCATCCCGATCGGCGTCGATCCCCCGAGCGCGACACCGGCAACAGCGTCGCCGATGGGTCCCGTGGGTACCGGGACCATCACCGGCTTCCCGGGCTTCGGCGGGACGACCACGCTGCCCCCGACCGACTACGAGGTGCTCAAGATCTTGCTCGAGTACGGCGGCAGCGCGCTCAAGGAAGTGCCGCGGATCGACACGCCTGCAAAGCTCACCGAGCTGGTGTCCGAAGTGGGTCGCACCGTCAGCAACTGTCGCTTCGAAATCCCCGCGGCGCTGGACTCCAGCACCGCGGTCAATCCCTTCGAGATCAGCTTCAGCATCAACGGCAAGGAAGTCCCGCGCGACCGCCACCAGGACAACGGTTGGGACTTCGTGAATGACAGCACCACGCAGGTAGAGTTCTTCGGCCAGGGCTGCCAGGCGCTGCAGGCCGGACAAAACGTGGTCGCGAACAAGTCTTGCCGGCAAGACATCTGCGGCACGGCTGCGATCAACGTGATGACCAAGCCGCGCTCGGTCCTGGTATTGCTCGACAGCTCGCTCTCGCGCACCGAATGCACGGACGGCTCGCTCGACTGTCTGTCGTTGCCAGGCACCGCAGGCCGGCCGCTGACATTCTGGGAGACCGTCCAACACTCGCTCGGCGTGGCATTGGTCGCGCCCGTGAACGACGACGTGGCCTTTGGGCTTCAGTTCTTCCCGAGCAAGAACGCCGAGAGCTTGTCCTGCGAGGTCGCCAAGCAACCGGAGATCCCGCCCGAGTCTGGCAAGCAGATAGCGATCATGAAGTCGATGCTGGAGAAGATCCCGTTCGGGCTGAGTCCGGTCGTCGGAATCATCGAGAGCGTCGCCGCTGCGCCAGGCAAGCTCGCAGACCCGGGTGTCGTCGGTGCGGTCGTGCTGTTGAGCGACGGCGGCGACAACTGCTCGGGTGACACGCAGCGGCAAATCGTGATGCGGCTGGGCGCCGCGGCCAAGAAGCTCTCCGACGCTGGCGTGAAGACCTTCGCGATCCGCTATGGATCGAAAGAAGGTGAGACTGCCGAGGCGGCCGAACAACTGACCGCGATCGTGACCAACGGTGGCACCGCGCTGACCGGCGGCAAGACTCCGTACATCGATGCCAAGAGCCAGGAGGAGCTCGGCCAAGCGCTGGCTGGGATCTCCGATAAACTCGCGAGCTGCGCGTTCCCGGTCGACGGCATCGATCCCAAGGTCGACAAGAACCGCGCAAACCTGTTCTTGAACGGCCAACAGATCGGCCAGGACAAGGCGGGGCTCAAGCAAAACGGCTGGAACTGGACGAACCCGGAGCGCACGGGCATCGAGCTCTACGGCGAAGCCTGCACGTCCTTCAAGACCAGCCGCCGGACGCGCGTCGGGGTCGAGTTCGGCTGTGAGCCGGTGATCGTGCAGGGTCCGGACTGAGCCCCGCACCGCGTGCCACACTGGCGTGGTGAGAACGTCGATCGATCGGATGCAGCCGTGCCGGCGGCCTGCCGGTGCTGCGCAGGGCTTTCAGCGCTGGCATCGACTGTTGTTCGTGCACTGGGAGGTCCCGGAGGCCGTGCTGCGGCCGCTGGTGCCCGCGCGGCTCTCGCTCGACACCTTCGAGGGCCGCTGCTTCGTGGGGGTGGTGGCCTTCACGATGCAAAAGGTGCGGCCGTACCTGTGGGCGCCTCCGGTGCCGAGCGCGCGCGAATTCGGGGAGATCAACGTTCGGACGTACGTGCACCTCGATGGCAGCGAGCCGGGCGTGTTCTTCTTTAGCCTGGATGCCGAGAGTGCGCTGGCGGTCTGGGCGGCTCGGACGTTGTGGGGGCTGCCGTACTTTCGGGCGAGGATCGAGATCGAGTACGAGGGGCCGGAGGTCAGCTACCGGTGTCAACGGCGAGTGGGTGGTTTGCGCTGGAGCGCGAGCGCTCGTACCGGAGCGCAGCTGTCAGCGGCGGGGCAGGATTCGCTCTCGTTCTTCCTGTGCGAGCGTTATCAGTTCTACAACGAGCGCCGCGGGCAGCTGTGGCGCGCCCGGGTGCACCACACGCCGTACGTGCTACACGCGGTGGAGCCGGCTGCAGCCGAGCCCACATTGCTGAATGCCGCAGGCTTGCCGGCTTCGAGTGCGCGCACCCCGGACTACTTCAGTCCGGGGGTGGATGTAGATGTGTTCGCGCTGGAGAAGGTCAGGTAGCCGAGTGCTCGGGGATGCGTAGCGCTTCCTCGACGTCGACGCGCTCAGGCGTGGGCGCCGCGGGTTGAGTCCCACGGCCCAGGCGCCGGATCGCCACGTAGAACACCGGCGTGAGCACCAGGCCGAACAACGTCACGCCCAGCATGCCCGCGAACACGGTCACGCCCATGGCGCGCCGAACCTCGCTGCCGGCGCCCGCAGCCGTAAGCAGCGGGATGACACCGGCGACGAAGGCGATCGAGGTCATGATGATCGGCCGCAGCCGCAGGCGGCAAGCCTCGAGCGCCGCTTCGACGGTGCCGCGGCCCTCCAGCTCGAGCTCGCGCGCGAACTCGACGATCAGGATGGCATTCTTGCAGGCCAGGCCCATCAGCACGACCAACCCCACCTGCACGAACACGTTGTTGTCGCCACCGCTCAGCCACACGCCGAACAGCGCAGACAGCACGCACATCGGCACGATCATGATCACGGCCAGCGGCAGCACCCAGCTCTCGTACAGCGCGGCGAGCACCAGGAACGCCAGCAGCACCGCCAGCGGGAAGGCCAACAGGTTGGCGTTGCCTTCGTTGACCTGGCGGTAGCTCAGGTCGGTCCACTCGAAGCTCATGCCGGGTGGCAGGACCTTGCTGGCGACGCCCGCGACCGTGGCCAAGGCCTGGCTCGAGCTCATGACTGCCGGGTCGGCCTCGCCGATCAGATCGGCCGCCGGGTAGCCGTTGTAGCGGATCACCGGATCCGGGCCGTACGTCTGCTTGATGTCGACCATGCTGCCGATGGGCACCATCGCGCCGAGCTGGTTGCGCACGCGCAGATCGGCGATGTCGTCGATGTCGTCACGGTACGAAGCGTCGGCCTGGGCGATCACCTGGTAGGTGCGGCCGAAGCGGTTGAAGTCGTTGACGTAGGCGGAGCCGAGGTAGACCTGCAGCGTCTCGAACAGGTCCGTCAGGCTGACCGCCTGCACCTTCGCCTTGGTGCGGTCGACGACGGCGTCGAGCTGCGGCACGTTGGCTTGATAGCCGGAGATCGGGAAGCGCATGCCCGGCGTCTGCATCAGCGCGCCCGACAGCGCACCGATGGCCTGCTGCAGCTCGCCGAAGCCCAGGCCGGCGCGATCCTGCACGTACAGCGAATAACCCGAGCCGGTGCCGATGCCAAGGATGGGCGGCGGCATGATCGCGAAGCCGAAGGCCTCGCGGATCTGCGACAGCTTGCCGTTGAGCTCGGCGACGATCTCCGACGCCGGACGCTTGCGCTTGGCGAACTCTTCGAGCGTGATGAACACGGTGCCGGTATTGGGCGTGTTGGTGAACTGCAGCGAGTTCAGCCCCGGGAACTGCACCGCGCCGATCACACCTTCGGTGCCGAGCGCGATGTCGGTCACCTTGCGCACGACCGCCTCGGTGCGGTCGAGCGAGGCACCTTCCGGCAGCTTCACGCCGCCGATCAAGAACAGCTTGTCCTGAGTGGGGATGAAGCCGCCCGGAACTTTGTTGAACATGAAGAACGTACCGCCGAGCAGCGCGGCGTAGATCACGAAGAACACGCCGCGGTGGCGCAGGCTTGCACCCACGCCGCGTTGATAGCGCTGCGAGCTGCGCTGGAAGAAGCGATTGAACGGCCGGAAGATCCAGCCGAGCAGGAAGTTCAGCGCGCGCGTCGGCACGTCGGGCCTGGCGCTGTGCGGTTTGAGCAGCACGGCAGCCAGCGCGGGCGAGAGCGTCAGCGAGTTGATGGCGGAGATCACCGTCGAGATCGCGATCGTGACCGCGAACTGGCGATAGAAGGTGCCGGTCACGCCGCTCAGGAACGCCATCGGCACGAACACCGCGCACAACACCGAGGCGATGGCGATGATCGGCCCGCTGACCTCGCGCATGGCCTTATGTGCAGCTGCCAGCGGCGTGAGCCCGTCGTCGATGTGGCGCTCGACGTTCTCGACCACGACGATGGCGTCGTCGACCACGATGCCGATCGCCAGCACCAGCCCGAACAGGGTGAGCGTGTTGATCGAGAAGCCCAGCAAGAGCAGCAGCGCGAACGTGCCGACGATCGATACCGGCACTGCCAACAGCGGGATGATCGAGGCGCGCCAGGTCTGCAGGAACAGGATCACGACCAACACCACGAGCAGCACGGCTTCGAGCAGCGTGGTCACGACCTCGCGGATCGAGTCGCGCACGAACACCGTCGGGTCGTAGACCACGCGGTACTCCACGCCGTTCGGGAAGCGGGTCGACAGCTCGTGCATGCGCTCGCGCACGCGGTTCGAGACGTCGATGGCGTTCGAGCCGGGTGCCTGGAAGATCGCCAGCGCGGTCGCCTGCTCGTTGTTCAGGAGCGAGCGCAAGGCGTACTCGGACGCGCCGAGCTCGAGCCGCGCCACGTCGGCCAGACGCGTGATCTGTCCGTCGCTGCCGGTCTTGATCACGATCGCCGCAAAGTCCTCCTCCGAGGCCAGCCGACCCTGCGCGTTGATCGAGACCAGGAAGTCCGAGGCGTTCGGCATGGGCGGTGCGCCGAGCTGGCCCGCCGACACCTGCACGTTCTGCTCGCGCACCGCGCGCACGATGTCTCCGGCGCTCAGGCCGCGCGAAGCAGCCTTCTGCGGATCGATCCAGATGCGCATGGCGTAGTCGCCGGCGCCCCACAGGAACGCCTGGCCGACGCCCGGCAGGCGCGCGATCTCGTCCTTGATCTTCAGGGTCGCGTAGTTGCGCAAGTACACCGTGTCGTAGCGCGCGTCCGGCGAGATCAGGTGCACGACCATGGTCAGGTTCGGCGACTGCTTCTGCGTGGTCACGCCCTGCCGCCGCACGTCCTCGGGCAGGCGCGGCAAGGCCTGGTTCACGCGGTTTTGCACCTGCACCTGCGCCGCGTCGGGATCGACGCCCGGCTCGAAGGTCACGGTCACCGCCAGCACGCCGTCGCTACCGGCGACCGACTTCATGTACATCATGCGCTCGACGCCGTTGATCGCCTCTTCCAGCGGCGTCGCCACGGTCTCGGCGATCGTCTTGGGGTTGGCGCCGGGGTAGATCGCGCGCACCTGCACCGTGGGCGGGACGACCTCGGGGTACTCGCTGACGGCCAGCTGCGGGATCGAGATCGCGCCGGCGACGAAGATGATCACCGAGAGCACGGCCGCGAAGATCGGCCGATCGACGAAGAATTTTGCAAAGTTCATGACTGCACCATCACTTGGCCGCGGCGACTTCTTCGGCCTGCACGGGCATGCCGGGCGCGAAGACCTTCTGGGTTCCTTGCACGATCACGCGGTCCTCCGGCGAGAGCCCCTCGCTGACGATGCGCATGCCGTCCACGCTGCGGCCGAGCTTCACGTCCTTGCGCTGGGCGCGCTTGCTCTGGTCCACCACGAACACGTACTTGCGATTCTGATCGGTCAGGAGCGCCTTTTCGTCGATCAACATGGCCTCGAACTCGCGCGCAGTCAGCAGGCGCACGCGCGCGAACAGGCCCGGGGTGAACCGCTGTTCGTGGTTGTCGAACACGGCGCGCGCGCGGATCGTGCCTGTGCGCGGATCGACCTGGTTGTCGACGAAGTCGAGCTTGCCGGCGTGCGGATAGCCTGTCTCGGACGACAGGCCCATCTGCACGGCGCCCTTCCCGCTCGCCTGCTCGCGCGCGAGTGCCAGAAATCCCCCCTCGTCGACGTCGAAGTAGGTGTAGATCGGATCGTCCGACACGACGCGGGTCAACACGTCGGCGCTGGACACCAGGTTGCCGGACGTGATGCGCGCGTTCGAGACGCGACCGGCGATCGGCGAGCGCACGTTCGTGAACTCCAGGTTCAAGCGCGCCTGCGCCAGGGCCGCGCGGATCCCATCCAGGCTCGCTGCGGCGCTCGCCTCCGCGGCGGACAGCTGATCGATCTCGCCCGCAGGGGTCGCGCCTTCCTCGAGCAGGCGCTTGCCACGCTGCAGGTTGGTCCGCGCCAGGGCCAGCTGGCTCTCGTTGCGCCGCAACTCGGCGGACAAACGATTCACCTCTTCACGGAACGTGCGTGCGTCGATCTGGAACAGGACCTGGTCCTTCTTCACGCGTGCGCCCTCGACGAAGCGCACCGCCTCGATGTGGCCACTCACGCGCGGTCGCAGGTCCACGCTGTTCACAGCTTCGAGCCGGCCGGTAAAGTCCTGCCAATCCTGGACTTTCCGGACTACCACCTTGGCGACGGACACCTGGGGCGGTGGGGGCATGGTGGCCGGAGCGGCCTGCGTCCGCGAGCATCCTGCTACTGCCAGCAACATCGCCCAAGCCACACTGGATCTTCCGAGCTTCATCGCGTACTCCACTGTGCAAGCTGTGTGAGTGACCGGTCAGTAACGCTCCTAGGGAGCTGGTCGCAGGTCGTCAATCGAGGGGGATTGCGATGATCGAAAATAGAAACGCAGGCGTCACACGCACCGGACCCAAACGTGTCCGCGATCGCATCTTCGATACCGCGTGCCGCTTGTTTTACGAGCACGGGATTCGTGCGGTGGGCGTCGACGCGATCGCGCAGGAAGCCGGCACCAACAAGATGAGCTTCTATCGGAACTTCGCGTCCAAGGAGGAGCTCGTCGCGGAGTACCTGCGCGCGCAAGCGCAGGAGTATTGGCGCTGGTGGGACGAAACGACTGCGCAGCACGAAGGGAACCCGCGACGACAAGTGGAAGCACTGTTCGACGCCTACGCACCGCATGCGCTCGAGGTCTGTCCGCGCGGCTGCGCACTGGCGAACGCGGCGGTGGAGATCGCGGACGAAGACGAGGCGCTCGCCCGGATCGTGCGCGACTACAAAGCCGAAGTCCGCAAACGTCTGCGCAAGTTGGCCCGAGACATGGGCGCGCGCGATCCGAATTTGCTGGGCGACTCGCTGATGCTGTTGATGGAAGGTGGATATTCCGCGCGGGTCGCCACCAAGGGCGCGGCCGGGCCTTTCCGAGCCGCCGCGGCCGCGGCGCGCGACTTGATCGACGCCCAGCTGCCCCGCGGACGCAGGTAAGATTCCTTCAAGACCGACAGGGCCGCGATTCCTAGGCTCGTCGGTATGGAAAACAAACCGAAGGTTTCTGGGTTCGAGGTGGGGCGATCGGTGATGAGCCTGTGGATTCCACAGGCGATCCACGCGGCCGCCGAGTTGGGGATCGCAGATGCGCTCGCGCAAGGAGCGCTCGAGGCCAAGCAGCTGGCAGCGCGCCTGCAGACGCACGCGGACGCGACCGCGCGGCTGCTGGACGGCCTGGTCGTGTTGGGCCTCGTGACGCGCGAACAGGACGCCTACGCGCTGACCGAGCTCGGACAATTCTTGCGTTCGGATGTGCCCGGATCGCGCCGAGCCTGGGCGCGCTTGATGGGATCCGAGCGAGTCTGGCGCGCGTGGGGCCGATTGACCGACTGCGTGCGCACGGGGCGAGCCGCGTTCGCGAGTGGCGAGCAGCGGGGCTCCGACACCGAGACGTTCGATGTGCTGATCGAGGATCAAGCGTCGGCTGACGTCTTTCATCGCGCGATGGCGGACGGAACCGAAGGCGTGGCCGCGGACGTGGCAGCCGCCGTCGATCTACAGGCTGCGCGCACGGTGATCGACGTGGGTGGGGGCTACGGAGCACTGCTGTGCGCGTTCCTGGCCGCGCACCCTGACCTGCGTGGACAGGTGTTCGATCGGGCGTACGCGCGTGCCGGTGCCGAGCAGTATTTCGAACGCCACGGCGTCGCGGCGCGCGCGCGCTTCGTTGCCGGCGACTTCTTCGAAGACGCGCTGCCGGCGGCGGACCTGCTGCTGCTCAAGAGCGTGATCCACGACTGGGACGACGAGCACAGCCTGAAGATCCTGGCGCGCTGCCGCGAGGCGATCGGAGCGAACGGGCGATTGATCCTGGTCGAGCCGCCCGCGGCGCCGCCCGGAGCGGCAGTGCCCGCGAGCTTCGCGTGGGTGGTCGCGTTCAGCGACCTCAACATGCTGGTCAACACGGGCGGCCGCGAGCGCACGGCCGCCGATTACACCGCGCTCCTGCAGCGCGCCGGCCTGCGCGTCTCCGGCCAGCGCCCGACGGCCAGCGGTTTCTACAGCTGTTTCGTCTGCGAACGCGCCTAACACACTGAAAACGCTAATCAATCGGAGCGGCGGCCCGGCGCAGGCACTACGAGTCAAGCGGCGAAATCGTTCCCCTGCGTCCGGCCGGCGTGCTATCGACCTAGCCCCAAATCGGACTGGAGTGGTTTCCGCATGCAGCTCGTCGTCGACGCCATCGCAGACCTGTACGCCCGCGCGCTCACCAAACTGCGCAGCCAAGTCACGGAGGGCGGCAAGCTTTCCCGCAGCAAGCTCGAGCAGCGCCAGGTAGCCGCCCACGCCCTGGCGTACCTCGCGACCGAGCTCGAGGCCGCGCGCCAGATGGCCGCCTGGGCAGCGCGCGTCGGCGGAGAGTACGAACAGCGCATCGCGGCCGCGTACATCGGCGAAGTCGCCCGCCAGTCGGGCCTGTCGATCGACCTCGGCGCCTGTGAGTCCGTGGACGTTCGCGAGCTCGGCATCACCGACGAAGACCTCGACGCCACCGTGCGCGCGCCCAGGGTGCTGGCCTTCATCGCAGAGCACGCCCGCTCGGAGCACTACATCGCCATCGCCAAGCACGCGCCCGAACAGGGCTTCGGCGCACTCGGCCTGGACGACGGAACGCTGGAGGAGATCCGCGGCCAGTTCGCGCGCTTCACCGATCAAGAGGTGCTGCCGCGCGCGCAGGAGATCCATCGCAAGGACATCCTGATCCCGATGTCGATCGTCGAGCAGATGAGCGAGCTCGGCGTCTTCGGCCTCACCATCCCCGAGGGCTTCGGCGGCCTGGGCCTGGGCAAGGTCGCGATGTGCGTGGTGACCGAGGAGCTATCGCGCGGCTACATCGGCGTGGGCTCGCTCGGCACCCGCTCCGAGATCGCGGCGGAGCTGATCCAGGGCGGCGGCACCGACGAACAGAAGCGCCACTGGCTGCCGAAGCTCGCCTCGGGCGAAGTGCTGCCGACCGCCGTCTTCACCGAACCCAACAATGGCTCGGACCTCGCGCACATCACCACGCGCGCAGTCAAACAAGCCGACGGCTCGTACGTGATCAGCGGCGCGAAGACGTGGATCACGCACGCCGTGCGCACCGACCTGATGACGCTGCTCGCGCGCACCGATCCGAACGATAGCGGCGCGAACGGGCTCTCGATGTTCCTCGTGTCGAAGACGCGCGGCGAAGACGTGCCCGGCAAGGACTTCGTCGACCCCGGGCTGAGCGGCACCGAGATCAAAGTCCTCGGCTACCGCGGCATGAAGGAGTACGAGCTGTCGTTCGACGGCTTCCACGTGCCCGCCTCGAGCCTGCTCGGCGGCGTCGAAGGCAAGGCCTTCAAACAGCTCATGACCACGTTCGAGAGCGCGCGCATCCAGACGGCCGCGCGCGGTGTCGGCGTCGCGCAGGCCACCCTCAACGACGCGCTGCGCTACGCGCACGAGCGGATCCAGTTCGCGAAGCCGATCGCCGAGTTCGGGCGCGTGGGTCGCAAGCTGGGCCGCCTGATCTGCCGCGTCCAGGCTGCGCGCCAGTTGACGTACTTCGCGGCGCGCGAGAAGGACAAGGACCGTCGCTGCGATCTCGAGGCCGGCATGGCCAAGCTGCTCGCGACGCGGGCGGCCTGGGAAGGCGCGGATGCAAACGTGCAGATCCACGGCGGCAACGGCTTCGCCGAGGAGTACACGGCGTCGCGCTTGCTGGTGGATGCGCGCGTGCTCTCGATCTTCGAAGGCGCGAACGAGATCCAGGCCGACGTGATCGCGCGGCGTCTGCTGGAGAGCTAGGCTCGTCAGCGACGAGCGGAGACGAGCCAGCTCGAACCGGCCAGCGCCAGGTCGGGCTGTGCCTCGTACGTGCGCGTCAGCTCTTCGCGCACTTTCGCCACGACCTCGGGGCCGGCGTCCGCCAGCATGCGCGCGGCCGGTCCCGCCGCGAGCGCGAAGTCGACGATGCTGGCCTGGCCGCTCCCCGGCGGCGTCACCAAGGCGTCGAAGCGCTCGATGTCGACGGCGTGGAAGCCGGCAGCGCTCAGCATTCGCGACGTCTTGTCGCGGTCGGCCAACGAATACGGGCCCGGCGCGTCCTTGTTCCAGATGTCCTTGGCCTGCGGGATCACGCGCGCCACGGCAGCCACCGGCAGCGAGGCCCAGGGGTTCTCTTCGAACTCACGCCAGCACACGAACGCCAGCCGTGCATTCGCGCGTAGCGCACGGTGCAAGTTGCCGAACGCGGCCACTGGATCGTCGAAGAACATCACACCGAAGCGCGAGAACAGCAGATCGAACTCGGGTGCGATGGTCGCGGTCGCCGCATCGGCCAGCACGAGCTCGACTTGTGGGAGGCTCGCAGCGCGCTGCCTCGCGCGCTCCAGCATCGGCCCCGAGATGTCGATGCCCACGACCTTGCCCGATGAGCCCACGCGCTCGGCCAACGCCAGCACGGTATCGCCGCAGCCGCAGCCGACGTCCAGCACGCGTTCGCCGCTGTTGGCTGCAGCCAACCGCAGGGCCCCAGCGCTGAACGGCTCGAGCGCCTGATCGTAGATCGATTGCAGGCGGGTCCAGCGCTCGGCCGCCGGGCCGTTCCAGTGCGCGATCATGTCCTCGTTCATTCCGAGAGCCTAGCATTGGCGCGCAGCACTCGCGTGCGTATGTGCAGCTCAGCTACCATGCGCCGATTGTTGCTGCTCTGCGTGCTCGGGTCGGCGCTCACGGCGCAGCGCGCCCATGCGCAAGGCAACGATCTCTTCGGGCCCGCCGGCGGCCGTTCTGCGCTGATGGGCAACACCGGCGTGGCGCTCGGGCGCGACGGTGCCGCGCCGATCTACAACCCTGCCGGCATCGTGCGCGTGAACGATGAGCGGCTGGCGTTTTCGGCCAACTTCTACTCGCTCAACTTGACCACGTTCTCGGACTGGCATCAGCCCGGCGACGTCGACAGCGCTCGGTTCGGCGCACGCGGGCTCGATGACTCCGACCTCACCGACTACAGCTTCCGATTGCTGCCCACGTCGCTGTGCTTGTTCTTTACGTTGGAGGAGCTGGCCAAGCTGACGTCGGGCGGCGCGCCGTCCGACAAGCCGGCGCGCGGCGACGTGCACCGCAAGCTCGCGGTGTGCTTCGCCTCGCTCGAGCCCGAGGACCTCGACATGCAAGCGCTCCACTTCGAGGGCGAGACCCAGGCCGGACCGACCTCGCAAGTGCAGTCGATGCAGCGCCGCTGGACCCGCGTCTACATCGGGCCGACGTACAGCATGCACCTCGATGACGCGCTGGCGTTCGGCGCCTCGCTGCAAGTGGTGTACACGCGCATGTCCTTCGGCATTCACAGCACGGCGCTGAGCACGACGCTGGACGGCGGCGGCGTGGGGAGCAGCCTCGCCAGCAGCGGCGAGGGCCGCACGTTCGGTCTGGTGGCTTCACTCGGCGCGACCTATCAGTACGGCGATGTGACGTTTGGACTCAACGTGCGCTCGCCGATGCTGCACGTGTACGGCTCGTACTCGGAGACCTCCGAGCGCTCGCTGAGCGCTAGCAGCGGCAGCGAGACCGTCCTGGCGAGCGCGTCGGGTAGTCTGCACACGCCGCCGCCGATCCGGATCGCGCTCGGGACCGGCCTGTCTCTGGGCAGGCTGACGCTCGAGGTAGACGCTGCCCTGAACATCGCTGCGCGGCCCGCGGTGTCGGCCGAGCTGGACGTGCAGCGCAGCCGCTTGACCGACCAGGGCGTGGATCTCAGTCGAATCCGCCAGCAGTATAGCGAGGCGCCTTCGCACACCACGCTCAACCCCAGTGCAGGCGCCGAATACTCGCTCACGGACGGGCTGAGTCTGCTGGCAGGGATATCGCTCAACTTCAGCGCGCTCGATCCGCTCGAGCCCACCGTGGCCATCGGAAACCTCGCCCAGGCGCGCACCAATCACGCGAGTGTAGCTGCGGGCATCGGCTCGTACTGGAATGAAGGCGAGCTGCTGTTCGGCATACAGTTCGACTACGGGTGGGGCGATGCCATCGCGGCGAATCCCTACACGCTGCCCAACCGCTGGTCGGTGATCGACACCGACAGCTACACGTTGTTGTTCGTCGTGTCGGGGTCGACGTCGTTGAAGGCGATCGTTCGGACAGTCAACAAGATCACGGGTGCTGACGAGTAGAGGCTTGAACGCACTCCGCAGCCCGAGCCAGCAGACGGTCGCGCATGCGTACATTCTGCGTCAACGCTGCGGCCCGCTCGAACTCGAGCGCCGCTTCGCGCAGCCGGCCGAGCTTGAACAGAAAGTCCGCACGCGCGCTCGGCAGCAGGTGGTAGTTCTGCAGCGCTGGTTGACTTCCCAACGCATCGACGATCGCGAGCCCCGCCGCGGGCCCCTCGGCCATCGAGACTGCCACCGCACGGTTCAGCTCCACCACCGGCGACCGCATCAACTCCGACAGCTCGCCGTACAGCGCCGCGATCCGCGACCAGTCGGTGTCCGCCGCCACCGCCGCACGTGCGTGACAGGCGGTGATCGCCGCCTGCAACACGTACGGACCACGCGACCCAGCCAGACCCTCGGCGCGCGCCAGTGCGGCCAAACCGCGACCGATGAGCAGCCGATCCCAGCGCGAGCGGTTTTGATCCAGGAGCAGGATCGGCTCGCCTGCCGCATCGACCCGCGCCGGCGTGCGCGAGGCGTTGATCTCCATCAAAGCTACCAGGCCGTGCACCTCGGGCTCATTCGGCGCCAGCTCGGCCAGCGTACGGCCGAGCCGCAGTGCGTCCTCGCACAGCGCAGGGCGCATACAGTCCTCGCCCGCGGTCGCCGAGTAGCCCTCGTTGAAGATCAGGTAGATCACCTCGAGCACCGAGGCCAGGCGCTCGCCCAGCTCGGGCCCGCGCGGCACCTCGAACGGCACGCGCTTATCCGCCAGCGTGCGCTTGGCGCGCACGATGCGCTGCGCGACCGTCGGCTCTGGTTGCAAGAAGGCGCGCGCGATCTCCGCGGTCGTGAGCCCGCCGAGCAGACGCAAGGTCAGCGCGACCCGCGCCTCGGTCGACAGCACCGGGTGACAGGCCGTGAACATCAACTTCAGCAAGTCATCGCCCAGCTCGTCGTCGAGCGCTGCATCGAGCTCGTCTGCGACGGCGAGGCTCTGCGCCTCGAGCACGTAGCCGAGCTCGGCGTGTTTGCGCTCCAGCATCTTGCCGCGCCGCAGCACGTTCAGGGCGCGGTTCTTGGCGATCGCGGTCAGCCAAGCGCCCGGGTTGTTCGGAACACCGGACACCGGCCACTGCTCGAGCGCGGCGACCAGCGCATCCTGCGCCAACTCTTCGGCCACGCCCACGTCGCGCACCATGCGCGTCAGGCCCGCGATCAGGCGCGGCGACTCGATGCCGAACACCGCGCGGATCGTCTGCTGGATGTCAGGGCCTGCCACCGCCCAGCATCACAGCACTTTCGTACCTGACGCGCAAAGCGTGGTTCAGCCCGGAGCCAAATCGGCCGCGTCGAACACCTGCAGGATCTCGCCGTCACCGTCTCCTGCGACCGCCATGAAGCGGCGCGCCAGGTCGATGGCCTCCTGTTTGGAGCCGGCGCGGATCAGTGCGAAGCCGTCGATCAGCTCCTTGGTCTCGGCAAACGGCCCGTCGGTCACCGAGAACTTGCCGGCGGCGTAGCGCACCTTGGTGCCCTTGGTCGGCCGTACCAGGCCGCCGGTCATGATCAGCACCCCCGACTTCGCCATCTCTTCGCTGAATTTCGCGATCTCGGCCATGTGCTCGGGCGTGGGCGGAACGCTCGGGTCGCTGCTGTATGTCATCAGAAATTTCATCTGTTCTCTCCTGTACGCACAGAGGCCACAACGGACCTTACCCACTCGACAACCCACCCCACTCCGTTTCGACACCCCCGGGTGATAAAATCTTCCCCAGATGACGCCCCAGAAGGCCCGTCTCACCCCCCAGGCTGGCTTCAACCTGCTCGCCCTCCTGGTCATCGTCTGCTGGCTGGCGCTCCTTCCCTCGCTCCACCGCTTTCCCCCTGACATCCAGATCTACTACCGCGCTGCCCAGCGGCTCGCTCACGGCGAAGCGCTCTACCCTTTGCACAGCGGCTACATCTACCCGCCGCTCCTGGCCCAGGCGCTCGCGCTCGTCCCGCTGCCCCGAGCCGGCGTCCTCGTGCTCTGGAGCGTGCTGCTGGCAGCGTCGGCCCTGATCACCGTCTGGCTCGGCCTGCGCGCCGCGCGGCTGCGCGTCCCGGAAGTCTCGATCAACACGCAGCTCCTCTCGGCCCTGGGGTTCGGCCTCTTGCTCTCCGAGCCCGTGTTTCGCGGACTGTTGCTCGGCAACGCCTCGCCGCTCGTCGCCGGACTGCTCGCGCTTGCAGCCAATAGCTTCTGGACGTTTCCGCTCGCCAGCGGCGTACTTCTCGGCCTCGCAACCTCGATCAAGATCGTGCCCGGTGTACTTTTGGCCTGGATGGTCGGTGCCTACATGCGCCAGCGCGAGCGCCGCTTCCTGGTCGGCGCCGCCGCAGGCATGATCACACTCGCGCTCAGCCTCGTGCACCCCGACACGCTCGGCTACCTCGATGCTGCGCACGACGAAGTGCAGTCCCGGCTGGGGCTCGGCAACAACCTCTCGGTGTTCGCCGAGCTCGAGCGCATGAGCGGGCTGCGCGTCCCAGGCGTGCTGGGCCCGCTGTTCGGAGCTGCGGCCGCATTCGCGCTCGGCCTGCGCATGCCGGCCGGCCCCGCTGCCGCTCAGAGCGGCTGGGGCATCGCGCAGCTGATCGCGCTGCTCAGCGCACCGGTCGCCTGGTCGCACCTGTACGTGCTGGCGCTGTGGCCCGCGCTGATCGCAGCCGGCAACCTGGCGCGCGACTCGGCACAGACCACGGCTCCAAAGCGCTGGCAGCTCGAAGCGCTGATCATGCTGATGGTGTTCTGCATCCTGATGCGCGTGCGCTTCTTCTACTCGCCCGACGACGTCTGGGGCAGCGTGGTGTTCCCACTGATCCCGCTGATCGGTCTGGGGTTGATCGCCCGCCGCCTTTTCCACGACTGGCGCCAGCCGGTACCGCAGCCCTCAGCGGCGCTCGGCAGCTCGGCGATTTAGATATATCGAGCCTGGATGGCGTCGCGGGTGGTGCGATCGAGGGCTCCCTGCGTGTGCAGTAGGCTCTCCAGGGTGATTGCCTTGAAGGTGCTCGCGTCGCGCAGCATGTCGCGATACTGGGCAGCTGCGGACGAGATGCTCGGGTTGAGCTCGGGGTACACCAACACGAATCTCCCGGCCTGCCAGTGGCGCGAGGGGTGCTGCAGCATCGAGAGCGCCAGCAGGTGGCGGCGCCAGATCGCTTGCAGCCGGCTGCCCTGGAGCGACTGCCAGCCGGGCAAGAACGCGTCGCTGCGTTCGGCGACTGCGACGTAGCGCGCCATGGCAGCTGGTGGCGGCGCCACCTCGGGCTCGGCGTGCTCGTGGTACATGATGGACAGGCCCTGGATCGTGCCGCCCCCGTCGCCCTCGATCTCGAGCGCCAGATCGAAGTCGGTGTCGTCGGCGAGGAACGCCGGACTGCGGCGGCCGGGCGAATGGGCGAAACGCAGGCTGATCGCGCCGCGCGGCAGCTCCGGCCACCAGGCGCTCACCGCGCGCTGCGCGGCGCCGGGGTCGGTGCTCAGCGAACCGAACAGGTTGAAGCACAGCGACAGCGGGTCGAGCAGATCGGCCAACAGTCGGTCACTGTCCAGGGTCTGATGCTCTTCGCGCAGGCCGAGCCGCGCGCGCGCCGCAGCCTGAGCAGCCGGCGTCAAGAAGTTCGCGGCGCTGCTGCGCGCGAACTCGAGCTCCAGCCGGCTGCCCACGCGCTTCGAACGCATGCCTCCGCGCAGCGGATCGCTGCCGATCGGCAGGTCTTGCGCGTTGCGCCAGCGCGCTTGGTGCCAGCGAGCCAAACGCTTCCAGGCCGTCGTCGCAGGTTCGCTCGCCACGCGATCGACGTCGAACCAGCAGTCCGCGTCTTGCGCCTCGGCGTGCGTGTAGTGTGCTTGGCCCATCGCGCGATCGATCGCTTCATGTGCCTCGCGCGCTGCGCGACCGCCCTCCAAGTTCGCCGTCATACTGCAGACCTCAGAATGCTCATCCTACTCCGACGCGAAGCAAAGCGTGTGACCCGCAACACGCCAATCGTATCGGTGTCGCTGTCCGAGTCTCGCGCACACTGCACGCGCACGCGTGACCCGATCCGTGGTTCACTACACACGCGGTTCGAAACACCGACCAAAAACTCCAAAGAGTTGTCGGGAAGATCCCGGGGCGCACAAAAATCTTACGCGAGGGTCTTGTACATCGGCACGAACACGATGTCGCGTCCATCGCCCAGCGGGTAGCTGCGCGGGCCTTCGCTCGCATACCGCGCGCCGCGCACGATGGCCGCTGTCACGCAGGGGTCAAGTCGGCGACGCCGAGCTGCTCGCGCACGCGCGCCAGCGGCTCTGCCCAGAGATCTTCCCAGCGCACGGCGAGCAAGAAGCTGGCGGCCTCCCCGGCTCTGCGCGCGCGAGCGACCATGCGCCACATGCGCGGATAGCGCAGACCGAAGAACAGCAAGCCGAACGAGGTGATCGCAGCCGAAAACCTCTGATGCAGCTGCGCGTACGAAAACGCCTGCAGCGCGACCTCGCCCGGAATGTCGGTCGGCAGACCCGTCAGCACGTGCCACAGATCGTGCGTCTGTTTGATCCGCTGCGTGATGTACGTGAGATCCTCGGGCAGCCCCGGAGACGGCTGAAAGATGTCGGGATCGAGGCCCTGAGCCTGGAGCGCGCGTGCGTAGGCGCCGCCGAGCGTGTCCGCCGGCAACGAGCGCAGCCGGGAGTAGTCGACGCTGTGCGAATCGATCGCGGGGCGCGCATGCAAGAGCTCGCGGCCCGCCGGATGTTCCTGCATGCGCGAGAGGAGTCGCGGCAACGTGTCCCGATCGAGCGCGATCGCCAGATAGAACACCTGTTGCGTGTCCTTGGTGTTCAGCGCCAGCGAGATCCCCGCCTTCCAGGCCATGCGCGCACGCGCCAAACGCCCCATGTTCTGCACGGCGTCGACGGCTTCGACCTCACTCTTCGGCCCACTCAAAATCCCGCTGAGCTGCATGGCCTGCTCCTATTGTCAGAATCGACAATAGCGCTATTGTCAGCGCTGTCAATACGAACGCGTGTTACAAGGCAGCGGTGGCCGCGAAGAAAAAGCGCATCCGGCGCAGCCCGGAGCAAGCACGCCAGCACATCCTCGACGCCGCGATTCGGGCGCTGTCGGTGGACGGCCCCGCAGGCTCGAGCTTAAAACAAGTAGCCACGGAAGCGGGCACCAGCCACGCCCTGGTCACCCATTACTTCGGCACGTACGAAGCCCTGGTCGAAGCCGCCGTCGAAGAGGCGATGACCCAGGTCCGGCATCGCCTGGTGACGCGTGCGATGGCGCTACAGAACCCCACGCCCGAAGGCCTGGTGCAGCTCTACCTGGATATCGCGCTGGAGCCCTGGTACGGCCGGCTGGTCAGCTGGGCACTCTTCAACGACCGCGAAGGCTCGTCGCAATACGCAGCGAAGCTGGTGCCCGACATGAAGCTGATGGCTGCAGCCACCGAATACGTCTTCCGCAACTCGGGGCAAGCGATCGGCCCGGAGAAGGCCGAGACGCTGCTGGTCTGCGTGTGGTCGGTCGTCGTGGGGTACGTCGCGGGCAACGGCTTCTACTGGCGCGCGCTGGGGAAGAAACCCGGCAAGAATCGCGACAGGGACGTGCGCGAGGCGTTGGGCATGCTCGCGCGAGGCTTGACCCAGTAGGCCTCACGGAGCGGGCACGCTGCGGAAATCAGCTGTCTGCGTTTGCATTGCAGCGCACACGGCTCGCCGGTGTCTTCGACGCAACGGCGAAGGTGCGAGCAGTGAGCCTCACGAGTCGCGCCGAGTCCAGGTGCCATCGGCTGATCGCTGATAGAGGTGCTCCGAGAGCAGGTGGTCCCCAACATGGGAGACTCTGTCGACGACTTTGCGCAGTTCGGCGAGCCCTTCCCTCGATTCACTGTCGCAGAAGGCAAGGACGTCTCGAGCAGGTAGCGCCGCAACCCCGCCGTGCGGGAGTAGCCTGGCGAGGTCGCGATCCCAGAGCTCAGGCAAGAGGATGAGGCTCGCCTCGAAATTCCCTTCGAGCAGCACTCGGTAGACGTTCCCGTAGGCCTCGACCTGCATTTTCGAGCGCGCGTGCTCGCCGAGGTTCTCCAGAGCGAGCGCGTGGAGCTCGGCTCCGCTGAGGCCAGCGTCGATCAAGTCGCGCTTCTGCACGTACAGGAAGCGGTCGTCGTCATCGATCAGATACGCGACCAGCAAACCATTGCTCAAGTCGAGCAGGACCGGCTCGTTGCCATCGTGGAGCTCGAGTACCTCGGATTCGTCGTTCGATAAGAGCGGCTTGAGATAGGGAAAAGCCGTCGAGCACGCCTTGGAGGTCATCGTCGATGCATAGCTATCTCGATCCTCCGACGCAAGGCAGAGCCTGCTCCGTCCCCTGTCTGTACACTTCAGCTCGAGTGCTCGCCCAGCACTTCGCGTACTTGTTCGATCGATGCAGCCAAGAGCTGCTGGTCCAGCTGCGAATCCAGCGCCGGTCCAAGCATCTCCACCAACTTGGTTGCCGCGTCCAGCGGGGTACTCGCCACCTTGACGGGAAACGGCAGCGGCGCCGCGAGGCTGAGGATCGTGAATGCGCTGCGCTTCGCCGAAGCCGCGAAGCCTCGACCCTCGAGAATCAGCACGCCCGCGCGCATGAAGCTCTTCATCGCGGTGTAGCCAGCGCGCAAGGCTTGGCGTCCCGCTTCGCTCGGCGGCTTCGCAGCCTCCGGAATCAGAATCATCACGCCGAGCGCGCCCGAGTGCTCGGACGCATAGCGCCGAACTGCACTCGTTCACACTCATGGCGAGCTAGCCGTCGGCGACCGAGGCACGCAGCGGCGCTCAACTCGGCGCGGGCAAGCTCGTCGTCACCCTCGGTCCCGACACCACGGCCCTCACCGCCCGCGCGGCCTGCTCGAAGCTGGAGATGCCGAATTTGCGGACGATCAGCACGCGACGGCCGCGCTTGCGGCATTGCTTCTGCGCCGTGCGCACCGCGCAGTGGCTGTTGATGTCGGTGACGATCACGATCAGGTCGCAGCGCTCGACCATCGAGTCCAGCGCTTCGGGCCCGCGGCCGCGCATGTGACCGTGGTGGAACTCGACGTCGCAGCCAACCGCCTTGGCGACTTCTTCGTAACGCGCCTGGTTGCGTTCGACGCCTCCGATGATCCCGACTCGCATTCGTCCTCCTGCCTACTCGTGTCAAATGATGTCGTGCGTGCCGATGCCGAGCTGGCGCGTATCGAGCCGCGCAAGGCGCTCGGCGAGCAGCCAGCGGCCGCCCTCGAGCACGAACCGGTCGTGGTAGCGCGCGACCGCGAACAAACGCGTGCTGCCGGACTCCACGTGCACGTCACCCACGTCCACCGCGGTTTGATAGATCACCAGCCGGGTGATCGCGCGCACGGACTCTGCGCCCTCCCGAGTCAATTCCTGCAGCACCGCCTGGCGAAACCAGAGCGCGTGATCGCGGTGATGCTTCCCGAGCAGCTCGAACTGCGCTCGCAGCCCTGCGCGGTCGTGCTCGAGCCAGGTCATCTCCTTGCGGATCTCCGGGCTGTACGCGCCGATGCGGTACTGGAACTGCGTCGCCGTGAGCTCCAACCAATCGTAGAAGCGCCGCTCGTCCAGCAGAGCCGCGCCACGGTAGATCAGCTCTGCGATCTCGGTCCGCAGCTCGTACGATGGCGCGCTCATTCCGCGTCTCCGGCGGCCAGATCTCGCACCGCGTACAGATCCATCTGCGTCTCGCTGTACGGCGCACGCGCCGAGCGATTCATGCGTCGCGACCACTCGGCGTAGTAGCAGCGCAGCCCGACCTCGTCGTGGATGCCGTTGTGCTCGGAGCGGCCGTGCAGCACGTGCAACGGCTCGCTGCCCGCCGGCATGCCGCGGCCCTGGCTGGTCACGCCCAGCAGATCTTCCGGCAAGTTGCGCCCGAACGGCCCCCAGATCGTGTTGTGGTCGCGCACGCGCTGCGCGCGCTGCTCCGGGGTGTCGCTGGCCAGGCCCACTCCGCGAAACTCGATCAGCACCTTGTCCGCAGCCAACGGCGTCATGGTGTCGACGCGCAGCGCGGAGCCGCGCAGGTTCACCGTGATGCCCGGGAACAGATCGAGCAGCTTCCAGCCGTTCACCGGCAGGCCGGGGAAGCTCAGCGTGCGGCTCTCGGCCAGTGAAGTCTCGTGGTGCTCGTACGCGGTGTACTTCACCGTCATCGAGCTCACGCCGACGTGTCCATGCGGAAACGGGAGGTAGCGTCGATCGTAGTAGCCCGGCTGCTGCATGCCGGTCACCCGATTAAAGTGGTGCATGTAGTCGTGGTAGAATTCGCTGTTGGTGTCGTGCCAGAGCTTGTAGTTGGTCGACACCACCGCCTTGTGGAGGTGGAAGACCTCGAGCGGCTCGGCTTCGAGGTGCGGGCGCAAGTCCTCGAACGCGTCGCCGATGTACTCGGAGAGTGGAGGCGCCCCGGCCTCGAGGTGCACCCACACGAAGCCGCCGTACGCCACCTCGAGCGAGATCTCGTGCAGGCCCGCCTCGCGGCATTCGAGTCGCTCTTGATAGCCGGCTCGCCGGCGCGGGATCGCCGTGCACTGTCCATGCGCGTCGAACTGCCAGGAGTGGAACATGCACGTGATGTGCTTGTGGCTGCCGGTCGGGCTGGCATCGCGCAGGTTGCCCGCCGGTGCGCGCAACAGCAGCGCCCCGCGGTGCGGGCAGACGTTCAAGAACGCGCGGAGCTTGCGATCCCCACCGCGCACCACCATCACCGGCTCGCGCGCGATGTGGAACGTGCGGTAGTCGTAGGGCTCCGGCAGCTCGCTCTCGTGCAGCACGAGCAGCCAGGTGCGGCGCCAGATCCGCTCCATTTCCTGTTCGAAGATCTCCGGATCGGTGTACAGGCTGCTGTGCACGTAGGGCAGCGCCGGACTGCCCAGGTTCCGCTTCCAGGTCGCGAGCTTCGAGCCGGTCATGGTGTCTCTCCCAGGGTCGCAGCGGGCCAGAACCCTGGCTTGCCGCTGCTAGCTTCAAGCTGAGTCGCGCGCGCGCCTTGCTGCGCGGGGCGCTCGTCGAAGATGGCTTCGAGCACGGCGCTGACGAGCCGCCCGACCTCCGGAGAGTTGCGCGGGCGCGGGCGCGGCAGGTCGACGTGCTGCCGGAACACGACGCGACCTTCATTGATCACCAGCACGTGGTCGCCGAGCAGCACCGCCTCGTCGACGTCGTGCGTGACCAGAACGGCAGTGAAGCCGTGCTCGCGCCACAGGTTCTCGACCAGGCGCTGTGCGGCGATGCGGGTCAACGCATCCAGCGCGCAGAAAGGCTCGTCGAGCAGCATCAAGCGCGGGCGATGCATCAGCGCGCGCGCCAGCGCCACGCGTTGCCGCTGACCGCCCGACAAAATACCCGGATAGTCGCCCGCCCGATCGGCCAGCCCGACCTCGTCGAGCACGTGCATGGCCGCAGCGCGATCGACGTGGGGCAAGCCCAGGCAGATGTTTTGCAGCACGCTGCGCCAGGGCAACAGGCGCGGCTCTTGAAACATGATGATGGGCGGCGCGTCGACCTGCAGCTCACCGCGACTGGGCGGCAAGAGGCCGGCGAGCACTCGCAGCAGCGTGCTCTTGCCCGAGCCGCTGCGCCCGACGACGCTCACGAATTCGCCGGGTGCCACGTGCAAGTCGATGCCGTCGAGGATCGTGCGACCGCCGAGCCGTGCATCCAGACCGTCGAGGATCAGTTCTGCGCCACACATGGTCTACTCCGCCGCCATACGTTGAGAGCGCGGCTGCCAGGGCAAGAGCCGCTCTTCGAGTCGCCGTGCGAGCAAATCTGCTGCCTTGCCGAGCAGCGCCCAGAGCACGATCGTCAGTACCAGCACGTCCATCTGCATGAACTCGCGCGCGTTCATCGCCACGTAGCCGAGGCCCTGCGTCGCGCCGATCGTCTCGGCCACGATCAACACCAACCACGACAGCCCGAGCGCGAAGCGCAGCCCGACCAGGATCGAAGGCAGCGCACCCGGCAGGATGATCTCGCGGTACAGCGCGGGGCCCGACACGCGGTACATGCGCGCCATCTCGATCAGCTGCGGGTCGACGCTGCGCACGCCGTGAAAGGTGTTCAGGTACACCGGGAACACGACCGCCACCGCCACGATGAACAGCTTGGCGGCCTCGCCCAGGCCGAACCACAGGATGACCAGCGGCACGAGCGACAGCGGCGGCACTGCACGCAGCATCTGCAGCGGCGTATCCAGCAGCAGCTGCAGCTTGCGCGAGAGGCCGGTTGCCAAGCCCAGGACCAACCCCACGCTGGCGCCGACCAAGAGGCCCGCTGCCGCGCGCAGCGCACTCACGCCGAGGTGCGCGAGCAAGCCCCCGCGTTCGGTCGCGGTGACCGCCGCACGCAGCACCTCGAATGGCGCAGGCAACAGCACCGGCGGCAAGAGGCCCGTGCGGCTCGCGAGCTCCCAACCCGCGAGCAAAGCCAGCGGCGCGATCCACGGCGCAGCTCTGCGCTGCCAGCTCACGAACCGCTCCCGAGGCCCGCACTCGCGAGGTAGGCCTCCGTGGTGCGAACCTCGCGCGGGATCAGCTTCAACCCGAAGAACTTGTCCGCGATCGTCTGCTGCTGCTGCAAGATCTCCGGCGTGATCGGGTGGATCTCGTAGACGTGGCGCTTCTCGGAGATCAACAGCGCCTCGTAGGCGACGCCGGAAGACTTCGCGAGGATGCGCGCGCTCTCCTCTGGATTCTGCTTGGCCCAGGCGGTCAGCACCTTGAACTGCTCGAGCACCGTGCCGACGAGAGCCGAGTTCTGCTCCGCAAACTCACGGCGCGCGACGTAGAAGAACTGGTTGACGACGAGGCCCTGCCCGTCGCGCAGCACGCGCGCACCCGCGACTTCGGCCGCGGCCTGGAAGGGATCCCAGATCACCCACGCGTCGACCTGACCGGTGTCGAACGCGGCGCGCGCGTCGGGCGGCGCGAGATACGTCACCTGCACGTCGTCAATCTCGAGCCCGGCGGACTCGAGGGCCTTGACCAGCAGGTAGTGCACGTTCGAGCCGCGGTTGACCGCGACCTTCTTGCCCTTCAGCTCCGACACCTGCTTCAGCTTCGAGCTCTTCGGCACCAGGATGGCTTCCGACGCGGGCGCCGAAGCCTCGATCGCGACGTACACGAACGGCACACCGCCCGCTTGCGCGAACACCGGCGGCGTCTCGCCCACGTAGCCGATATCGACCGCACCGGCGCGCATCGCCTCTAGTAGCGGCGGACCGGCCTGGAACTCGACCCACTCGGCGCGCGCGCCCGCCTTCGCCAGCTGGGCATCCAGCTCGGTGGAGCGCTCCTTGAGCAGGAACGGCGAGCCGATCTTCTGGTAGCCGATGCGCACGAGCGAGGCAGTCTTGGGAGCGGCGGGCTCGGCTGCCGGCGCCGGTGCCGCGGGCGCGGGGGCAGACGCGGGTTGGTCCGCGGGCTTTCCGCTGCAGGCGGTGAGGCAGGCGATGGAGAGGATGGTGAGGACGGAGCGGGGCATGCGCAGGCGTGCTGAGCAGTCCGCGTGCCAACGCACGAGGGCCGCCAGGAACGGCCTGCGCCTCCCGGGCCTTGACGACTCGCGGAAAAACCGTGGTACGAAACCGGGCGCCGGAGCTGTGCCACGGGTGTGATGCGCGCGCGAAATCAGCTTTGCATGGTGCTGTCGTGCTGGATCTGCGGAGTGGTCGCAGCGCAGGCGCAGGATGCGGGCGTTCCGGAGGGGCAGCGGCCACCTGCGCGCGTGCCCGACTTCGTGCCGGAGGACGAGGGCCGCGAGCCACGGCAACCTGCGCCGCCACCCGACCCACACGTGAAGGTGGATCCGAAGAGTTGGTTGCCGCCGCCGGTAGCTGCGCCCGCGCCGGAGTACTCGGCGCGAGCCACTGCCACGCGAACCAGCGCCGCCGCGACCTTGCCCGTGAGCGTCTCCGTGTTGGATCGCGCCGACGTGGACCTGCACCCGGCCCACACCAGCGATGCCGTGCTGCGCAGCTTGCCTTCGGCGGCGACGTTCCGGCGCAGTAGCAGCATGGTCGCCGATCCTTCGGCGCAAGGGCTGAACCTGCGCGGCTTGGCGCCGTCCGGAGTCTCGCGGACGCTGGTGTTGCGGGACGGCGTGCCCGAGAACGATCCGTTCGGGGGTTGGGTGTACTGGCGTGCGCTGCCGCACCTGGATATCGATCGCATCGAGGTGGTACCGGGCGGCGGCTCGGCGTTGTATGGCTCGGCGGCTCTCGGCGGCGTGGTGCAGGTGTTCTCGCGACCACCTTCCCAGATCGGCCTGGACGCCGACTTCTCCTACGGCAACCTGGACACGTGGGAGCTCGGCGGCCGCGTCGCCAACGAGTTCGGTCCGTTCGGCGTGGCGCTCTCGGGCGACTGGCTGAAGTCCGACGGCTACCAGATCGTGGCGCCGGACCAACGAGGCGCGATCGACGGCGAGACGCCGAGCGAGAGCGGTAACTTCAACGGCCGGTTTTCACTGTCACTACCGGGCTTGCGGTTGTGGGCTGCGATGGGCTGGTTTCGCGAGGTGCAGAACGGCGGCACCGAGTACACCAGCGCCGAGGTCACGCTCGGACGCGCCAGCGCCGGCCTGACCTGGCGACCCGGCGATGCGAGTCAGCTCGACCTGCTGCTGTACGGCCGGCGTGCCTGCTTCGAGCAGGTGCGCGCGCGCGTCAGCGAAGATCGCTCGAGCGAGGAGCGCGCGAGCCAGCAGCACGTGCCCGCAGGCGACGAGGGCGGCTCGCTGGCGTGGACTGCACCCGAGATCCACGGCTTCGGCAGGCATCAGCTGCTGATCGGCCTGGACGCTCGCCACGTCAGCGGCGAGTCCACCGACCAGCTCTTCCCCGCGCAGCCGATGGCGGACAGCGTGCTGGAGAAGCGCAGCGGCGGGCAGCAGTGGCTGCTCGGCGGCTTCGTGCAGGACGTCGTGCAAGCCACGCGCGAGTTGTCGGTGCAGGCCAACCTGCGCACGGACGTCTGGCACAACTTCGACGGCGCACGCGAGCTCGAGCGCATGGACGGCAGCTCGCGCACGTTCGATAGCCAGGCGCGCACCAGCGTGAGCGTGAACCCGCGCCTCGGCGTGGTGCACCAGACCTTACCGTGGCTGCAGCTCCGAGCTGCGGGCTACCGCGCCTTTCGCGCTCCAACCCTGAACGAGCTGTACCGCTCGTTTCAGGTCGGCACGATCCTGACCGCGGCCAACGATCAGCTGGGGCCGGAGCACGTGCTCGGCGCGGAGATCGGCGCCAACTTCGAGCCGGCCACGGGCATCCGGCTGCGGCTCACGGGCTTCCTCAACTTCCTGCAGGACCCGATCAGCAACGTCACGCTGGCCTCGGCCCTACCCGACGGCTCGACTCGCCAGCGCCAGAACCTCGGCAGCGCACGCGTGGGCGGGCTCGAGGTCGATGCGCGCTGGCTGCTCGGCCCGCACCTGCGCGTGACGTTCGGCTACACGTGGGCTCACAGCGAAGTCACCGACGCGGGCGACATGCCGGCATTGGTCGGCAAGCAACTGGCTCAAGACCCCGAGCATCGCGCCACGCTGGCCGGGATCCTGGACCTCCGCCAGTTCTTCACCACCTCGATCCAGCTGCGCGTGATCGGCCCGCAGTACGAGGACGATCTCAACACGCTCAGCATGCACGGCTACGTGCTGCTCGACGCGTTCCTGTCGCGCACGTTCGTGGGCGGCTGGGAGGTGTTCGCCGCGGGCGAGAACCTCCTGAGCACCGACTATCTGGTGGGACGCGCCGGCGTGGACACCGTCGGCGCGCCGCTCACGTTCCGCTTTGGCTTGCGGATTCGCGCGCCCCGTTTTCTTTAGGGAAGAAACCGCTCGTGGCAGGCGGTTGTTTGCCGTAGGTCGGCAGCGGCTTGGACAGGTCGGCCCAGTCGATGTCACCGTCGCTCGGCAGGCCGGCGAACTGCATCAAACCCAGCTCGTCGTACTTCGGCGCGACCGCAGCCGTCAGCAGCCCCACCTTGTTCAGGTTGGGCATGATGCGCGTGAACAACAGGTTGCGGAACGAGTCCATCTGCCCGGCAGCCAGGAAACGCCGACGGCCCTCCTCGACGTCGAAGCCGTAGTGCTCGAAGACATCGGTCGGCACGATGCGCTCGCGCATGATGCGACAGGCCTCGAAGGCGAACTGCGCGCGGTCCTCGATCTCCTGCGGCGCCAGCGACTTCACGAACTGCTCCATGTACGACACACCGAACGCCACGTGCCGCGCCTCGTCGCGCGTCACCAGCTCCAGCAGCTCGCGCAGGAAGGGATCGGCCGCCATGGCCTTCTGCACGTGAAACGCCGCCAGCGCCAGCGACTCGATGATCAGCTGCATGCCGATGAACTTCAGATCCCAGCGCGGATCGGTCAGGATCTTGTCGAGCAGCGCCTTGAGGTGCCGGTTGACCGGGTACATCAAGCCGACCTTCTCGCGCAGATAGCGCGCGAACACCTCGACGTGCCGCGCCTCGTCGAAGGTCTGCGAGGCCGCGTAGAGCTTGCCGTCGTAGGTCGGCGCACAGCTCGCCAACTGCGAAGCCACCAACAGCGCGCCCTGCTCGCCGTGTAGAAATTGCGACTGCGTCCAGGCGTGACAGTGCCAGCCGAACTCCACCTGTTCATCTTTGGTCAGCGCCTGAAACGACTCCCAGGTCTCGTACGGATTCTCGCCGCCCTCGATCATCGGCGAGACCTTGCGCGAGAACTGCAGGCTCCAGTCGAGATCGTAGTCGGCGTTCCAGTTGCGCTCCTTGCCCAGCCGGTAAAGCTTGCGCAGCTTCTTGTCCGCCTCGAGGTAGTCCCAGGTGTACGCACCCGTCAGCGGCGTGTGGAAGATCTCGGCGATCTGTTCGACGTCTTGCGCGGATAGGTCGCGCCCGAGCTCACTGTCGGGCTCGGGTTCTCCGATGCGAACGACTTGAGTTGGCGCCTTCTCGACGATCTTCAGCATGGCATCCTCATTTCGAGAGTGGACGTGCGAGGTGATTCGCCGCGGAGTCTTCGAGTGCGGCCAAGACAAGCTCGATGCAGTCGGGATCGGCCACCACGGCTCCGTGCAAACGCATGCCGAGGAAGGCCGTGTGAAACAGCTCGATCAAGCTGCGGGCTTGAGCCTCCGCCAGCACGGGGAAGTAACGCTTGGCCGCATCCAGCGCGAGCTGGCGATGGCGACCCGCGATCGTGAGCAGACGCTGCTGCAACTCCGTATCGGTACGTGCCGCGAGGTTCAGCTCGAGCACGGCCGTGTACTGCGGGCGCTGGTAGATCGCCCACAGGCGATGCAACCCGTGACGCAGGCGCATGAGATCCGACGCGCCGCTCTGCGAGCCATCGAAGGCCTCGGCGTAGAACTCGCTCAGCTGTTCATAGAGGTAGTCGGCCACGCCGGCGAGCAGCGCTGCCTTGTTCGGAAAGTGATGGATGCGCGCACCGCGCGACACGCCGGCACGTCGCTCGACCTCGAGCGTAGTCGTGCCGCGGTAGCCGTGCTCGACCAGCGCGGCGATCGTCGCCTCGAGGAGTGCGCCGCGCGTGGCAGTGCGCCGCTCCTCTTGAGTGCGGCGAACGGGCGCAGTCGCGGACGCAACGGGCATGAAACACAAGGTACGCTCGCAAACTACAAACCGTCAATCCGGTTTGTATCTTGGACCTCATCCGACTCCAGGCTCCAGGCTCCAGGCTTCAGGTTCGGATCTGGGGCCTGAAGCCCGGAGTCCGGAGCCCGATGTGTCCGTATTTGCCCTACTTGTCGGACTTCCGCACCCGAGGAATTGCCCCCAATCGTGTTCCGAGCTACACGAAACGACTCCCAAAGCCGCCAGTCTGTGGCGCGGCTTGGCGGCATTGCGAGGATGGGTGTCCACACGAGTCGTCATTATCGGGGCTGGAGTCGGCGGGCTCGCCACCGCGCTTGCTCTGAAGAACTCGAACTACGAAGTGACGCTGCTGGAGCGCGATCCGGAGCCGCCGGACATCCCGCCTGAGCAGGCCTTCGAGGCGTGGGCGCGTCCGGGCGTCCCGCAGTTCCGTCACGCGCACATCTTGCTCGCGCGTCTGCAGACGACGCTGCGCGATCACCACCCGGAGCTGCTGCAAGAGTTGTTGGATGCCGGCCTCGAGTTGTCGACGGTCGAAGAGGTACTGCCGTCCGCGCGCTATCCGCACTACGAGCCGCCGCCCAAAGACGACGCCGACATGCTTCACCTGTGGGGTCGGAGGCCGACGTTCGAGTTCGTGATCCGGCGCTACGTCGGCCGCTTGCCGAACGTGCGCTTCATGCATTCGGTCAAGGTCACGGATCTGCTGACCGAGAAAGTCGGCTCGGCGCTGCGCGTGCGCGGCGTCGAGTTCACGCGCGACGCCGAGACCGAGACGCTGCTGGCCGACATCGTGATCGACGCCTCGGGCGTCCGCACCAAGTTGCCCGAGATGCTGCGCGCGAAGGGTGCGCGCATCGACGTCGATCTCAATCCGTCGGGCTTCGTCTACTCCTGCCGGCACTACCGGCTCAAGGATCCCGCGGCCGCACCGAAGCGCGAGGACGGCGGCGGCAACCTCGACTTCCTCGGCTACGCGACGTTCTACGCCGAGCACGGGCACTACGCGCTGACCTTCGGCTGTCCGGTCGAAGAGACCGAGCTGGCGCACGCCATCGCGCGACCCGAGGGCTTCGAGGCGCTGTGCGAGCAGCTGCCGGTGCTGCGCCACTGGACGCGCAACTCCGAGCCGACGAGCAAGGTGCTCGGCGCCGGCAAGTTCGAGAATCGCTGGCTGCGCTACCGTACCTCGGGCCCCGAGCTGCTCGACTACTTCGCCGTCGGCGACTCCCACGTCGAGACCAACCCCATGTACGGTCGCGGCTGCGCCTCGGCCTTCGTACAGTCGACCGTGCTGGGCGCGGTCCTGGCCGAGACCAGCGACCCCTCTCAGCGTTCGCGCCTGTACTACGAACGTTCTCGCCAGCTCCTGCAGCCCTACTTCCAGATGGCCATCGCGACCGATCGCATCTATCACACGCGCGCCAAGCTGAAGCGCGGCCTGCCGGTCGCGGGGCCGGAGCGACTGATCAACTACCTCTACGAGTCGGCGTTTCTGCCCGCGACCTACAGCAGCGCGCTGATGGCGCGCGAGTTCTTGAAGTCGGTGCAGATGCGCGAGGGCTCCGGTGTGGGCACACGCTTCCTGGTGCTGTTTCACCTGGCGCGCGCCTGGCTGGGCACGCTGCTCGGCAAGAAGACGCAGCCGTTGCTCGCGCCGCCGCGCGCCGAGTTCTTACGCAGCGCGGGGGTCTCGGAGCAAGTCTCCGAGTGAGCATCGCAACATGGACGCACGCGAATACGATCTGCTCGTGTTCGGAGCCACCGGGTTCACCGGCGGCCTGACCGCCGAGTACCTGGCGAAGAACGCTCCCGCAGGCCTGCGCTGGGCGATCGGCGGCCGCAGCGCCACCAAGCTGGCAGCGGTCAAGGCGCGCTTGTGCGCGATCAACCCGGCCTGTGCAGCCGTCGGCTGCGTGGAAGCCAGCGTCGACGATCTCGAGTCGCTGCAGCGCATGGCCGGCAAGACGCGCGTGCTCCTCACCACCGTCGGGCCGTTCATCGACTACGGCGAGCCGGTGGTGCGCGCCTGCATCGAGCAGCGCACCGACTACATCGACAGCACCGGCGAGCCCAATTTCATCCAGCTCCTGCTCGGACGCTACGCGCAGGCAGCGGCGCAACGCCAGGTGCGCCTGGTGCCGAGCTGCGGCTTCGACGCCATCCCGGCCGATCTGGGCGCGCTGTTCACCGTGCGCCAGCTGCCGAATGATCAGCCGATCAAGCTCGCGGGCTACATGAGCCTGAAGGCCCAGTTCTCCGGCGGCACGGAGCGCTCGGCGATCAAGTCCTGGATGCCTCCGAGCGAGCGCATCGCCGCACCTTCGCTCTCCGCGACGAGCGGCAGGCAGGTCGGCGCATTGCCGTCCAAGGTCGAACGCCGCCCCGAGCTCGGCAAGTGGAGCTCACCGCTACCGACCGTCGACGGGCCGCTGGTCTTGCGCAGCGCCGCGAACCTTTCGTGCTACGGGCCCGACTTTCGGTACTCGCACAACGCGCTCCACCCGTCGTTCGGTGTCCTGTTGGCCGCGGGCGTGGTGTTCGGCATCGCAGGCTTCCTGGCGCGCTTCCGGCCGATGCGCGAGCTGATGCTCAAGCTGGTAAAGAAGTCGGGCGAAGGTCCGAGCCAGGCGACGATGGCGGAGAGCTGGTTCAAGCTGCAGTTCATCGCGGAGTGCGCAGGCAAGATCCTGCAAACCGAGGTCTCGGGCGGCGATCCGGGATACGCGGAGACCTCGAAGATGCTGGCGGAATCCGGCATGTGTTTGGCCCAGGATCGGGAGGCGTTACCTGACCTGGCGGGCGTCCTCACGCCCGCGCAAGCGATGGGTGAAACGTTGTTGGCGCGCTTGCAACGTGCTGGTTTGTCCTTTCGTGTCGTGACGTAACGGCAGGTTCAAACGAGGGCTGGCCGCGCAACTTTCGACTGACTCGACGCGTGCGGTGGACCCTCTTACACTGCGTTCCAGTGAGTTCTTGGTCGCTCGATCCGTTGTTGGTTTGGGGTCTCTTCACGCGAGGCCTCGGGCTGGTGTTGTTCATCTCGTTTCTGTCGCTCTCGCATCAGGTGGCAGAATCGGCGGGCAAGAACACGGGCGTCGGCAGCGTCGCGCGCCGCATGGCGAAGATCCGCGATGACTTCCCCGGCTTTCGCAAGTACCTCTACTTCCCGACGCTGCTCTGGTTGAACAACAGCGACGCGATGTTGCGCGCACTGGCGTTGATCGGCCTGTGCAGCGCGGGTCTGGTGATCTACGGCGGCGAGTACGCGCACTGGGCCTTGCTGGCTTGTTACATCTGTTACCTGTCGCTCGACCTGCCGATGGGGTTGATCTTCCCCTGGGACAGCTTGCTGTTCGAAGTGATGGTGGTCTCGCTGTTCCTGCCGGCGACCCACGCGCTGCCCGATCTCACGGCGACGGCCGCGCCCACACCCGCACTGGCCTGGGTCTACCGGCTGCTGCTGTTCCGGCTGATGTTCGGCTTCGGCAAGCAGAAGTTCCTGGGCAGCCGGCCCAAGGACAGCGCGTACCTGCGCGGCTTCTTGATCTATCAGCCGTTGCTCTCGCCGGTGGGCTGGTTCGCGCACAAGTTGCCGCTGCCGATGCTGAAGGGCGCCGTGTTCTTCATGTTCCTGGCGGAGATCCCGGCGCCGTTCTTCGTGTTCTTCCCGGGCGTGCTCAGCGTGATCTGCGCGGTGATGACCGTGTTCTTGATGATCGGTATCCAGCTGATGGGCAACTTCGGCTACTTCAGCATCGCGACCATCGTGCTGAGTATCCCGCTACTGGACAACGTCACGCCCCGCGCCTTCGAGCTCGCGACCCTGTTCGCACCCGGCGCGCCGCTGTTCACGAATGCCTTCGTCGTGGTGCACACGCTCTCGGCGTTCGTGGTCTTCCCGTTCAACAGCTGGCTCGCACAGAGCTGGAGCCTGTGGGCGGCCTGGTACCGACTGCCGCGGATCTTCCAGCCGCTGCTGGCGTTCTACCGGGCGGTGCATCCGCTGCGCTGGCTGCACCCGTACGGCGTGTTCCCGCCCAACAACCAGCCCGGGGTGAAGATCTCGCTGCTGCCGGAGGTCAGCTGGGACGGCAAGACCTGGCACGAGCTGCACTTCAAGCACGCGCCGACCAACGAGCGCTCGAGCCCGCACTTCGTCGCGCCGCACCACCCACGCGGCGACCAGGCAGTGATCTACGATACGTTCGGCTTGAACGCGAACAGCTTGATGAGTGGCATGGTCGGCCCGTGGGATCCGTACTTCTACGCGACCGCAGCGCCGGCGTTCGAGTTCTGCCAGAAGCTGTGCGAGGCCAAGACCAATCGCTTCGCGCAGACCGAAGAGAGCGCCAAGCACGACACGCCGCCGATAGCGGCACGCATCACCACCATGATGCTCGAGCCCACGACCATCCGCGAGCTGCGCGAGACCGGCCGCTGGTGGAAACGCACGTACATCGGGCCGCACGTGCCGACGCACGAGTACGACCCCGAGTTCTGGAGCGATGCCTTCGGTGAGCCCGAGCTCTGGCACCCCGAGGCCATCCTGTGGCGAAGCCGCTCCCGCTTCGCCGAGCTGATGGATCGTTCGCGCGCAGGCAAAGACGACCCGATGCAGCTGGCGATCTGGGACGGGCGCCTCCAGCGCGAAGACGTCGACCTGTTCTGGAACGAGCTCGTGCCGCTGTTAGCTGCGGCCGATCGCAGCAGCCTCGACAGCCTCCCGCAGACGGTGGAGCAGATGCGCGCGCGCTTCGATCGCAAGCAGCGCCGCATCCTGGCGCGCATGCTGGGCCGCTTCACGTTGATCCTGCTGGCGCGCTTCGAGCCTCAGTTCTTTTATCAGGCAGGCAAGCCCCAGCTGCACGCGCAGAGCTACATGCACCTGTGGATGCTCGCGCAGCACATCATCGCCCAGGGCAAGACGGCGTACCTCGATGCGCTCGACCGCCCCGCGGTGTGGAACGAACAGCTTGCCGGCATGACGAACCAGAACGGCCTGTACGTGCACAGCGTCTTCCGCTTCGAAGAGATGTGCTTCGAGGCGCAGAAGCTGCGGCTGATCGACTCGGTTGCGCATCCACACGATCCGGCCGAGAAGGCCGTGGTGATGAAGAACCTGCAGGCGACGAACCTGGAAGACGTCCCCAAGCCGCAGCGCACCATCATCCGCTACGCGCGCGCCTGGTCGGGCTTCTTCTGCGTGATGACCGACATCCGCCTGGCGTTCAAAGCCCCGGCATTCCACCGCGGCTTTCCGGAGCTCTACCCCACGTTCGAAGAGCTCGAGTCGGGCGACATCCGCCTGAAGTCCTACGCCTCTCCCGAGCCGGGTGAGCCGCTCGCACCCGACCTCAAGTCGCTGGCGCGCCCGGGGTCGGGATCGACGCCGCCCGCGGCGAGTGCGGCCGGCGCAGTGGAGCGCGAGCCGGCTATTTGAGCTTCAGTTCCCCGCGCAGGAACTTCGACGCCGTGCGGGCCATGAACTTGCCCAGCGGTTCGATCATCCACTGCGGCAGGAGCCGGAGCAGGCTGAAGGCGTACGAGTCGCCGCCGTAGCGCACCAGGGGTTTGTTGCCCTTGATCGCGCGGAGCACCTTGCGCGCCAGGCCCTCGGGGCCCGGGGAGCGCGCGGTCATGGCGTGGACATCTTCGGGGGCCATGCCCGCCGCGCTGCCGATGCCGGTCTTGACCACGCCCGGACAGAGCAGCGTGACTCCGACGCCGTCAGCGGCGAGCTCCCAGCGCAGCTGTTGGCTGAAGCCGACGATCGCGTACTTGCTGGTGCTGTAGGCACTCATGGCCACCATCGGGAACAGGCCCGCCGCCGAGGCTGTGTTGACGATGTGCCCGCTGCGCTGGCTCACGAAGTGGCGCCCAAAGACCCGGCAGCCGTGGATGACGCCCCACAGGTTGGTGTCGATGACGCGCTGCCACTGTTCGGTCGGCGCGCCGAGCAGCGTGTTGGCGTGGAACACGCCTGCGTTGTTGACCATCACGTGGCAGGTGCCGAAGGTCGCCAGCGTCTCGGCCAGCAGCTGTTCGAACGCGCTCTCCTGGCGGACGTCCGTGCGCACTCCGAGCGCGCGGCGGCCCAGGGCCTGGACCTCGCCGACTACCTGCTCGATGCGCGCGGGGTCGATGTCCGCGACCACCACGTGCATGCCGGCGCGCGCCAGCGTGAGGGCGATCGCCCGGCCGATCCCGGATCCGGCGCCGGTCACGACCGCCACCCGATCGTTCAACTCACGCATTCGGCCGTGTCATAGCACCGGACAGCTAAGCCGCGGCACAAGATTCTTCCCGTCGCCGGCCCTTCCTGTGATGCTGCGCGGGATGCTCGAGCCGTCCCCTGCGCAGCGCTTTCGCTGGTACCACGCCCTGGCCCTGGTGCTCATCTGCGGTATCCACGTGGCGCTGATCGATCACTTCATGCCGCTGGCCTGGCTCACCAGCCGCACACCGATCGGCGGGGTCGACTATGAAACCCACGCCGAACAGACCTACCGCGTGATGGAGGGGCTCTCGGGTTGGGGCAAGAGCTGGGTCTACGACGCGCGGTTCTTGGCCGGCTTCCCAAACGGGACGATCTTCGACGCCGACAACAAGCTGTGGGAGCTGTGGACCTTCGCGCTGCACGAGCTCGGCCTGCCCGCCGGCACGGCCTTCAACAACTTCGTGTTCCTCGGGCACTTCTTGCTCTTGCCCTGGCTGTTCGCCAGCGCGCGCGTGTTCGGCGCGAGCATCGGCGCGTCGATCGTCGCGATGGCGCTGGGCTCGCTGCTCTGGGTGTTCGACTCGTACGCGCACTGGTTTTGGTGGATCGGCACGCTCGCGTACATCTTCGCCGCCTACTTCTATATCCTGCCGCTCGCGCTGTTCTACCGCTACACGCAGGATCGCAAGGCCTGGCGCCTGGCCGTGGTGGCGGTGCTAATGACGCTCGCGCACTTGCTGCACCCGTACACCTTCTTCGTGATGGTCGTGCCGATGCTGGTGCTGTACGTGGGCATGTTCCGCAGCTTGGAGCGGCGGCAGCACCTGGGCATCGTCGCGATCGCTGCCTGCGTGGTGGCCGGTAACGCTTATTGGTTGATCGTCGCCTTCCAGCACTGGCACTACATCCTGAACTCGGCCTACTACGGGCAGTCGCATCCGGGCTTCGTGCTGGCGGACTTCCTCAACGTGCTGGTGGAGGCGCAGACCACCGGCTACCTCGGCACACGCACGGGTTTTCGCTGGCTGTCGCTGACGGCGGCCGGCGCAGCGATCTACTTCTGGCGCCGTGAACGGGACCCGCGCTATCGGCTGTTTCTCATCAGCTTCGTGTACATGTTCGTGTTGGCCTACGTCGGCCCGGCGATCTACCCGAACCTCGGGCAGATCCAGCCCTACCGCTTCGTGGCGAGCGCGATGTTCCTGGCGACCATCCCGGCTGCGGTGTTGCTCGTGCACCTGGCCCAGAAGCTACGCGAAGCCAGCGCGCTCGTGCGGGCAGGCGTGCTCGTCTTGGCGATCCCCGCAGTGCAACACCTGAGTGGCGACATCCTGTACTTCCTGCCGGAGATCTTGCCCCAAGTTCCCAAGGTCAAGGAGGCGCCGTTTCCGATCAGTGCGACCGGCTTTGCGCCGCACATCGGCTATCGACACCTGCATCCGAAGTGGGTCGATCACCGGCTGGAGCGCTGGGTCGACGAGAACGCCGACGAGGGGCGCATCTCGCTACCGGATTGGACCGGTGAACGCATGGCGTGGGCCACGCGCGCGCAGATCCTGGGCGGCTTCGTCGAGCTGAACATGCAGCACGCGCGCGCGCACCTGGCGCGCTGGGCGGACTACAAGCACCCGACCAAGGACGAGCTGCGCTCGTACCTCGACACCTACGCGGTGCGCTACATCATCGTGCGTTTCGACGACATGGGGCTGCGCGAGCATCCCGACCTGCTGGAGCCGTTCGCGCAGATCGCCGACAGCACGATCTACCGCAGCAAGCTGCCGGTCAGCTACTTCTACATGAACGATGGCAAGATCGTCGCTCAGACCAACCGCATCGCGGTCAGCGGCACCGACCCGAACCGCGACGTGGTGATCAAGTACCACTGGCACGAGGCCCTGATCTGCAAGCCCAACTGTCGCGTGATCAAGGTGGAGCACGTGCACGACGAAGTCGGATTCATCCGCGTGCCCATCCCGCATCCCTCCGACTTCGTGATCGAGAACAGCTACGAGATGGGCCGCAGATGAACGCAGCCGTCAGCGGCGCTTTTTGGCCTTCGCCTTCGCCTTGCCCTTGGTCTTGGCGGGTTTGCCCGCCTTGGCCTTGGGCAGCGCCTTCGGGTTGCTCTTGCTGACTTTCTTCTTGGACGCCTTGCGCGCGCGCTTCTTGACGGGAGCTGCAGGCTCCGGCTCCGCTTCCGAGTGACCGTTGGTCGGAGCGTCCGGCCGCGCATGCCGCGGCTCGTACACGCCGATGGTTCCACCACCCGGCAACGTTACGCGCGTCAACAAACCCCAGCCTTCGTCGTGCACGTCGCTGACGGAGACGTCGCGCGCCTGCATGTCACTGATGAAGGCTTCGACGTTCTCGCACATCAAGTACAGCTCGTGCGAATCGTTCTTGTCGGCGGGATGCACGGCGACCTCTGACGGCGGCAAACCGAAGATCAACCAGCCGTCGCCCACATCCACGTTGGGCAACGACAAGATGTCGCGAAAGAACTCGCGATCTGCTTCCGGGTTGCTGCTCGAGACGATCGAATGCGCACCGATGATCATGAAACTAACTCCTTTCGGGTGCGCCATCCTGCCACAAAAATAGCGCAGAATACGAGCTATCCTGGGCACATGTCGGCTCGTCTCACAGCACGCGGAACGCTTTGTTGTGTACTGCTAGTTGCGCTCACATTCGCTGCCGGCTGCCGCGCACCGGACCCCGACGATGCAGCTCCGCGGCGCCGGGACGCGCTACTGACACAGTCGACTCCGAAGCTCGCGGCGGCGACCGATGCCGATCGACCCGAAGCGGATGTCAGCGGTCTGTACTGCCTGCGCCAGGCATATCCCGAGCAGGTCTGCGGCAGCGCGGCCAACACCCTCGTGCTGTGCAACGGCCGGCGCCTGATCTACGACGATGGCCGGCCCAAGACGGCGGAGGAGCGGCTCGATCAGCCCGATCTCGAGGACATGTTCACGCAAGTCTACGCGCCGGGACCGCCGGAGTTGCCTCCCGCAGAGGGTTTCGAGCCGGGCCGGGTGCGCGAGCTGGCCTTCTTCGACGCCATGTACGGCGCCGGCGAGCGCGACGTCCGCAAGCACCTGACCAGCATCCCGTGGCTCTCGGGCAAAGCCTTGCAGGTGAGCACAGTCAATGGCGTCGACCGGCGGCTGCGCGCGGTCTCGGACGCGCTCGAACGACTGGCCGAGCCCCTGCGCACGCAGGTCGCCGAGGTCGCGGGCACGTTCAACTTCCGTGACATCAAGGGCACGTCCCGTAAGAGCGCCCACAGTTATGGCATCGCGATCGACGTCGCACCGTCGCTCGCGGACTACTGGCGCTGGCGCGAGGACGGAGCCGACCCTCCGCGGAAGTACCGCAACCGGATGCCGATGCAGATCGTCGAGGCCTTCGAGCGCGAAGGCTTCATTTGGGGAGGCCGCTGGAACCACTACGACACGATGCACTTCGAGTACCGGCCGGAGTTGCTGGTGCCCGAGTGCCGCCGGCCCGTGCGCGGAGCGACTGTGATCGCGGAGGCGCCGGCGCGTGCCCAACCTGGGCCAGCCGTATCGACCGGCGTGCCGGAGGATGACCGCGTCTACGCCTGGCTCGGCTCCGGCTCGGGTTCGACAAGCCACCTCGAGCAACGCTTCGCGCCGCCACCGGGCTTCACTCGCTCGCCGCTGCCCGCCGACAGCTTCGGCGCGTGGCTGCGACGCCTGCCCCTGCGACCCGAAGGCTCGTCGGTGCGCCTCCACGATGGCTCGCCCAAGGCGCTCCAAAACGTCCATGCCGCGGTGATCGACATCGACGTGGGCAAACGCGATCTGCAGCAGTGCGCCGACGCGGTCATGCGGTTGCGCGCGGAGTACCTGTTCGGGACCGGCCGCTGCGAGCAGGTCTGCTTCCGGTCGGTGGGTGGCGACGCCATGCCGTACGAGGCGTATCGGCGGGGACTGCGACCCCCGCCGGGTCGCGGTGGGCCGTGGACGCCGCTCGCGGCTGCGGACCGGAGCCACGCAGGCTTTCGCGGTTACCTGGATCGAGTGTTCGGGATCGCGAATACGGCTTCGCTCCTGCGCGAGCTCGAGCCGGTCCGGGATGCGCGGCAGGTCGAGGCCGGGGACGTCTACATCGAGGCGGCCCGCGCCGGACGGTTTGGCCACGCGGTGCTGGTGCTGGATGTGGCGCGGGATCGCGCCGGCGAGCGCGTGTTCTTGATCGCGCAGAGCTACATGCCTGCCCAGGACATGCACGTGCTGGTCAATCTGGGGGAGCGCGGGCTGAGTCCCTGGTACCGGGCGACCGCGGACGGCGGGCTGCGGACGCCGGAGTGGGATTTCCCGGCCGGGGCGCTGCGGCGATTTGCTCGGACGTGCGCGAGCGAGTGAGGGTCCGCTTGCAGATGGTTTCCTGATATGGAAACTATATCCGGAATCGACAACTACTACTCGCAGGAGGACCCCATGAAGAAGCCCCCCGAAGGTTATCCACGCATCACGTCGAGCGTGTTCTACGAGGACGCACACGAGGCCATCGATTGGCTATGCCGCGTGCTCGGCTTCGAGATCCGTCTGAAGGTGGAGGGCGAAGGCGGTCGCATCGCATACTCCGAGGTGACGTTCGCCGGCGATGGACTGATCTCGGTCCACAGTCCCGGCGGCGAGCACAGGCGGTCGAGCGCGAGCCCACGGGCGGTCGGCGGCGCGAATACGCAATGGTTGTGCATGTATCTGGACGACGTCGACGGGCACTACGAGCGCGCCAAGGCGCAGGGCGCCAAGATCATCGAGCCGCCGAAGACGTCCGACTACGGCGACGAATACTGGAGCGATCGGAGCTACGGCGTCGAAGACCCCGAAGGCCACCACTGGTGGTTCGTGCAGCGCATCCGCGAGCAGAAGCCGCGATGAACGCCGATCTCCCGCAGACCTTCGGTGCGCTGGCGGATCCCGCGCGGCTCGCGGTGATAGGCCTGTTGCGCAAGCAGCCGCTACGCTCGGGCGAGATCGCGCGGCAACTCGAGCTGAGCCGGCCACAGATCAGCAAGCACCTCGGGATCCTGCGGCGCGCCGGCCTGGTGGAGGAGACGGGCTTGCCCGACGACGCGCGGGCCCGCATCTACCAGCTGCGGTCCGCGCCGTTCCGCGACGTGCGCGGCTGGCTGGAGGAGGTCGAAGCCTTTTGGGCCGATCAGCTGCAGGCGTTCAAGGAACACGCCGAGCGCAAACACGGGAGGCGAAAGCGATGAGCGCCGATCAGGCCCGCGTCTCGGTCGCGCTGTCGCTGCCGCCTGCCGATGCATTTCGCATCTTCACGCGCGAGATCGATCAGTGGTGGCTCTCCGGGCTGCGATTTCGCGCGCAGGGCGCGGCACGCAGCATCGTGTACCTGGAGGAGCGCGCAGGCGGTGGGTTGTTCGAGCGCCTGGGAGAGCAGGTCGTGAAGACCGGTGTGATCACAGTCTGGGATCCACCGTCGCGCGTGGTCTTCGACTGGCGCGGGAAAAACCTGGTAGGCGAGGACAAGACCGAGGTCGAAGTCACGTTCGTGGCGCAGGGCGATGGCACGCTCGTCACGCTCACGCACCGCGGCTGGACGCGCATTCCGAGCGACCATCCGGTGCGGCACGGCAAGGCCGACCGCGAATTTCTCCGCGATCTCGGCCTGTGGTGGGCCGACTTGCTGACCTCGCTGCGCATGCTGGCAGCTCGGAAGCCCGAATGAGTTGACAACCGCTGCGAGCCTGGCCGAGCGTGCAGCATGTCCACGCAATCCAGCTCGATCCGGCTCGGCGGCGGCGCGCGCGAAGCCTCGTTGCTCGCCAGCATGATCAATCGGCACGGCTTGATCGCGGGCGCGACCGGCACCGGCAAGACCGTGAGCTTGCGCGTGCTCGCCGAACGCTTGAGCGAGCTCGGTGTGCCGGTGTTTCTGCCCGACGTGAAGGGCGACCTGTCCGGCCTGGCGCAGGCGGGCAGCGAGAATCCTAAGGTGAGCGAGCGCGTGCAGCGCCTCGGCCTGTCCGGCTTCACGTTCCAGGCCAGCCCGGTGGTGTTCTGGGACGTGCTCGGCAAGAGCGGTCATCCGGTACGCTCGACGGTGTCCGAGCTGGGTCCGCTGCTGCTCGGGCGGCTGTTGGGCTTGAACGAGACGCAGCTCGGCGTGCTCACGATCGTGTTTCGCGTGGCCGACGATCAGGGCCTGCTGCTGCTGGACCTGAAGGACCTGCGCTCGATGCTGCAATACGTGGCCGAGCACGCCGCCGACTACAAGACGCGCTACGGCAACGTGTCGGCGGCGAGCGTGGGCGCGATCCAGCGTGGCATCCTCGGCCTCGAGGAGCAGGGCGGGGATCAATTCTTCGGCGAACCCGCGCTGGCGATCGACGACTTCGTCCAGACCGCCGCTGACGGCCGCGGGGTGATCAACGTGCTGGCGGCGGATCAGCTGCTGCAGCAGCCGAAGCTCTACACCACGTTCCTGCTCTGGTTGCTGGCAGAGTTGTTCGAGAACCTGCCGGAAGTCGGAGACGTCGAGAAGCCGAAGCTCGTCTTCATCTTCGACGAGGCGCACTTGTTGTTCGACGGCGCGACGCCGGCGTTGCGCGAGCGCGTCGAGCAGGTCGTGAGGTTGATCCGCTCGAAGGGCGTGGGCGTGTTCTTTGCCACGCAAAACCCGCTCGATTTACCCGACGCGGTGCTGGGCCAACTGGGCAATCGCATTCAGCATGCGCTGCGTGCGTTCACGCCGAAGGATCAGAAGGTCGTGCAGGCGGTCGCGAGCACGTTTCGAGCGGCGCCGGATGTCGATCCGGGCAAGGTGATCTCGGAGCTCGCGGTGGGCGAGGCGCTGATCAGCGGACTGGATGCGCAGGGCGTGCCGAGCCCGGTGGCTCGCGTGTTGATCGATCCACCGCGCAGCCGGTTGACGCCGCTCACGGCTGCGGAGCGCGAGGCAGTGATGAAGGGGTCGAGCGTGTACGGGCACTATGAGGCTGCGGTGGACCGGGAATCTGCGTACGAGCAGCTCGCGGCGCGGGCGAAGGGGGCAGCGGAGCCGGCGGTTGTGAAGCGTGCGCCGCAGAAGGAAGAGGAGTCGGCGGTGGGGGATATGGTCGGGGCGTTTGCGAAGAGTGCGATGCGGGCGGCGGGGAGTACGGTGGGGCGGCAGATTATTCGAGGCCTGTTCGAGTCGATGTTGGGGAAGCCGGCGCCGAAGAGACGAAGGCGTTAGCACCCGCGCCTTGGCACACTTGTGCCAAGCCTACCCGTCGAAATCATTCGACAATACGTTGGCACCACTCGTGCATCTCGACGCCCGCATGCCCAAGCGCAAGCGGCAGTTTCGCAACTCGGTGGTGATGACATTCGCGGCGGCTGCCGGCTGCGCGCAGGTCACTCATGACGGCGGCTCGCCCAACCAGGTGGATGGCCAGCGGCCCGTGATCGCGCCGGTACCTGAAACCGCCAAGACTGTCACGAGCCCCATCGTCTCCATCAATCCGCCGCGACCCCCGCCGATCGGCGGCGGTGCCGGTGTCGCGGGTTGGATCGAAACCATCGCCGGCGGGGCGTCGCCGACGAATCCGCCGCACGAGAACTGTCCAGCGATGCTCCCTACACGCGGCACGCCTTGCCTCGTCGGGATGATCTGCGACTACGGCACGCCCATGTCCTGCTCGCCAACGCCGGCCTATCGGGCGAGCTGCAGTTCGGGTACCTGGGAGGTGGCACCCAACAATCCGTCGTGCAATCCACCGCCTCCACCAGTCACCCCCCCACCTCCCGGCGAAGACGCCGGCGCTTGAAACGCGCCCCCGAGGCGTGCGATGCCGTGCGCAGTGAATGGCTGCGGCGCGTGGAGGCCGAATATCACTCCGCCGCCATCACGGGACAGCTCGCGCACTGGTTGATCCAGCTGGCTGCCCCGCCGGTGTTGATCCGCGCTGCCCTGCGCATCGTGGCCGACGAGCTGCGACACGCCGAGCTGAGCGCTCGCGTGTATCGAGCCGCCGGTGGGACGCTGCAAGCCGCGCTGCAGCGCGAGCGGCTCGAGCTGCAGCGCGTGGGTGAGCGGCTGGAGCACGACGCCACGCGCGTGGTGGTGCAGACGTTTTGCTTGGGAGAGACCGCAGCCGTGCGCTTGTTTCATCGGCTGCGCAAGCCGTGCAGCGTGGCCGTTGCGCGCGCCGCGCTGGATCGCATCTTGCGCGATGAGGTGCGGCACCGGGACTTTGGCTGGCGAGCGCTCGAATGGTTGCTTTCGCTGCCCGATGCAGCCGAGCGGCGGGTCGCGATCGAGACAGAGTTGCCCGGGTTCGTCGCGCTATTGCGCGCGAACTACGCGGGGGATGCGGACCTGGACGCGCCGCCGGCAGCTGCAGAGGTTACACCGGCGACGCGGGCTTGGGGGTTGATGCCGCGGGCGGAGTATCGGCGGGCGGTGGAGGTGTGTGTGGAGCGAGATCTGACGCCGCGCTTCAAGCGCTTGGGGATTGCAGTTTAGCGGGAGCGCGGCTGGCTGTAATCGTCGCCATGGCTTGACGTTCTGTTAGAGTGGCCTGGACGCCATGCGCGAGAGGGGCACGAGGTTCAACGTCCAGGATGGCCCTGCACCGCGGCTGAGCGATCCGGCGCTCGAGCCGAGCGATGGCGGGCAGACGCTGCTCCAGCGTCGACTGTCGCTCTACGGCAAAGTGCTCATTCTCCAGAGCATCGCCTACTGGTTGATCTACGCGCTGATCTGGGGCCCGACGGTGGGCTTCGCCACGTCGCTCGGCCACATCGTCGCGCCGGAGGTCTTGCTGCTCACGGCGATCTATTCGCTGTTCTGGCTCGTGGCGCGGGGCCGACCGCGACCGGCGCGCGTGCTGCTCGTCACCGACGTCGTCGGCAGCCTCGCCATCGGCATCGACAACGTGTTCTTGATGCTCGGCGACCTGGGAACGATCTCGGGCGTGTTCGAGAACCTGATCGGGTTCATCTGCATCCTCCTCTTCCGCTCGCTGATCGTCCCGAGTACGGTGAAGCGCACGCTACTGTGCGGAGTGCTGATGTGTGCGCCGACGGTCGTCGGCGTGGCATGGGGAGCGTCGCGCTTCGAGCACCAGAACTTATCGGCGATCACGATGATCGGCTTCAGCGTCAACTGGTCGGTGCTCGCGCTAGCCTTCTCGTGCGTGGCGTCGGGGGTGCTCTACAGGCTGAGGCGCGAGGTCCGCGACGCGCGCCGACTCGGACAGTACACGCTGATGGAGAAGCTCGGTGAGGGCGGGATGGGTGTGGTCTATCGCGCGAGCCACGCCATGCTGCGACGGCCGACGGCGATCAAGCTTTTGGCCGAAGGTGGTGGCGCGAGCCTGGCGCGCTTCGAGCAAGAGGTGCAGCTGCTCGCCAGCCTCAACCACCCGAACACCGTCACGATCCACGACTACGGCCGCACTGCCGACGGCTCCTTCTACTACGCGATGGAGCTCCTCGACGGCATGGACCTCGAGAAGCTGGTCGCCAAAGACGGGCCGCAGCCACCGGCGCGGGTGATCCACATCCTCAAACAGGCGTGCCGCGGCCTGGCAGAGGCCCACGACGTGGGTCTCGTTCACCGCGACATCAAGCCGGCCAACATCTTCCTGTGCAAGCGTTGGGGTGACTCCGACTTCGTGAAGGTCTTGGACTTCGGTCTGGCCAAGGACAACGCGGCACCCGCCACCACCGTGACGGCCGACGAGGTGGTGCTGGGGACTCCGCTGTACATCTCGCCCGAGGCCTTGACCGGACCCCATCAGACCGACGCGCGCAGCGACATCTACTCCTTGGGCGCCGTCGCTTACTACATGCTGGCCGGCAAACCGGTATTCGATGGGCGCTCCGCCGTCGAGGTCTGCGCGCACCACGTGTACACGGCGCCGACGCCTCCTTCCGAGCGGCTGGGCAAGAAGCTACCGGCCGATCTCGAAGCGATCGTGCTGCGCTGTCTCGCCAAGTCCCCGGCGGACCGCTACCAAAACGCCAGCGACGTGAGGAACGCGCTCCTGGCCTGTGCGGACGCCGACCAGTGGAGCTCAGCCGCGGCGCAGGCGTGGTGGCAGGGTCAGGGCGACGCACCCAACGTGGCGCACCCGAAGGAGGTGCGCACGGTCGAGATCGACGCCGCAGCGCGCACGGTGATCGACGACGCCGGCGCGACGATTCCGATGGCCTTCGACAGGGATCGCTGACGACTTGCCGGCGTCAGAACGCGGCGCACTCGGCCGTGTTGCCGGAGCGCAGGCGCGCGAACTTCAGAACCTGCGCGTTCGCTGCATCCGCCCAGGCCCACACGATGTCGCCGTTCTTGTGTGCACGGAAGGGATCGTCGCGCTGGCCCCACTTGGCCTTCGATGTGACATCCGACGGTTGTTCGAGGAACTTTCCCGTCGGATCTACTCGCGCCATCTTGTAGGCGCTGCCTTCCAGCCAGCCCACGATGTATTGCTCGGCGCTGTCGCCCATGGGCGCGAAGCGGACGATCGCCGAGTCGGCCTCTTGGATCATCGGCGTGGTCGTCAGCCAGACTACGCCGCCCATCGGCATCTTGTTGGCGCCGATCGAGATGAAGCCGATGTCCTGGTTCATCGTCATCGTGCTGTAGCTCTTTTGACCCAGCACAGTCGGCTGTTGGTGCGCGTTGAAGACGACCTTCCAGCCGGCAGGTGCCGCAGCCGCGCCGCCGAGCTCGCCTGCGACCGTGCCGTTGCAGCCGCCAGCGACGTCCATGATCTTGTAGCGGTTCTCGGTGTACACGCCGCCCTTCGCCGTGGTGGCGAAGTCCGAGCCGCTGGTGCCCGGATAACAGTCGGTGACACAACTGGCGAGGAACGTGCTGCTGGTCGGGTTGAAGGTCAGCAGGTTGCTCATGCTGTGCGAGCAGCCCCAGGGCCAGGTCGTCATTTCGGCGCCGGTCTCTGCGGCGACGTACTTCAACGTGTCACCTTCGTGACCCGACATCGAGTGCACGTGATAGTACGCGCCGTACTTGCCCGCACCGAACTCGAGCCGGCTCTCACCGATGCCGAAGTCGGTCGGGGAGTTGTCGATCATGTCGTTCTTCTTGTTGACCAACTCGGTCGCGAACAACTCCTTGCCCATCAAGTCGTACCGCTTGACCCAGATCTGATCGCTCGCGCCGTTCCACAACAGCGCGCCGAAGTGCCCATCGGGTTCGGCCGCGAGCCCGCGCAGCTCGAGCGACGCACCCAGATCGATCGTGGCGACCAGCTTGTCGTTCGCGTCGAGCCGCACCACGCGCGCGTTCGGCGCCATCGACGTGCCGGTGGTGAAGCCGATCAACGTGCCGCAGTTCGCCAGCGGCACGCTGAAGATCGGCGAGATCTTCAACATCTGCAGCGTCCACACGCGCCAGTTGCGCACACCCGGCTTGATACCCGCAGGCAGCGCGACTTCGCTCGTGCCGATGCGTTCCGCGAGCGTGCCACTGGGCAATCCCACCGTGCCGCCTCCCGTACCTGCCGGACCCGCGGACATTCCCGCCATTCCGGAGCCAGCGGTCACCCCGGCCGCGCCGGTCCCCGCTGCGATCGTCCCGGCGCCACCGCGGCCCGCGGGACTGACGCTGCCAGCGGCAGAACCACCCGTCCCTGCAGGCAAATTGGCCATGCCCGCAGCACCGCGCGCGACTTCGCGGCCACCGGCGCCACCCCGGACCGGGTCATCATCATTTCCACCGCACGCGACCAACGCCAACGCGAGCAACCACGTCGCGCCCGTATTTCGAATCATCTCAACCTCTTTAACTAAAGTTGCGCGGGCCGGCAAAGCAGCTCAGCGAAAACGAGACGCCCGCACCTGCGCTGCACAGGACGCCGATCGGCGTACAGACGCGTACCAATCGCCCCGCCGCTGCCAGCTGCAGGGCTAGAATCGCCCCTGTCACGCCTGTAGGCTTGTCAGTCTAAACGCGAGTTGCCGTACGCGTTGGCACGGCATGGACGAAGGAACGCTCGAGTTACTTCGCTGTTTGCAATCGGGACCCTACGACGAGTCCAGTTGGAAGCAGATCCGCGACCTGCTGCGCACGCAGCGCAGGGTCCTGCGCGCTCAACAGGATTCCAGTACGGCGGCTGACCTGGTCCAGCTACTGGAGAGCTGGTCGGAGGCCGCCGAAGATCCCCGCATCGCCTCCGAGGCGCTGCGCGAGGCAGCAGACATCGCGGACCGCGAGCTGACGAATCCAGAACTGGCAGCCGATTTTCGCAAGCGCGCAGTCAGCGTGAGCCACACCGAGGAGAAGCCACGCGTGGGAACCAACCCTCATGCCTCGCTAGCACAGCGCCGGATCGCGTCGGGCGATCTGGACGGAGCGATCGACGCCTACGAGCGCGCGCTGAACGTCGAGGCCGATACGGAGATCGTGGGTAGTTTGGCCGAACTGTATGCGCGGCGCGGCAACGAAGGCGACGCGCAGCAAGCCGCCGATCTCTACTTCACGCTGGGCGATGTGCTCGGCAATCCCGCGGGCATTGCGCAGCTGCAGCTGGCCCTGGCGCAAGTGCCGGACCACCCGCAGGCGCTCGCTCTGCTGGCCGAGTTCACCGGACAGAACGCGCCGCAGCAGGAACCCCAGAAGCCTCGGAGCTCGCGCCAGCGCACGATCGCAGGCGCTGCGGCCGCGCCGGTCCCTCCCGCGCTCGCCCCCGAGAACACGAATGCGGTGAAGGGTCCGCCGACGCTGCGCAAGGTGGGCGGCGGGCTTCGGCCCAAGCTGCGCCCCGGCACGAAGGCGCCGGTGATCTCGATCATGAACAAGTCGCCGCAGGGAGCTCCGGTGGCCCACGGCGCCGCCGCGATCGGCTTCACAGATGCGCCGCTCCCCGAGGCGGAGCCGTCGATCGAGCCGAGCCTTGCACCCGAGCCGATTCCCGCCACGACCAGCCGAGGACCCGCCGCGATCAGCTCGCTGAGCCCGGTCGTGGTCGACGAAGAGCGTGCGCTCGAGCGTTCACGCGAACGGCTGGTGCAGATGCGCGCGCGCAAGCGCAAGATCGCGCTGGGCACGGTCGCGGGCGGCGCGACGTTGGCGCTGGCTGCGGTCTTGATCCTGCCGCGCGCCATGCAAGATGCGCAGCAGCCCGAGAAGCATGCGCTGAGCCAGACGACCGATACCTCCGCGGCCACGACCACCACCACGACGCAGGCCGCGACCCAGCCGCCGCCACCAGCTGCAGCGCAACCGCAACCGCAGCCGGCAGCCGAACCGCCCAAGGCACCGGAGCCGGAGCCCGCCGCGGCCGAAGCGAAGGCCGAGCCGGCACCCGCCGCGACACCGAGCACACCCGAACCCAAGCCGGCACACCCCGCGCCGAGCATCGCGCTCGAGCCGAAGCAATTCGAGCTGCGCGGCGGCAAGTGGAGCGACGCGCAGCTGAACGCGGCGATCGACAAGCTCAAGCCCAAGCTCGATCAGTGCTACGCGACAGCGCTCGAGAAGCGCCCGCGTCTCAAGGGCAAGCTGGGCGTCGCCTTCACCGTCAAGCTGAACGGCAAGGCGGCCGGCGTGAAGAAACAAGGCGGGACGCTGAAGGACGCCGACCTCGTGCGCTGCACGCTGGATGCCGTCGGCGAGACGCGTTACCCGAAGCCGCGCAAGCAAGCCATGTCAGTCAAGCTGCCGCTCGAGTTCCGCAAGACCGCCAGCTGATCGCACGGTCCTCTGCAAACTCGGACATTGGCGCAAGCAGAACGCTCCGCGACGCATCGGGAGCGAGCAGGTCTTGGTGCGCGATGTGGTGAACGTCGATGAAATGACAACCTGAAGTGAGCGCTCACTTAACTGCGCAGACCGCTACGCAAATCCTTCTAACTCTGTGCAGTTCCTTTGCGGAACTAACAGCTACACGAATCTCAGTCGGTAAGATTCGCGAAATGATTCCTACACGCGCTCGTGGGTACTTGGGCAGACGACCTGACCCTGGGGACTCCGCCAGCCATGAAGATGAACGGGAATCAAGGTGCTGACACTACTGGCAGCATCAGCGCGAAAGCTGGCGGAGGCGGATCATCCGCCCGAGTCTCTCGACCGGGCGTGTACCGCGGCTACAGCGAAGCCAAGTACAAGTTCGGTTATCACCTGAGCTCGCAGTACGTCGCCGTGCGCGACGGGACCAAGCTCGCCGTGGATCTTTATCGGCCGAAGGACGCCGATGGCCGCGTGGTCGAGACTCCGTTGCCTGTGCTGTGGATGCACACGCCCTACAACCGGCGCTATTTCGGCTACACGAACACGCCGCGCGGACTGACCGGCGAGACGTATCCCGGCGCGGCCGTGCGCTTGATCGAATACGGCTACATCGTCGCGGTCGCGGACTTCCGCGGGCTCTACGCCTCGCACGGCAAGAACGTCGCCTACAACCGCGGCGAGTGGGCCCCGGCAGCGCGCCTCGACGCGTACGACATCACCGAGTGGCTGGCGGCGCAGCCGTGGAGCACGGGCAAGATCGGCATGTGGGGCTGCTCGGCCACGGGCGGCAGTCAGCTGCAAGCCGCCACGACCAAGCCACCACACCTGAAGGCCATCTTCCCGATGAGCTGTGAGTTCGACGCCTACGCGTTCGCGGTGGCAGGCGGCATGGCACCCCCCGAGGGCGTTCCCACCAGCGTGCCACCGCCCGGCGACACGCCCGCCAAGCAGCGCGACAACAACGCCGAGCCAGTCGACAGCGACACCGATCGCACGCAGCTGACGGCGGCACAGGCCGAGCACGCCACGAACCTCGAGAACGCGGGCTACGTACCGCTGCGCGATAGCAGCTCCGAGAACGTGCCCGGCAAGTGGTGGGTGGACAGCAGTCCGTCGAGCTACCTGGACGAGATCAGCGAGTCGAACGTCGCCGTGTACCTGGCCGCCAACTGGGACGAAGGCACGACCAAGCACGGCGCCTTCTTCAGCTACAACAACCTGAAGAACCCGCGCAAGATGATCATCGGCCCAGGCACGCACTGCGCGTGGGTCTGGGTGCAGAAAGCGATCGGCTTCGACATCGCCGTCGAAGAGCTGCGCTTCTTCGACTACTGGCTCAAGGACATCGACAACGGCGTGATGGACGAGCCGGCCGTGCACTACTACACGTACAACGCGCCGCAGGGCACCGAGTGGCGCTCGTCGCCGAACTGGCCGCTGATCGACGAGCGGCGCACGCCCTTCTACCTCGGCAACGCCAGGACGTTGAGCGTCAGCGCGCCGACGGGCGACGCGACGCGAGACGAGATCGCGGTCGACTACGAAGTCACGCCCGAGAACATCACGGACAAGGGCCTGGTCTACGAGTCGCAGCCGCTGTCGCTGGATCTGCAGGTCACGGGGCATCCTCAGATCATCCTGCACGTCTCGAGCACGGCGACCGACGGCGACTTCATCGCCACGCTGCAGGACGTCGCGCCGGACGGCAGTGCCAAGTCGTACAACATCACCGGTCGGCTGCGCGGCTCGCATCGCAAGCTGGGCGACGCGCCCTACGACTACCTGGGCCTGCCCTGGCACAGCAGCCGGAAGGCCGATCTGAGTCCGATGGTCCCCGGCGAGCCGACCGAGCTCTGCTTCGATCTGCTGCCGCTGTC
>DATEOF010000359.1:0-5794 GCA_035274465.1 Polyangiales bacterium
TGCCAGCTGCAGGCGTACCCGCGCCGCCGGCAGGAGCACCGGAGCCCCCCACACTCGGCTCGACCCCCGCCCCTGCGGTGCCGGTGGCAGCGGGCATCGCCGCCTCGCGAGAGCAGCTCACCACGCACACAACAGCGATCACGCCAAGCCGTATTCGATACCGCATCACACACAAGGTGACTCGAGGGCGTAACGAGGGTCAGCGAAAGGCAGCGCGGCTGGATCCCCGAAAAAAGCTGACCCGGAGAGCTCGCGTCGCGCCACGCGTGGCGTGCTAGCTTGCGCCCGATGCAAATCACGCACGAGACTCGCGCGCTCGTCATGGGCGCCAACGGCGGCTTGGGCCAGGCGATCACCGAAGCGTTCGTGCAGCGAGGTGCACGTGTCGCCGTCAGCGGCCGGCGCGCCGACGCGCTCGAACCCGTGCGGGCGCGCTGGAACACCGAGGTGGTGCTCGCAGACCTGCTGTCGCGGACCGATGTCGAACGGCTGGCCCTGGCCGCGCGCGAGTTCGACGTGTTGGTGCTCAACGCAGCGCTGCCAGCCTCCGGCCCCATCCACGACTTTCCGCCGGATGACATCGACCGCGCCCTCGAGGTGAACCTGCGCGCACCGATCCACATCGCGTCCACCGCGAGCCGCGCGATGGTCGAGCGCGGCTACGGCCAGATCGTGTTCATCTCGTCGATCGCCGGAAAGGTGGCGAGCCACTGCACCGCGATCTACTCGGCGACGAAGTTCGGCCTGCGCGGCTTCGCCCAGGGCCTGCGCGCCGATCTGCGCGAACACGGCGTGGGCGTGACGACCGTGTTCCCCGGCTTCATCCGCGACGCAGGCATGTTCGCGGACACAGGGACCGTGCTGCCCTTCGGCGCCGGCACGCGCTCGCCCCAGGACGTCGCGCAGGCCGTGCTGCGCGCGGTCGAGCACAATCCCGCAGAGCTGGACGTGGCAGCGTTCGAGCAGCGGCTCGGGGGTTGGCTCGGCAACCTGTTTCCCGATTTCGTCGCCGCGGTTCAGCGCGCGGCCGGAGGAAATGCCGTTGCAACCCGCATCTCCGCCGGCCAGCGCCACAAGCGTTGATCAGGTCGCGCCGCCCATCATCGCCTTGACTTCGAGGAACTCGTCGAAGCCCTCGCGGCCCCACTCACGGCCGTTGCCCGACTGCTTGTAGCCGCCGAAGGGCGCCGCCAGATCGACCTGCGCACCGTTGATGTGCACCATGCCCGTGCGCAGCCGTGCTGCCACGCGCTTGGCGCGGTCGGGCGCACCCGACACGTAGCCCGACAAGCCGTATGGCGTGTCGTTGGCGATGCGGATCGCGTCCTCGTCGTCTTTGTACGGGATCATGACGAGCACCGGGCCGAAGATCTCCTCGCGCGCGATGGTCATCGAGTTGTTCACGCCGGCGAAGACCGTGGGCTTCGTGTAGTAGCCCTTGCTCAGCCCCTCGGGACGGCCCGGGCCACCGGTGACGACGCGCGCGCCCTCCTTGATGCCTTGCTCGATCAGGCCCTGGACCTTCTTGAATTGCGCAGCGCTCGAGAGCGGCCCGATGTTGGTCGCGCCGTCGCGGGGATCGCCGACCTTGACGCCCTCGGCGGCGGCTTGCGCGATCTTCACCGCTTCTTCGTAGCGGCTCTGCGGCACGAGCATGCGCGAGGGCGCGTTACACGATTGCCCGGTGTTGGTCATCATCGCGACCACACCACCGCCCACGGCCTTCTGGAGATCGGCGTCATCGAGGATGATGTTGGCCGACTTGCCACCGAGCTCCTGCGATACGCGCTTGACGCTGTCGGCTGCCGCCTTCGCGACCATCACGCCGGCGCGCGTCGAGCCGGTGAACGACACCATGTCGATGTCCGGATGCGCCGAGATGGCCGAGCCGACACCGGCACCGTCGCCGTGCACGAGGTTGAAGACGCCCTTCGGCACGCCCGCCTCCGCCAGGATCTCCGCGATGATGCTGCCGCTGATCGGCGCGATCTCGCTCGGCTTGAGCACGACCGTACAGCCGGCCGCGAGCGCAGGCGCGAGCTTGCAGCAGATCTGATTCGCGGGCCAGTTCCAGGGCGTGATCAGTCCGCACACGCCGACAGGCTCACGGCGCACCAGCGTGGTGCCGAGCTTTTCCTCGAAGTGATAGTCCTTGAGCAGCGCGAGCGCCGTCATGAAGTGGCCGAGGCCCACGCCGCCTTGCACCTGGATGGCGAAGTTGAGCGGTGCACCCATCTCCTCGGAGATCGCCTTGCCCAGATCGGGCAGGCGCTTTTGATACGCACCGATGATGCGCTCGAGCAGCGACGCGCGCTCGGCCACGGTGGTCTGGGAGTAACTCTCGAATGCACGGCGCGCAGCTTGCACGGCCTTGTCGACGTCTTCGCCAGTGCCGAGCGCGACCTGACCGATCACTTCTTCGGTCGCGGGGTTGATGATGTCGAGTGAACCACGTCCCTGAGCCGCGACCCAGGCTCCGTCGATGTAGAATTTCTTGCAGTCGTACATGCTTGCCTCGGTTCGAACGAGCAACGCTCGTTTCCCCGCGGTAACACGGCTCGCTGGCCGAATCCAGCGCACACATGGGCGCCAAAGCTTCGCAGCGATGGGTCACCGCCCCGGGTAAGCGCTCCACGCCGCCGCACCATCCGAATCGGTCGGTTCCGATGCAAAGGGCGCCAGGCCGCTCACACGCCCTCGACCGGTGGCAGCAGGCCCGGCCGGGCGCAGATGATGGGGTCGACGCTGGACGGCTTCGCGCGCACCAGGTTCGCCGGGCACATGCCGTTCTTCGGCTCGATGAAGCACACGAAGCCGTCGATGCACTGGTAGCCGTCTGGACATTTGCCTGCGTCGCAATTGAAGACGCAGTAGCCGCCGGATCCGCAGCTCGTGATGCCCGGGTTGCAGGGCGAGACGTCGTCGCTCACGCTGCACTTGATCCACTCGGGGAACGTCGGCTGGCTAGCCACGCAACTATTGCTGGTTCGCGAGCACTCTTGGCCCTGCGGACAAGGGAAGTTGCACGTGCCGTTGCAACCGTTGGGCCCGCCGCAGTTCATGCTACTGCAAGTGTCCTCGCAGACGCATTCTCCACCCGCGCACGTCGGCCTGCTCGACGGACATCTGAAGCTGGTGTTGCATGACCCACCGCACCCGTCCGCTCCCGAGCAGTGCGTCATGCTGCACGTCGAGTTGCACACACAACTCCCGCCCTCGCAGGTCGGCTTGCTCGACGGGCACGTGAAGCTGTTGTTGCATGACCCACCGCACCCGTCCGCTCCCGAGCAGTGCGTCATGCTGCACGTCGAGTTGCACACACAACTGCCGTTCTGACATGTCGGCTTGTTCGACGGACACGAGTAGCCGTTGCATGAGCCGCCACACCCGTCATCTCCCGAGCAGTGCGAGTCGCTGCACTTCGGGATGCAGGTACAGCTGCCGTTCTGGCACGTCGGCTTGTTCGAGGGGCACTTGAAGTTGCACGAACCGTCGCAGCCATCGTCGCCCGAGCAATGCGTCTCGCTGCACCTCGGCACGCAGGAGCAACTACCGTTCACGCACTGGTCGCCCGATGGACATTGAAAGTTGCACGTGCCACCACAACCGTTGTCTCCGGAACAGTGACTCGCGCCGCAGTTGGGCGTGCACACGCAGCGCCCGCCCGAACACGTGCCCGGCTGGTTGTTGCTGGTTCGACAAGCCGGCGACCCCTGCACGTTTGTCAGACTACACGTGCCCTGTTGTTTGTTGCATACACCCACCTGACAACCGTCCGCGCTGTCCTTGCACTGCGTGTCGTCGGTGCAGTCGACGCAGCGATCGCTGACGCACGTCTGGCCGCTCGAGCACTTGCTCGGGCATGGCTTGCCGCAACCGTCATCGCCACACGCCTTGTCGCATTGCGGCGTGCAGACGCAGCCGCCGGCCGCGCACGTGCCGGGCCGCGAGCTCGTCGTGCAGGCCTTGCCCTCGCTGGCGTTCTCGGCGACGCAGACGTTCTTCACGCACGCGCCGACCTTGCAGTCCTTCGTCATCGCCGCGCAGTCCTGGTCGGCGGCACAAGCCACGCACTTGCCTGCGCCGACACACTTCATGCCGCCGGTGCAGGGAGCCTCGTCGTAGCCCTGACCCGTCGCCTGGCAGGTCTGCACGATGTCTTGCTTGCACGACTGTTGGCCCGGCTGACAGATGTTGCAGTCGCCGCCCGCGGCGTCGCACATGCCCGCGCTACACATCTTCGGCGGCTCGAACCCGGTGCCGTCCTTGTTGCACTGGACCAGGTTGTTCGCCTGACAGGAGAACTTCCCTGCCGCACACGTCGCGGAGGTGCACGTGCCGGCCACCGCGTTGCACAACGCCTCGGTCTCACAGGTCATGTACGCGACATAACTCTCGCCGTCCGGCGCACACACCTCGAGCGCCTTGCCCGTGCAGCGGAAGTCTTGGCCCGCGATGCACTTCGCGCAGCGATGATTCTTGATCCCCGCCTGACACAACTGCCCCGAGCCGCAGTCTTGCGCGGGCCCAGCACTCGCATCCGAGTTGCACACGATCATCGTGCCCGACGGCGTGCAGACGGTCTCGCCCTCGCTGCCCCGGCACAGATCTTCGACCATCACGCACTTGATCGCTGCATCTTCTCCGCTGCAGACCTGTCCGGTGGGACACGCCTCATCCGCGGTCCAGACACCGTTGCTGCACAGCTCGCGTTTGGTCGAGCCCTGCATCGAGCAGCGCTTCGCACCAGCTGACGCACAAGGCTCGCCAGGGCTGCCAGCTGCCCCGGCAGAGCCACCCGCACCACCCATCGGCGGTGCGACCTCGCCGCCGGAGCCGGCTTGCGCACCGGCCTGTCCTCCGACGCCGGCTTGCGGCGTCGGTGTGTCGCCACCCGAACCGCTCACGCCAGCCTCCGAGCTGTTGCCATCGCCGGCTTGCGGGGTCGAGCCGTCAGGCGGCTCGCTCGACGGGCGTTTCAAATCGCTCACCGGCGTGCACGCAGTCGACGCCAACACCAGCCAAACTCCCCACCTGACGATCTGCTGCATCGCGGTCTCCAATGCGAAACGAGCGGCGAAGACACGCCGGCACACGCATGCATCACCGTGTCGGTCCCCACCGGCGGCGAGCGCTCGCGCTCCATCTCGAATCGCAACTAGTGCCGAGACTTCTACCGCGCGCGACTTGCGGGCGCCAATTAGTTTGCGCAACCAACTATACGAATCCTCGTGCATTTCTGCCGCCGTGAGCAGCGGTCGCGCTGCGCGACGCGTGCGTGAAACGACGAAGCCGTCGTCCACGCAGACGTTGGCGAAGTACGGCTGCCTGCGTGACCTGGTTCGGAGTGTCAGCTCGACGACGTGCCCCGATTGGTACAGACTGGGCGGATATGTCGCGTAGCTTTGGGTTGTTGTCGGGTTTATTGGCGTTTTGCGTACTGTCAGGTTGTGGAGGCGACTCTGACTCCACGAAGCCAGTCAAAGGCCCCAGCAGTCCGCACAAGGCCGAGGCCCGCGACGCGGCTGCAGCTGAGAGCAGCAACGATTCCGATGCCATAGACGCGTCGGTCGACGCCGGTGGCAGCGACTCGGAGCTGCCGCGGTCGGCTGCAGGCCATGGCGCTGCAGGCGAACGCGCCGACGACATGCCCAAGGCGGGCATGCCCGCACCGAAAGCTGGGGCGGGCGGCAGCGGGGGGAGCTCACCAGCCAGTTCCGGAGGCGCGGGAGGCGCCCCCGCGGGCGGCGCAGGCGGCGAAACCCAGGCATCCGCGGGCCACGGCGGGGGCGGC
>DATEOF010000360.1:0-5377 GCA_035274465.1 Polyangiales bacterium
AGGCGGGCAGCCGCGCGGAGGCTGGCGGTCGAGCGGAGGCCGGCGGTCGAGCGGAGGCCGGCGCAGAGGGCAGAGCGGGCGCGGGGGGAGTGGGCGCCGCTCAGAGCGGCGATTGTTTGCGAGACATCGGCGGTTACGAGAAGCAGGGGCCTTTCACCTTCAAGGCCGAGACGTCGGGCCCGCTCAAGCTCTGGGTGCCGCAGCTACCCTCTGGGTGCAAAGTCCCCGTGGTGCACATGGCCAACGGGACGGGCGCTAGCTGCGCGAACTATCGCGCTTCGCTCGAGCGTCTGGCGAGCCACGGTTTCCTCGCTGTGTGCTTCGAGAACACGAATACGGGTAGCGGCAAGGCCGGCCTCGAAGCGTACGAGATCACCCGCATGGCTCACCCCGAGTTGGCAGACGCCAAGTTTGGCTCGGCGGGCCACGAATCCGGCGGTCAGGGTGCCGTTGCAACCTTGCAACTCGCCGAGGTCAAGTGGGGCGATTCGCTGACCGCTGCCGGGCTCGCGTTCGCTCCGAGCAGCGGCAACGGCGCCCTCCCCGATTGGCGTGGCGCCTTCGCGCTGGTGAAGTCTCCGATGTTGATCGTCAGCGGAAGCGCGGACGTGCTCGTCTCCGAGGCCTGGGTGCAACAGAGCTACGAGGCGCTCGACGACTCGGTCGAGGCGTATCTGTGGTCGGCCGTCGGCGCACCACACATTCCCGTGCCGCTGAACTTCATCGACCAGGTGTCGGTAGCCTGGTTTCGCTGGAAGCTGCTCGGCGACTCGCGCGCGTGCGAGTACCTGAAGGCGCTGCCGAATGGCGACGCCTGGGACCAACGCATGCAGCAGAACCCGAAGGCCTGCAACTAGCGCTGCAGCTTGCGCGCGAGAGCCTCGAGCAACTCGGCGAGCTCGGGCGGCGCTTCGATGCGCAGCCAGCCGTCGGGCAGGCGCTCGACGCGCAGCTCGCGCCGCGGCGCAGCTGGTTCGGGCGACGGCTCGGGCGCCGGCTCGGGCGTGGGGAGGTCTTCGCCGCTGTCGGCTGCGGGGGCCACCGGCAGCGCGTCTACCAGCTGCTTGACGCCCTCGACGAATGAGCCTTGTGGCCCGTCGAACTGCACCTCGTCGCTCGTACCGTCGAACAGCGCCCCGAACACCGCCTGCTTGTGTGCGATCAGCTGGGCGATGCGACCCTCGATGCCGCCCTCGCTGACGAGGTTGTAGACGTCGATCGGGCGCTCCTGACCGAGGCGATAGATGCGGCCGATGCGCTGTTCGAGCACGGCAGGGTTCCAGGGCAGCTCGAGGTTGATGCAGCAGCTGGCCGCGTGCTGCAGGTTCAGCCCCACGCCCCCGGCGTCGCTCAGGAACAACACGCTCGTGTTGGGATCCTGTTCGAACTCGAGTAGCGCCTGCTGGCGGACGCGCTGCGACTCGGCACCCGTGAAGAAGCGCGCCTGCATACCCGCGCCTTGCAACAGATCGCGCACCGCCCACTCGCTCAGCTGCAGCATGTTGCGCCACTGGCTGAAGACCACCGCCTTGCGCCCCTGATCCAAGACGATCTGCTCGATCAGCGTGCGCAACGCCGAGAGCTTCGGAGCGGACAGGCGAGCCAGCAGCTCCGGCGAGACCGGCTCGTGCTGCAAGCGCGGCCACTCGCGCTCGAACTCCTGCTGCGCGATGCCGTTGCAGATGATGCGCTGGCTGGTCAGCAGCTGCATCAGCTGCATGAACTCGGCGGGGGCGAGCGGCCGGCGTTCGGCACGCGCCGCGAGCTCGGCGATGGGCTGGCGCAATTCGTCGTGACGCTCGCGTTGCAGCTCGGAGAGCTCCACCGGTACCCGGGTGTCGGTGCGCGGAGGCAGCTGCTCCAGCACCTCGCGGCGTACGCGTCGCAACATCGAGTGCGAGAGACGCTCGCGCAACACGTCGAGGTTGCGCGCGCCGCCCAGCTTGCCATTGGCTGCGACCAGCGTGTGAAAGGGCACGAGGCGCCACTTCGGCTCGAGCGCGAGATCGTCGACGAAGTCCATGATCGACGCCAGCTCGTCGAAGCGGTTCTCCATCGGCGTACCGGTCAACACCAGCCGGTACTCGGGGTCGAGCAGCTTCACGAACGCTGCCGACTTGCTCGCCCAGTTCTTGATCCGCTGCGCCTCGTCGAGCACCACCAGCTGCGGCGAGAAGCGCTGCACCTGCGCGAAGTCGCGCAAGAGCTGCTCGTAGCCGATGGCGAGGAACCCCCGCCGCGTGCCCTCGTAGAGCTTCGCGCGCTCCTTGGGCGAACCATCCACCGACCACAGCGGCGCGTTGCTCGTCGCCTGCCACTCGCGCACCCACTGCGCCTTGAGCGCTGCGGGCATGACCAGCAGCCCGCGCTCGATGCCGCGGCTTGCGAACAGGCCGTGACAGGCGGCGATCGCTTGCGTGGTCTTGCCCAGGCCCATGTCGTCGGCCAGCAGCAAGCGACCGCGCTCGAAGAAGCGCTTCACCCCTTCCCGCTGGTACGGGTAGAGCTTGCGCTGCAGCGACTTGAGCGCCTTGAGACATGCAGCCGTGCGCGGCGCCAGCACGAGCGCGCGCTGTACCCTGGCCTGCTCCTCGAGCAGTAGCGTGCGCACGGCGGGCTCGGCGTCGGAACGCTCTTCCAGCAGCGTCTCGATGAAGGCGAGCCGCTCCTTGGGCTTCGCCAGCGCGGCGCTGCTCGGCGCGGCGCTCAAGCGCAGCAAGCGATCGGGATTGCCGCGCGCCGGCTGCCGCGCGTCCCAGGTCAGCTGAGGCTCGCGCGCCGGCGCATCTCCCGTGCCCGCACGCTCCTTGTCCAGCGCCTCGAGCACCACCAGCGCGTGCTTGCACAGGCCCAGCGAGCTGCGCACGAAGTCGGTGCACGAGCAGCTCGCACGCAGCGGCTCGAGCCCATACAACGCCGTCCGATACGGCCGCGCACCCGAACGCTTGCCGCTGGCCGCGGCACTCTCGGTCGAGTAGCTGCCGAACACACCGCCGCGCGGAGCCTGCGCCACGCGCAGCTGATCGCGGCGCGCGAAGCCGAACCGCCGCGCCAGCGCATCGAACGCCGCCTTGTACACGGCCCACTCGGCCTCGGGGGTATGTGCCAGCACGTGCCTCGCGATGCGCTGCGGCTGAATCGCGCCGAACCGCCCGCGCGCCAAACCCGTCAGCAAACGCTCAGCCTCGGCACCCGCCGGCTCGGAAGCATCGGCCATGCCTGCTGCGTAAGGGCCGCCGCACGCAGGTGTCAACCAAAAGATCGCTCCGGAATGCCACGCAGGGTGCAGCTATCAATACGAAAGTTTGCCTACCAGCGCAATATTTGGTATTGATAATGGGTCATGCCGTACACGCCTCGCCAGCTCGCCGAGCTCTTTCACCTGGTATTTCTGCGGGCGCTCGTCGGCAAGGGCGAAGACAAAGCCCGCATCGCATTGAAAGGAGGCTGCAACCTGCGCTTCTACTTCGAGAGCGTGCGCTACTCGGAGGACATCGACTTCGACGTGGCGGGGATCCCCAAAGACACATTGAAGAACAAGGTCGAGCGTCTGCTGCGCTCGCCATTGATCGTCTCACCCCTCAAGTCCAAGGGAATCGCGATCAGTGAAGTCACGGCCCCAAAGCAGACCGAGACCACGCAACGCTGGAAGCTAGGCTTGGTCGCCACGGGTAGCAGCGTGCCCCTGCGCACCAAGGTCGAGTTCTCGCGACGCAACGCCATCCAGGGTGCCGCATTCGCGAGCATCGGCGGCGATTTGCTCCGGCCGTACGCACTGCCGCCCTTCCTCGCGACCCACTACACCGCGCACGGGGCTGTATCCCAGAAGATCCACGCGCTCGCGGAACGCGCAGAACCGCAGGCTCGCGACGTGTTCGATCTCAACCTGCTCTTCGCGCGGCCGGAGGCAGCATCCCTGGTCCTACTGCAGGCCGAGAAGCGCTGGCTGGGCCCTGCGATCGATCACACGCTGGACATCTCGTTCGACGAGTATCGCTCGAAGGTGGTGGCATACCTCGACCCGAGTCAGCTCGACGTTTACGCCGGACGACCCGCATGGGATGCGATGCAAGGCAGCGTGATCTCGAGCCTCGAGGCGTTGCGATGAACTCCAGCCAGGCTTACGCCGCGCTGCGCGGGCTGGGGGTACCGGTCATTCGAACCTCGGACGCGGCCGCCGCGCTCGGGCTCTCTACCTCCGCAGCCAGCAAGACGCTGACCCAGCTGGCGCGAGCCGGGCTCGCGCACGCCCTCCGCCCGGGCGCCTTTTGGCTGAATGGTGATGTCGACACGTACCGTTTGCCCGAGTACCTGACCGCACCGTTCGAGAGCTACGTGTCGCTGCACAGTGCGCTGCACGTTCGGGGCATGGTGGAGCAAGTTCCGGAGGTCATCTACGCCGCCTCGCTCGCGCGAACCCAGCGCATCCACACGCAGGTGGCGAACTACTCGTTCCACCACCTGGCCCCGGAGGTCTTCGGCGGCTACGAGCTGCTGCCGAGCGGCGCGAAGCTCGCCACCCCCGAGAAGGCCTTGTTCGACTTCGCATACCTGTCCGCGGGCCGTTCGCGACTGTTCCACGCGCTCCCCGAGCTCGAGCTGCCCCGCGGGTTTCGCCGCGCGGAGCTCAAACGCTGGCTGGCGCTCATCCCCGCGCAGCGCTCGAGGACGATCACCGAGCGCAAGTTGAGCGAGTTTTTGGCTGCGGCCACAGGTTGAGCAGGCGTACACTGGCCGAACGCGCGCGTGGGGGGCGCGGCCCGACGAGTATGGAGCTGCCGACCTCACGCCTGCTGTCGTTTGCCAAGAAGCTGCAGCGTGCGCGCACGTTCGGGGATCTGTTTTGGTGCGTGCACGAGGAGGTGCAGGAGGCGACCGGCTATTCGCACACCTGGTTCATGGTGTCGGAGAGCGAGGACGCGACCGAGCTGCGCGCGATCGAGATCTCGGGGCAGCGGCGGGACTTGATGTGGGACGTGGCGCCCGTGTTGCAAGTGCACGGCGATCCGTTCCTGGAGGAGCTCGTGCGCTCCGAAGTGCCGATGGTGATCGAGGACGCGCGCGTGGATCCGCGCACGAACAAGCAGATGGTCGAGCGGCTGCAGAACCGCACGCTGATCAACGTCCCGCTGCGCTTGCTCGACAAGCCGCTCGGCATCTTCGGCACCGGGACGTTCGGCGACGAGGGCTGCCGCTTGCCGCTGCCGCACGAGCTCGAGTACCTGACGGGCATGGCGGCGCAGATCGCCGTGGCCGCCGGGCGCATCCGCTACGTCGAGGAGCAGCAACGCGCCGAGCGCGAGAAGCGCGAGCTCGAGCGGCGCATCGTGCAGATTCAGCGCCTCGAGAGCCTGGGCATGCTCGCCGGCGGCATCGC
>DATEOF010000361.1:0-2905 GCA_035274465.1 Polyangiales bacterium
CGCTGCCAGCGCCACCTGCGCTGTCCCTGCCGCCCGTGCCGCTGGCGGCTGCGGGGCTGCGGCCGGCGGACCCTGAGCTCGTGCTTCCGCTCGCACCGGCGCCTCCCGAGGCGGGGGCGCCCATTCCGCCCGGCGCGTTTGCACCCGCGACGCCCTGAGCGGCGGCACCGGCTTCTCCTTGAGCGGGATTCATCGCGGCATCGTCCTTGCTGCACGCAACACCGACGATCACGCAAACCAAACCGAGTAGCTGACGTGGTTGCATTGTAACGACTCGCTTATCGACCCACGCCAAACTCGTGCCTCCTTACGCCCGTTCCGGTCAATGTCTCACACAGCCAGATCTCTAAGCCGCACGCGTACAGCTGTACGCGTGCACTCCGATCGTGGGCGCCAAATTCTAGGACAGATCTCTCGAGGGGAGGACCTGCGCGAGCGCTCTGCGCAGCAACGGAGCGTGGATCGGCTTGCGTAGCCACATCGCCGCATGCACAGCGTCCGCTCGCTCGCCCATGTCGCCTCGAGAGTGCGCACTCAGGAAGACGATCTTGAGCTCGGGGCCGTACTTGTCCTGCAGCAGCTTCGCGGTCTCGATGCCGTCGATCGCTCCCTTCAAGCGGATGTCCATCAAGACCAGGTCCGGCCGCTTGAGCTCCGCCGCGCGCAATGCTTCCTCCGAGGAGGACGCGACGGCGTAGCAGTCGAAGCCGAAGGCGTTGATCATCTCTCGCAAGTCCCAGGCCACGACGCGTTCATCGTCGACCACCAGGACTGCAGGTTTGTCGCCGCTGGTCACGATGCGCTCGCTCCCATCGACTCGCGCGTGCGCTGCGCGAAGCAGATCTCGGTGCGGGCACCGCGCTGGTTGGTCGTGTGAACCTCCGCCTCGAGCTGCTCGGACAGCATGCGGATCAGGCGCAGCCCGAGCGACGACGCGGTGCTGGGATCGAAGCTCGGCGGGAAGCCCACACCATCGTCCTTGACCGCCAGCGTCACGAGGCCCGCAGCTTCCTCGAGCTCGACCGTCACCTTGCCCTCTGCGCCGCCCGGAAACGCGTGCTTGTAGACGTTGCTCAGCAGCTCCTGCAGGATCAGTCCGCACGGGATCGCCTGCTCGACCTCGAGCACGACCGGCTTCACCGCAAACTCGAGCTGCACGTGGCTCACCGAAGTCTCGACCGCGCCGGCCACACTGGTCGCGAGATCGCGGATGTAGTCGGCGAACGGAACGCCCGCCACGTCCGTCTGGTACAGCTTCTCGTGGATCAGCGCGATCGCCAGCACGCGGCCCTGGCACTCCTCGAGCGCATCGCGAGCGACATCACTGTCAGACTTCCTGAGCTGCAGGTTGATCAGGCTGGCGATGACCTGCAGGTTGTTCTTGACGCGGTGATGCACCTCTTGCAGCAGGACTTCCTTCTCCTTGAGCGAACGCCGCAGCTCGACGGTCATGTCGTTGGCCATCGCGACGGCACGCTTCTGGGTTCGCGCCAGCGAGCCGACGATCGCGAACAACAGCACGTCGATGAGCAGACCACCGAACGCGATGACGAAGGGTTGTGCGCGCGCCGAATCGTAGCGCGCCGAGGTGGATGAGAAGCGCACGGTCCACTCGCGTCCCACGACTTCGAGGCGACTCGACCAGGCGAACTCCGTGTCCTCGCGCAGCACCGCGCCGGGATGGTTCTGAAACAGCAAGCTGTGCGGGTCTGCGGTCGCGCCGTCGAAGATCCAGTAGTCCAGGTCGGCGAACTTTCCTCCGAAGATACCACCCATCAGATCTTTGCCGCGAAACGCCGCGTACACGAAGCCACGCAGCGCACGGCGGCGTTCCTCGACGGTCGTGTGCGGTAGGTCGCGCCGGAAGACCGGCAGGTACATCAAGAAGCCCCTCTGAACGTCGTGCTCGGTCTCCTGCTTGAGCGTGACGATCCCCGACACACACGTGCGACCGCTATCGCGTGCACAGTCCATCGCCGCGCGACGCGTGGGCTCGGCGTGCATGTCGAAGCCGAAGGCGCGCTGGTTCCTGGCATCGAAGGGCTCGATGTACACGACGGGATGGTACTCGTCTCGATCGCCCTCGGGCGTGATCGCGTAGCCGGGAAAGCCTTCGGCGCGCACGGCCTGCACGTGAGCAGCCTTTTCGGCCTGGGGGATGGCCCGCGAAAAGCCCATGCCCTGGATGCCGGGATACTGCTCGTGGAAGTTCAGCGCCTTGACGTAGGTCCTCCACTCGTCTCGCTTGACCTCCACCGATGAGTCGAACAAGGCCACGCCACCGCGCAGCAAGAGCTCGTAGTGCTTCATGCGCTGGACGATCGCCGTGTCGACCTCCGTGGTCCGGAAGACGAACTGTTCGCGCATCAGCTTGGTCTGCGCGCGGTCCGAGATGTACCAAGCCAGGGCCGTGAGCGCGACCGACACGACCAGGATCACCCAGGCCGTGCGCTGGTCGTGCAGCACGCCCCAGAGCCACGCGGACGCCTCGCGCGTAGCTGGGGACAGCGATACCGCGCGAGCCGGACGAGGCATGGATGGAGGCATGACGGTACCATCCAGGCCGGCGGGAACGACAGCCCTAGCCCCCGGTTGTGACCGAGCAGTTTTGAGACCCCAACCGGCCCGGTCACAACACTAGTCGGGGCTAGCCATGAGCCTCCGGAGTCTCAATTTCATGCATCTTCCCGTGGTCTCTTTGCTGCTGCTCGCCCTGAGCAGCGCGTGCGGTGGCTCGGCTGAGCCTCCACAGGACACGAACTCCATCGGCAGCTCCGGCGCGGGCGCAGTCGCGATGGCGCCCTCTGGGTCGGGTGGCGCACCGCAGCCTTCCAGCGCTGGTAAGCCGGCCGGTGGCGCAGGGGCGTCGGGTAGCGCGGGCGCGGCCGGCAGCTCGGGCATGCTC
>DATEOF010000362.1:0-5083 GCA_035274465.1 Polyangiales bacterium
AGCCTGGACGCCGCGCTGGTGCAGCTGCACGCGGAGCTGGTGGCCGCCGCCGATGGGCTCGATCTCGCGCAGCTCGAGGCCGAGCTGTCGGGCGTGGTGCTACCCGAGCTGCAGCTACGGCTGGCCGAGCGGGGCGACGACCTCGAGCGCATCGAGTCGGAGCGCGACCGCGCGCTGCACACGCTCGAGGCACGGCGCGCCGGCCTGTCGCTGCTACGCGACAGCCGCGGTGCCGCGGACGCCGCGATCGAAGCCGGGGCGCAGCTGGAGAATGCGCGCCTGCTCGCCGAGCGCTACGTGCGCGTGCGCCTGGCCCACGGCGTGCTCGCGCGCGAGGTCGAGCGTTATCGCGAGCGTCACACCGGCCCGATCTTGCGCGGCGCGAGCCGCTTGTTCGAGGAGCTGACCGGCGGTGCCTGGAGCCGGCTCGAGGCCGACCTCGACGAGCACGACAAGCCGGTCTTGATCTGCGTGCGCCGCGACGGCGACCGCGTCGGAGTGGCTGGCCTCTCCGCCGGTACGCGCGATCAGCTGTACCTCGCGCTGCGCCTCGCCAGCCTCGAGCAACTCAAGAGCGGCCGCGAGCTCCTGCCCTTCGTGCTCGACGACTTGCTCGTGCACTTCGACGACGACCGCGCGCGCGCCGCGCTGCGCGTGCTGGGCGCGTTCGCGCGCGACACCACGCAGGTCTTGCTGTTCACCCACCACAGCAAGCTCTGCGATCTGGCGCAGGAGGCGCTGGCCCCGAACCAGCTGCGCATCCATCGCCTGGCGTCGCAACCGCACGCAGAGCTGGAGCTCGAGTTCGCGCCCGCGGAGTAGTCAGCTCTAGCTGATCAGACGCTTGATCGTCGGGACGAGATCCGTGTGCATCTTGTTCTTGCTCACGAACGCATCGGCGCGCGCCTCGCGCACCAGCTGGGCCATGGTGGTCTCGTCGTTGCTCGAGATGAGGACCACGCGGATGTCCTTGAGCGCAGGGTTACTGCGGAACAACGCCGCCAGCTTGGCGCCGTTCAGCGCCGGCAAGTTCTGATCGATCACGACCACGCGCGCGCCGAATTCGCGCGCTGCGCGTGTGGCACCGATGGCGGTCGGCAAATCCTGGACCTGAAAGCCCGCGCGCATGAGCAGGTCGAGCATGACCTGTCGATCGATGTCACTGTCATCGATGACCAGCACGGTGGGTGTCTTGTTCGAGGCTTTCTTACTCTCATCCATGGTGCGTACCTGAAGCTAGACCGCCGGGAGCCTTACTCTTGCGGGTGGGATCGAGGGCGCGGGCCGTGCCCGAAAACAGCTCTGGCAACAGCGCGTGTGCCTCGTGGTGTACCTGCCCCGCGGCAGCCGCGTTCTCGATCGCCGAACAGGCGGCCGCCATCTTGGCGGCGCCCAGGCTGAGGCAGTTTCCTTTCAGTTTGTGTGCGAGCAGCTTGATGTTGGTCTTGTCTTCCTGAGCCATGACCGTGGCGAGTGACTCCATCAACCCCGGCACGCTCTTCAAGAACAGCTCCACCACCGGCCTGGAGCGCGGCAAGGTCTGATCGAGATCGGGCAGCGCATCGAGGTCCGGCAGCGCCAGCAATTGCTTGGCCTGATCGACCTCGCTCTGCGCCGGCTGCGGTTGCGCATTCTCGTTCGCCGGCAGCGTGATGTCCGCCGATGGCCGATTCTCGGCCGTCGCGCCTTCCCACTTGCGCAACAGCTGTTCGAGCGTGCGCACGCGGATCGGCTTGGTGGTGTAGTCGTCCATGCCGGCGTTCAGCACGCGATCGCGATCGCCGGTGAGCGCGTGCGCGGTGAGCGCGATGACCGGCACGTTCTTGAGCGGGGCGGGCAGGGCGCGGATCAGGCGGGTGGCCTCGTAGCCATCCATCTCCGGCATCTGACAGTCCATCAGGATCGCGCCGTAGCCGCCCTGCTTGGCCTTGTTCACGGCTTCTGTGCCGTTGCACGCGGTGTCGGACGGGTAACCCAGCTCGTTGAGCAGATCGACCGCGACCACGCGGTTGATCTCGTTGTCGTCGACGACGAGGATCGTGGGCCGCTTCGGCGCCACCGAGTTGCGCTTGGGAACGCTGGCGGTCGTGACCCGTGGGCGCTGCTGCACCGTGCCGCCTTCCAGCACGTTGATCAGGCCGTTGTAGAGCTCGGATGCGCGCAGCGGCTTGAGCAGGTAGTTGCGCTGCGCCTCGCCAGTGGACGAGCCGTGCGCGATCTGCGCGGTCGAGAGCATGTGGATCACGGGCAGCGCTTCGCCCATGCACATCTCGAGCAAGGAGGACGCGTCGGATTGGCCTTGTTCGACCGCGCCGTCCATCACCACCACGTCGAAGCCGCCCGCGCGATCCAGCAACACCTGGACGGCAGCCGGCACGCTCTCGGTGAGCGTGCAGGTCATACCCCAGCGCTCGACCAGCTCGCGCACGACCTCGCGCTGCGCGTAGCTCGGACACACGACCAGCACGCGCGCTTCGCGGCGAGCCGGTGGCGCCGGCGCGCGTTGGCCGGCGCGCGTGGTGATCGTGAACCAGAACGTACTGCCCTGACCCGGCTCGCTCTCCACGCCGACCTTGCCACCCATGGCCGTCGCCAGCTGCTTGGAGATCGCCAGGCCGAGGCCGGTGCCTCCGTGCTTGCGGGTCAACGAGCCGTCGACCTGCGAGAACACCGCGAACAGCCGCGCCTGATCGGCCTGGCTGATGCCGAGGCCCGTATCGGTGACCGCGAAGCGCAACGTGAGGTCTTCCGGCGTGCCGCTCTCGACGCTGACGCGCAGCTCCACGTGGCCGTGCTCGGTGAACTTGATGGCGTTGCCGATCAAGTTGTTGAGCACCTGCTTGATGCGGTCCATGTCGCCGATGATCGTCTGCGGCACGGCCTGATCCACACGCATGATCAGCTCGAGGTTCTTGTCGTGCGCCTTGGGCGACAGCAGCTCGGCGACTTCCTGCGTGACCTGGCGCAGCTCGAACTCGTCCGAACGCAGGTCGTACTTGCCCGCCTCGAGCTTCGAGAAGTCGAGCACGTCGTTGATGATCGTCAGCAGGCTGCGCGCCGACGACTCGATGATCTGTACGTAGCGCTGCTGCTTGCTGCTCAGATCGGTGCGGTTGATCAGATCCAGCACGCCCAAGATTCCGTTCATGGGTGTACGGATCTCGTGGCTCATGTTGGCCAGGAACTGACTCTTCATCCGCGCAGCCGTAAGCGCTGCTTCGGTGGTGTGTTCGAGTCGTACGAACGTCTGCTCGGTCATCTGTAAGATCGGACCGATGTACATGTTCACGAACAGCAAGCACAGGCCCAGCGCCAGCAAGCAGCCGAGCGTGCCCAGGATCAGGATCTGGCGTCTCAGCTCGATTCCGGCCTCGAGGCGCGCCTTGGTCACGATCAGCGCGATGCGGCCGACCTCGATGCCCTCGATGATCGAGGGGGACCACGCACCGTACGCGCCGCCGAGGTCCTGAGCCTCGTTCGACTTCATCTTCAGCAGCTGCTCGAGTTGCGCGTCGGCCTTGCCGTGGCTGAACAGCGCCTTGCCGTCGGCGTCCAGCGCGGCGATCGCCAGCACGTCCTGATCCGCGACGTAGTCGCCCGCGGGTCGCGCGATGTCGGCGGGTTCGCGCACCACCAAGCCGAGCTGGGCGGTCTCCGACAGCTCGAGCGCGCCACGCTGTGCCTTGTGCCGCAGGTCGGCGCGGATCGACGGCGTCAGCCAGTCGAAGATGCGCGTCACACCCGCGAAGATCATCGTCGACAGGCCGAGCAAAATCGCCACGACGAAGATCGTGAGGGCAAGTTTCAAGCGAGTTGCCGACAACACCCGCTTACGTTCGTCTTCCGAAAGAACCGGCGCTTGATCTTCGTGTTCGGCTGTTTCGGACATGTAGCTGGGCAGACCTCGCGCTTAGGGTGCTCGCTGGTACTGCTCGCGAACAATCATCTAACGCCACGATCGTAGCGGAATCAGGACGTCCGTTGAACTGGCACGGCGATGCACGCGCTTGTGTTGCGTTGGCGCCCGAGGCGTTCAGATGTGTGATGCTCGAAGACTACGGCCCAGCAGAGGTTGGCCAGCCGTCTACATCCCACGCGAGTTGTGAGATCCGCAGCTGCGAGTGTCCGTCGCTCGCAGCGTACGCGTGATAGACGTTGAACCAGCCATCATCGGTGTGGATGACCGCGTTGTGGCCCGGCCCCTTCCAGCTACCAGCACCCTGCAGTAGCAGCGTCCCGCCGCCGCGCATCATCGCCGTGCCGTCGCGCGCCATGTATGGTCCGCGCACGCTGGTTGCCCTGCCGACCGCGATTTTGTAGGTGCTGTCGGCGCCCTTGCAGCACGTATCCCACGACACGAACAAGTAGTACTGGTTGCACCGGCGCACGATGTAGGGCGCCTCGATCGCGGTGCTGTTGCCGCTGCGAGCGGCAAGCGCGATCAGCTCCGTACCCTGACGCTTCCCCGAGGCATCGAGCGGGATCATCTTGATGCCGCTCCAGAAGCTGCCGAAAGCCAAAAACGCTGCGCCCTTCTCGTCGACGATCACGTTCGGGTCGATGGCGTTCCAGTTGTCGTTCGAGCCGTCGTTCGAACAGATCACCGGGCCCTGATCCATCCAGTTGCCTTCGTTGAGCTTCGCGCGCGTGGCGTGGCCGATGCACGAGTGGTTGCTGCCGAAGGTCGAGGCCGAATAGTAGAGGTGATAGCTGCCGCCCCAGAACGAGATGTCCGGCGCCCACAGATCGGTGGCACCCGAGACGCGCTGCGCGATCCACGCGGGGCTGCTCGAGAACACTGCGGGCCCTGCCGCCCAGGACTTCATGTCGTTCGAGGTCTTGGTCGGGATGCCGCGCCCGGTATGGAACAGGTAGTAGCGGCCGTCGGCCTGAATCATCACTGGGTCGTGCGTGCCCAGGTTCCCGGTGAGGTTGACTACCTGCGGTGGATCGGTGTCCGCCGCGCAATCTTCCCCGGAGGCACCTGCCGTGCCTGCCATGCCGGCTGCGCCCGCGCTTCCGCCGCTGCCAGCTGCAGCGCCCGCCGCGCCGCCTGCCACGCTCATTCCGGGCGTGCCCGCCG
>DATEOF010000363.1:0-3218 GCA_035274465.1 Polyangiales bacterium
GCCGCTGCCCCTGACCACCGGCAGTTGTGTCCGCGGGGCACACTGTGGGTGAACACGCAACCGAGCCGGCGAGCGGCCGAAGACGCTGCGTGTCTCGATCATCATTCGAATCCACTCACTCGCCGCTCTGTCTGTTCGGCTGCACGCCCAGCCGCGGCGGCCTGTTGCGCTACGGCGGCTGGCAGGCGCCGGAGCAGTCGTTCCACGGCTGGCTCGAACGCGTGCTGTGCGAGGCGCCGCTGCCCCCGCGCGCGGTGCGCTTCGTGGTCGCACCGCACGACACGCCTCTGCTCGGCATCTGGATCCAGAGCCGCGACGCGCACGGGCGCAGCAGTCCGCTGGTCTTCGCGCGGCGCATCTCGGGAGCGGCGCGCGCGCTGCCCTGGCCCGCGCTGCTGGCGTCCTCGGGGCAACTGCTGGCCGCCGCCGAGAGCTGCCTGATGCTGGCTCGCGCCGGCGAGATCGACGCGGCCTTCGGCTTGTTGTGCGGCCTCGCGCCGCCGGGCTCGGCCGACCTGCTGGATTTTCTGCGCGACGCCGAGCAGGCACTGGCCAGCGAGCGCGAGCTGTCACGCCTGCGGCGACGGCAGCTCTTCTCTGCCGCCGTCAGCAGCAGCGCGCTTCAGGCGGCTGGCGCGGTCGAGCTACCGGCCAGCGACGAATACGACGCCTACGCCTGGCTGACGCTGCTCTTCCAGCAGCGTGCCCGTGCTCCGCGCGGCTTGTTCTGGCTGCCTTCGGGCCAGCGCCTGCTGGTCGCCCTGTCGGACCCCTCGGCCGAGCTGCTCGCTCGCCTGTCTGCACCGTTCAGCCACCTGCCGCGCAGCTGGCCGAGCCGGGCCTTGCAGCTCCGCCACGGGGGCGCCGTGGATCCGAGCTGCTACACTGGCGCGATGGCGTTTTGGAAGCGAACGGATGAAGCCCCGGGCGCGCCCGAGGTCTCGGCGCAGCTCTCAGCCGCGGTACGCGCGCAGCTGCGCGACGCGGACGACGAGACGGTGAGCATCGTGACCGCTGTCGCGGGCCTGCTGGCCTGCGTGGCGTACAGCGATCGATCGCTCACGGCCGAGGAGCGTGCGCACGTGCGCGAGGTGCTGAGCCGAGTCCACGACATGGCGAAAGGCGGCCCCGACGCGATCTGCGCCGTGCTCGAACGCCACATGACCGAGCTGGCCACGGTCAACCCGCAGGCCTACACGCGCACCCTGCGCGAACACACCGACAAACAGATGCGCCTGGAGGTGCTGGATGTGCTCCTCGATCTCGCGGCCGCCGACGGTGAGCTCGCGTTTGCCGAGACGCAGGTGCTGCGCCGCTTGACCGGCGCGCTGGGCCTCGAGCAGGACGACTATAACCGCGCGCAATCGCGCCACCGGGAGCGCCTCTCGAAGCCTTAGTGCTTCCCCCCGTTGTCGCGGGGTATCCTGCGTGGGTGAACGAGCGAGGACGCGACCGCGATGACTGGCCTGAGCGGGCCGGAGGCCCGCGGGTGGACGCCGACGCGAAGACCGCGACGTTGCAGCGCACCTCGGGCATGCGTCCGGCGAGCCCGGAGGGTGAGTCCACGCTACTTGCCCAGCCGACGATGTGGGTGGGCAGCCGGCTCGCGGGCGGCCGGCTGCACGTGATCCGTCAGCTCGGCCAGGGCGGCATGGGCACGGTCTATCAGGCGTACGACACCGAGCGACGCTGCGACGTGGCGCTCAAGACGCTGAACCGCCTCGATGCCACCAGCATCTACCAACTCAAGAACGAGTTTCGTTCGCTGTGCGACGTACACCACCCCAACCTGGTGCGGCTGCACGAGCTGTTCTGTGACCACGACGTGTGGTTCTTCACGATGGACCTGCTCGAAGGCGCGCGCTTCGATCACTGGGTCCGGCCCGACGGCTCGCTGGACGAAGCGCGCCTGCGCTTTGGCCTGTTGCAGCTGGTAGATGCGCTCGCGGCCATCCACGACGCGGGCAAGCTGCACCGCGACGTGAAGCCCAGCAACGTGCTGGTCAAGGCCGACGGGCTCCTGCAGGTGCTCGACTTCGGCCTGGTGGTCGACCCGACGACGGGCAGCGTCGGCCACACCCTGTCCAACACCGAGATCAGCGGCACGCCCGACTACATGGCGCCCGAGCAGGCGATGGGCCAGCGCACGACGGCTGCCACCGATTTCTACGCGCTCGGCGTCATGCTGTTCGAAGCCCTGAGCGGCGCACGACCGTTCGCCGGCAACATCTGGGAGGTGCTGTCTGCAAAGCTGTACGGCAAGCCGCCCGAGCCCCTGTCCGGCGATCTGCCGGGTGATCTGACAGAGCTGTGCGCGGCGCTGCTGTCGCGCTATCCCGAGGCGCGGCCCGGCGCGGTCCAGATTCGCGCGCGTGTGGCGAGCGCGCGCCCGCCCGCAGTGCGGTCGAGCATGCGACCGATCGCATCGGACGAGGAAGGTACGGCGCTGCTGGGTCGCGCACCCGAGCTCGCACAGCTGCGCGAGGCGTACGCGCAGAGCCGCGACGGTGCGGCCGTGGTGCTCTCGATCGCGGGCGACAGCGGCATCGGCAAGAGCGCGCTGTGCCAGGCCTTCCTGCGCGAGCTGGCGCAGCAGCAGGGCCAGGCCGTGTTGCTCACGGGTCGCTGCTACGAGCAAGAGAACGTGCCGTTCAAGGCGGTCGATCCGCTGATCGACGAGCTCAGCCGCTATCTGCGGCGCCTGCGTCCGGAGCACGCTGCGGCGCTGTTGCCGCGCGACGCGTTCGCGCTCGCCAAGCTGTTTCCGGTGCTGGCACGCGTGCGCGCGTTCGAGGAGGCGCCGCCGCGCAACGTGCCGGATCCGCGCGAGCTCCAGCGCCTGGCGTTCGTCGCGTTCGGCGAGCTATTGAGCCGCATCCGCGATCGCTCGCCGCTGCTGATCTTCATCGACGATCTGCAGTGGACCGACGCCGACTCGGCGAAGCTGTTGCGACACTGCCTGGTCTCGCGCGAGGTCATCCCGCTGATGTTCGTGTTCACGCACCGCCTCGACTCGAGCGAGCAGCCGCTGCTGCAAAGCGTGATCGACATGGCGCGCGAGAACCGCTCGCTGATCTACCGCAGCCTTCAGCTTCAACCGCTGACGGCGGCAGACTCGGAGTTGCTGGCAGCGCGCTGGCTGGGGCAGACCGCGGCCAACGACAATACCAGCAGCGCGATCGCCGCCGAGTCACGCGGCAATCCATTCTTCGCCATGG
>DATEOF010000364.1:0-61980 GCA_035274465.1 Polyangiales bacterium
TGCCCCGACGCCGCAAGCCACCACCGCCCTACCCTCGCCGGCGCCGGCGACTGCGGAGCCAGCCGCGGTGACTCGGCCCGCGCCAGCAGGTCCGACGGCGTCGCGCCGCGAGATCGCGCAGCTGCGGCGGATCCAGCAGCTGATGGCCAGCGATCCGGCCGCGGCTCATCGGCTGGCCGAAGCTTCGTCGCGCGAGTTCCCGCAAGGTGCCCTGCGCGAGGAGCGTGACGGACTGTCGGTGCTGGCGCTGCTTCGGCTGGGCGATGCGCGCGCGCAGGACAAGGCCGAGCGCTTCCTTTCACGCTACCCCGAGAGCCCGCTCGCCGAACGTATCCGCGGCCGGCTCACTGGGGAGCCCCGACGGTGAAGTCGGCTGTGCTCGGAGCCCTTGCGCTCGCCGCCTTCGGCTGCACCGATGCCGGCAAGGTGGGCCGGCTCAGCCCCAAGCAGCCCGCAGCCGGTGGCGGCACCGCGGCGGCGGGACAGTCGGGCAACCCCGCCTGCAGCCAGCCACCTTGCGCCGAGGCGGCGTGCACCTCCGGGAATCTCTGGTGCACCGTGTGCGCGACGGATCGGGACTGCGCATACAAGCTGCGCGAGAGGCTCTGCAACCCGGTTACCACCTTCTGCGTCGAGTGCCGCACGGACAGCGACTGCCCTGCGAGGCGGCCGTACTGCGACGACGGCGACTGCGGTGAGTGCGCCGAGGACGATGACTGTCCCGGCGACATGAAGTGCGACGATGGGGCATGTAAAGCCGACTAACAAAGTCGCCGTGATCTGAGCCACACTGGTCGGCGGAGTAGTTCCCTACTCTGAACCAAACGAAGGGGGCTTCGATGCCGCGCCGCACCGTCCGAATCGCCGACCGCACGCTCGCCCTCGACGCTCGCCCCGACCGCCTCGACATCCGCGACCGACCATTCCAGCCGCAGCTGGTTTGCCTGCCTGCGCGCTGGCCCCACGACGCCGACGTCGAACAGCTGCTCCCCGACTACGTCAAGCACCGGCTGATCCGCGATCAAGGCCAGGACGGCGCGTGTACGGGCTTCGGCTTGGCCGCGGTGATCGACTATTTGCACTTCGTGCTCGCCTACGAGACCGCGGCATTGCCGGAGTCTCCTCAGTTCACGCTGCGGCGCGGCAGCCCCGCGATGCTCTACGAGCTGGCGCGCCTGTACGACGAGTGGCCCGGCGAGGACTACGAAGGCTCGAGCTGCCGCGGCGCGCTCAAGGGCTGGCATCGCCATGGCGTGTGCCGCGAGGAACTCTGGCCGTACAAGCTCGAGCAGGGCAAGCACGTGTTCGTACCGCCCGAAGAGCACGATGACGATCGCGACAATCCCCAGCGCAACTGGGATCTCGACGCGATGCACTGCGTGCTCGGCGTCTACTACCGCATCGACGCGCGCTCCGTGGTGGACATGCAAGCGGCGATTCGCCAGGTCGGCGCGATCTATTGTTCGGGCAACGCGCACGAGGGCTGGGAGCCGCGCTCGCGGCCGGCCCCGCGAGGGCATGACGACCTGCCCGAGATCAAACACATCGCCACGCCGCGCCAACCCGGCGGACACGCGTTCGCGCTGGTCGGCTACAACGAACGCGGCTTCGTGCTGCAGAACTCGTGGGGCGAGAGCTGGGGGGCCTGCGGCTTCGCGCTCCTGCCCTACGCCGACTGGGTGGCGCACGGCCAGGATGCCTGGGTGTTCACGCTGGGCGTACCCGCGCTGTATGCCGCGCGCAAACAACACGCGCGCTCGCCGCGCTACGTCACGGGCCTCGCGGATCCGGTCAGCGGCCCGCCCGTCGAGCGTCCGGCGGGCCTGATCGGCGGCTCCGACACACTCGAGCGCCGCTACCGCGACGTGCCAGCCGAGCTGCAACCGTTGACGAGCGATCGAGCGTACCGGCATGCGGTCGTGCTCGATCGAGGCTTTCCCGTGCGCAACGACATCACGCGCGAAGACGCGTACGCGACCATGGAGTGCGTCGGCTACGAGCTGCCGCGCGCCTGGCTGGAGCAACACAAGTCGAACAAGCTGCTCGTGTACGCTCACGGCGGCCTGAACAGTGAGGCCGACTCGATCACGCGCATCCGCGCGTTCGCACCCTACGCGCTGGAGGCCGGCATCTATCCCCTGTTCATCAGCTGGCGCTCGGGACCGCTCGAGACGATCGACGACTTGGCCTTCGAGCTCTTCGCCAAGCTCGGGTTCGGTCCGCGCGGCGTGCGCCCCGCGGGTGGCTGGCTCGATCAGCTCACCGATCGCACCGACCGCATGCTCGAGCCCGTGCTGCGCGGCCCGGGCGGCGCGCTCTGGCATCAGATGAAGACCAACGCCGAGCGCACGACCCTCGATCCGCTCGATGGCTTCAGCGCGCTCGTGCAGCAACTCGCTCGCTTGCAGCAAGCGCGGCCGGCCACCGAGATCCATCTGATCGGCCACTCGGCGGGCTCGATCGTCACGGGCACGCTGCTCGACCGCATGCGTGACGCCAAGCTGCGCGCGCGATCGCTGCGCCTGTTCGCGCCGGCGTGCAGCATCGACTTCGCGCTCGCGCACTACAAGCCCGCCGTGGAGTCCAAGCAACTCGACGCCGAGCACTTCCACATCCACAACCTGTCGAACAGGAACGAGCTGAACGGCAGCGTCGGACCGTACCAGAAGTCGCTCCTGTACCTGGTCAGCCGCTCGTTCGAAGCCGTGCACAAGACCGCGCTGCTCGGCCTGGATCGCGCCTTCGATCGCGCGACCACCCTGCCCAATGCCGACGACGACACCTTCGGACGCGGCGAACGGGCCAAGGTCGCCGCCTGGCTCGACTTCTGGCAAGCGCTGGGCCACGACGCCAGCAATCGGCTCGCCCACGTGCTCGAAGCCAGCCGGGTCTCCACCGGCGCGGGCAACATTCCTGCCTCACACGGCTGCTTCGACAACGCCGTCGAGATTCTGGGCGACGCGCTGGGATACATCGTGAATCCGCTGCAGCCCAAGCGCGTGAAGATCCATCGCCTCGACTACTGAGTCGTGTAACGTTGCGCATCGACATGAGGCGGCTGCGAAGCGCGATCGATACGGCGTGCGTCTGCCTGCTGCTCACAGCGGCGGGCTGTGCCGTCGTGTCCGAGCCCGTCCAGGGCGGGCAAGAGGTCGAGGATGCCAGCGTCGACGCCGCTGCGGCAGCGGAGGCGTCGACGTCGAGCGGCGAAGGCGAAGCGGGCGCTGCGGGCGCAGGCGGCACTTCGGGCGCGGCAGCAGACGCGGGCGCCGCGGGTGCTGCCGGCGCGATGCCACCGGACGACTCGGACTCGGGCACGAGCCCGGGCTCATGCGCCATGCCGGTGTGTACCGCCGGCCAACAACAGGTCGAGCAACAGAGCTGCGGACTGTGTGGCTACGGCGTGCAGAACCACCGCCGCACCTGCGCCGCTGACGGCTGCAGCTGGAGCGCCTGGAGCGAGTGGACCGCCTGTGCGGAGTCCGCCGAGGTCGAGTGCACGCCCGGCGCCGAGGAGCAGCTGCCGAGCATGCCTTGCGGCGAGCGCTGCGGACACGCCGGCGTGAAGCGCGTCTGCACCACCGCCTGCGCCTGGAGCGATCCCATGAAAGGCGCGTGCGAAGGCGAAGGCGTCTGCACGCCCGGTGCCAAGGCCGATCTGCCCGCGGTGTCCTGCAATGCGATGTGCGGGCACGCGAGCCAGTCGCACACTTGCACGAATGCCTGCAGCTGGGGCCCGACGGTCAGCGGCGCCTGCACGGGCACCGGCGCGTGCACGCCCGGGCAGACGCGCACCGTCGCGACCGGCAACGCCTGCGGACCCTGCAGCAAGGGCGACGAGCAACAAACCCAGACCTGCAGCGCGAGCTGCGCCTGGGCCGCGACGGCCACGAGCTGCGCGCTCCCCGGCAACGTCTGCAAGCCCGAAGGCTACGAAGGAAGCACCGGCTGGCACTGCGTCGGCAATGGGCAACGCGAATGGTGCTACGTCGCGACCGAATCCCCCGAGTTCCGCTGCACCTGGACCGGCGGCCGCGAGCCGTACAGCGGCTGCCCCTGAGCGCTCACCGCCCTCAAGTCTTGACAGTACAGGGGCGCTCACGTAGTCCTTGCGCGTCCTCGTTCTTTTAATCAATGCGCTCTTCGGGCGCCCTCGTTCGTGCTTCAACGGCGCGATCGAGGGGTAACAGGGAAGTCCGGTGCAAAACCGGCGCGGTCCCGCCGCTGTAAGTCGACTCGCTGCACGTACCAGCCACTCGAGGTTTCGGGGAAGGCGCGTAGCAGCGCCTAGCTCGTTTCGAGCCGGCAGTCGACGAGCCAGAAGACCTTCCCGGAGGCGAGTGTCGTGCGTTCCGCGTGGATACGGGGCGTTGCGCCTCCGGCTCGCTGACAAAGCGCCGGCTGCGCTCCACCCCTCCGCTGTTTCATCGGCGCGAGGGGTTTCGCATTTCTGGCCTCGTACACACCAGGCGCCGTGGGCCGATCTCGGATGCGAAAGGGAAATGTCATGTCTTGGTTCAGCAACTTGCGTGGTGGCAGTTGGGCAGTGCTCGCCCTCGCTTGCCCGGTGTGTCTCGCCGCGTGCAGCAGCGACGGCGACGAGGGCACGCCGAAGTCGAAGCCGGACGTCGCCGTCAGCAGCGAAGCGCTGCAGAACCGCGCGTACATCGTCAGCCTGGAGAGCGACGAGCTGACCGTGATCGATCTGGACAAGCTCGAGATCATCGGCCAGGTGCCGACGCTCGGTAAGTCCAACCACATGGCCGACATCAGCGCCGACTTCAAGAAGGTGTTCATCGACTCGAGCCACAGTGACGAGGTCGTGGTGGTCGATGCAGTCAAGCTGAAGGTGACCAACCGCGTGGCGCTGGGTAAGCACCCCGGTCACCTGAGCATGACGCCCGACGGCAACCGCTTCGCGATCATGGCCGAGGAGTCGAACGAAGTGGCCCTGTTCGATCCGATCGCCGAGGAGGTCGTGACGCGCATCGGCGGCTTCAACACGCCGCACTTCATGCGCTTCGACGCCGAGGGCAAGTACGGCTACGTGGCGAACATCGGCGGCAACCAGGTCTCCCGCGTCGACATGGAGACGCTCCAGGTCGTCGAGAACATCGGGCTGGACGGCATGCTCGCGGGCGAGACGAACACTGCCGAGGGCGGCTTCGCCGACGCGCAGATCTCGCCCGACGGAATCCTGTACGCTGCACACCACGAGACCGGCAAGGTCCTGGTGTACGACACCAAGTCGCACAAGAAGCTCGAGGAGCTGAAGAGCGGCGTGGGTCCGTGGGTGGCGTTCGCCGAGCATCCGTTCAAGGGCATCGCGCTCAAGCACCTGGTGCCGAACTTCGGCGACCAGACGCTGACGCTGATCGACGCCAAGACGCGCAGCAAGCCGTCGGTCTGGAAGAAGCTCGAGGGCGACGAGGAGGCCTACGGCGTGAACTTCTCGCCGCTCGTGCCCGAGCTGGCGTTCGTGATGAACCGCGTGCGCAAGGACATCGCCGTGGTGGACACCGAGGCGGGTGAGATCCTCGAGCGCATCGACGTGGGTGGCAACACCGAGACCGCGTCGACCACGCCCGACGGCAAGCTGATCGTCGCCACCGTGTCCGACGCCAACAAGGTGGTCGTGATCGATGCCAAGACGCGCGCGGTCAAGAAGGTGTTCGAGAACGTCGGCAAGTACCCCTGGAGCGTGACCATCCCGGGCGGCCAGAACTACTGCCACTGAGCGCGATGCGGAAGTTCGCAGTCAGCGCTTGCCTGCTCGCCGCCTGCTCCACGCCGGCGGCGGGCGGTGCAGCTGCTGGCTGTAAGCAGCGCCTGGTCAGCCTGCACGACGTCACCACCGAGGCCGTGCTGCGCTACGGCGCAGGCGCGTGCCTGGTGGGCGTGTCGGAGCCCACCGATCTGGATCCAGGCCTGGTCGTGCAGCTGAAGTCGACGCCGCGCGTGCAGAGCACCGAGAGTGTGCTGGCGGCGGAGCCGACGCAGGTGTTGGCGCTGGCGATCGTGGCCGAGCATCAACCCGAGCTTTTTCGCGAGCTCGATCGGCGGCAGATCGGCTGGATGGCGCCGAGGCTCGAGCGCCTGGCCGACGTGTCGACGCTGGCTGCGGACGTGGCAGCGCGCAGTGAGCGCAATGCCCAGGCCGCAGGCTGGTTGTCGCGCCTGGCGGCTCTGCGGCCAGCCCCGCAGCTGAAGCCAGCGCGCGTGTTCGTGTTCGATTGCTGCGGCCCGCCCTACACGGCAGGACGGCGCGCCGTGCTCACCGATCTGCTGGCGCACGCCGGTGGACAGAACGTCTTCGCCGACGTGGACGACGACTGGTTTCACGCCAGCTGGGAGGCCGCCATCGAGCGCAAGCCCGACCTGGTGTTGATCGACGACTACGGCGGCCCCGAGAACTTGGCCGAGAAGCGCGCGGCGTTGGCTCGCGTGCGGCCGCTGGCGGAGCTGCCGGTGGTGGTGCTGCCGCTGCGCGATGCGCTGGGGACGATCCGCAGCGCCGAGGTGGTGCAGCGGCTGACGGCGGCGATCGCACGGGGCGCCGGCGGAGTATGAGGGCGATCGGGCTCGCGCTGGTTTGTTGCGGGCTATCCTTGCTGCTCGCGGTCAGCGTGGGTAGCGGCGGCTTCGGCGTGCCCGACGACAGCTGGCTGCGCGAGCAACGCGCGCTGCGCGGGCTGGCCGCGTTGCTCACCGGCATGGGGCTGTCGGTCGGCGGCGTGTGGGCGCAGGCGCTGTTTCGCAACGAGCTGGTGGAGCCATTCCTGCTCGGCCTCTCGGGCGGTGCGGCGGCAGGGGCGGTGCTGTCGTTGTGGCTGTTCCCCGGCAGCTCGCCCGCCTTCGGTGCGGCGCTCGGCGCGCTACTCGCAGCGCTCGCGGTGCGCGGGCTCGCCTGGCAGAGCGATGCTTCGTTGTTGTTGACAGGGGTGGCTGTCGGCGCGATGACCGGCAGTGTGGCGGGGCTGGTGCTGACGCTGTCGGCGCAAGCGCAGCTGCTCAGACCGGCGACGCACTGGCTGTGGGGTGGCTTCGTCGATCCCGACCCGCAGCTGTTGGCTGCAGCAGCCGCCAGTGTGGCGGTGGGATTGGTGATAACCTGGTTTGCGCGCGATCACCTCGACCGCCTGCTGCTGGGCGACGACCTGGCGCGAGCGCTCGGCACGCCGGTGGGCGTACTGCGCGGCTTCGGCTTCGCGCTGATCTCGCTGTTGACCGCGGTCTGCGTGCTGTGCGGCGGCATCGTCGGCTTCATCGGTTTGCTGGCGCCGCACCTGGCGCGGCGGCTGGTCTCGGGCTCGCACGCCACGATGCCGATCGTCGCCGGCTTGCTCGGCGGCGGCCTGCTGGTGTGCAGCGATGCGCTGGCTCGCTCGCTGTTCTCTCCGCGCGAGGTACCGACCGGGCTCTTGACCTCGTTGTGCGGCGCGCCGCTGTTCCTGTTGGCGTTGCGGCGGAGGCCGGCGTGACTGCGCTGTTGGCGTGCCGCGAGGTCGCGGTCGGACACGGCGCGCAGACGGTACTGCGCGACGTGAGCTTCGAACTGGCGCGCGGCGAAGTGCTGGCGCTCGCGGGGCGCAACGGCTCGGGCAAGACCACGTTGCTACGCGCGCTGGCAGGGCTCGCGCCACCGCGCGCAGGAACGATCGAGTGGCTGGGCAAGGCACGCTTGCCCGAAGGTGTGACGCGCGCGCGCAGCCTCGGCCTGGTATTGCAGCACGAACCGGCGCCGTGGTTGCGGGTGCGTGAGGTGCTGCGGTTGGGCGGGGCGCACGCAGAGCGCGTGGCCGAGGTGCTGGATGCGCACCGACTGCTACCGCTGGCAGAGCGGCGAGTCGACGAGCTGTCAGGAGGAGAACGCCAGCGCGTCGCGCTAGCACGCGCCGACGCCGCGCGGCCGGCGCTCTATCTGCTCGACGAGCCGACAAACCACCTCGACATGGTCGAACGCCGCGAATTCGCAGCCTGGCTCGAACGCGTGCGCAGCGACGCAGGCGTACTCCTGATCAGCCACAGTCGCTCGGTGCTGCGTCTGGCCTCGCGTGTACTGTGGGCGTCCGAGGGGCGGGTCAGCACGCAGCCTGCGAACTTGGAGCTGGCGTTGGAGTGAGGCGCGGCGGACGCGTGGACGTCCGCCACGTCGACGAGGAAACCTTGACGTTGTCAGTCAGCGCCACGAGCTACTTCCGCTCCCGCTCCAACAAGCGCGCCTTGCGCTTGGCTCCCCAGCGGTAGCCGCTTAGCGTGCCATCGGTGCGAATCACGCGATGGCAGGGGATCAGGACTGCCACTCGATTGGACGCGATGGCGCGGGCTACGGCGCGCACTGCTTGGGGCTCGCCGACGGCGCGGGCGACTTCGGTGTAGCTGCGGGTTTCTCCGGCGGGGATGCGCCGCAGCTCTTGCCAGACTCGCTCCTGGAAGGCGGTGCCCTGGATGTCGATCGGGACGTTCGAGGGTTGGGGGTGCTCGACGAGGGTCACGACTTCGTCGACCCACGCTGGAGCTTGCGTGCGAACCAGCTCGGCGCGCGGGAAGCGCTCGCGTAGGCGTGCCGAGAGCTCGGCTTCCGAGTCGCCGAGCGCCACGTCGCACACGCCTCGCTCGGTGAACGCCACGAGCACTCGGCCGTACGAGCAGCGGCGCACGGTGTAGCTCACCGCCTGATCGGGGGCGCCGGCGCGTGCAGCCGATGGCGGCATGCCGAGCTCGCGACCGGCCTGGGAGTAGAAGCCGCTGCTGCCGGCGTAGCCGCCGTCGTAGATAGCTTCGCTGACGCTGTTGGCTGCGGGCAAGGCTGCCTTGGTGCGCTCGGCGAGCACGCGGCGCCGGTACGCGCCGGGCGTGATGCCCAGTCGGGCCTTGAAGAAGCGCTGAAAGTAGAACTGGCTCAAGCCCAGCTCTGCGGCCACGTCTGCGCTGCTGGTGGCGGAGGAGCGCGCCAGCAGGCGGCAAGCTTCCTTGAGCCGCGCGTCCGCCGTGCTCCCCTCGGTGGGGCGGCAGCGCTTGCACGCACGGTAGCCCGCGCGCTCGGCGGCCGTGGTCGTGGCGAAGAACTCGACGTTCTCACGGCGCGGCCGCCGCGAGGCGCACCACGGCACGCAAAATACTCCGGTGGTCGATACGCCGTACAGGAACGGCGCGGCGGGGTTGCGCTGGCGCTGCAGGAGCGCCTGCCAGCGCGCTTCATCGAGGTTGGAAGCCTGCGGTTTCACGGGTTCGAATTCGAGCAGTGATTGGGTCATCGATCAAGCTCCAGTGTTGAACTCGATCTACGACCTGCGCCGCCCGGCCGCTTCCCGGACATTGCTCTGCAATTCGGAATCGCGAGTGCGTCAATACACCGGACAACCTTCTCCAGCGACGCGCGAAGGCCGACGTGATGAGGTCAAGCTGGCTTCGCTGGTCCCGCCCGCCGCGTCCACCTGGCGCCTCGTCCGTGGCCGCGCGGCTGCAGCCCCGGGCTGCGACGCAAATCCGCGAGCGCCTGCTGGCGGCTTATTGCGTGATCGACTGCAGCTAGATAATCGGCCAGTGTGAGCTCGCCGTGACGTTCGATCAAATCGTGCAAGATCGCGCGACGGGTTCGCGCGTCATAGCGCCCGAGCGCACGCTTCGTGACGGGATCGACGACTGGTCGTTCGCTTCCGATGAAGCCCCAGCGCGCGTAGCCCGCGAGGTTGCGGCCGAGACGGCGCTCGGCCATGCGACTACCAGGCTTCTCCATGTCGAGGAAGAAGCGCTCGGCTGGCTCGACGCGCGCGAACCCTGCAGCCAGATAGTCGGCAAAGTGGCGAAACTCTGCGTCGTCAGTCGCCTCCCTGGCAAACTCGAGAGCCACGAGCAGTGCTTGAGGCCAGCGCATCGCGCGCAGTTCGGTGCGCAAATGCAAAGGATTGACGTCTCGCCAGCGCGCGAGAAACAATTGGACCAGGATCGAGAGCAACCGAGGGTCGAACCGCAACATCTCGCCCGAGAGCGCAAGCAGCGACTCGAACGAATCCGGCCGATAGCGCCAGGAACGCTTTTGGCCGACCGACGTGCCGCCCACCTTCGCGAGCTCGAAGTACAGGCGTTCGAGCTCCGCTTGAGTAGGGGGGTTTCTCAACAGACCCTGCGCGCTCGCGATCACACCCCCGCCTCGTCGCGCAGGTCGTCGAAGTAGTCGGCCGCGCGTTCGGCGCCTGGGTAGCGGCGCTGCACGAGCTCTTCGATCCGCTTGTCCACGAGGTCGAGATCATTCGCCAGTCGGAGCAGCTTGCGCGCGTGCGGCAAGTCCTTGTCGCGAGCGGCGAAGCACTTCATCACCAGCAAGTCTTCAGGCCCGAGCGCATCGACCTGCAAGTGCTTGCCGTGGAATACTTCGCGCAGGCGCGTCGCGTAGTCGCGAGGCAACACCGTCGTGAAGGTTTCGAAGTGGGCGTTCAGCCAATCCGGCTCGATCTGCAGCTCGTCTGCCACCTCTCGCGCGAGCGCATCCAGCTCGGCCATACGCAAGCCTCCCTTCGCAGCAAAAGCATCCACGTCCTGCGTCGCGATTGGATGTTGATAAGCGAGCGTCATCGCAGCGCCGCCGCCGATGATCAGGCGTGCGGAGTCGGTTACGCGTTGATCGAGGAGCGTCAAGGCGCGCAGCATGCGTTTCTGGTCGAGAGGAACACGCGGCATGGCAAGTTACCCCTTGCAGCGTCGAATATGACCCATATTTGACTAGTTGTCAATCAGTTGTCTTTTCGAGAACTCGCGCTCCGCGTTTGCTCAGGCGCTCGGCCGTGCAGATCGCGCGCCAACAGACGCCAGCCAAGTTAGCGTGGCGCCAGCGCAGCCTGCAGGAACCCTCCGACGTCCTGCTTGAGCGTGAGCTGATACGCTTCGCGATCGAAGCCTGCGGGATCCTGCGCCGAGGGCAAGTGCGCGAGCTCCCGTGGATACGGCGTCTGAAACGAGAAGTGACCCGCGCCGGAGACCTCGAAGCCTTGCAGGCGGTCGGGCGGCAAGCTGCGCAGACAAAACGAGATCTGCGCCCATGGACACAACCGATCTTCACTGCCGGCGCGCACCATCACGGGGACGTCGACGTTCGCCAGCGCGTCATCGGCCATGAAGAAGCCGATGGCTGGCGAGAACAACACGACTGCGCGCACGCGCGGATCCGGCTGCGTGGCCACGGGGATCACGTGCTTCGCCAGTTCGTTGGCCGGCCCCGCGAGCAGCGCAGCGTCGAGGTCGTCGGGCAACGTCATCGCGCGTCCGCCGGCGAGTGCCAGCGCGGTGTAGCCGCCGATCGATTCGCCTATCACCGCGTAGCCTGCCGTGCCGAGCGCGCCGCCGACGAGCGGATCCGCGAGCGCGCCGTCGACGGCCAGCTGCACGTGCCGCGGGCGATGCGTGAGCAGCACCGACTTGACGCGGCCCTGGGCGCCGCTGAATCCGAGGCTGTTGTCCTTACGGTTGTTGCCCGGGTGCTCGATCATCAGCACCGCGAAGCCCGCCCGTGCCAGGTCGGCCGCGAGACCTCGGTGTACCCACGGCGTGCTGCCATTGCCGTGGGAGAGCGCGACCAGCGGCAGGTTGCCGCGAGCAGCCGCGGCGTCGTGCGCGAGCGGGAGGCTGTACGAGCCGAAGTGCTCCAGCTGCGGGACGGCGTCGGTCGGGTAAAGCAGCCACGCGGATAGCGCAGCGTTCTGCACCGAGTCGAATGCCGTGATGCTGCGACAGCCAACAGAATGCGACATGCAGAGCGCAGAACAGTCTGAAACGCCGATGGATTCGTGGTTTGGCGGGGTCATGGGCGCACGCGGGCCGACGAGGCGTAGTTCGATCCTACGTTGAGGAGGCGCGCGGGCGTCCAGGGCCCGCAAAACCGCGAAGGCGCGGTGTTTCAGACTGTTCTGCGCTCTAGGGCTTATAAGTGATATACGGCGCCTGATGCTAGCTCTCGCTCGATCACTGTCGCTGGCGGCGCTCCTCCTGTCGGCCTGCTCCTCGACCAGCTTCGTCTCGTCGTGGCGGCCGCCCACGGCTCGGCCCGTGAACATGAAGGGCGCCAAGGTCGCCGCGGTGATCCTGGTCAACAACCCCGGTTCGCGCAGGACGGCCGAGGATACGCTCGCGCGCAAGATCAGCGAGCGCGGCGCGGTGGGCGTGCCGCTCTACCGCCTGATGCCGAACGCGGGTCCAGGATCCGAGGCCGAGGTGCGCGCGGAGCTCGAGAAGCAAAACTTCAAGGGCGTGGTCGTGATGCGGCCGCTCGGCGCGAAGCAAGAGCTCAACGTGTACGCCCAGCCGAGCTCGGCGCACTACTGGGGCGGCTACTACGGATACGGTTGGGGCACCACGTACGAGTACCGCGCAGACACCATCGTGTCGGTCGACGTGCGGGTCTACTCGCTCGAACAAAACCAGCTGATCTGGGCCGGCGAGAGCAAGACCACGAACCCCGAGCGCGTGGATGAATTCGTGATCGAGCTGGCCGACGCCGCGGCCGACGAGATGCAGCGCTGGGGCTTGATCCAGTGACGGGTCAGCGCACCAGCGCCGAGACGTCGCTGGCGTGCAGGCCGACACCGCCGTTCTGGATGTCGAAGCCGGCGAACACGCTGTTCACGTAAGCGCTGCTGGCCAGCGCGTTCGGCCGCTGCACCGCATCGCGCAGGAATGGCAGCAAGTCGCCCTGAAAGTCCTTCAGCGACTGCTTGCGTACGTAGAAGACGCACGGGTGATCGAAGCAGGTGCCCTGCCAGACGTCCCACGTGCCTGCGACGCCGGAGATCGCGACCGCCTGCGCGATCACACTGCCCGGGGGATCGTGTGCGGTCTGCACGTGGAACCACACCTCGAGCACGCCGCCTGTGGGAAGGTTGCTGTCCGGCGTGGAGCCCGCGCTCAGCCACAGCGCGGCGAGGGAGTGATACGTGCCCGAGACCGAGCCGGCGTTGCTGCCAAAGCTGAGATCGATGCCCTGGATCGCGCTCGCTTGCTTCGGCAAGTTGCTGCCGCTGGTGGCGCGGTTGTAGACCGAGCCGATGTACACCGCGGGAAACGCTACGCCGTTCGGATCGTCGCCGGTCAGGCTGGTGATGGTGAACGACGTGCCCTCGTAGCTGAGCGTCTGGCTCGCGCCGGGGCCGTAGACGTTGTTTTGCACGATGTAGTTGCGACCTGCGTGCTCCACGGACGCGAAGTCCGACATGCCGTTCAGCACGCCGCGACCGCCAGACCCGCCGCCGCCAGCTGCGGGCATTCCGCCCGAACCAGTGCCTGCATTACCCGCCATGCCACCCGCGCCCGCGCCGGCGCCGCCCCGACCGGAATTGCCACCAGCACCCGCACCGCCTCTACCGCCCATGCCGCTCGAACCGGCGCCTCCTCTACCGGAGATGCCGCCCGACCCCGCGCCGCCGCCTCCGGACAGGCCGCCCGACCCGCCACTGCCCGCTGCAGGCTCACCAACCGCACCCGAAGCTCCGCTGCCGGCCATGCCGCCGTCAGCGGCAGCGTCGTTTCCCGCCGCGCCACCGTCCGAGCCCGCAGCTGACGGCTGCGCGTCCTGCTCTGACGCCCCGCCGCGGCCCGCGCCCCCATCGCTCGGCGCGGACCGCCCTCCGCCACCCGCCCCTGCATCCACGTGCGGGGTGCCCCTACTTCCGAGCTCCCCGCAGGTCGCGCTGGCAGGATCACAGCTCTCGCCGTCCTCGCAGCGCACGTCACGGCAGGCCGCGAGCAATCTTATACCGATCCGCTGGGTCGTACCTTCGACCTGCTCGATGCGCAGCTTGGCCTCACTCAAGAACTCGCTGCGCCGATAGCCACTGGCCGACAGCACGAACGCGCCGTTGGGTTCGCTGCGCGGCTCGATTCGAAACGAGAAAGGCACGCGATAGTGCGCGTCCTGCTCGGAATCGAAGCTGAACCGATCCAGCGTCCGCTGATCACGCGCATCTCTGACCGCGATCTCGACCCGGGTCAGGTCTCCACCGAGATCACTGTCGACGTCGATCAGCACGGCCGTGTCGAGCTCATCACAACCGGCCGCGAGCACGGCGACCAACGACAATCCCAGGTGCGCGCTGCGATGGATCACTGGGACTGGAGCGTGATTCCGGTCGTGCCGGTATTGGGATTGGAGTTGCTGGTGCTGGCGACCACGATGCCGACGGTCGCGCCCACCACGACCACGCCGAGCGCCGTCCAGAACCACCAGCGCTCGGTCACACTCGTGCCCTCGTCCGCGCTCGCGGGAGGACCCGCCGGGGCCGCGAGGACCTCGGGCGCTGCTGCTTCGAGCGGCGAGAGCACGAGCTCGACTCTGCGCGTCTGCATGCCCCCGATCGTGACCGTCAGATCGCGGCTGCGATGGCCGTCCGCGCTCGCAGCGACCAGGTGATCCCCGACGTCGAGCGCATAGCTTCGGCCCTCGCGCGTCACCCCGTCGATCGACACGCGGCTCGCCGGCGGCTTGGTCTCGAGCACCAATTCGCCGACGAAACGCCGCGCCTTGGCCAGCGTCTCGTTCACGGCCGCGGCCAGGTCGGGCGTCAACGGGTTCCGCGTATCGATCAACGCGGCCGAGAGCTCCTCCGTGGCCTGCACGTAGTGCTTCAACTCGAATGCGCAGATGCCCAGCGCACGCAGCGTACGCGCGTTGGGCGAGAGCGCGTGCGCCTGCTCGAACAGCGCGCGCGCTTCGACGAAGTTGCCGGCGCCAAACTCGCGCACGCCCTCGTCGATGCGGCTCTCATACTCGTCGGCCCGCGCGTGGAGCGGCAGCAGCCCCGCGACCAAACACAACGTCGTGACGAGCGCTCTCACCTACGGACACTAGCACGCTGCCATCCTGGCGAAAGTCCTCGCAACGATTGGATTGCCACAGCTTGTGGCGGAACGCAGCGGTCTCAAACTGTCCTCAATGCGCCGTCAGCCGCATTGCTGCGGGAGAGGCGCGGCGCCACAGTGCCGGCGCACGCAACAGGAGGAACCGCCATGAATGCGCACGAAGTCGGCAAGAAGCTGGTCCAGTTCTGCAAGGAACAAAAGAACCTGGAGTCGGTCAACACGCTCTACGCACCCAATGTCGTGAGCATCGAGGCCGCAGCGCCGGCCAGCGGCGACCGGGTAGCGAACGGCATCGAGGCCGTGCGCGCGAAGAACAAGTGGTGGACCGAGAACCACGAGGTCCACAGCTCGGAGACCTACGGCCCCTACCCCCACGGCGACGACAAGTTCGCCGTGCGCTTCGTCTACGACATCACGCACAAGCCCAGCAAGCAGCGTAACAAGATGGACGAGATCGCCGTGTTCACCGTCGAGAACGGCAAGGTGGTGCGCGAGGAGTTCTTCTACTCGATGTGACGGTCAGCGACTGCCGCCGGCGCGCAGCAGCTTGGCCTCGGAACCCGAGCCGGCCAGGAGGCTGCGCGAACCGGCGTGCAGTCGCAGCAATGTCACCGCACCCGCAAACTCCTGGCCGCGACCGAGCATGCGCTGGTTGGCGACGTCCCAGATGTACACGTTGCCGCGTCGATCGCCGACCGCGATCAGATCCTCGTCGACGTCCAGGCCACTGGCGACGTCCACGAGCCGAAGAGACGCCGAGCGCTCGCAGCCGGCCGCCTGGAAGATCAGCAGTCGCTTGCCGCTGATGGCAGCGAGCCAGTTGCCCGAGGCGCTGAAGCGCAGCGCCTGGATCGGTCCATCGCTGTCGCGCCTGCAGCTCGGCTCGGCGCGCTCCCCCTGCCAGATCGACAACCCGCTTTCGCCAGCTGCGGCGATCCACTGGCCATCTCTGCTGACCGCAGCGGCCTGCAGCGACTCGGTCGAGTCCAGCTGGCGCGGAGCCTCACCTCCCAGGCCGATCAACTCGAGCCGCTCGCCCGCGACCAGCGCGAAGCGATCCGCGCCAAAGGCGGCGACACTGGCGCGCGTGGCCGCGACCGGACGCATGTTCTCGAGATCGTAGATGCCATCGTCCAGCGCGAGAAAGCGTCCGCTGGCGCTGAACAGGGCACGACTGCTCGTCCGAGCGAGGGGAATCTTGGGATCCATGATCAGCGCGCCGCTGTTCGCGCGCAGCTCGACAGTGCCTTGTGCGCGCGCGAGCAGCACCCGCCCGTCGCTGCCGAAGCTCGCAGCCAACAGCGGCTGGTCGGCGCGCTCGAACGGCACCGAGAGGTTCCAGGGGGCGTTCCACAGGCTCGACTCGCCGCGCTCGGAGCCGAGCAGCACCGCCTGCCCATCGCGGGATAAATCCAGGGCAACGAGCGCATCGGGCAGCTTCCAGACGTGGACGCGCTCGAACCCGGGAGCCTCGGGCACGCGATCGCAGCCAGCCAAGCTGGCCAGCACAACGAGGCCGACACAGCAGTTGTGCCAGCGGATCGGCGCGCGCGGAGCCCCTGCAGCCGCACGCGGCATGAAATCTGGCGCCGCCTGCCGAGCGGCGCGCGAGCAGTCCGACCTAGTGTCGCTGCAAGATTTCTTCGGAGGTGATGCGATGCGCACGAGGACCTGGCTGTGCATTCTACTCCTGAGCGCGTCCGGCGCGGCATGCTCGCTGACGATGACCGAGGCGCTCAGCGGAACCGAGCTGGAGACGACCGAGCGCGGGGGGTTTACGGCCGACGGCAGCTTCTTCCTGATCGGGACGCGCCCGGCCGGACGCGCGGACACCGGAAGCTGGATCGTACAGGTAACCAAACTGACGAAGGGCGGCTATGTGGGCAACAACTACGTCGCCGGCACGCTCGAGGGCACGGAGGACGGGACCTTGAAAGGCAAGCCGCTCGGCGATGCCTGCGTCTTCAGCGGCATGGCCGTGCACGGATCCACGTTGTATGCGGCCTGCTTCGCGCTCGACTTTCGCGTGTCGCTGCTCGAGGTCGACACCCAGGCCGGCACGGTGCGCGCCGGCTACTTCAGCAGCTGCAATGCTCAGCCGAGCACGCAGCCCTGCGAAGGCCTGGTGTTCTATCCGAACGGCATGGGAACCGATGCCACCGGCCGCGTGTACGCGAGCAACACGATCGCGTACTGGTCGCTCGAAGATCCCGAAAACCCGGTGCTCCAGGTCGAAGGCTCGCGCAGCATCAGCCAGATCGTCATCGACCACGACGCGTCGAGCGGCAACAAGCTGGTGTTCACGCACCACGACTGGTTCACCAGCAACATCGTCGCGGACGGCGTCGCCCCCAACGGCATCCAGATCGAAGGCCAGACGCTGTACTACGCCGCAGGCGCGAACATCAACCGCGTGCAGATCCGCGAAGACGGCAGCGCAGGCGACTTCGGGCTGCACTACGCCGGCCCTCCCCTCAGCTACATCGACGACTTCGCCGTGCGCGATGGCCGCATGGCGCTGGCGCGCACGCTGCCGCCCGCGATCGTCGGACTCGAGCGCGCGCCGCGCTTCGGCCTGGCGCGCGAGGTCGGTACCTGGCCGATGGGCCTCGACCAGATCCCGAGCAGCGTCAGCTACCAGGCGGACATTCCGGCAGGCGCTTCCCTCTTTCCGGCCGACTCGCTGGTGATCACCTGCTTCTTCGGTGGCGGTCTTCACGTGCTGGCGAATGCGCCGTAGGTCGCGATGAGCCAACCGAGCGCTGACTCGCGGCACAGATCCACCGTCCGCAGCCGACAGCGGCGCAACCAGCGCATGGCTCGTGACTCAGCAGCGCGGGCGGTGGATCGTGCACGCGAAACTGCGGGCTCGCGGCTGTGCAGCGATGTACGCTGCGCCGCATGTATACGCGATGCCTGGGATTGATCTTGATGTTGCTCGGTGGTTGCCGCGAGGCTTCGACGCACCCGGCGCCCGCGGCCATGAGCGGCACGGGCGCACCAGCGCCGGCGAGCGCGGCCGGGACTGCAGCTCCGAGCGGCATGAGCGAAGGCGCTTACCTGGGCGCCGGCGGCATCGGAGTCAGCGACATGGCCAGGTCGTTCGACTTCTACACCAACGTGATGGGCATGACCCAACGCTACGAGCTGATGGTGCCGAACTACGCCTACGAGAAGATCCTGTACTTCAAGGACAGCAAGGGCTCGGACGTGGTGTTGATGAGCTTCAACGATGGCGCGATGCGCAACTACACCAACAATCCGGTGAAGCTGGTGTTCTACGTGCCGAGTGCCAAGAACATCATCGAGGCGATCCGCGCGCGCGGCCTGCCGGTCCTGTCCGAGCCCGCGGCGCAAGCTGCGTTCGGCAACACGGTGATCGGCTTCGCGCGCGATCCGGACGGCTACATCCTCGAGATCATCGAGTCGCCGCAGCTCAGCGTCCCGTACCTGGGCGCGATCGGCATCGGGGTCGCGGATCTGGAGAAGTCCAGGGACTTCTACACGCGCGTGCTCGGCATGAAGCCCATGGGCGAGCTGATCTCGGTGCCGAACGTGTGGGACGAGTGGGTCTTGCAGTACCCGAGCGGCAAGGGCTCGGCGGTGGTCATCCTGCACTACACCGACGGGCGTCCACACAACTATCTGAACAACCCGATCAAGACCGTGCACTTCGTGCCTGACTCGCGCGGGCTGAGCGAGAGTGTGCAGCGCGAAGGTCTGCCGCTGCTGGCCGCGCCGACGATGTACAACGTGCAGGGCGTGGACGCGCTGATCGGCCTGGCCCGGGATCCCGACGGCTATCAGCTGGAGATGGTCACGACGAAGCCGTAGCCACCTCGCGCGGCAGGATGTTGTAGGCGAGGCGCAGCTCGTCGACCGAGCGCTGCAGGTCCTGGGCCGGATCCCAGTCAGTGCACATGTCGCGATTGACGTTGCAGCCGCGGATGAAGGCTCGCAGCATCAAGTCGGGATCGGCCACGCGCTTCTCGGCGCCGGTGATGGGCGTGATCTGCACGCCCAGCTGGAACTGCGCCAGCATGAACAACAGGCCGAACATCGGCTCCCGCCGCAGCATCCCCGCCTGAAACGCAGCGATCTGCGTCTCCTCGATGCTGCTGGTGGCGTAGCCGCCCAGCACATGCAGGCAGTCGTGGAAGAGCACGACCTCGGGCGCGCCGTTGGGTTCGCCGGGCAGCGCGAAGTCGTTGGCGCGGACGAACTCGACGTACTCGCGACCGAGCGTGCCGCGCGGAAGCTCCGCGAGGACCTGGTAACGTGCAGCGAGCCCACGATTCTCGATGCCGATCAAGCTCCGAACCGTGCGCCCCAGGCCGCGCAAGCCGTGTTGTGAGAGGTAAGCTCGGCCGCGCTGGCCGAGAAACGAACGGCGCGCGATGTCCAGGCGCATCACCAACAACTGATCGTCGACCAACCTGCGAACGTCGCGCAACGCCTGACTGGTGACACCCAGCTCACTTGCAAAGGCTTCCAGCTGGGCGACTTCGCTGTGCGACGCTTCGCCGTCGATCAACGCGACCAACAGACAGGCCGAGACGATTCGGTCGCGCAGCTCGGGTGACGCGACCTCCTCGGCCAGCTGAGCGGCGGTGATGGGCTCCAGGGCGTCCAGCTCGAAGCCCGTCTTCAGGATGTGCTGCTGCGCGCTCGCGATCAGCTTGCGCTCCAGCTCGTGCAGCTCGCCATCGGCGAGCGCGATCGTCTTCATGGCGCGCACTCCGGCGCGGGCGACTTGGGCGGAAGGTGTGATGAGTTGCATGACACGCGTCATTGCAGGACGCGCGCCAGCGCAGTTCCGCCGGAATCCCAGGGGTTTTCAGCGAGGTCCTGCCGGAATTCCGGCGGCCTGCAGAACATCCGGCGGCCCGCGATACCTGCGACGCGCGCGACGCGGATGCCCCTCGGAGGCCCGTTCCTGTCGGCCGCCGAGCTGGAGGTGGTGCGCAGCTGGATCGCGAGCGGCGCCCCGCGCTGACCTCAACCCAAGCGGCGGAAGTCCGGCGCTCGGCGCTCGGCGAACGCCTGGAAGGCTTCAGCTGCCTCGGGGCTCTTCAGGCGTTCGGCGAACACGCCGGCCTCGCGGTTCATCAGCGCGCCGATGGCCTCGGCATCGCGCATCAGACGCTTGGTCGCACACAGCGACTCGAGCGGCCGGGCGGCGAGCGCTTCGGCCGCCGCCCACGCCCGGGCCCGCACTTCCGCGCGGGGCAAGGCGGCGTTCGCCAGCCCAATGGCCGCCGCGGTCTTGCCGTCGACCGCCTCGCCGAGCGCGAACATGGCATAGGCGCGGGCATGGCCGATCCGGGCAGGAAGCAGCGCGCTCGACGCGGCCTCGGGAGCCAGCGCGAGGTTCACGAAGGGCACGGACAACTGCGCGTCCTCGGCCACGAAGACCATGTCGCAATGCAACAGCATGGTTAGCCCAACACCCACGGCCCTGCCCTGCACCGCAGCCACGTACGGTTTTTGCGCGCGGCCGAGTGTCTGGATGAAGTCGAACCCACGCAGCTGGCCGCCCGACGCGCCGCTCGCAGCTGCGGCAAAGTCGCCGATGTCGTTCCCCGCGCAGAAAACGTCCCCTTCGGCCTCGAACAACACGGCGCGCACCGCCCGATCCCGTTCCGCTTCGGTCAGGGCGTCCGCCAGTGCGCCGTACATCTCGTTGGTGAGAGCGTTCTTCTTGGCAGGTCGATCGAGGGTCAGGCGCAGGACGCCAGCTTCGGTGCGCACGCGGACGTGTACAGACATGAGTACTCCTTGGGAGGCCCGACTCTAGCGCAGGGCCGGATCCACACAACGGTCTCAGCGGGGCAAATGCGCGGGGCGCGACCGAATGACCGAGAACGGAGGCGCGCCGCATCTGGTCTTGCGCCACGGCATGCGATATGCAGAAGAAGTCAGCGGGGCGACATGGCCAACCTCAAGAGCGGGCGTACCGAGTCGATGTTGCTGACTCAGCTGTCGGGCCTGCGCGAGGTCGCTTTGGAGCGGGCGACGAATCTACGCAAGCACGCCACACCGGGTACGAAGTCCGAGCTGCTTTGGATGTCGCTGGCGCTGCAGGAGCTCGACGTCGCACACGAAGAACTGCGTGTGGTCGAAGAAGAATTGCACGAGCGGGCAGAGGAGCTGGGCGCCGCCCACGACGTGCTGGAGCTCGAGCGCAAACGCTACCGTGATTTGTTCGAGTTCGCACCGGAGCCGTACCTCATCACCGACGCGACCGGCGTGGTGATCGAGGCCAACCTGCGAGCATGTGAGCTCCTCAACATTCAGGCCTCATTCGTACTCGGGAAACCATTCGCGCTGTTCGTGGGCGAGCACGACCGTCCGTTGATGCGTCATATGCTCAGCTTGCTGGTCTCGACTGCCGAGGTGTTGACCTTCGACCTACGAGTTTGCCCGCGGCGCTCCACCGAGCTCGTCTCGATCAAAGCCAGCGTGCGGCGCTCAGTCAGCACCGCGCTCGCTTCGGTCGTGCTTCACTGGAGCCTTCACCAGCAGCGCGAATCCGACACAACAACGCAGATCGAGCAGCTCCGGCGCGAGCTGGTCGCAGAAAAGCGTCGGTGCGACGAAGCAGAGCACGCGCGGGCGAAGCGCGACGAGATGCTGGCGTTCGTGGCGCACGAGCTGCGCAACCCACTCAACTCGGCCTCCGGCTGGATCGAGATCCTGGCACGTCAGGGCACGGGCCCGGCGGCACGCGAGCACGGTCTCCACGTGTTGGCGCGCAATGTCGATGTGCTGACCCGCTTGACCGAACAGTTGGTGGATCAGACGCGCGTGAACCAGGCGCTGATCACGCTGGAATGCGAGGAAACGGACATGCGCGCGCTCCTCGAGCGCGTGTGCCAGGATGCGCACGGCGTCGCGGAAGCCAAACACCAGCGCTTCGCCTGCGAGTTCGCGCCGGACCTCCCGTCGGTCCGCTGCGATGAGTTTCGACTGCGACAGGCGCTCGCGAACGTGGTCGGCAACGCGCTGAAGTTCACGCCTTCTGAAGGTGCCGTACAGCTCACCGCGCGCGTATTCGGTGATGTCATCGAGATCGCGGTGCGCGACAGCGGCCCCGGCATTGCCCAGGAGCATTTGAGGTCGATCTTCGAGCCGTTCGTCCGCCTGGACGCGCATAGCACGAGTGGGGGGCTCGGGCTCGGGCTCAACATCGCGCGCACGCTGGTCGAGCTACACGGCGGCCACCTGACAGTCGAGAGCGACGGCCTGGGGAGCGGCACCACCTTCCGCATGCGGCTGCCGCTGGACGGCCCGCGCGCGGACGCGCAGAGCGCCACCCCGCGCTAAGCACCGGTGCTAGAGGACGGCGGCGAAGGCGCTGCTTCAACCTCGTCCATCAGCATGATCACGCCGTGCATGTTCTCGTCTTGGGTGAAGCGGCTCAGCTTGACCGCGCACACGATCGGCTTGCCGCGCCGGTTCGTGGCTGGAACGCTCACCTCGCTGAACTCGCGCTCGCCAGTCAGACACGCGCGGATAGCAGTCGAGAGCGTCTGGACCGGCAACCCGATATCCAGGTTCAGCAGGTGCTTGCCCCGCACCTCGTCGGCGCGCAGACCCCACAGCGCCGCCGCGCGCGGGCTCCAAACCTGCACGTGCAGCTCGCGATCGAGAACGATGACCGCGGAGTACACGCCGGCCAGGATCGACTCGAAGTAGAGGTTCAAGCGACTGAGATCGTGGCTGCGAATCCGCAGCTCCTCGTTCATGCCGTGCAGTTCCTCGTTCGTCGACTGCAGTTCCTCGTTGGTCGTCTCCAGCTCTTCGTTGGTCGATTGCAACTCTTCGTTGGTCGTCTCCAGCTCCTCGATCGTCGACTGCAGCTCTTCGTTGGTAGTCTCGAGCTCCTCGCTGGTCGATTGCAGTTCCTCGTGCGCAGCCTCGAGCTCGGTCGTCGACTGCTGCAGCTCCTCTTGCATGCGCCGCGCGATGCTGACGTCGGTCAGGCTGATCTGGGTGCCTAGCAGTGAACCGTCGCCGTCGACGATCGGACTGACGACGATATCGAAGTACAGCGTCGACTCGTTGTTTCGCGTCCACTCCGAGACCGGCAGACCCACCGACCGGCGCTCGAAGTTGGCCTGTTGGATGCTCGTCGACAAGTCGTCGAGCTTGCGATAGGCGGGTAGATCATGGATGGGGCGACCCAGGTCGCTCGGCGCGATGCCCAGGATCCGCCGCGCTTGCTCGTTCGCGGCAGCGAGGACGCCCTGCGCGTCCAGGGCCAGCTGAGCGAGCGGGCTCGTGTCGAACGAGACGGCACGCAGGCGCGTGCACTCCATGGGCGCGCCGTTCTCTTGTTCGCGAGGCACGGCGCTGCTCAGTTGCGACCGCCTGCTCGAAAACGCGTGCGGCACCTTGTTGAACAGCCTGCGCCTCAGATCGAGCGGTATGAATAGGGAGCTGTGGGTCAGCAGCATTTCTGCCTTCCCGAGCAAGAGAACTCCGGAGCCGTTCAGTGCGAAGTGCAGGTTCGACAAGATCCGCGCCTGGGCGTCCGCATTGAAGTACATCAGCGTGTTGCGACAGAGCAGCAGATCGATCTTCGAAATCGGGGCGTCGTAGAGCAGGTTGTGGCGGCCGAAGATCACGCAGCGCCGCAGCTCCTTTTGGAACGCGTAGCGCACACCGCTTCGATCGAAGTACGTGCGCAGCTGTTCGGAGGGGATCGTCGCCACTTCGCGCGAGGTGTAGGTGGCCTGTCGCGCAAGGTTGAGCGCGTCGTCATCGACGTCCGTGGCATAGATCTTCACACGCCGAGTGCACGCATCGACTCCGATCGCGTCCGCCACCATCATCGCCACGGTGTAGGCTTCCTGGCCCGTGGCACAACCCGCGGACCAGATGCGCACGAGGCTTGCGTCGCGCTTCGCGGACAAGATGCGAGGCATCACTTGCTCCGCGAGGAATTCCCAGGCGCTCGGGTCGCGGAAGAAACTGGTGGCGTTGATCAGAATGCTGTTGAACAGGTTTGCGAACTCGTCCGGATGCACCTGCAAGTAGTCGAGATACTCATGGAAAGTGGCGAGCCCCAGAACTTTCACGCGCTTGGTTAGCCTGCGAACCAGCCCCGCTTCTTTGTAGCCGGAACAGTCGAAGCCGCGCGCCTCGCGCAGGTGGCTCAGCAACTCTGGCAAGCCTCCGGGAGCCGGCTCCGATGGGCTGGCGGCGGCGTCTTCGGAGGCTTCGACTGCTTCAGAGTCTTCTTGATCGTTCATAGACAGTCAGTCGTCAGCCCAGCGATCAACGCGAGCCTACCTTCCGCGAGGAAATCTGGTGCGCGTCCGCGGGGATCATGTCCTCGACCCCCGCGCTCAGACGTCCTCGCTTCAAAACATCCTCGATCACGGCCGCGCGCTGTTCCGCTTCCAACGCCCGGACTTCGTAGGCGGCGGCGACGTGCGACATACCCCGCTCCGTCGCGCGCACTGCCAGCCGCTGAGAGAGCGCGTTGCTCTCCTTCAAGGTCCGTAGCGCGATCCAGAGCGACTCTTCCAGCCGGTCCGACTGCGCAACGGACAGCGCCTGAGGCAGATAGGCGTGGCCCACCCGACAACGGAACCGCACGAGCTCGCCCTCGCGAACCTCCCACAAAACGCCGTTGCAGTCCGGGCACGCGAATGCCGAGGGCACGCCACGGCGCTGCTCTTCGTCGATGGCCGCCACGCCGTCCTCCGCGATTCGCGTTTCGTTCCCTGCGTTCTGCCGCACTGCGTCCATGATCGGCTTCGGTGGCGCTGCCGACTCTTTCACGAGTCGCACGATTGTCGCTGCCAATTCGACCACCGTACCCACGTGGTCGACTGCCACGTTGACGATCGCGCTCTGCGGCATGCTGGGGTAGACGGCTTCTTCGGGATCCTGTGCCATCGCCAGGCCCCCCACGAGCTTGATCGTAAGCAGGCCTGCTGTCCCATCGTCGAGCGATCCGGAGAGCACGACCCCGATCACGCTCGATCCGAAGGCATGGGCAGCAGAGCGAAATAGCGCATCTATGGCCGGCCGATGCCCGTTCTCTGTCGGGCCGCGCCCCAAGTGGACTGTGCCTTCCCTCGCGATCAACAGGTGATGATCGGGGCGAGCGACGTACCAGCGTCCGGCCACGATTCGCTCGCCTTCCTCCGCAAGCGCGGCGGGCAGCGGACCCGCGCGATCCAGCAAGCGGGCCAAGCCGCTGTTTCCATGCGGCGGCACGTGCAGCACGGCCAGGAACGCCGCATGGACGTCCCCCGGCAGGGCCCGTGCCAGGCTGATCAATGCTTCAACCCCCCCGGCAGAGGCTCCCACGACAACGATGGTTCTGCGCGACATGGGTCCGCCTCTCGTATCTGGAGCATGTACACCCGCCCGAGATCATTACAAGGCGACGCCTTGCGATCGGTTAACCGGGCGATTCGGTCGCAGACAGATCATCGAGGTGCAGATACGCGGCGCCGAGTGCCTTTGCGAGCTGGCATGCTCGCCGTAAGCGCACGGGCCCACGTTCGCAGTCGATCACGATGCGCTCCAGATCCGGTTCGCGCCGCGCGAGGCCGCCGAGATCATCACGGCTGCGGGCATCGCTGAGCAGAATGAGCCGGCGGTGAAGCCCCGGCGTCGTCGTGCGCGCGCGGCGCGCGAGCGTGAATGCGCTGTCGAGCGCGGCGCGCAGGGGCGTCGCGCCGCCGCCGCCGAGAGCCGTGATGGCCTGGGTGAGCACTGCGCGGCCGGCGCTGGATGAGACCTCGATGCGCGCGTCACGACCGCGAAAGCTGATCAGGCTGACATGGGCACCGCTGCGGCGCGCTTCGCGCTCGAGGGCAGAGGCCAAGCCCTTGGCCGCGGCCAGCGCCGTGGTCTGGAGCATGGAGGAGGAGCAGTCGATGGCGATCACCCAGTGCTGTGCACGCGGTCGGCGGCGCGGGCGATAGCGAAGTTGATCGCGGCCCGGCTGACGGCGGCGCAGCAGCGTCGCGAACCAATCGATGCTGCCGCGTCCTTCGGCCAGATTCGCGCGACCGCGGCGGGATCTCGAGGCGGCTCGACCGCGCACGGGCAGGAGCGAGGACGGCAGGCGCGGCGGCGGTGCGGCGCGAACGGGGACGGCGCGCCGTTCGGGCTCACGACTGCCGCTGCCACCCGAAGCGGGTGTGAAGCCGCCACCCGCCGCGCCTGAGGGCGAGCCTCCGCCGCTGTCAGCTGCAGAGCGTTTGGGACGGCGGTGACTCAACGCCAGCTCCGCCACTGCATCGACGTCCTCGCGTTCGATCTGTGCCCTGCCCTGCCACGCGGCACGCGCCCGCGCGGCGCGCAACATGGCCAGGTCGGCGCGCACGCCTTCGACGCCCGCGCGGTGGCAGAGCTCGCCGACGTACTCGAGCGCGGGGCCGGCCAGTGGAATGCTCGCGGTGCGAGCTCGCGCCTGGTTGCAGCGCTCGAGCAGCTCGCGCTGTTCAGCGGCGAAACGCTGCCGGAAAGCCGCCGGATCGCGATCGAACTCGATGCGGCGCTGCACGATCAGCGCTCGCTCGCTGGGCACGATCTCGCCGCCCGCGCCGGCCGCCAGGCCGAAGCGATCGATCAGCTGCGGGCGCAGCTCGCCCTCCTCGGGGTTCATGCTGCCGATCAGCACGAAGCGCGCAGGGTGCGCGTGCGAGACGCCGTCGCGCTCGACCACGTTCTGGCCGCTCGCGGCGGCGTCGAGCAACAGATCCACGAGGCCGTCGGGTAGCAGGTTGACCTCGTCGACGTACAGCACGCCTTCGTGGGCGCGCGCGAGCAGGCCCGGGGAAAACTGCGCGCGTCCCTCGCGCAGCGCCGCCTCGAGATCGAGCGTGCCTGCCACGCGCTCCTCGGTCGCTCCGAGCGGCAGCTCCACGAAGCGGCCGGTCACCAGCTCCGAGAGAGCGCGCGCCAGCGTGGTCTTGGCCACGCCGCGCGGTCCGTGCACCAACACACCGCCGATCGCAGGGTCGATCGCGCACAACAGCAGCGCCTGCTTGAGCGGCTCCTGACCGACCACCGCGCACCACGGATACAACGCGCTCATGCCTCACTCTCCTCGGCGTCCAGTAGCAGCGATTCGAGCGCGCCGCGATAGGTGCCGGGCTCGCGCCACAGGCCGCGCTGCATCGCTTCCAGCATGCGTTCGGTCATCTCGCGCAGCGCGCTCGGGTTGTGCTCGGACAGGAAGGCCTGGTTCTCGGCGTCCAGCAGGTAGGCGTCGCTCAGCATGGCGTACTGATAGTCCTCGACCTCGCCGGTGGCCGCGCTCCAGCCGAAGAAGAAGTCCACCGTGGCCGCCATCTCGGCAGCGCCCTTGTAGCCATGGCGGCGCGCGCCCGCGATCCACTTGGGGTTGGCCGCGCGGCTGCGCACCACGCGTGCGAGCTCTTCGCGCAGGCTGCGGATGCGCGGGGCTTCGGGGTTCGCGTGATCGCCGTGGTACAGCGCGACGGGCGCGCCCCGCGCGAGCTCGACCGCGGCGCCGAGCCCGCCCTGGAACTGGTAGTAGTCGTCGGAGTCGAGCAGGTCGTGCTCGCGGTTGTCCTGGTTGTGCAGCACGGCTTCGACCTGGCCCAGCCGCTCGCGCAGGTCAGCGCGCGCAGGTACGCCGCTGTCGGCTGCAGCGTAGGCGTAGCCGCTCCAGTCCAGGAACACCTCTGCCAGGTCGCGCCGAGTGCTCCAGGCGCTCTGATCGATCAGGCCTTGCAGGCCCGCGCCGTACGCACCCGGCTTGCTGCCGAAGATCCGGTAGCGGGCGCGCCGCGCGGCCTCGGCCGGGTGCATGCCCCGCGCGCAGAGCGCCTGCTCGTCGCGCAGCACCCGCGCGCGCACGGGGTTTTGGGCCTCGGGTTCGTCGAGCTCCGCGACTGCCCGGACGGCGGCATCCACCAGCCGGATCAGCTCGGGGAAGGCGTCGCGGAAGAAGCCGGAGATGCGCAGCACCACGTCTACGCGTGGGCGGCCCAGCACCGACAGCGGCAAGATCTCGCTGTCGATCACGCGCGCGCTGCCTTCCGCCCAGACCGGCCGCACGCCCAGCAGCGCCAGCGCCTGGGCGATGTCGTCGCCGCCCGTGCGCATGGTCGCGGTGCCCCAGACCGAGAGCGCGATGCTGCGCGGGTACTCGCCGTGATCTTGCACGTGGCGCTGCACCAGGCGCTGCGCCGCGCGCTCGGCCAACCGATAGGCCGCGGGCGTGGGCACCGCGCGGGTGTCCACGGCGTAGAAGTTGCGACCCGTGGGCAACACGTCGAGCCGGCCGCGGCTGGGCGCACCGCTCGGACCGGGTTCGACGAAGCGGCCATCCAGCCCGGCCAACAAGCCTGCGAGCTCGCGCTCGCCGCAGCTGTCGAGGGCCGGGGCGAGCTTTTGCTGGATGCGCTGCACCGCTTCGGCACAGCTGGCGGGGACTTCCACCTCACCGGCCAGGAGAGCTCGCGCGTAGAGCTCGAGCCGCTCGCGCGTGTCGCCGCAGCTGCGCCATGGCTCGCTGCTGATGGCGGCGAGGGCAGTCGGGCGCTCGCCGCTCCAGGCTGCAGCCGCGTCGATGTTCAGCGGGTCGAATGCCGCTCCCAGCAGCACGCGGCCGAGTCTGCGCAACAGCCCTTCGTCTGCTCCGGACCCGAAGCGCGCCAGCGCGCAGAGCGTGTCGAGCCGCTGCGCGCCCGCGGGCGAGCGGCCGAACACGTGCAAGCCGTCGCGGATCTGCGCCTCCTTCAGCTCGCACAGGTACGTGTCGAGCGATACCAGCAGCTGATCGTCTGCCGCGCCCCTGGGCAGGCCCAGCTCTCGATCCAGCTTGGCGGCGCGCGCTGCGCTCAAGATCTCGCGCCGCAGGTAGCGCGCGCGCGGCGGATCGAGGGACAGCGCCTGATAGTACTCGTCCACCAGCCGCTCCAGATCGCGCAGCGCGCCGTAGCTCTCGGCGCGGGTCAGCGGAGGCACCAGGTGGTCGATGATCACCGCCTGCGCGCGGCGCTTGGCCTGCGTGCCCTCGCCTGGATCGTTGACGATGAACGGATACAGGTGCGGCAGCGGACCGAAGACCGCGTCCGGCCAGCAGCTCGGGCCGAGCGCCACGCTCTTGCCCGGCAACCACTCCAGGCTGCCGTGCTTGCCCACGTGCACTATCGCGTGCGCGCCGTACTCGAGGCGCAGCCAGGCGTAGAACGCCAGATAGCCGTGGGGCGGCACCAGATCTGGATCGTGGTAGGTGCGCGCGATGTCGATCTCGTAGCCGCGCGCGGGCTGGATGCCCACGAAGGTGTCGCCGAAGCGCCCGCCCGACAGCATGAACGCGCCGTCGCGAAAGCGCGGATCGGCTTCGGGTGGGCCCCAGCGCTCGTCGAGCGCACGCACGAGCTCGGGCGGCAAGCGCGCGAGGAAGTCTCGGTACGCATCGAGGCCCAGGCTCTGCTGGTAGGGGCGCACGTCCATGAAGCCAGGCTCGTTGGTGACCTGCGATTGCAACAGGCGCATCAGCGCGCGCGTGTCGTCCGGGATGTCCGCTACCGCATAACCTGCCGCAGCGAGCGCGCGCAGGATCTCGAGCGTCGAGGCGGGCGTGTCGAGCCCCACGCCGTTGCCTAGGCGTCCGTCGCGCGCCGGGTAGTTGGCGAGGATCAGCGCGATCCGCCGCTGGCTCGCGGGCGTGCGCGCGAGGGTCACCCAGCGCGCAGCCAGCTCGGCCACGAAGCGCGCGCGTTCGGGCTCGACGTGGTACTCGCTGACGTCGATCTGCGCGCGCTCGCTGCGCCGCGCCAATCCCTTCCAGCTGATGGCGCGCGTGATGATGCGGCCGTCGGTCTCGGGCAGCACCACGCTCATCGCCAGATCGCGCGCGGACAGGCCGCTCTGCTCGGCGCGCCAGTCCTCGGCGTTGCCCCCGCTCATGATCACCTGCAGCACCGGCCGATCGCGGCCGAGATCGCCGCCGCGCCCGAGCGCGAAGCCGGTGGTGTTGAGCACGATCTCCGCGCGCGAACGCTGCAACAGCGCCTCGACCTCGGCCCGGCACTCGGGCTCCTTGAGCGAGGCCAGCGCGATCGGCAGCGGCGTCATGCCCGCCGCCGACAGCTGCGTGCTCAGCGCGTCGAACGCGGCCAGGTTGCCGGCCTGCAGGTGCGCTCGGTAGAAAAGGATCGCCGCCACGGGTCCTGCCGGTGGGTGCGGCTTGTACACGCTCACGCGCGGCAGCGGGCGCGGCTCGGGCGGTAGCGCGCCGCGGGCGAAGAAGCGCGCCGCGATGAACGACAGGAGCGCGCGCGCGTTGTCCAGGCCGCCCTCGCGCAGGTAGCGCCAGATGCGCTGGCAGTCCTCGGCGGGCGCGGTGCTGGCGCGCAGGAGCTCGGGGTCCGGCGTGTCGTCGCCGGGCACCAGCACCAGCGACTGCGGGTGCGGCTCGCTCTCTCGCGCGCGCTCGATCAGCCGCTCGACCCCGTAGGGCCAGTAGCTCACGCCGCCCATCATCGCCACCACGACCAGGCGCGCGTGTGCCAGCACCTGATCGAAGTACAGATCCACCGAGGCGTTCGAGCGCAGCGAGAGCAAGCTGGCCAGGCGCAGGCTGGGAAACTCGCGCGGCGCGGCCTCGCAGGCCTCGGCGAGCAGCGAGAGGTCGGTGTCCGCCGCCGACAGCAGCACCATGTCCCCGGGCGTCTGGCCGAGGTCGACGACTCCGTCGCCCGCGGCATAACCGCCCGGTCGCGTGGCCAGCAGGTGCAACGCTCAGCTCTCGGCTGCGCGCAGCAGCGTGCGCATGACGCGATCGCGATCCAGGTGCGATCCGATCACCACCAGCTCGGTCTGCTGGCCCTCGCCGGGCTCCCACGGCCGATCGAAGTAGCTGTCGAAGCGCGCGCCCACGCCCTGCACGACCAGGCGCATCGGCTTGTCGCTGACGGCGGCGAAGCCCTTGGCCCGGTAGACCTCGTGCTCGCGCACCACGGCGTTCAGGCCGCGCAGCAAGGCCTCGCGCGGCATCGGCGACAGGCGCAGCACCAGCGTGTCGAACAGCTCGTGGCTGTGCTCGCGGCCCTGGGCGTGATCTTCGTCGTGATGCGTGTGGCGCGCGTCGATGGTGTCCTCGCTGGCGTGGCCGAGCCCGAGCACCACGTCGAACGGCAGCTGTCCGCGGCTGGCGCCGATCACCTTCACACCGGGCGGGGTGTGCGCGGCGATCGCGGCCTGTACGCGCGCGAGACCGTCGGGGCCGAGCTCGTCCAGCTTGCTCACGATCACCAGGTCCGCCGCCGACAGCTGATCCTCGAACAGCTCGTGCAGCGGCCGCTCGTGATCGAGGCTCGGATCCTCGCGCCGCTGCTGATCCACCGCGGCGGGATCATCGGCGAACTGGCCGGACAGCACCGCGGGCCCGTCGACCAGCGCGATCACGGCGTCGACCGTGCAGGCCTCGCGGATCTGCGGCCACTGAAACGCCTGCACCAGCGGCTTGGGCAGCGCCAGGCCGCTGGTCTCGATCACGATGTGATCGATGCGGTCGCGCCGCTCCATCAGCGTCTCGAGCACCGGCACGAACTCCTCCTGCACGGTGCAGCACAGACAGCCGTTGGCGAGCTCGTACAGCGCGCCCTCGCCCTCGCCGCCCTCGGCCTCGCAGCCGATGCCGCACTGGCGCAGCAGCTCGCCGTCGACCCCGACCTCGCCGAATTCGTTGACGATCACTGCCAGGCGCCGCCCGTCGGCGTGCGTGAGCAAGTGGCGCAAGAGCGTGGTCTTCCCGCTGCCCAAAAAGCCGGTGACGATCGTGGTCGGTAGCTTGGTCATGGTCAAAACTCGATGCCCTTCTGGGCGCGAATGCCCGCCTTGTACGGGTGCTTGATCAGCTTCATCTCGGTCACCAGGTCGGCGCGTTCGATCATGGCTTCGGTCGCGCCGCGGCCGGTGAGCACCACGTGCAGGTCCTCGCGCTTGGTCGCGAGCGCGTCCAGCACGCGCTGCTCCTCGAGCTGGTGCAGGCGCAGCGCGACCAGGATCTCGTCCAGGATCAGCATGCCCAGATCCGGGCGAGCCATCAGCGCTTGCGTGCGTTCGAACGCGCGCTCCGCCGCCTTGCGATCGAGCTCGGCGTCCTGCGTGATCCAGTGAAAACCTTCGCCCATGCGGTGCCACTCGAGCTGCTCGCCGAAGCGAGCGAACGCATCGGTCTCGGCCGTCGGGATGGCGCCCTTCACGTACTGCACCACCGCGGCGTTCATGCCGTGCTGCAGCGCGCGCAGCAGCATGCCGAACGCGGCCGTGCTCTTGCCCTTGCCGGAGCCGGTGAAGACGACGATCAGGCCCTTCTCGCGCGTGGCCTCGGCCTTGCGCTGCTCGTAGCTCTGGCGAATCTTCTCGACTTTGCGCTGATACAGGTCGTCCATCGGCCGGCAGCCTCTCAAACGAGTTGGGGGATCGCAAGCGTCAGAGACGCCGTAACAGGTACGTGTCCATGATCCAGCCATGTTCGGCGCGAGCGGCTGCGCGGCGCTGCTCGATCGATTCGCTGACTTCGCGGAGCTTGCCGTGCGCGAGCAGCTCGTGGGGGCTGCTCAGGTAGGCGCCCCAGTAGATTTCAAAGGCGTCGGGATCGAGCGTTTTCCAGGAGCATTCGCCGTCCAGCATGACCACCAGGTCCTGGTTGCCTGCGGCCGCGTCGGCGGCCAGGCGGCGTCCGGTGGTGATATGGACCGAGCCGCCGATGCGGTTGAGCGCGATGCGGTGGCTGGCGGCGAGCGCTTGAACGGCGCTGATGCCCGGAATGACTTCGTATTCGAAGCGGGGGCCGCCGCGAGCTGCGAGCTGTTCCAGGATGCGCAACGTGCTGTCGTAGAGGGCCGGGTCGCCCCAGACCAGGAAACCCCCGCGGCCAGACGGGCCCAGCTCGCGTTCGAAGACGGCGTGCCAGAGCTCGGCGCGCTCGTCGTGCCAGGCTCGAACGCGGTCGGTGTACGACTCGATCGCAGCGTCGCGCTGGGGATCCGCGACCTCCACGAAGCGGTAGTCGGCGTTGCGAATGTAGCGCTGGCAGATCTGTCTACGCAGCTCGCGCAAGTCGGCCTTGGCGCCACCCTTGTCCATCACGAAGAACACGTCGACCCGGTTCAGCGCTTCGATCGCCTGCACGGTCAACTGCTCGGGATGCCCGACGCCCATTCCGATCAACGACAGCTTGCGCATGCGCGACGACGTAGCGCAGAAAGCGCGGAAGCGCGGCATTGATTCGCCCAAATTCGGGGCGTATGGTGGCCCGCGATGTGCCAGCCGCGCTTTCACCGACCTCGAATCTCGCGTGCGCAGCGGATCGCGCCGGGATCGCGGTGAACGCGCTCGACACGGAGCTCCGCGCCCCACTTCGGCAGCGTGGATTTTGTCCCAGTTTGCGGACACCCATGGAGTCCGGCGACGGCCTGCTCGTGCGGCTTCCTGCGGGATCGCGTGGATTTACGGCCGGCGAGCTGCGCGCGCTGTGCCGGCTGGCGGATGCCCACGGCAACGGTCTGATCGAGGTGACGCGGCGAGCGAACCTGCAGCTGCGCGGGCTGCGCGAGGACTCGCTGCCGGCGTTGCGGCGTGAGTTGGTCGAGCTGGGGCTCGCGAGCGGACCCGAGAGTTCGGCGACGCTGCTGGTGAATCCGCTCGCCGGGTTGGCTTCGGACTGCGAGTCGCTCGAGCCGCTCGCGCGGGCGATCGACGCGGCGCTCGTCGCGTCAGGCGCGCTGGTTGAGCTTTCAGACAAATTCGGAGTGGTCGTCGACTGCTGCGGAGAGCTGCGCGAAATCGCGGCGGACATCCGTGTGGAGCGAAAGCTCGCGCGCGCCGAGCTGCGCGTGGACGGCGATGATGCGGCGCTCGGCAGCTGCGCGTCGAGTGACGCCCCGCGTGCGGTCGCGGCGCTGGCGAGCGTGCTCGCGGCGAACGGTCAGCGGCGCATGCGTCAGCTGATGCAAGCCGGCGGCCGCGCCGAGCTGCTCCGCGCGGCCCGTCTCGACGCTGAGGTTTCGCCGCCATCAGCTGCAACGCCGCGTCAGCTCGGCTTCCAGCGCGGTGCTCGCGACTGGCTGGGCCTCGCCCTGGCCTTCGGCTCCGGCACGAGCCAGCAGTGGCGCGCGCTCGCCGACCTGGCCGAGCGCTTCGGAAGCGGCGAGCTGCGAACCACGCCGTTCCGCGGCGTGATCTTGCCCGACGTAGGCGAGCAAGCCGAGGTGCGCGAGCTCGCCGCGGCAGCCGGCTGGATCAGCGCTCCGAGCGAACCGCTGCTGCGCGTCTCCGCTTGCCCGGGTGCTCCAGCCTGCAGCTCGGCGGCCGGTGACACGCGCGACCTGGCTCGCGCGCTCGCGCCGCTCCTGGCTGCCGATGCGCGCATGCACGTGTCGGGCTGCGAGAAGGGCTGCGCGCACTCCGGCGCGGCCGACGTCACGCTGGTGCGGGTGGCAGGCGGCGTGAAGCTCGGCTTCGGGCTGAGTGCCGCCCAGACCGCAGATCAACCAGACACGAACCTCGAAACGGCGCGCGTCCGCGTGCAGGCGCACTCCTAGGTACATGCCCAACACTTACGACTACGAACGCGACGCCGCGGCCATCTACCGCCGCTCCTTTGCCATCATCCGCGCCGAGGCCGAACTGGCCCGCTTCGCGCCGCGCGAGGAGCGCGTGGCCGTGCGCTTGATCCACACCTCCGGCATGGTCGAGCTTGCGCGCGACATCGAGTTCAGCGGCGGCTTTGCCGATGCCGCGCACGAAGCGCTGCGACGCGGCGCGCCGATCCTGTGCGACACCAAGATGGTCGCGAGCGGCGTCACACGCGCGCGCTTGCCGGCGAACAACGACGTGCTGTGCTTCCTCGATCATCCCGAGGTGGCCACGCTCGCGCGCGAGCAACGCACCACGCGCAGCGCCGCCGCGCTGTCGCTGTGGGGCGAGCGGCTCGACGGTGCGCTGATCGCGATCGGCAACGCGCCCACCGCGTTGTTCGCGCTGCTCGAGCTGCTCGACCGCACGAAGCTCCGGCCGGCCGCGGTGATCGGAGTGCCGGTGGGCTTCGTGGGTGCCGCCGAGTCCAAGGACGCGCTGCTCGCGGATGCGCGCGTGCCTTGCATGATCGTGCGCGGCCGCAAGGGCGGCAGCGCGATGGCCGTGGCAGCGATCAACGCGCTCGCCGGTGACGAGGAATAGCCGATGGCCGAGGGAACTTTGTACGGCATCGGCGTGGGGCCCGGTGACCCCGAGCTGCTGACGGTCAAGGCCGCGCGCCTGTTGCGCGAGGCCAAGGTGGTGGCGTTCTTCGCCAAGCGCGGCAAGCCCGGCAACGCGCAGACCACCGCCGACATGTTCATCCACCCCGAAGCCGAGCGCATGCCGCTCGAATACCCGTACACGGTCGAGATCTCGCCGCGCCATCCCGAGTACGTGGCGGCCATGCGCGGCTTCTACGACGACGCCGCCCGGCGCATCGCGGCGCGGCTGTCAGCCGGCCAGGACGTGGTGGTGCTGTGCGAGGGCGACCCGATGTTCTACGGCTCGTTCATGTACCTGCACGACCGGCTCTCGGCGAAGCATCGCTGCACCGTCGTGCCGGGCATCACCAGCTTCGCGGGCTGCGCGGCTCGCGCGGGCGTGGCGCTGGTCTCGACCGATCGCATCTTCTCGATCGTGCCGGCCACGCTCCCCGAGGAGGAGCTCGAGCGCAAGCTGCGCGGCGTGGATGCCGCGGCGATCATCAAGCTCGGACGGCACTTCAAGAAAGTACGCCGCGTGCTCGAGCGCCTGGAGCGCGTGCAGGGCGCGCTCTACTTCGAGCGCGGCACCACCGAGCGCGAGGTCGTGATGCCGCTGCGCGACAAGACCGACGACAAGTCGATCTACTTCGCGCTGATCCTGTTGCCGGGCCACGACGGCGGCCCGTATCGGCACTGGGATGGAGGCGAGTTCGTGTGAACGGCCAGCTGCGCGTAGTGGGGTTGGGGCCCGGACCTGCCGAGTGGATCACGCCGGAGTCGAGCGCGGCGCTCGCCGCTGCGAGCGACATCGTCGGCTATCACGCCTACGTGTCGCGCCTGACTGTCAGACCGGGACAGAAGGTCCATGCATCCGACAATCGCGAAGAGCTGATGCGCGCGAGGCAAGCGCTCGAGCTCGCTGCGGCCGGGGCGCGCGTGGTCGTCGTGTCGGGCGGCGATCCGGGCGTGTTCGCGATGGCGGCGGCGCTGTTCGAGGCGCTCGAGGCCGGTCCCGCCGAGTGGCGCGCGCTGGAAATCGCCGTACTGCCGGGCGTGACCGCGATGCTGGCGGCGGCGGCGCGGCTCGGCGCCCCACTGGGCAACGACTTCTGCGCGATCAACCTCTCGGACAACTTGAAGCCGTGGTCGGTGATCGAACGGCGGCTGTCGCTCGCTGCACAGGCCGACTTCGTGATCGCGCTCTACAACCCGGCTTCGCGCTCGCGCCGCGAGCAGCTGCGCACCGCCTTCGAGATCCTGCGCCGCGAGCGCGCGCCCGAGACCCTGGTGGTGTTCGCCGCCGCCATCGGCCGCCCCGACGAGCAGGTCCGGCTGCGTCGCCTGGTGGACGCCGATCCCGAGCTGGCCGACATGCGCACGCTCGTCTTGATCGGCGCGAGCGGCACGCGCTCGATCGAGCGGCCCGGCGCCCTGCCCTACATCTACACGCCGCGCGGCATCGGCGAGAGCCCATGAAGAAACGCCACGATCTCGTCCAGCGAGTGGGCAAGTCGCGCCGGCGGCAAGATCGGCCGCTCGACCATCACCACCGGCAAGCCGAGGCTGCGCGCGGCTTCGAGCTTTGGATAGGTCGCGGCCGTGCCGGAGTTCTTGCTGACGATCACCTCGATCGCCTCGCGCTCCAGCAGCGCGAGCTCGTCCGCCAGCGCGAACGGCCCGCGCGCAGCCAGAACGCGCGCGCCGGGCAACGCGGGTTCGAATGCATCGACCGCGCGGATCAAGTACGAGTGCTGCGGCGCAACCTCGAACGCCTGCAGCTCCTGGCGGCCGACGCTCAGGAATACTCGGCGCGGCTCGCTACCGAGCGCGTGTGCCGCCGCGAGCATATCGGGCACCAGCTGCCAGCGATCGCCGGCCTGCGCGCGCCAGGCCTCGCGCTCGAGCCGGATCAGCGGCGTTTGTGTGCGCTCCGCGGCCTGCACCGCGTGCGCGGACATCTGGGCCGCGAACGGGTGCGTGGCGTCGACCAGCGCATCGAACTGCTCGCGCTGCAAGAGCTCACACAGGCCCGCGACCCCGCCGAAGCCGCCGACGCGGTGCGGCAGCTTCGGGCGTTGCAGGCTCGCGGTGCGGCCGGCGAACGACACCAGCGGCGCGAAGCGCGCGTCGCTCGCGAGCCGCTCGCCCAGCTCGCGACCCTCGCTCGTGCCGCCCAGGACCAGGACCTTCAGTGCCATGACCCTCGACCCTCGGCGTAGCGAACCCCCCTGGCTGACGATCGTCGGCATCGGTGCGGACGGTGCCGCGTCGCTCGCGCCCGCAGCGCGCGAGGCGATCGAGCGCGCGCAGCTGGTCTGCGGCAGCGCACGGCAGCTGGCGGCAGTGCGCGCGCTGTTGCGCTCCGAAGTGATGCAGTGGCCCTCGCCATTGTCCGAAGGCATAGCAAAGCTTTGGCAGCGGCGCGGCTCTCCGACGTGCGTTCTGGCCAGCGGCGATCCTTTTTTCTACGGCCTGGGCGCGACGCTCGCCCCCGACCTGCGGCCCGGCGAGTTCGTGTGCCACCCCGCGCCCTCCTCGATGTCGCTGGCGGCGGCGCGGCTCGGCTGGCCGCTGCAGGACTGCGACATCGTCTCGCTGCACGGCCGCGAGCTGCACGACGTCATCCGCTACCTCCAGCCAGGACGCCGCGTGCTCGCGCTGTCGTGGAATCGCCAGACGCCGGGGCAGCTGGCGCAGCTCCTCAGCACGCGCGGCTTCGGCAGCTCACGGCTGCAGGTGCTGCAGGCGCTGGGCGGGCCCGACGAACACGTGGACTCCGGCACGGCCGCACTGATCGCGCGGGAGCCCGGAGCGTACGCCGACCTGAACCTGATCGCACTCGAGGTCTCGCCCGAGGCCGGCGCGCGCGTCTTGCCCTGCCGCAGCAGCCTGCCGGACGATCAGTTCGAGCACGACGGACAGCTGACCAAGCAAGACATTCGCGCGATCACGCTCTCCGCGCTGGCGCCATACGCCGGCGCGCTGTTGTGGGACGTGGGCGCCGGCGCCGGCTCGATCGGCATCGAGTGGATGCTGAGTCACCCGGCCTGCCGTGCGATCGCCGTCGAAACCCATGACGAGCGCTGCGCGCGCATCCGGCGCAACGCGCAGGCGCTCGGCGCCCCAGGCTTGCAGGTGATCGAAGGCAGCGCGCCGGAGAGCCTTCACGGGCTACGCACCCCGGACGCGGTGTTCATCGGCGGAGGTGCGAGCGACGCCGGCGTGTTCGAGGCGTGCTGGGCAGCGCTGCGCAGCGGCGGGCGCCTCGCGGTGAACGGAGTCTCGCTCGAGACCGAGGCACTGCTGATCCAGTGGCACGCGCGCCACGGCGGCGAGCTGCGGCGCATCAGCATCGAGACCGCCGAGCCGCTCGGTTGGGTGCGCGGCTGGAAGCCCGCGCGCGCGGTCACGCAGTGGAGGGTCGACAAGCCGTGATCGCCGCGGGTATCGGCTGCACCAGCACGTGTGCTGCGAGCGACATCGCGCAGGCCCTGACGCTGTCGCTGCGAGCGGCGCAGCGCGAGCTCGGGCAAGTGACGGTGCTGTGTGCGCCCTCGTTCAAGCACGGCCAGCCGAGCCTCGAGCAAGCCGCGCGCGAGCTGGGCCTGCGCATGGTGTTCGTGAGCGACGAACAGCTGCGAGCCCAGGCGGCGCTCGCGCTGACTCGCTCCGAGCGCGCACTCGAGCGAGCCGGCGTGCCGTCGGTCGCCGAGACTGCCGCCCTGGCCGGAGCCAGCGACCTGGGCAGAGGGCCCGCGCGGCTGCTCGGCCCGCGATCGATCTACGGCGGCGCGACCTGCGCGCTCGCCAGCCTCGAAGGTGACCCATGACAGTACACTTCATCGGCGCGGGCCCCGGAGCGCCCGACCTGATCACCGTGCGCGGCCGCGACCTGGTCGCGCGCTGCCCGGTGTGTCTCTACGCTGGTTCGCTGGTGCCGCGCGAGATCGTCGCGCTCGCCCCACCCGGCGCGCGCGTGCTCGACACGGCGCCGCTCAACCTGGACGAGATCGAAGCGGAGCTCGCCCTTGCCCACGAGCACGGCCAGGATGTCGCGCGCCTGCACTCCGGTGATCTGTCGGTGTGGAGCGCGCTCGGCGAACAACTCCGCCGCCTGCGCAGCCGCGGCATTCCATTCACGATCACGCCGGGCGTGCCGGCGTTCGCAGCTTCGGCCGCTGCGCTCGAACAGGAACTCACGCTGCCCGAGGTTTCGCAGTCGCTGGTGCTGACGCGCACCAGCGGCCGCGCCTCGGCCATGCCCGCGGGTGAGACGCTCGAACACTTCGCGGCCTCGGGGGCCACGCTGGCCATCCACCTTTCGGTCCACGTGTTGGCCGACGTAGTGGCGCGCCTAACACCGCACTACGGCCCTGACTGTCCGATTGCCGTCGTCTACCGAGCCAGCTGGCCCGACCAACGGATCACGCGCGGCACGCTCGCCGACATCGTCGAACGTCAAGGCAAAGACGCGCCGGATCGCACGGCCACGATCCTGGTAGGCAGAGTGCTCGACGCGCGCGACTTCCGAGAGAGCGCGCTCTACAGCCCGGACTATCAGCGGCGCTACCGCGGCCGCGAGTGAGACCCACAATGGCTAGTTCATGTTCATGTTCCTAGTTGCTAGGTCTCTCCCCTCTGAGCGGGTGAGCGAGCCCGAAGAGACCTAGCAACTAGGAACATGAACGCGAACTAGCAGCACGGAATGAAGCCGCACCCGCCGGTGCGCCGCGAGTGAGTCTCAGTCCGCGAGGCGGATGCGTACCTCGGTGCGGCGTTCGCTCTCGGGCACTTCGGCTCCGTCCAGATACGTCTCCACGATCGGCTCGGGCGCGGGGCGATAGTGCGTGGTCGGGAGCCAGCCGCCTATCAGCGCGTCATAGGTCACTGTCAGTTGGGTCCACGGGCCGCGGTGGATCGCGACTGCGTAGAGGCCTTGCGGGATCACCTGCGCGTGCATCCCGGGCGCTCGCGGGACATCGCGCGTGCACTCGACACACGCGTCCAGGCGAAGCTTGTCTTGCGGCGTGATGTCGGGATCGTCCGGCACCAGACAGTGCATCGCCCCGCGGACGCCGCATTGCTTCGACCAGCGCGCGAGCTGGCGGAAGGTTCGCGGCGCGAGATCCCAGTCGCCGACGTGGCGCAGGCTGACGACCGGAATGGCCGGGTAACGCGCGACTCGCACCTCGGGCAGCGGCAGCAGAGCCTCGCTCATGCGGCGCGCGCGCCGGCCCGGGCGCTTGCGGTAGTCGCTCGGGCTCTGGCCGAAGTGTTCGATGAAGGCGCGCGTGAAGGCTTCGTGCGAGCGGTAGCCGGCTCCGTTCGCTACATCCGCGATGCGCACGCCGTTCGCACGCAGGCTGCGCGCCGCGCGCTCGAGCCGCAAGCGCCGCACGTGCGCCTCGACGCTCTCGCCCACCACGCCGCGAAACACGCGGTGAAAGTGGTGCAACGACAGGGCCGCGAGCTGCGCAAGCGAATCGATCGCGAGCGGAGCGTCGAGGTGCAGCTCCATGAAGGTCTGCACGCGCCGGATGCGCTCGAGGTGATCGCGCTCGGTCGAAGGCCGCATCGTTCGAGAGGCTACCCCGTGACCGCTGCCCCGGCCATGCGGCGCTGGCAAATACGCACTGCGCATCAAGGCGGTGTGCCCGGCCGGCGCTAGGGAATCCCGCATGGAAACCATCCCTCTGCAACACGTCACCATCGACGGCCGCGGCCTCGCCTATCGCGAGCTCGGCAGCGGCCCTGCGGTCTTGCTGCTCCACGGTTGGCCGACCTCCTCGCTCTTGTGGCGCGCGATCATGCCCACGCTGGCACAGCACTGCCGGGTGATCGCGCCCGACCTGCCGGGCTTCGGTGGCTCCGACAAGCCCAGCGACGTGCGCTACACGTTCGCGTTCTTCGAGAAGCTGCTGGACGGCATGTGCGCGGCGCTGAAAGTCGAAGATCTCGCGCTAGGCGTGCACGACCTGGGCGGCCCGATCGGCCTGCACTGGGCGCTCCAGAAGCCCGCACGCGTGCGCAAGCTGGCGCTGCTGAACACGCTCGTCTACCCGGAGTTCTCGTCCGAGGTGGTGGAGTTCGTCCGCCGCTGCGCCACGCCAGAGCTGCGCGACCAGCTCACGAGCCCGGCGGGTCTCGAGGGACTGATCCGCGACGGCGTCGAGCGCCCGAGCAGCATCTCGAAAGAGCTGCTGACGTCGATGCTCGCTCCGTTCCGCGAGCCGGACGCACGCCTCGCACTGGCCGCAGCTGCGATCGGCCTCAGCACGCGCGGCTTCCAGGAGATCGCCCGTGATTTGCCACGGCTCCGCATCCCCACGCGGATCGTCTACGGCGAGCGCGACCGGCTCTTGCCCGACGTCGCGCAGACCATGGCACGCGTGCAGCGCGAACTGCCGCATGCAAAGGCGACCGCGTTGCCCGATCGCGGACATTTCTTGCAAGAAGACGCGCCCGCGCGGGTCGCCGAGCTGCTCGCCGAGTTCTTTCGCGGCTGAGCTTGCCAGCGAGCCAAACCTGCGGGCATGGTGCGTGCGTCGCGAGGAGCACCATGCCGAATCCGCAAGTCGTCGCCATCAACGCCCCGCTCTCAGATGCACTGCTGTCGCGCATCGCGCACGAGGCCGAACCCGCACGCGTGCTCCGGCCCGAGCAGCTCAAGCAGGACCGCACGCTGCTCCGCCAGGCCGAGGTGCTCTTCACCCACGCCATCAACCCCGAGCGCCTGCGCGAGGCCGGCCAGCTGCGCTGGATTCAGACCGCGGGCGCCGGGGTCGAGTGGCTGCTGACTCCGGAGATCGTGGCACGGCAGGCACTGACCATCACCAACGCCAGCGGCGTGCACGCCGATCAGATCGCGGAGCACGTGTTCGCGCTGCTGCTGGCACTGATCCGTCGCTTGCCGTTGGCCCTCGCCCAACAGCGCGAGCAGCGCTGGGACAGCGCGCCCTTCGTTCGCGACGTGCCGCTGCTGGCCGGGTCCACGCTCGGCATCCTGGGCGTGGGGGCGATCGGTGAGCGCGTGGCCGAGCTCGGCGCGGCCTTTCACATGCGCGTGCTCGGTCTGCGCCGCGCCAGCACGCCGGTGCCCCACGTCGAGCGCATGTACCCACCCGAGAGCCTGCACGAGCTGCTGCGCGAGTCGGACTACGTGGTGAATGCCCTGCCGCTCACGGCGGCGACACGCAAGCTGATCAGTGCGGCCGAGCTCCAGAGCATGCGGAGCAACGCAGTGCTCATCAATATCGGTCGCGGCGGTACGCAGGACACCGACGCGCTGGTCGCCGCGCTCTCCGAGGGTCGCATCGCGGGCGCAGGCCTGGATGTCACCGATCCCGAGCCGCTGCCGCCGGAACACCCGCTCTGGCACAGCGACCGCGTGATCATCACGCCGCACTTCTCCGGTGGCCGCCCGGGATACTTCGAGCACGTGACCGACATCTTCCTGGACAATTTGCGCCGCTATCGCGCGGGCGAAACGCTTCGCAACGTCGTGGACCGCGCCGCCGGGTATTGAGGCGTCTTGCCGCTCGCAGCTGCGCGTACGAGCTAGGCGCTGCGACCGAACCGGCCAACGCTAGTGCGCGGACGATGCCCAGTGTTCGTCAATCGAGTCCACCATTCAGGTAGGCGGGCACAACCTACATGAGCGAACCGGCGCGCTCCGTGCGCCTGGCGTGCGTCCAGGGTCTACGTTGCAACTACCTCCGGTGATGATACTGATCGCGAGACGCAAATTTTTCGCCGCGATGCGAGTCCCCTTGGGGATGCAGCAGTGCAAGTACCCTTGGGGTGAGCGTTTGTTCGACCGGAGAGCTGGGAGTGGGATCTGCCGTTCGAAAAGTGTTGGTGGTCGACGACCATCCGATCGTGCGCGAAGGCATCACCTTGCTACTGGCGGGGCAGTCTGATCTGCAAGTCTGTGGCAGCGCGGTGGACATTCCTTCGGCGCTCCAGGCGGTACGCGAACACCAGCCCGACGTCGCGCTGATCGATCTATCGCTCGGCCCAGCCAGCGGGCTGGATCTGATCGCGATGTTGTCGGAGGACGCGGAGCACGAGGTGTCGATGCTGGCGCTGTCGATGCACGACGAGGCGCTCTACGCCAAGCGCGTGCTGCAAGCCGGCGGCCGCGGCTACGTGATGAAGCACGAAGGCACTGCCGTCTTGCTGCAGGCGATCCGCACGGTGTTGGCCGGCGAGATCTACGTGAGCGCGGCCGTCAACGCCAGCTTGCTGCGCCTGCTGAGCACGACGCCCAACCGGCCGTCGAGGCCCGCGCCACCTTCGTCGTGTGACAACCTCGCCGAGCTATCGAACCGCGAGCTCGAGATCTATCGCCTCGTCGGCCAGGGCGTGTCGACCAAAGACATCGCACGGCGCTTGTGTCTGAGTGTCAAGACTGTCGAATCGCACCGCGCGAACATCAAGCAAAAGTTGGGTGTCGACACTGCAGCCGCGTTGGTCGCGCACGCAGCCGAATGGCATGTGCGCAGCGGCAGCACGGATCGATTCACCCCGCCGCGCCTCGATGATGAATCGAGCGACGGGCGCCAGCGCAGCTGACTGCTCACAATCGACTAACTGCACGCGGCTGCTCCGCGCATGTGCAGTGATCTGCAGGGACAACGGTGTGTGCAGCGCGCGCATCAGGAAAACCCTGGTTGGCACCGCAGCTCTGGTCCAAACCCCTAATTCACGATCAGGTATCTCCGGATTGCGACGAGATTCGAGGTGGACGAGATTGAGTCCGTCGTGGGTTCGAACTTCGCAAACCAGGAGCAGTTCGTCGGCACGCAAGCACCGACCGGCGTGAACGTGATCGCGCTCGACCGCGTCGACGGCGCGCTCTTGATCTGTGACGAAGACGGGCTCGTGCTCGGTGGCTCGCCGCGCGCTCGCGAGCTGCTGGCGCGCAGCGGCATGAACACGGATGTGCTGCCGGCGCCGCTCGCGCGCGACTTCTGGAACGTGATCATGGCCCACGACAGCAGCGAAACCGTGCAATGGCGGCCTGGCGGTGACCGCGACTTCTTGCTGAGCTGCACGCGCTGCCACATCGACGAAGACGACTGGCTGCTGATCATCAGCGAGATCTCGCAGAAGCAGAGCGAGGTCGCCTATCGCCTCCACCACCAGCGACTCGAGACCCTCGGTCGCGTGGTGGCGACGGCCGTCCACGACCTGCGCGCTCCGCTGTCGTCGATCGTGTTCGGCATCGACGTGCTGGCGCAGCGCGTCGGCGAGCTGTCCACCGATCGCACGCGCGAGATCGTCAAGGACGTGCGCGCGGCGTCCTTCAGCCTGCGCGAGACCATCGACTGTCTGCTCGACTTCCTGCGGCTCGGCCCACCCGCCCCGTCCCAGGTGTCGATCAAGAAGGTGCTGTCGCGCACGCAGAGCCTGCTCCGCCCGCAGCTGCGCATGGGACCCCACGAGTTGATCGTGGTGGTCGACAGCGACGTGCTGGTGTCCGGCAACCTGCTGACCATCGAGCAAATCTTCGTCAACCTGGTCGTCAACTCGCTCGAAGCCGCCGAAGGTCCGACGACGGTTCACGTGACGACCAGCGTCGAAGACGACCGGCTGCGCGTGCTGGTCGAGGACTCTGGCCCCGGCATTCGGCCCGATCACCGCCACCTGGTGTTCGAGCCGATGTTCACCACCAAGCAGCAAGGCCTGGGGCTGGGCCTGACCTCGGCGCGCGAAGCCGCGCGCGGAGTGGGCGGCGACCTCCAGCTCGTGCGCTGGACCGATGGCACGACGTTCGCGGTCTTGCTGCCGATGTGCGCCCCTGCGGAGGACAGATGACCGACGTCCTCGTCGTCGAAGATGACGAAATGTTCGCGCGCGCGGTCGGCGATGACCTGCGCTATCAGGGCCTGGACGTGGCGATCGTGAACACGGTCGCGGATGCGCTGGACAGCATGCGCAAACGCAAGTTCGACGTGCTGCTGACGGATTTACGACTGGGTGCGCAGGATGGCATCGATCTACTGGCTGCCTTGCGCGATGTGTCGCCGCAAACGCGCGCCGTGCTGATGAGTGCCTTCGCAACCGCGCGCGACTATCAGCGCGCCATCGAGCTGGGTGCGGTGCGCGTGCTGTGCAAGCCGTTCACGCCGGCCGAGCTGATCCAGTGCATCCGGCAGGCGGTGGAGTGCGGCATCGGCTTCCGTGGCTCGGTCCACGGGCTGTCGCTCGTCGACATGCTGCAGATGTACAACTACGCGCGGCGCTCGGTGACCATCGCCGTCGAAGGTACCAGCCCCGGCCGACTGCACTTGCGCGAGGGACAGATCGTGCACGCCGAGCACGAGGGTCGAACGGGCGAGCCCGCGGTCGCGTCGATCCTCGCCATGCCTGCGGGAACGCTGGGCACCACCGCCCTGCCCGCGCGACTGCCGCAGACGGTCACGCGCGAGCTGCGCGAGGTACTGCTCGATGCACTGCGTTCGGTCGACGAGACCACGGACCACGTGCGCGACGACGGGGACGCGCTCGATCTGGCCTTCGATCTCGCCGGCGAGGACGAGCCACCGGTGCGCAAGCCCGAGCTGCCATCTCACACGCTGGTGCTGGAGCGCACGCGGGAGATCGATGGCTACCTGGCCGCCTGTCTGTTCCTCGCGTCGAACGGCGGCGTGGTGTGCTTCGACGGCAGCATCGATCTACGGCCTGCGGCCAGCCTGACCGCGGAGGCCATGCGCCGCAAGCAAAAGACGATCGACGACATGGGCATCGACGACGTCGCAGAAGACCTGTTGGTCACCAGCACCAACCAGTACCACCTGTTGCGCCGCCTGCACTCCGAGGTGCCGGCGTTCATCTACCTCGTGCTCGATCGCAGCCGCGCGAATCCCATGCTCGCGAAGCTCGCGCTCGAGAACGCCGTGAGGTCCCTTGATCGACACTAGCTCCGAGCTCGCAGCCTCGCGGCTGCCTCACCTCGCACACGACCGCCTGCTGTCGGCCATGCGCGTGGTCGAGTCGCTGCCACCCTCCGCGCGCGGCGCGCTGATGATCGGCACCGACGCCGATACCATCGGCACGATCCTGGTCGAGGCCAACCGCGTGTGCTGGAGCGCGGTGCCCGGCATGAGCGGCCGCTTTCGCGACATCCTGCGCAGCCACTGCAACGACACCAGCGACGCCGAGCTCGAGGCGGTGTTCAAGCGTTGCCGCCGCGACAGTCAGCCGCTGGTCGACACTCTGGCGATGAGCGGCATCGTCTCACCGGACCACATGCGCGCGGCCATCAAGCAACACACCATCGAGTCGCTGCTGACCGTCGACGCGACCGTCGCCAGCCTGTGCGGCAGCCGTGCGCTCGAGTGGCCGATGGAGTGGATCGAGCATCGCGGGCCCGGCTACAACCCGCGCTACACGTTCGGCGCGGTGGAGGTGCTCGAGGCGGCGGGTGCACAGCGCCTGGACGAGCTCGAGGCCGAGCTCATGTTCGATCACCTGGAGGCCGTCGCGGCGCCGTCCAACGCGGTGATCGCGCTGTCGTTTCAACCCGACGGCACACCGAACTTCATCGGCGCTCCGAGCGAGCTCGCGATCGATCTGGACGACCTGATCGATCTCACGACCTGGGCGGACGCCGCCCTCGGCGCTTCGGCCGGCTTCAGCCCGCAGGTGGCGCACGCCTGCTCGCGTTCCGCGGATGGAGGCGCCGTGGCCTGGCGCTATCAGGGCCAGTGCTGCGTGGCGCTGTGTATGGACCGAGCTTCTTTGCAAAGACTCACGGCAACTTTGGGCAACCAGTCGCTGGCAATGGTGTTGGCGACGCGGACTGCCGTACTGGATCGGGTTCGGGAAAGAACCGGGAATTCGAACAAGGAGAGCTGCAATGGCGACTGCTAAAGAGACACTGCCTAAGCTTCTGGAGATCGACGGCTGTCTGGGTGCCTGCATCGTCGACAGCAACAGCGGTATGATGCTCGGCGCGATCGGCGGCGGAAACGTCAACCTCGAGATCGCGGCCGCGGGCAACACGGAGGTCGTGCGCGCCAAGCGCAAGACGATGAAGGCGCTCAACCTCAACGAGACCATCGAGGACATCCTGATCTCGCTGGGCAAGCAGTACCACATGATCAGGCCGCTCACGACCAACGACGCGCTGTTCATCTACGTCGTGCTGGATCGCGGGCGCGCGAACCTGGCGATGGCGCGGCACCTACTCTCGGGCATCGAGAAAGAGCTGACCATCTGACTGGTCCTGAGTACTCGGCCGAGAAAGAGGGAAATCCATGCCATCGGAAAAAGTCATCAACGAAAACTTCGAACGACTGTCGGGAGAGATCCCGGGCTTCATCGCGGCTTCGCTCGTGGACATCGAGTCCGGCATGACGCTGGGCTTGAAGTCGAACCGACCGGACTTCGATCTGGCCGCCGCCAGCGCGTACAACAGCGAGATGGTGAAGCAGAAGATGAAGATCATGCGCGCCTTGAACCTACGAACGACGTTCGAGGACATGATCATCACGCTCGGCGACCAGATCCACATCATCAAGATGATCACACCAGGCACGTTCATCTATCTGGCCGCCGACCGCTCGGCCTGCAACCTGGCGATCGTGCGCAACACCGTGAACAAGAACGCCAGCATCTTTCAGTAGTCACGCCGGCAATGAGCAGACGCGGAGGCGTGCAGCGGGCCCTTCGCGTCTGCTTTGCTCTCTTACCAGGAGGATCCCGTGGCCGTCCTTGATCGCGAGCGCGAGGTGATCGTGATTCGGGTTGTGTACGACGGACCGCCCGAGGCAGGTAAGACCACCAGCCTGCGGGCGCTCGCCGGCAGCCTCGGGCAGCAATTGCACTCACCCTCCGAGGAGTACGGACGCACGCTGTACTTCGACTGGATGGACTACACGGCCGGTCGCTTCGAGGGCTACCAAATCCGCTGTCAGATCGTCAGCGTGCCCGGCCAGCGCGAGTTCTCGCAACGCCGCTGGCGCCTGGTGAAGGACGCGGATGTGGTGGTGTTCGTGGGCGACTCGTCCGACACGCGCTTGCTCGAGTCGATAGGCAGCCTGCGCGAGCTGTCGCGCTTCTTGTCTCGCACTTCGTCGCCGCAAGTCGGCGTGATCTTCCAGGCCAACAAGCGCGACTTGCAGAACGCCACCCCGCTCGACGAGCTACGCGAGCTGGTTCATGCCTGCGGCACCGGCATCGGTGTGGTCGAGTCGGTCGCCTCGGACGGCACCGGTATCCGCGAGGCCTTCGTGTTCGCTGTGCGGCTGGCGCTCGACCGCGTGCGCGAGCAACTGCACGACTACACGCTGTCCGTCGGCCGACCCGACATCGACTCCAGCGACGACTTGCTGAATCACCTGCGCAGCCGCGAATCGACGCCGCCGACGGTCGAGATCCCCGCCTTGCCCCTGATCCGTCAGGTGCTCGCCGAGAACAACGAGGCGGTGACACAATCCACACCGTGGACCGACGTGTCAGTTTCGGTAGGCGAAGAAGAGCGACCGCGGTCGCCCGACCCTTCGGCACCGAGCGGATCGATCTGGCCGCCGGTCGAAGGCCGCGTGATCCTGCAAGAAGCCGCGTCGACCAGCATGACCACGCACAGGTTGCGCAGCGGGGGTTGGACCGCGGGCATCGGCCACGGCTGGCGCATCTTCTCCAGCGCCGACACGGTGTTCAGCGACGTCGAAGCGGGCCGCGAGACCCTGGTGCGCGTGGCTCGGCTCCACGCCGCCTGCAAGAGCGTGCTGTCGGTGAATCGTTGCATCGTGCTAGCCAACACCGGGCAGGGAACCTGGCGGCTCTGGCAGATCGTGCGCGCCGAGCGGCCGCTGCGCGATCGGCTGACCGACATCCAGCGCTGTACGACCGATGAAGCCGCGGCGCGGATCGTCGAGGTCGCAACGCTGCTATGCGAGATCGGCTCGCGCATGCAAAAGGCACCGTGCAACCTGCCCTGTACACTGGACACGGTGGGCTGGGGCGATCGCGGCCCGGTCTATGTCGGGTTGATGCCGATGGAACCCGTCACAATCCCGACGAGTGATCTGACATTTGGCATCGGCTCCCAGCTCGGTTCGATCGTGCGCGACACGCTGCACGACCGTCGCGGCGATGTGCTGTCGGCGATCGCGCGGGAGCTGTTGCACAACCAGACTCAGCACAGTGGTCGAATCCTCGACGAGGTCCTGACCGAGCTAGCCGAGGAGCCGAAGCTGTTCGGCCACAAGCCGCCCCGCATGCCTCACTGATTGCCGGAGCCGCCGCTGCCAGCTTCACGCGGCAGAATACCCCGAGTCTGCAGCTCCTCCAGGACTTCGAGCGGTTTGGCCGCGCTCGGGCGCAGCGTGAGCGGCACGTCGAACTCCACGCCTTCACGAAACACCCGCGCGACGAACGAGCGCTGGCAGCGCGCGCGAGCGTTCAAGAAATCGTCCCAGGAGGCCGTCGGAATTCCGTCCACTGCGAGTAAGATGTCTCCGTAGCGTATGCCCGCCCCTTCGGCGGGACTGCCCGCGAGACAGCCCAGGATCGGAAGCCCGCCCAAGGCGGTGGCCAAACGAGCGAGCTCGGTGGGACTCAACATTCTTTGATGCTGAGCATGGGGGTATACCTAAGTCAAACAGCCAGTCGGAACCTGGTCGCGCGGCCGACCAGCCCCGGGGCGTGCCTGATATCGGTCGATGCGGGCGGCTGCGTGCGCCGCTGGACGACGGACGCCGAGGTTGTGTTCGGTCACACGACCGAACGTGCCGAAGGTCTGACGGTCGAACAGCTGGTTCCGTTTCTCTCGGAGCGCGAGACGAGCCTCGAAGGCTGGTGCCGGCGCGTCGATGGCTCGGTCTTCCGCGGGCTCGTAGCCATTCTCGCGCGGCCGGATGAGCCAGATGCGTTTCAAGTGTTCGTGGTCACGGACATAACCTCGCGCTACATGCGCGAACAAACCTTGCAACACGAGCTGGACGTGACGCGCAGCCGGGGGGTCGACGGCGCGCTCGAAGCTCAGCTGCGCGCGGTGCTGGATGCCACGGGTGATGGCGTGATGATCCTCGACGCCCAGCGCGCAGTGGCAGCGTTCAACCCCGCGGCGACGAGCATGTTTCGTTGCGCGGACCGGCCGCCGCTCGGGGCTGCATATTCCACGCTGCTCGATCTGGGTGCCGACGCCTTGCCCGCGACGGGCACGACGCAGGAAGCCATCGGCCGGCGCGCCGATGCCTCGACCTTCACGCTCGAGTGCAGCTTTCATCAGATCGACGGTGGTCTGACGGTCGTCGTGATGCGCGACGTGACACAACGTCGCAGCCTCGAGCGTCAACTGCTCGAAGTCAGCGAACAGCTGCAGCGTCAGATCGGCCAGGACCTGCACGACGGCCTCGGCCAGCTGCTCACCGGTACCGCATTCCTGGCCAAGGGGCTGCAGCACGGCCTGTCCACCGAGCATCAGGGCCAGGCGCAGCGCATCGTCGAGTTGATCAACCTGGCCATCGCGCGCGTGCGCAGCCTGGCGCGCGGCCTCTCGCCGATCCACGTCGAGGCGCAGCGTCTCGAAGAGGTCTTGCGTAGCACGCTCGGCGAAGCCTCCGAGCTGCTGGGCGTCAGCTGCGAGCTCGAGCTCCGCGACTTCGTCGACAACGCGCAGGCCACCGCGATCGCGCAGCTGTGCCTGATCGCGCGCGAAGCCATCACCAACGCGGTCCGCCACGGCCAGGCGCGCCACATCGTCGTGCGCCTGGCGCGCGCCGGCGAACAGTCGGTGCTGTCGGTCGAAGACGACGGCGTCGGCATCGGCGACGTCGACAAGCCGCTCGAGGGGCTCGGCCTGCGCAACATGCGCTATCGAGCCAAGATGATCGACGGCAAGCTGGAGATCATCCGCACGCGCAGCGGCACCACGGTGCGCTGTAGCTGGCGAGATCCGTAGAATTCACTGGGCGGAGAGGGCAGCCCCGGGTAGGCTGCCGCCGCCATGACGTCGAGCGGAGTATGCATATTGTTGTGCCGGGATTGCTGCTGCGGGACGGAGCGCAAGCATCCCGAGGTGGATCACGCGGCCCAGGAGCGCGAGCTGCGCGAGGCTGCAGCTGCTGGCGGCGGTCGCGTGATCCGGACGCGCTGCCTCGGCGTGTGCGAGCACTCGAACGTGGTGGTGGTCAAGACGGCCGAGCGCACGCATTGGTTCGGTGGGGCACTCACGCCCGAGCAGACTCGTTCCGTGACCGAGTTCGTGCGTTCGGCAGGTGGCGCGCGGGACGCGCTGGCGCTGGAGTTCAAGAGCGTCGTGAGGCGGCGTGCATGCGCTGCCGAGTGATCGCATGTAGGCACGGCTCGTAGCGGCGCGAGCGTTCAGCGTGTCCGAGCGCGGTGACTTCGCTCACAATCGAGCTCCGATGCTCCGCCCGTCCCTGTGCAGTCTCGGCGCCTGCGCGCTCTGCGTGTTGGTAGCGCTCGGTGCCGGCCCGGCGCGAGCCCAAACTGCGCTCGATCGCTCCGAATTCGGCGCAGCAGAGCAGCCGGCGGCGGAGGACACGGACGCCGGCGACGGCCAGCTCGAGCCGTGGCTGTTCGTCGGCCTGCTGGGCAGCGCCGCGGTCCTGGGCGGGATCACCATCTGGTCGGGCATGAACACGCTCGCGCTCAACGACGAGTACAAGGACTACGCCCGCCAGGCCGACGCCTCGCCTGCCGCGGCGCGCCGCGCGTACTCCGACGCCCACGCGGCACAGACCCGCACCAACGTCTTGCTCGCCAGTACCGGGATCCTGGTCGCGGCGGCGATGGTGGTCGGAGTCTGGTTCACCGACTGGGGAGAGGAAGCGGAGCGCGAGCACGCGGCCAAGCTCGCGCCCTACGTCGGCGTCTCGGAGCGCGCAGCCTGGCTCGGCTTCGTGCAGGAGCTGTGATGCGCTGGTGGTTGGTGCTGGTCGTGGTGGTTGCGGGCTGCGGCATCGTGGACAGCAAGTACTACGAGCGCCTGGTGAACCGCGTCGCGGACGCAGGCGTGGACGAAGACGACGCGGGCAGCGCGCCGGACGCCGCAGCCGACTAGTACGCCTTCAGCAACGCGTAGAGCTCGTCCTTCAGCAGCAGCCGGCGCCTCTTCAGTTGCTCGGCATGTTCGTCCGACAGCGGCTCGACGTTGGTGTTGGCTCGATGCAGCTGACGATCGAGATCGTGGTACTCGTTGAACATGTGACGGAAGTGCGCGTTGTCAGTCTTGAGCGTGTGGATACGCTCACGATACTCCGGAAACTCGTGTGTGAGTTCGTGCTGTTCGTTGTGCATATGCCTCGCCTCTGGCAATTTCCTACGCCTGTGCAGGCCGGGGGACAAGGCTCACAACAAACTTTGCGGCGGGCGGCCCAACGCATTGAGCACCTCCTCGGCCGCGCGCACGCCGTGCCATTGTGCCTCCTCGAATAAGGCCATGCCCGAGAGCTCGGTGTGCGCGAAGTGCAGACGGCCATGTGCGCGCGATAGTTCCTGGCGAACATGGGCCAGGGGTCCGGTGTACAGGCCCGGCGTGGGGCGCACGATGGCGTGGCCCCAGCGAAAGGCGTCGCAGCGCTCGACACAGTGTGCGATATCCGGATGCGCGCGGGCCAGGTCCGCGAGCGCGAGCTCCGCACAGTCCTCGGCCGTGAGCGCGAGCAGGTGCTTGCGGTCCTGCGCCGGATCGTCACCGAGTAGCGGCAGGTACCAGGTCCAGAGCGTGCGTCCGCGCTGCGCCGAGTCTGATTGATGCGTCGCGACTACGTAGCCCAAGCTCGGACTGCCGTAGAGCACATTGTCCCAGCACTCGGGATAGCCGTGCGAGACGGGCCGCTTGCGCAACGTGAGGTTAACGACCAGCCATGCACCGCTGCGCAACGTCGCGGCCCCCGCACGCACCGCGTCGGGTAGCGGATCGAGCACGCGCGCTGCCACCGCTTGGGGCACGGCCAGCACCACGTGCTCGGCGATCAGCAACTCCGCGCCCTGTCCCGCCGGCTCGTGCCGCGAAGCAAGCACCGCAGGTGCGTCGCGAGCAAATACCCTTGGGGTGAAGCACTGCAGCTCGTAGCTGCCGTCCGTGCGCGCTCGAACCTTGCTCACCAAGGCCCCGCAACGCAGCCGGCGTCCAGCGGTGCGCGCCAGGTGCGCGACCAGGCGGCCATTGCCTTCGGGCCAGGTCAGGAATGCGCTCGGGCCGCGTTCGGTCGTGCGCGCAGTGTGGTAGTGCAGCCCGGCAAAGGCGCTGGTCTGCTCGAGGGTGGCGCCGAGATCATCGCGCGTGCCGTACTCGAGCCACCAGCGCAGCCGCGGGCTGGTCAGATCCCGCGCGCGCAACCACGCGGCAAAGCTCGAGCCGTCGAGCGCCGCGGTCTCCTCGGACTCACCGGCATGCGCGAGCGGCACGGCGAAGGCACGCCGGCCGGAAGCATCGCGCAACGCACTGAACTGCGCGACCTCGCGTTCGAAGCGCGCGAGCTGCGAGAGATCTTCGCGGCTTGCGCCCGCCGCCGGATACAGGCCCTCGTACCAGCGGTCGGCCACGAACAGGCGTTCCTGCGGCGCACGCACCAGCTGGGCTTCGTCGTATTCCAGCTCGCCATTCGGCAGCAGGTTCGCGACTCCCATCTCGAGCAGTAGCGCGCGCACCGCGCGCGCGTGCGGCAGCGGACAGGGCACATAGTGTGCCCCCCATGGAAACTTGGTGAAGTCGTTCGAGCCCGAGCGCGACGTGCCACCCGGCTCCCGTTCCAGCTCCAACACCTCATAGTCGTCATACCCCGCGCCTGACAGACGCCAGGCTGCGGACAGGCCCGCGACGCCCGCACCCACGATTACCACCGGCACACGCCGCGTGCGCGTCGGCGTGAAGCTGACCCCATCGCGCACGCGATGGCCCGCCACATGATCCTGGCCGCCGAGCGTGGCCACGTAGTCGCGCGCTGCGCTCGGCCGGCATGCCGCTGCCAGCGGCGCTCCCAGGAAGGCAGCGATCAGCTCGCGCCGGGTGCAGTGCAGCATGGCGTCAGTTCCAGTGCTTCCACTCGTCCTCGTAGTACCGGACGAGCATCTGACTATCCAAGCGGTTGTCCTCCACCGGTACCGGCTGCATGTCGGGCGGGAACACGAACAGCCCGGCCATCACCGCTGCGTCGAGGTAGCGCGCACCCGGAGGCGTCGCCGACGGCACGGCGAACTCGCGCGGCTTGGCCAACGCGAAGCCCCACTCGCCGAAGCTCGGCACGTTGGCGTGGTACGGATGCACGTGGAACCCTGCGCGGCGCATGGTCTGGACGATGCACCAGAAGCTGCGACGCGCGAGCAAGGGCGAGGTGCTCTGCACGCTGACGGCCGCATCAGGCATCAGCCGCGCGCGCAGCAAGCGGTAGAAGCGCGTGGTGTACAGCTTGCCGAGCGAAAAATTGTTGGGATCGGGGAAGTCGACGATCGCCACGTCGAAGCGCTCGCTCGCCGGTGCCGCCGAGAGCCAGTGCAGCGCGTCGTCGTTCACCACGCGCAGCCGCGGATCGTCGAAGCTCTGCCCGTTCAGCTCACGCAGCGGCGGAAAGCGCCGGCCGAGCTCGGTCATCGCGGGATCCAGATCGACCAGCGTGATCTGCTTCACCTGCGGATACTTCCGCAGCTCGCGCAACGCGAGGCCGTCGCCTCCACCCAACACGAGCACGCGCGCGTGCTGCGCAGCCGCCGCCAGAGCCGGGTGGACCAGAGCTTCGTGGTAACGGTACTCGTCGCTGCTCGCGAACTGCAAATTGCCGTCCAGGAACAGCTGAAAGCCGTTGTTGCCGCGCGTGACCACGATGCGCTGGTACGCGCTCTGCTTGGCGTAGACGATGTCGTTCGAGTAGAGCTTGTCCTCCGCCAGCTTGGTCAACCGATCCGCGGCCCCGAACCCCGCGATCAGGACCGCGATGGCGAGCACGCAGCGCACCCGCAGCCCCCAGCGACGGCGCAGCTGATCCTCGAGCAGGTACGTCGTCCACAAGCCGATCGCCGCGTTCAACGCGCCGAACACCAGGCTGGTGCGCGTCAGCCCGAGCCGCGGCACGAGCAAGATCGGGAACAACAGCGAGGCGACGAGCGCGCCGAGGTAATCGACCGACAGCACGCGCGCGATCAGTTCCTTGAACTCGAGCCGCCGCTGCAAGATGCGCAACAGCAACGGTACCTCGAGGCCCACCAGCGTGCCGATCAGGCCGACCAGCCCGTAGAGCACGACGCGAAAATAGCTCAGCTCACCGAAGGCCAAGAACAACAGCGGCGCCGAGAAGCCGCCGATCAGCCCGACCGCCAGCTCGATGTCGACGAAGCGGTCGACCAGCTGATCGTCGATGTAGCGGCTCAGCCAGGCGCCCAGGCCCAGCGCGGACAGATACGTGCCGATCACGATCGAGAACTGCGTGACCGAGTCGCCGAGCACGTAGCTCGCCAGCGCGCCCGCGGTGAGCTCGTAGATCAGCCCGCAGGCGGCGATCGCGAACACCGTCAAGAACAACAACGGCGCGCGCGTGGCGCTCGGCTCAGCCATGGATCGCGGCCGCGATGATGATCGACAACCCGAGGATGATCGACGCCATCAGGATACCGACGGCGACGTTGTCGTCCTCGGCCAGCTCCTTGACCAGGTTGAACGGCAGCAACTTCTCGGCGATCTTGAAGGCCAGGCCGAAGATCGCGATGCCGACCCCCGCGTAGACGAGCGTGGCGACGAACTGTTGAACGTTGAAGGCCATCATTTCCCTCCGTGAAAGCCGTGGTACGGGTGATAGGAGCGGTAGCCGACCCGTGACTGATGCGCGCCAGCGGAACCCTGACCCGCCCCCGGTGCAGGCAAGAGATTCACGCCGCGCCACTGCAGCGCCGAGAACCCGATCAAGACTGCGATGCAGTAGAGACTGAAGCGCATGTCAGCCTTCCGACGAGCCGCCAGGGTAGTCGCTATCCTCCCAGCGACGTCGCTCGAACAGGTGTCCGCGCGCGAAGACGACCAAAGGCGCGACCGCGATCAACCCGAGGGCGAGCCACAGCGGAAACCACAAGAAGACTCCGTGCGTGACGCTGACCTGCAAGCGCGCGCTCCCGGTCACCGAGGGCGGCGTCGTGCTCTCGACGCGCAGCAGGTAGCGCCCGGGCTGGATCGAGCCCACGCGCTCGCTGTGCTCGAGCTCGCCCTCGGAGGCCGAGCCGTCCAAAGGCTGGTAGAGGTCGAAGCTGATCGCATCCGACTTCCCGCTGCGGTCCTCGATCAGGGCCATGTCGACGCCCAGCCAGGCCTCGCTCGTACCGGGCTCGAGTACCTCGCGTAGATCGCCCAGGACGCGCGCCTCGAGCTCCGCCGCGTGTGTGCTCGAGGTGATCTCGAACACGGGCGACAGGTAGATCGGCGAGCTCGGCGACAGCTCGATCTGCGTCGTCAGCGCGCTCGCGCGCGGCAGTGCCGCCGACAGCAGCACCGCCACGGCGATCAACAGCGCACCGAACAGGCCGGCCTGCCGCAGCATTCGCGGTGCAGCTGTCAGCTGCAGGTTGGGCTGACAAGGTCCGACACCGTACTGGCGCGGCGGCGACCCCGGGGCTTTGAAGCTGCGCCAGAGCTCGCGCGCGAGCACATGCTGGCCCAGCGTCCACTGCACGTCGCCCGCCACGGCCTCGCGACACGCGATGCGGGACGGCGCGATGTAGTCGTCCAAAGTGGCGACGTCGTCGCTGCGGATCTGCCAGTAGAACTCGCCCTGCATCGCCTTGTAGCCGACACGCTCGGAGCGCTGAAAGTGCCGGTGAGCCACGCCACCCACGCGGACCGGTTGATCCCAGCGCGTGGTGCTGACTTGCGAAGCCGACAGCGGCTCGAGGAAGATCCAGTGGCCCTCGCACTCGCTCAACCAGCGGTAGCCGTGCTCGCCCTGCAGTAGATACTCGCTCCAGGCATATTCCTCGGAGTCCACCGTGCACGCCCGCATGACCCAACCGATCAGCTCGTAGTGATCGCCGAACAGCTCGCCGGTCACCCCGAGCGGCAAGTCGGGTTGCCTGCGCAGCCCCGCGGGCGCCACGAACACGAGGCCTCGCGCCGTCACGTCACACAGCACGCCGCAACTCGGACAGACCAAGGTCTCGGTCGCATCGCTGCGCAAGGCGACCTTGCCGGCGCAACTCGGGCACGACAACAGCTGGCTGCTCACGGCTGCCGGCTCGGGCAGAGTTGCATGGACGGGAAGCTACACGAGGGCGCCGCAAAAGGAATGCGGGTATCAAGCGATTGCCACTCTCGTTCCCGGCGGAAGTGAGTGATACTCGGACAGTCAGATGGCACGCAGCGAATTGTTTCGTGGCGTAGAGCGCGCTCTGCGGCTCGCCTGGGCGGCCGAGCGCGGCGGCTGCTCGACCTCGGACGTGCTGGAACGCAATGCGCTCGCGACGAGCAGTCGCCGAACGTTCCTCAAAGGCATGGCCGCGGGCATCGCAGCTGCGAGCTGCGGGCGGCCCGCGCGGCCCAGCCAGAGCGGCGCCGAGATCTGTGTGGTAGGCGCCGGGATCGCCGGGCTGACCTGCGCGTACAGGTTGAAGAACGCCGGCCTGCGGGTGCGGCTGTTCGAGGCTCAAGACCGCGTCGGCGGCCGCATGTTCTCGCTGCGCGGGCACTTCCCCGACGCGCAGGTGGTCGAGCTCGGCGGCGAGTTGATAGACAGCGGTCACACCCACCTGCGCGCGCTCGCGGGTGAGCTGGGGCTCGCGCTGGACGATCTCAGCCAGGGCAGCGCAGAGCTCTCACGAGCGCTCTGGTACTTCGGCGGCAGCGTGCGCTCGGAACCCGAGGTGGTGGAGGCGTTTCGGCCGATCGCGCAGGCCATCGCGCGCGACGTGGCGGTGATCGGCGAGGGCACGATCGGCTACCGCACGCCGCTCGGCGCCGAGGCGCTCGATCTCGAGAGCCTCTCGCACTGGCTCGATCGACAGGGCGTGCGGGACTGGATTCGCGCGCTGCTCGACGTGGCGTACACGACCGAGATGGGCCTGCCGTGTGACCATCAATCGGCCCTGAACTTGCTGACCTTCATCTCCACCGAACCCGATCCGTTTCGCGTGTTCGGCGAGAGCGACGAGCGCTATCACGTGCGCGGCGGCAACGACGCCATCACCAGCGAGCTGGCGAAGCGACTCGGCTGGGCGCTCGAGACCGGCTGGGTGCTCGAGTCCGTGCGCCAGCGTGCGGGTCAGGACTTCGAGCTGAGCTTCCGGGGTGGCAGCGCGAGCCGCACGCTGGTGGCGAGCCACGTCGTGCTGGCGCTACCGCTGACCACGCTGCGCCGGGTGGAGCTGACGGTGGAGCTGCCCGACGTCCAACGCCAGGCGATCCGCGAGCTCGCGTACGGCACGAACTCCAAGTTGATGATCGGCTTCGCCCACAGATTGTGGCGCGAGGGCCGGCGCTCGGACGGCAGCTCGTTCTCCGATCTCCCCTACCAGACCACCTGGGAGGCCTCGCGCGCGCAACCCGGGGAGTCGGGCGTGCTCGTGAACTTCACCGGCGGTTTGCAGGGGCTCGCGATCGGCTCCGGCAGCGCAGCGGATCAAGCGCAGCGTGCAGTGCGGGATCTGGAGCAGGTCTATCCGGGCATCACCGCCCTGCGCGCGGGCATGCGCGAGGCACGCTTTCACTGGCCCTCGCACCCCTGGGCGTTGGGCAGCTACATGTGCCCAGGGCCGGGCGACTGGACGCGCTTCGGAGGCGCATTCACCGAGCCCGCGGGGCGGCTGCGCTTCGCCGGCGAGCACTGCTCGGCGGAAGCCCAGGGCTTCATGGAAGGCGGCTGCGAGAGCGGCGAACGTGTCGCGGCAGAGCTGCTGCAAGAGCTCACGACGCAGCGCGCAGCCGCTGGATGAAGACCCAAACGCCGCCCGCCGCCGCGGAGATCACGCGCACGCGCAGCTCGCGCTCTGCGTCGTCGAAGTCGCCAATCTGCTCGAACGTGATGTCCAGCGTGCCCGCCTTCCGGGCATGCTCGACGCGCTCCAGGAATTCTGCCGAACCCATGCACGGCGCCAGCTCGGTGAAGAACTTCTTGCCGAGCGGGTTGCGCTCGCCAAAGCCGGACTGCCGGGCCTCGGTACGACTGAAGAACGTGACACCTCCTCCAGCATCCAGGTGGATCACGCCGTAGGGCAACCTATCCAGCACCGCCGGCGAGGTCTGCTCGACCTTCTCCAGCAACTCCGCAGCCGTGATGTTCGAGAATGCATCGAGCTCATGGGACATGGTCGTCTCTCCCCCCGAGTTCCAAATTTTCAGACAGCCGGACGACACCGAGCAGGTGACTCACGGTCTCGCCATCCGACGCCGCAGGCAGGATCAGTCGTTCGAAGATGCCCGGCGCAGCGTCCTTGAAGTCGTAGTTCAGGTACTCGTAGCTCGGGAAACCCGAGTGGAACGCCCGGCGGTACGCCGCGCCGAGCGTGCCGACCGCGAGCGATCCGTGGATCGGCAGCTCGCCCAGCTCGGTGCGTCCCAGCGCGCGAGCCAGCGAATCGCCGATGCGCAGGAGGCGCAGCCGGGGCTCGCTGCCGTCCTCCACGCCGAGTACCAGCGACCACTCGGCTTGCTCGGCCAGCTTGGCCTCGGTCGCGATCGGAGCCGGCAACCCCTCCGGAGGACACAGCGCCTGCCAACTCTCGAGCGCGCGCCGCAGCTCGGGCGTGCGAATGCGCTGCAGGAGGCGTTCGACCTTCTCGTGCAGCCCCGCACTGACGACCGCGGCCTCGGAGCGAACCCAGGCGCGAGGCAACAGGATTCGAATGCGCGTGCCACGATTCGGTGCGCTGTCGATCAGCAGCGAGCCGCCCGAACGCGCGGCGAAGTTCTGCGCCAGCGGGAGTCCGAGCCCGGTTCCGCCGCTGGCCTGCTTGGTCGTGAAGAACGCCTCGGTCGAGCGCGCGAGGACCTCGGGCGACATGCCGCTGCCGGTATCGACCACCGACCACTCGACGTAGTCGCCGGGCGGCAGCTCCTCGGGCAGCGGTAGCCCCGGCGGGAGGTTGCGCGCCGCAATGTGCAGCTGACCCCCATCCGGCATGGCATCGCGCGCGTTGGCGCCGAGGTTGATCAGCGTGGCTTCGAACTGCGACCGCTCGATCATGATCGGCCACACGTCTCCGCCGATCTCGAACGTGCACTGGACGCGTCCTACCATGACCCGCTCGATCAGCCGTCGAACACCCCCGAGCAGCTCCGCGCAATCCACCACCGACGCTCGCGCGCCTTCCTGCCGTGCGAGCGCAAGCAGATCGCGCGACAGCGACGCGCCATGCCGGGCCGCTGCCAGGATCGTGTCGGCCAGCTCGATCTGGTCTGCCTGTTCGACCGACGTGGACAGGGTCTCGCCGGCCACGACCACCACGTGCAGGGCATTCCGCACGTCGTGCATCACACCCGCAGTGAGCACGGTGATGGCCTCGCGCTGCGCGAGCGCGCGCGTGAGCTCCGCGACCCGCGCGGTGAGCTCTGCGTTGCGTCGAGTCAGTTCGAGTAGAGAATCCTGCGTCACGAGCGCCACTGAGGGGTCAGTATAGGTGTCGGGCGTGCAGGTTCCATGACCTCGCGAGGTGGGGCATCGACGTAAGCAGCCTCGCAGAAAGGCCGCGACCGTGTGCGCAAGCCTGCCGAGCAGTGGGCATGGCTCCGCCGCCGTCAGCTGCCGGCGATCTCTGGAACACGTTACAATCGAGCTTCGACGGTCAGCGCGGCGTGGGCCGCACGGAGAGGTTCTTTTTGCGCTCCGCTCACTCGAACGCCGCGCCCAAAGACGCTCCCCCACCCGCGCTGATCGCCGAACGTTATCGGGTGGAATCGACGCTGGGCCGCGGCGGCGCCGCGCGTTTGTACCGCGTGACGGAGCTGACCAGCGGCAAGACGCTGGCCTTGAAGCTGCTGCACAGCGGCGTGCACCCGAAGCTGCGCGAGCTGTTCGAGCTCGAGTACCAGACCCTGGCCAGCCTCGAGCATCCGCGTACGCCTCGCGTGTTCGAGTTCGGCAGTGATGCGCTCGGCGTCTTCTACACGATGGAGTTGCTCGAAGGCGAGGACTTGCGCTCGAGTGCACCGCTCCCGTGGCGAACGGTCTGCGATCACCTGCTCGACGCCAGTCAGGCGCTCGGCGTGCTGCACGCGCGCGGGCTGATCCACCGCGACGTGAGCCCGCGCAACCTGTGGCGGACCCCGGACGGCAGGATCAAGTTGATCGACTTCGGAGCGATCGCGCCGTTCGGGCCCAGCTCGCAGGTGATCGGCACGCCGCCGCTCATCCCACCCGAAGCGCTGGCGCGCCGGCCGCTCGATCAGCGCGCCGACCTCTACGCGCTCGGTGGGGTCGCGTACTTCTTGCTCACGGGCGAGCATGCTTTTCCCGCGATCTCGGTCGACGCGCTGGCCGAGTCGTGGCAGCAGGCGCCGCTGCCGCCCTCGCTACGCGTCGAGCAGCTGAACCGACGCGAGCTCGAACCCATCCCGGAAGAGCTCGACGCACTCGTGCTCGCGCTGCTCAGCGGCAACGAGCTCGTGCGCCCGAGCAGCACCGCCGAGGTGATCGATCGCATCGACGCGCTGCGCGGCACCCGTCGCGACTCGGAGCACGACACGGCGCTGGCGCGGCTGACCAACGTGGCGTACGTCGGCCGCACGCGCGAACGGCGCCGTCTGGCGCGCCGCTTCACGCTGGCTGCGCGGGGCCGCGGACAGGCCTGCGTGCTCGAGGGAGCAAAGGGCTCCGGCCGCTCGCGTGCGCTCAAGGAGCTGGAGCTGACCGTGCGAGTGGCGCAGGCCCACGTGCTGCACGCGACGTCTGCAGCCGACGGCGGCCTGTACGGCGTCGCGGACGCGCTCGCGCTCGCTCTGCTCGAC